>JBDHTX010000009.1:0-138391 GCA_039808885.1 Dongiaceae bacterium | reverse complement strand
GGAATGATTTGAAATCATACACTTGCAAAAGACAAACGCATCGCTATGATGCGCGCCGCCCACCGAACGGAGCGCGGGCGTAGCTCAGGGGTAGAGCACAACCTTGCCAAGGTTGGGGTCGTGAGTTCGAATCTCATCGCCCGCTCCAGTTTCTTCAAGAAAATCAAGCGTTTGAGAACGGCCCCTCGGGCCGTTTTTGCTTAGAGCGGCCTCTGTCAGTTGTGATCTAGGCGCAGTCTAGGCAAGCGGACGAAAGTCGCCGGATGCTGTAGCGCGCTGACGGCGGTCCACTGCCAAGGGAACCAGCCGCCGGACGCCGGATATGCGCATGCTTCTCATTAGCGTTTCAAAGCTCATCGGACTATACTCCTGTTAGCGTCTGATGATCCGAATCGGTTGCACGGTTCGGACGGCCACAATTGCGGCGTATCAACGGCATACCATTGAAAATGGTCGCCCATCAGCCGGACATAAAGTCTCCCGGTGACGCCAGACTGGGGCGGGGCCGGAAGCGCAGGAGGAGTTCCGATCACTGGCAACGGGTATCGAACTGAGACATTTGCGCTATGCGGTCGCTGCTGCTCATTTCCAGAGCTTCAGGCGCGCGGCTGAGGAACTTGGTGTCAAACAATCGACGCTGAGCCGCTGCATTCGCCAGATGGAAGACCGACTGGGCGTCAAGATATTCGAGCGAACCAGCGGCGGTGTGCGCCTGACGACCGCCGGCGCCGAAGTGCTGCGCACCTCCCGCCACCTTATCGAAACCGTCGACCATATGGAGGCGACCGCCAAAGACATGGGCAAGGGCGAATCCGGCCAGCTCACCGTCGGGTTTTACACCTCGCTGTCGGCCGGAAATCTGCGCGCCAGCCTGATCGAATATGCAGCCCGCTTTCCGAAAGTGGACATTCAGACGATCGAGGGAACGCGGCGGAGCCTGTTCGCCGGCCTGGAGCGCGGCACGCTCGACGTCGCGATCGTCACCGGAGAGCCGACCGCACGCAATGTGAAGGCCATGCCGCTGTGGAGCGAGCGCGTCATGGTTGCGCTGCCCGAAGGCCACCGGCTGGCGAGCAACTACATCGTCTACTGGACGGATCTCAAGGACGAGACCTTCCTCCTCAGCCACCGTGATCCGGGGCATGAGATTCAGGACATCCTTCTGGCGAAGCTCGCCGCGCCCGGCGAGCGGCCGAAGGTCATCAGCCATGACATCAGCCGCGAGAACATCAAGAGCCTGGTCGGCGCGGGATTCGGCGTCAGCCTGATGTGCGAGGCATGCATTGGCGCCAGCTATGCGGGCGTGGTCTATCGCGAGGCGCGCGACGGCAACGGCCCGAGCCGGATCAGCTATGCCGCCTACTGGCAAGGCGACAACGACAATCCGGCGCTGGCGCACTTCCTCAAGCTGCTCGAAGAGCGCTATCCCTTGCTGGACAATGGCGACTGAGGGTTCCGCCGCGCCTTTGCGAATGCGCGATCGGTCGCCATGAAGCGTTCCACCATCGGGGCGATCAGCTTGGCCGGCTCGCCGACAGGCTGGCCCGTCTCCCGGCCCAGGACCTCGGCATAGGCGACGAGGTCGCGATGCACCGGGGCGGGAAGCTCGACAGTGAGTTTGACGGGTCGGTCGTCGGCGATGGGGCCGAGTTTCAGCTTCGCCATGGATCATCCGCCATAGGGTTCGAGGACAAGGTCGCGCGTAACGATGACGCGGACGGGAAAGCCGGGCCGGATGGTCAGCGTCGGCGCCACGTTGAGCTGGCGCCGAACGATCTGCTGGCCGGCGTCGTTGATCGTGTCCTGCGCACCGCCGCGAATGGCGCTGATGAGGCGATCATTGTCGTCGGCGGCCAGTTCTGCACCGATGCCGAGCAGGGTCGAGAGCGCGGCCGCCTTGGCGATGTCCCACCAATGATAGTCGACGCCGTCCTCGAGGCCGGCATAGCCTTCAGCGTCCGCACCGGACAAGCGCTCGATCACGATTGAGCGGCCGTTCGGCATGATGAGGCGGTTCCAGACGAGGAGCACGCGCCTTTGGCCGAAACCGACGCCATTGTCGTACTGGCCGATCAGTCGGGTGCCTTGGGGCACGAGCAGCAGCCGGCCGGTCGGGCTGTCATAGACGTTCTCCGTCACCTGCGCGGTGATCTGGCCCGGCAGATCGGAGCGGATGCCGGTGATCAACGCCGCCGGGATGACGGCGCCCGCCTGGAGCACATAGGGAGACGCAGGCGCGGCGATGCGGTCGGGCGAGACGGTGCGGCGGTCGACGGCCGCATTGAGGAAGGCGAGCTGCCGCTCCTGCGCCGAGGGCGTCGCCGGCTGCGGCGCCAGGCCCAGACTCGCGAGGTCCGGCAGGACCGGCTGATTGGACGATGGGGGATCGGGATTGGCGGCTGAAGGCGGGCGGGTCTCGGTCGCTACGAACAGCCGGCTCGTGCGGGCGGTCTCGATCTCCTGGAGTCGGCGCCGCTCTTCGGCGCTGATGCCGGGGGCCGGCGCTGCCGTTCCGGGCACCGGGACGGTCTGGCCGCGGTTCTGTGCGTCGAGGATCGGGCGGCCGAGATCGCCGGGGAGCGGTTGTCCCAGGATCGGACCGGTATAGTCGCGCGGCAGCCCGGCGAGGCCATCCGCCGTCGTGCGGTTCTCGGTCGAGTAGAGCTCCTGCGCTTGGCTACCGCCGTCGCGGGTCTGGAGCGCGTAGATCAGCGCGCCGCCGATCCCGGCGCAGGCGATGAGGCCGATTCCCGCCAGCACCTTTGGCGACAACCGCGTGACGCGCGGCGGCTCGGCGCGCAGACGCATGGCAGGCGGCCCCGCGGGCTCGCCGGTCAGCGGCCGAGCCTCGTCGGTCTCCGACCCTTCCTCTTTCCGGGGATCATTGTCACTCACGACGCGGGCCTCCCATCGGTGCGCACGATGCGGACGCGCTTCTGGGAACTGCCGGCGCCGAACCGCAGTTCGGCGGCGGCGAACAGCCGGTCGACGATCATGTAATTGCCGCGCACGCGGTAATTCACCAATTCCGAGCTATTGCCCTCCGGCCCGACGACGAACAGCGGCGGCATCTCGCCCTGGCCGATCCCGCGCGGGAACTCGATGAAGACCTGCCGGCCGTCGTCATAGGCGCGCAACGGTCGCCACGGCGCCCGGTCGCCTTCGACCGCATAGCGGAAATTGATGTTGGCGAGATCGACGCCGGTCGCGACGGGCTGGGCAGCCTGGGCTTCGGCATTCTGCCGGCGCAGCGCAATGAGCTGGTCCTGCGGATATTGCCAGGAGACCGAGGCCATGTAGGTCCGCTCCGTTGAGCGCAGTTCCATATGGTAGGTGCGCCGGTCGGTGTTGATGACGAGATTGGTGGTGAGGTCGGCGCGTGTCGGCTTCACAAGGATGTGGATCTGCTTCGTCGCGCCCGATCCGCTTGTCGTATCGCCAATGATCCAGCGCACGGTGTCGCCGGCGGCGACGGGACCGGAGCCAACGAGCTGCTCGCCGGGCTGGAGCGCAATATCGGTGATCTGGCCGACGGCGGTATAGACCTGATAGAGCGCTCCTCCCGTGAAGGGATAGACCTGCATCGCGTTGATGAAGCCGTCGCGCACCGGCTGCACGCGCGCGGCCGCATTCGCCTGATTGACCCGCGCGGCGGGATCGGCCGGCTCGGGCGTGCGCCGCGCCTCATCCACCGGCTTCATCTGCCCCGGCAACGGCAAGGGCTTCGGCAGTTCCACCACCTGCACCGGCGCGGGCGGATCGGTGCGCAGCGTCGCCGGTGCTGCGTCATCATAGGAAATCTCGGGCGGCCTGTGCGTCGTCGCGCAACCGGCGAGTGCGGTCGTGCAAAGCAGCAGAAGCGGCAGCACGGATCTGCGCAAGGGCGGAACTACGATTGCGGGGAAAGCCGTGTTTCCGGCTTTGTGGAAATGCGGCTTCATTGCCCAAGCTCCCGTGACCAGTTGATGGCGTTGACATAGATGCCGAGCGGGTTGGCCCGGAGTTTCTCGGTGTCGCGCGGCGGCTGCACGACGACGGTGAGGATGGCGGTCCAGCGCGAGGTCTCGGCGAGCGAGCCGTCCTGATAACGGCGCTCGGTCCAGGCGACGCGGAAAGATTCGGGCGATGCCCGGATAACGCTGGAGACGTCGACGGCGACTTGGCTCTTGCCGATCCTGGTGAAGGGATCGTTCGAGCGGGCGTAATCGTTGAGCGCCATCGCGCCCCGGTCGGTCGTGAAGTCGTAGGCGCGGAGCCAGTTCTGCCGGACGACGATCGCGTCGGCGGGAATCGAGCGGACCTGTTCGATGAAGCGGGCAAGGTGCCAGGCGATCTGGGGATCGGTTGGACGATAGTCTGCAACCGCCGGGGCCACCGCCTGCGCCTGGCCGAGATTGTCGACCTGCACCACCCAGGGGACGATGGTGCCGCGCCCCGATTGCCAGACGAGGGCTGCGGCAAATCCGGCCGAGAGGATCAGGCAGCCGAACGCCATCAGCCGCCAGTTCCTCGCCTGGACGCGCGCCGAACCGACGCGCTCGTCCCACACCTGCGCGGCCTTCTGGTAGGGCGTTTCCGCTGCGGGCGTCCTGCCGTAATGGGTGGATGGTCGTTTGAACATCAGCGATCACTTTCGGAAAGATTGATGGAAGAGCCCGAGCCATGGCTGTCGCCGGCGCGGACGGCGTGCGCGGCGGCGGAAACGCCGTGACTCATGGTCTGGGAGCGCTTCATCCGCCTGGCCCAGTCCGGCGGACCGTCAACTCGTGCGGGCGGCTCGGCCGCTCCCCCGCCGATCGTGCCCATGGTGGAAGTGCCGCCCGTGAATTCGAGGGCGGACTTGCCACCCTCGGCGAAGCTCGATTTCACGGCTTGGGAGGCGCGCGTTGCTGCTCGGCGAAGGGGCGATATGGCTGCGCCGCCCGCCGCGTGGGCAACGGCGCCAAGGCCGGAAGCCACACTCGCTATGCCCGTCTGGCCAGCGGCGCCGAGGCTGTAGGCGGTCGATGCGCCGCCCGCGAGCGTGGCCCCGCCCCGCGCGGCGGCGGCTCCACCGGACAGGGCGGCCGCGCCTCCGCGAAGCGCCATACCGCCTGCCGCTCCTGCCGCCACCATGGCACCGCCGGCGGCGAGGCCGGCTCCGACGGCGGCGCCCGCGCCGAGCTGCGGGCCGCCGGAGACAAGACCATTGGCGATGCCGGGGCCGAAAATACCGAGGCCGAGCAGCGACAGCGCGGCGAGCACGATCGCCATCGCTTCATCAATGGTCGGGGTCGCGCCGCCGAAGCCTGCTGTGAACTCGGAGAAGAGTGTGGAGCCGATGCCGATGATGACGGCGAGCACGAGAACCTTGATGCCAGACGAGATGATGTTGCCGAGCACCCGTTCGGCCATGAAGGCCGACTTGCCGAAGAGCCCGAAGGGAATGAGCACGAAGCCGGCGAGCGTCGTCAGCTTGAACTCGATGAGCGTGACGAAAAGCTGGACGGCGAGGATGAAGAAGGCGAGCAGCACCAGCGCCCAGGCGAGGAACATGCAGGCGATCTGGATGAAGTTCTCGAAGAACGACCAGTAGCCCATCAGGTCGGAGATCGAGTCGAGCAGCGGCCGGCCGGCATCGAGGCCGGTCTGCGCCACCCTGCCGGGACGCAGGAGATCGGCGGTCGAGAAGCCGGTGCCCGAGGCTTTCAGGCCGAGGCCGGCGAAGCTCTCGAAGACGATGCGGGCGAGATTGTTCCAGTTGGAGATGATGTAGGCGAAGACGCCGACGAACAGGGTCTTCTTGACGAGGCGGGCGATGATGTCGTCGTCGGCGCCCCAGCTCCAGAACAGCGCGGCCAGCGTCACGTCAATGACGATCAGCGTGGTCGCGATGAACGCGACCTCGGATCCAAGCAGACCAAACCCGCTGTCGATGTAGCGGGTGAAGACCTCGAGGAAATGGTCGATGACGCCGGTCCCGCCCATGATGCCTATCGCGTCTCTGAAGGTGATGCCGACGGCGGGACGGCGGGCGATGAGCCGGGTGTGAGAAAGCGCTCGCGGTTGTCCGCCCAGGCGCGCAGGCATGCGGGATCGCGCGTTCCCGCCTCGCCGAGGCGCTGACAGCGCCTCAATTCGTCGCGGAGCGGATCGGCCGAGGATGTCACGGCCGGTCTCTCAGACCGGGCGGCCGGCTCTTCCTCCTTGCGGGTCAGCTCGATCGCCGTCGCGGTGATCGCAACCGCGACGAACACGATGGCGCCGAGGCGGGCCAGCATCTTGCCGTCCATGACTGGCCCTCAATTGCCGTTCTGGAACATCCGGGCATTGCCGGGCTGATAGCCGATGCCCGGCGTCAGGAACCGCCGGCGCTGCTCGCGGCCCTGTTCGACGGCTGCGGCACGCTCGGCTTCGGAGAGCGCCTGCGCCCGGCCATTGGCGGCGACCACCGCGGTCAGGTCGGCGAGCTGCTGCGCCTGGAGTGCGAGAAGCTGGTTGCCGGCCTGGGTTGCCTGCAGCGCGCCGGCAGCATTCTGGCTCTGGCCGACGAGCGCCGACATCTGCGCGCGGTTGGTGTCGATATTGCCGACGACGCTCGCCTGGACACGCATCGCATCCTGAAGCCCGGCGACGGTATTCTGCCAGCGCTCGCGCGCCTGGGTGACGAGTTGCTGGTCCGAAGCCGTGAGCGAGGCGCTGCCGTAGGTCGATTGGAACGCCTGGTCGATCTGCTGGACGTCGAAGGCGATGTTCTGCGCCTGATTCAGGAGCTGCTGGGTGCGTTGCACCGATTGCTGGAGCTGCTGGAGCGACGAGTAAGGCAGGTTGGCAAGGTTGCGCGCCTGATTGATCAGCATCTGCGCCTCGTTCTGAAGCGAAGTGATCTGGTTGTTGATCTGCTCCAGCGCCCGCGCCGCCTGCAGCACGTTCTGCGCATAGTTGGTCGGGTCGTAGACGATCCAGGCGGCCGCCGCTGGCTGCACGAACAGGGGAGAGACGGCGACGGGCAGCGCAAAGATGGTCGCGGCGAGAAGCGCCGCGCGGGATCGACGGATAATCATGGCTTGATCTCCAGGTTGGTGAGGTCGGGAATGAGGTCGGCGGCCCAGGCGACGTCGCGGTGGCGCAGCCACGCGGCGAGGAAGCCGTCGCGGCCTTCGCTCTCGAGGATGCGCGCGATGGCGGCCTGGTCGGTCTTGGATGACGCGGCGCAGAGCGCGAGCGCGACCTCGCTCAGGCCCAGCTCGAACAGCCGGTTGCCGCGGCGGGACTGGCAGTAATAGTCGCGCTTGGGCATCGCGCGGGCGAGAATCTCGATCTGCCGGTCGTTAAGGCCGAAGCGGCGATAGATGGCCGCGATCTGCGGCTCGATCGCCCTCTCGTTCGGCAGCAGCAGCCGGGTCTGGCAGCTCTCGATGATCGCCGGCGCGATCGCCGAGCCGTCGATGTCGGAGAGCGATTGCGTGGCGAAGACGACGGAAGCGTTCTTCTTGCGCAGCGTCTTCAGCCACTCGCGGAGCTGGCCGGCAAAGCCCTCGTCATCAAGGGCGAGCCAGCCTTCATCCACGATCAGCAGCGTGGGGCTGCCGTCGAGACGGTCCTCGATGCGGTGGAAGAGATAGGCGAGCAGGGCCGGCGCGGCACCCGTGCCGATCAGCCCCTCGGTCTCGAACGCCTGTACCGAGGCGCTGCCGAGATGTTCGGATTCCGCGTCGAGCAGCCGGCCGTAGGCGCCGCCGACGCTATAGGGCCTGAGCGCCTGCTTCAAATCGTTCGATTGCAGCAGCACGGCGAGCCCCGTGATCGTCCGCTCGCCGACCGGCGCGCTGGCGAGCGAGGTCAGCGCCGACCAGAGATGCTCCTTGACATCCGGGGTGATGACGATGCCCTCGCGCATCAGGATCGCGACGATCCAGTCGGCCGCCCAAGCGCGCTCCGGCACGTCATGGATGCGCGCGAGCGGCTGCAGCGAGACGGACGTCTCCGCGCCTTCGGTCAGCCCGCCGCCAAGATCGTGCCAGTCGCCGCCCATGCCAAGCGCCGCGGCGCGGATCGAACCGCCGAAGTCGAAGGCGAAGACCTGACTTCCCGCGTAGCGGCGGAACTGAAGCGCCATCAGCGCCAGCAGAACCGATTTGCCGGCGCCGGTCGGGCCAACGACGAGGGTGTGGCCGACATCGCCGACGTGAAGGGAAAACCGGAACGGGGTCGAGCCCTCGGTCTTGCCGAAGAGCAAGGGGGGAGCAGCGAAGTGCTCGTCCCGTTCCGGCCCTGCCCACACCGCCGACAGGGGGATCATGTGGGCGAGGTTGAGCGTCGAGATCGGCGGCTGGCGAACATTGGCGTAGACGTGGCCGGGCAGCGAGCCGAGCCAGGCATCGACGGCATTGATCGTCTCCGGCATCGCCGTGAAGTCGCGGCCCTGGATGACCTTCTCGACGAGGCGCAGCTTCTCGGCGGCGATCCGGGGATCGTCGTCCCAGACGGTGATGGTCGCCGTCACATAGGCTTGCCCCGCGAAATCCTGCCCGAGCTCCTGCAGCGCGAGATCGGCGTCAGCGGCCTTGTTCGCCGCATCGGTGTCGACCAGGACCGAGGCCTCGTTAGTCATCACCTCCTTGAGAATGGCGGCGATCGACTTGCGCTTGGCGAACCACTGCCGCCGGATTCTTGTGAGCAGTCTGGTGGCGTCGGTCTTGTCGAGCAGGACGGCGCGCGTCGACCAGCGATAGGAAAAGGCGAGCCGGTTGAGTTCGTCCAGGATGCCGGGCGTCGTTGCCGTCGGGAAGCCGACGATCGTCAGCACCCGCAGGTGTGCGCTGCCGAGACGCGGCTCGAGGCCGCCGGTGAGCGGCTGATCCGCCAGCAGCGCGTCGAGATACATCGGAATTTCGGGGACGCGCACTCGATGGCGCCGGCAAGAGACGCAGGCATGGAGGTAGGTCAGGGTTTCGGCGTCGTCGAGCCAGGCGCACTCGGCCATGAAGCCCTCGATGAGCTGAAGGATGCGGTCGGTGCGATCGACGAAGCCGCGCAGAACCTCGTGCGCGTCGGCGCCGGTCTGCTCGCGCCCCTCGTAGAGCCAGGCCTCGGCGCGCGCGGCGTCCTCGGCTGGTGGGAGATAGACGAAGGTCAGGAAGTAGCTCGACTCGAAATGCGCGCCGTCCTCTTCGAAGGCGGCCTTGCGCTCGGCGTCGACCAGCGCCGATGCGGGATCGGGAAAGCGGCTTGCCGGGTAAGCGCCAACGGGATGGCGCTCAGCTTCGACGAAGATCGCCCAGCCCGAGCCCAGGCGGCGAAACGCGTTGTTGAGCCGCCCGGCCACGGCGACCAGCTCGGCGGGGACGGCGCTATCGAGATCGGGACCACGAAAGCGCGCCGTGCGCTGGAAGCTGCCGTCCTTGTTGAGGATGACGCCTTCACCCACGAGCGCGGCCCAGGGCAGAAAGTCGGCAAGACGGGCGGCGGTGCGGCGATATTCTGCGAGGTTCATCATGGGTCGGTCTCACACGCTCAGATGGCCGGGGATGCGAAGGTGCCGGCGCACCACGTCGACGAACGCCGGATCGCGTTTGGCCGCCCAAACCGCAGCGAAATGGCCGACGGCCCAGAGGCCGATCCCGACCAGCCACAGTCGCAGGCCGAGGCCGAGGGCTGCTGCCAGCGTCCCGTTCAGGATGGCGATCGAGCGCGGGGCGCCTCCGAGCAAAATGGGCTCGGTCAGCGCCCGGTGGACCGGGACGGAGAATCCGGGGACCTCGTCCATCAGACGAGCGCCCCGCCGCCGAAGGAGAAGAAGGAGAGGAAGAACGAGCTGGCCGCAAACGCGATCGACAAGCCGAACACGATCTGGATCAGCCTGCGGAAGCCGCCCGAGGTGTCCCCGAAGGCCAGCGTCAGGCCGGTGACGATGATGATGATGACCGCGATGATCTTGGCGACCGGCCCCTCGATCGACTGAAGGATCGACTGGAGCGGCGCCTCCCATGGCATAGACGAACCGGAGGCATGGGCGGCCGGCGCCAGCATCATGCTGAGGAAGGCGACGGAGACCGCCGTCGCGATGCGACGGCGGATACGCGAAGGGCAGTGGATCATGTGGGATCTCCTGTGGCTTGGACTGCGTGGGTGACGCGGTAATCGCCATGCGCATCGAGCCCATCGACGCGGGCGAGTTCGGCGAGGCGGCGGGATGAGCCGCGGCCGGCGAGGACGGCCACGAGATCGATAGTCTCGGCAATCAGCGCTCTGGGAACGGTGATGACGGCTTCCTGGATGAGCTGCTCGAGCCGGCGCAGTGCGCCGATGGCGCTGCCGGCATGAATGGTGCCGATCCCGCCCGGATGGCCGGTGCCCCAGGCTTTGAGGAGATCCAGCGCCTCGCTCCCACGCACCTCGCCGATCGGGATGCGGTCGGGGCGCAGGCGCAGCGACGAGCGCACGAGATCGGAGAGCGAAGCGACGCCATCCTTGGTACGCAGCGCCACGAGGTTCGGCGCGGCGCATTGCAGTTCACGGGTGTCCTCGATCAGCACCACCCGGTCGGACGTCTTCGACACCTCCGCCAGCAATGCGTTCGTGAGTGTCGTCTTGCCGGTCGAGGTGCCGCCAGCGACCAGAATGTTCCGGCGTTCGCCGACGGCCCTGCGCAAGATCGCAGCCTGATCGGCGGCCATGATGCCTGAGCGCACATAATCATCGAGCGTGAACACCGCGACGGCGGGCTTGCGGATGGCAAAGGCGGGCGCGGCGACTACCGGAGGGAGAAGCCCCTCGAACCGTTCCCCCGTCTCGGGCAGTTCGGCCGAAACGCGCGGTGCGCCTGGATGGACCTCGGCGCCGACATGGTGGGCAACGAGCCGGACGATGCGCTCGCCATCGGCCGGCGACAGCCACTCCCCCGTATCAGCGAGCCCTTCGGAAAGACGGTCGATCCAGAGCCGCCCGTCGGGGTTGAGCATCACCTCGACGATCGACGGGTCTTCCAGGAAGCCGGCTATGGCGGAACCGAGCGCAGTGCGGAGCATGCGCGCACCTCGCAATAGCGCTTCGGATTTTGCCTGAGAAACCGCCACGTTGTCCCCGTTCTCTTGCGGGACCGCTCGGGAGCGGCCCTGGATTGGGGATGAGTAGAAGAGGCAGAAAATCGAGCGGCGCAACAAGCGCGATGTGGTCGTCGTAGTGTAGCGTGCAAAGACAGGGAAACGGCGGAGCAGCTGATGATTCGCAAGCAGCGTTGATCGCGCCTATTTGTTGCTCGCGTCGGCCGGAATGTCCTCGGAGATTTCCTGCCGAAGCCTTGGCCCCTTGGCGAGCCGCCGGCCGAGCGCGGCGGCAAAGGCATCTTCGCATAAGTTCGTGTCGGTAAGCCGGCCGCGACCACCCGACTGCCAGAAGGCCGCAGCCAAGACCTGTATACTGTCGTATTGACTTAATTAAGTCAAAGCTACAATATTGCCCAATGAACAGCCTCACCGTGCTCGCGGATCCCACACGTCGCCGGATTGTCGAGACGTTGGCGCATGGGCCGCTGTCGTCCGGGGAAATCGCTGCTCAGTTCGAGATCACTGCGCCCGCAATCTCGCAGCACCTCAAGACTCTGCGCGCCGCGAAGCTTGTGTGCGTGCGCGCAGAGGGGCAGAGGCGAATCTATGCGCTGGACAAAGAAGGCGTCGATGAGTTGGCGAACTGGGTCGACCAACTCAGGCGGTTCTGGGCGGGCAAGTTCGATGCGCTGGAGGCAGCGCTCAGGAATGACCCGCGCCGGGAGAGCCGGCCCGGAGAAGGAGAAGAGGGATGAATAGCAAAGGCGAAGTCTCAAGCGTGCCATGCCTGACCTTCAGGCGTACGTTGCCCGGTCCGGTTGAAAAGGTCTGGGCGCACCTGACGGACACGAAGCTCATGCCAACCTGGTTTGGGGAAGACAGCAACATCGAGCCTCGGCGGGGTGGTGCGGTGCGCATTATGGGCGGGCATATTCGCGGCACGGTCACCCAATGGCAGCCGCCGAAAAAGCTCATCTACAGTTGGAATGTTTTCGATCCCAATGATGGGCCGGACGCGGTCTCAGCCTATCCTGAATCCTATCTGACGTTCGAACTCGGGTCTCAGGGAAACAACGTCGTGCTGACCTTCAAGCACGTTCCGATCGTTGATCGCTTTGTGCCGCAAACCGCCATGGGCTGGCACACCATGCTCGATATGCTGACGGCAACCTTGCGCGGCGAGATCGCCGAGCCGCGCTCGGTGTACACGCAGAGACATGCTGCGATTTATGGTGTCGATCTCAAGAACCTGGCACGGTGAGGGAGATGCGCGCGTCCCGCTCATGCCCTCGACATCTGGAAGGTGATCATTTGGAACGCTCAATCCAGTTTTCCGGCGGGAATCAGGACGCTTGAAGAGCGAGTCTGACGGGAGAGGATGCCGAGCGTGCACTCGACGAATTATTTCAATACGCTGATTCTCGCGTCGCCCGATTGTACGGCGACCATAGGGGCCGTCCCGCAAAAGCCGGGGACCGTCGCCGCCATTCAGTATGAGGTGCTATCGGCGTCGCCCTATCAAATGACCAGTGACGACCTGCTGCTCGCAGTCGAGGCGCACCGCAAGAGCGTGAAACGAGACGAGCTTCCAGCTTTCAAGAAGGTCTTCTTTTCGCAACTGCATGCGTGCTTGCGAGGCTCGCCGTTGGTCAAATCATACGGGTGGGGGATTCATCACGACGCGAGTGGAAGGATCGCGCTGGTGGGGTGTGAGACAGGCCAGTACAAGGCGCTCATCGATGATCCAAATGTTAAGAAGGTTGCAGGCATGCGGTCTCGTCGTGCTTGATCGCACTGGAGTTTGTCGGCACATTCGATCGTGCCGTAGCATCGCTAATCGATGGCCCCTGGGATATCCTCCGAAATCTCCTGCCGAAGCTTCGGGCCCTTGGCGAGTCGACGGCCGAGGGCGGTCACAAAGGCATCATAGCGCTCGCCGGCCTTGGCACGGGCTGCCGCCTGTGCCGGCTCCGGCAGCGGCGGATTGGTCGTCAGCCAGAAGCGGACAAAGACCGCGAGCGTCTCGACGGCAATGCCGAGGTCGCGTTCCATCCGGGTGATCCGGCGGTCGAGTTGGTCGAGGCGTCTGGTGGTCGCGGCCTCTTGCCGCTCGGCGGCGTCTGGCGACAGGAAAGAGGCGATCGCGGCCTCGGCGATTAGCGAACGGGAATGGTCACGCCGCGCGGCATAGTCGGCGAGATTCTTCATGACGTCGGGATCGAGATAGACCGACAGGCGCTGTTTCTTCGGAGGCTTCTTCATGGTTGTCTCACATCTCGATGCCGTCGCCGGGATCGAGCGAGGCCTGGCGGGCGACCTGACGCATGCGCTGGTTGATCCGGCTGACGCGCGCGGCATTGTCCTCCATGTCATCGTCCGGATCGGGCGCGAACTCGTTGTCGATCGGCTCTTTCCTCTCGACCGTCTTCGACGTGCTCAATTCGGGCTGATGCCGGCGTTCCGATCCGGTCGGATCGTCGTCGTCCTGGCTGTCACGCGGCGGCGTCTCCTCGATCTCGGGACGCGGCGGCAGCGGCAGCGCGCTCCAATCGTCGACCTTGGCCGCCTTGGGCCTCTCCAGCGCCGGTGGCGGCAGGATGCGTTCCTGGAATCGCGCATCCTCATAGTAGCGGGCTTTCTTCGCCCGGATGGGTGGCGTGCCCGCGACCATGACGATCTCGTCGGCGGGCGGGAGCTGCATCACCTCGCCGGGCGTCAGCAGCGGCCGTGCGGTCTCCGAGCGCGAGACCATCAGGTGGCCGAGCCAGGGCGATAAACGATGCCCGGCATAGTTCTTCATCGCCCGCATTTCCGTCGCCGTGCCGAGTGCGTCGGACACGCGCTTTGCCGTGCGCTCGTCATTGGTGGCGAAGCTGACACGAACATGGCAGTTGTCGAGGATCGAGTTGTTCGGGCCGTAGGCCTTCTCAATCTGGTTCAGCGATTGCGCGATCAGGAAGCTTTTGAGGCCGTAACCCGCCATGAAGGCGAGCGCGCTCTCGAAGAAGTCGAGGCGGCCCAGGGCGGGGAACTCGTCGAGCATCAGCAGCAATCGATGCCGTCCGGCCTTGGCCTGCAGATCCTCGGTCAATCGCCTGCCGACCTGGTTGAGGATCAGCCGGATGAGCGGTTTCGTGCGGTTGATGTCGGAAGGCGGCACGACGAGATAGAGCGTGGTCGGCTGCGCGCCACCGACGATGTCAGTGATGCGCCAATCGCAGCGGCGCGTGACCTCGGCGACGACGGGATCGCGGTACAGGCCGAGGAACGACATGGCGGTGGACAGCACGCCGGAACGCTCGTTGTCCGACTTGTTCAGCAGCTCGCGCGCCGCGCTGGCGATCACCGGATGCGGACCGGCGTCGCCGAGGTGTGCCGTTTTCATCATGGCGGCCAGCGTCGACTCGATCGGCCGCTTCGGGTCCGAGAGGAAGGCGGCGACGCCCGCCAGCGTCTTGTCGGGCTCGGCATAGAGCACGTGCAGGATCGCGCCAACGAGAAGTGCGTGGCTGGTCTTTTCCCAATGATTCCGCTTCTCCAGCGAGCCCTCGGGATCGACCAGAATGTCGGCGATGTTCTGGACGTCGCGGACCTCCCATTCGCCGCGACGGACCTCGAGCAGCGGATTGTAGGCGGCAGATTTCGCATTGGTCGGATCGAACAACAGCACCCGACCATGCCGCGCGCGAAAGCCGGCGGTGAGCTGCCAGTTCTCGCCCTTGATGTCGTGAACGATCGCCGAGCCCGGCCAGGTCAGCAGTGACGGCACGACCAGGCCGACACCCTTGCCGGAGCGGGTCGGCGCGAAGCAAAGCACATGCTCCGGCCCGTCGTGACGCAGATAGCCGCGATCAAGCTTGCCGAGCACGACGCCGTCGGGTCCGAGGAGTCCGGCTGCCTTCACCTCTTCTGGCCGCGCCCATCGGGCCGAACCGTAGGTTTCGACGTTCTTCGCCTCACGGGCGCGCCAGACCGACATGCCGATCGCGACTGCGATCGAGATGAAGCCGCCGGATGCGGCGATGAATGCGCCCTCGACGAAAATCTCCGGCGCATAGGCGTCGTAGAAATACCACCACCAGAAGAAAGCGGGCGGATAGTAGACTGGCCAGCCGAACAGCTCGAACCACGGCTGACCGAGCTGCGGCTGGAAACCGAGCTGCCATGCCGTCCACTGCGTCGCCGCCCAGGTCGTGGTGAGCGCGATCAGGAAGACGGCGACGATCTGGCCCCAGAGAATCTTGGTGGCGGACACAGGGTCTTCTCCTTCTGGAGAAGAGGTCGGCCGCGATGGCGGCTGATTTCAAGACCCGGAGATGGGTCATTACAAGCCTGTCGTACGCTGGCGTGCAGATACAGGGAACAGCGTGAATAGACCGCTTTCGGACGGTTCACGATGACTGAGCAGCCTACGTTCGCGTTTCTCAGTGGCGTGGCGGTCTAACTCACAGCCAGCTCCGTCACTATTAGGCTCTATAGCACCCTAACGTTTCCACCAGTTCATGAGCCAATTCCGCAAGCCGATACGCTGCTTACGTTTCGTCAAGGTCACGGCCGACGTTGTTCCGGAGTCTGAAGGCGGTTCCGTATGAGCGAAGTACTTTGCCTTGGCCCTTCGATCCTGCGCACGACCGGCGTTAATCTGCTCTTCCGTCATCTGGCCTGCCCACCTAACCCTGCTCTTGTCGATCCAGTAATGTGACCGGCAGGGGAAGCTCCAGTTGCCGATAGAGGGATAGAGCGACACGGATATCCCATCATAGGTCAGTTTCCAGTCGGTCGGGCTGAGCGGCGTGACCACTTCCAGGCCGCAACCGCAGCAACACTTGTGCGCGACAGTGGCGTATTCCATCGACACGTAGAGGGTGCGCTCATCGAGCTTGTCGGGGATGCTTGTGACAAATGCCGTATCGAGGACGATGGGCTGTTTCATGGCTTGTCCTCGTTCAGGAGCATATTGCCGTCGAGCGTGTAGGTGCAGTGGTGCTCGTCATCCAAATCGAGGTAAAAGCCGAACAGCTTCTTCCACTTGATGACTGCCAGCGCCGCATTCAGGGCGTTCAGGTCGGCAATTTGAATATTCTTGGCGTACAGGTCATCGGCTGCGCCGGCGGAAAGGCCGATGCGCTTCTTGTCGCGGACATGTGCCCTCATGCGTTCGGTGCTGGTCGTTACCCTGACGATGCCCTGTAGCTTGTCGTCCACGAGGTCGATGCCCATGCCGACATCGACGAAGGGGATGCCCAGGGCCTCCAGCTTCTCAATGATCGGCCGCTTCGCATCGCCGCGATCGACGCAAAGGAATACGAATGCCATCCCGTCGAGGCAGTCCGCATTTGAGGCGTCGATGTGGAAATCGTGCGCTACGATGTTCCGGCGCATCGGCGCATAGCGGTCGCGGAAGTAATGGACCTTTTTCGGCGCGGCCCGCAGTTCGGCAAGCGTCGCGGCTCCGGGCGAGCGGAACGCATTGTGCTGGAGGTGGTGGTCGCCGTCGAAAAGATGGATCTCATGAACCGGCGTTTTCGCTACCAGGTCGAAAACGTAGGAACCGGTGCCGCCAAGGCCGATGATCGCCACCTTGGGCAGGGCCAGCTTCTGTGACACGGCGTATATGCCCGCGCGGCTTGAGGCGGTATCCAGATATTCGAATACGGAATCGGGGTCCTCGGCTTCGACTACCCGAAATGTCTTCGCCGTGGCTGTCGGATCGATCGCTGCCGCGTGGCTCGACAACATATCGGCGTAGGTGGTCATCTTGTGGTGATAGTCCTGATACCCACTGGCCGGCTTGCTCGAAAAGGAGTGGTCCACCACGAGGCCGTCGCCGAGATTCTGACGGCTGCTGCCGTTGACGATCTTCATCAGAGGGCGTCCATGCCGGTCGCAGGGATGCTCGCCCGCAAACAGGGCGACGTGGGTGTCGGGCTTCGTCGTGACCTGCCCGGCGAGATTGAGCGTCGAGACCAGCAGTCCGCGTTTCACCTCGCGCTTGCTGTTGACGTAGGGCACATTGCGGAGAACGAGGTGGTTGGCTCTGACCTCCACCTCGTATCCGTCCTCCTTCAGCCTGGCGAGGTCCGGGCTACGACTTATCAGTGGCTGTGACATTGAAGATCATGCCCTTCTTGATTTTCACCGTCTCGCCCTCGACCAGCGATCCTTCGGGCTTCTCGCCTTGGCCGCGCCGGTAGGTGATGGTGAAGACGATGTTCTCGCCCGTCGGCGGCGTGTCGAAGGCGAGCGCGACGAGCTGCGCGAAGGAGAGTTCCTTGCCGGTCACGGTCTTCTCGCGGCCGTTTACGACGATGGTGATGTCCTTCTCATGGTGGTTGTCGGGAGCGTCGTGACCGCCGTGATGGTGGTCGTCGCGGTTGCGGTCGGGTCTGTGGTTGTCGGTCATCTTCTTCGTCCTTTCGTCCGGATCAGCCCTTGGGCGGGAACGGGTCGCCGCCGTGGCTGTCGCTGCTGGCGATGCGGCCGTCCTGATTGTGGATGCGCAGCTCGGTGCCCTGATTGCGGCTGACGGATCGGCCGCTCTCGATGGCTTCGCGCTTGGTTTCGTGGTGGCTGCTGGCGCGTCCAGCGCCGCCGCGTTTCACGTCCCATCCCCCGTGCGGGTTCGGGACGACATGATGGGTCTTCGGCCCTTTGCTCATTGTTCCGGTCTCCTTTGGCCCGTTGCCTCGCGGAACCGCTGTTCCGCATATCTGCTAATTAGCGTGTTTTGAAACCGAGCACAAGGGCGACCGAGTCTTCGGCTGCTGGCGCTACTTACAGGTGGTCGAAGAGGGAGGGACCGGCGGAGGCCGCGCCCAGGATGTTCAGCCGCAGGAGCCGCACGCGCGCGGCGTCCGCTGACACCTGAAACGCTTCCTGGACCCGCGAGATCAGAGCCTGGCCGTGTTCGCTGCCGGTGCCGATGACGCCGAACAGCCCGTTGGCTTCTTGATATGCGCCTACGACCCGGCGCAGATAGGACACCGGCATCAAGAGCGCGCCGCAGGCATGGCCCGCCTGCCATTCCATCCAATCAGTCTGGACGGCTTCCAGCATCGTGTCGCGCTTGCAAATCTGTTTGTTGGCGTTCGGATTCCGCCGGAGCAGATCGGTGCCGGGCGGCTCCACTTCCCAGAGATAGGCATGAAAATGCACATGCCCGTATTCGTGAGTCAGGGTCGTGCGGAGCCGATTCTCGCGCCGTTCGTCGTTGGAGAGGTTCTCGGCAATGCGGACGATCGGCTTCCGGCCGGGCTGGAACTCCGTCACGCCCTCCACATCATTGCCGTATGCGGACAAGTCGGCATAGGGGTCGAAATCGTCCGTGTCACGTTCGATCAGGAGCGTGAGATCGTCGGTCGTGACCGGGAACTCGGCCTTCCCGTATTTGCCCTTCAGGAAGCCCGTGATGATGTTCTCGCATTCACGGTCGAGTTCTTCGGGCTTGTAGTGCGGACGCTGGGAGAAACGCCCTGTCGTATCACGAACGTACCTCACCATCCGCTACCGCCTCACTTGTTGTTCGGTTTGCCGCGAAAGGCGACCATCGCTTTGGCGACTTCCTGTTGCGAGAGCTTCCGTTCCCGCAGATCAGCCGGAAACTTGCCGGCGAGGTAATAGAGCCAGTCCGCCTCGATACCGAGCACGTCGGCGAATTGCTGGACCATCCAATCAGATGAAGGGCTGCGCCGGTCGTGCTCGATGTCGTTGAGATACTGCGGGGAGATGGCTTCCTCGTCCTCCCGGAGAATTTTTTGGGCAAGCTCTTTCTGGCTCCAGCCGCGCGCCTTTCGCGCCTGGCTTATGGCGCGCCCGAAGGTGTCCATCTTGTCACTCATGTTTTTCCTTCACGATACGCTCATTCGCTAATCAGCGTATTCCAGAGACGAATCAGGGTCAAGTTCGCACGGCGAAACCCGAACAGTTCCTGGCGCACTCGTGTTTGGAGCGGCTCCATTTCACTGCGGCTAAAGGCCAAGTCCTCGCTTCCGGCCGAAGCTCCAGTCGATACCGCCGTCGCTGCGCGCGACGCCGGAGACGTGGCGGCCGAGTTGCTTTTCCAGCGATGGCGACCAGGGCACGAGCTGAAACCCGAGACCGTCGTCGATCATGGCGAACCGGCCGGAAGCAAGCGCGAAGCGTTGCCGGTAGGTCCCGGCGACATATTCGCCGGTGCCCGATCGGCCGAAAGGCTGGCCGGTCTCGACAGCGAGCTTCTCACCAAGCGCGTCCACCTCACGGCGGCGCAGCGTATCGATCAGGTTACGGGCGAAGATCACGCTGCGGCCCCGCCGCTCGGCGAGACGCTGTTCGATCAGATGCTCCGCCCGGGCGTTCATCGCCTCGCGGACCTCGGCGCCGAATCCACCTCCGCCGAGCGCGACGGGCTCGCTGGCGATGGCCTGGCGGTCAAGCCAGGTGGCGCCGGTCGCCGTCACCTGATGTTCGACGGAAAGATCGGAACGCACGGCGAGCGCCACCCGCCGCCGCCCCTGCGCGTCGTCGAACTTCCGCAGTTCGACGATCGAGCCCGGCACACTGTCGCCGGCAGCGTCGAGGTCAGGGAGTTTGATATGGTGGGTCCGTCCATCGACGCCGTCGACCACGGCATAGGCGGTGCCTTTCAATTCGTCTTCGAGGCCGCGATCGACCAGCCGGCCGACGACCGGATCGTCGAGGCTCTCGCCGGCGAGCACATAAGCCGACGCACTGCGCTCGATGCCCCGCTCCATCAGGCCGCGGTGAATGCGCTTGATGATGTCGCCGCGCTCGCCGAGTTCGCGAAGCGTAGCTTCAGCGTTCTCGGACAGCACCCATTGGCTCGAACCGATCTGGTCGGCGAGCCCGAGAGATTCCAGCTTGCGCAGGCGGCCGACCTTCAGCGCATGGAATTCGTCGGGTTGCCGATCGGGGTGCGGCGCCAGGTCGATGACGCCGGTGCGATAGCCGTCGCGGGCGAGCTGGCGATCGAGCTGTGTCCAGCGCTCGGTATCGATCTGGCGTTCGAGCGTCCGGCGGATTTCGTGATCGGTGCGCGGTCCGAGTTCCTGAGTGATCAGATCCTGGGCGCGGGCGCGCATCCCCTCCTTGATGTAGTCGCGGGAGATGACGAGGTCCTGGCCATCATCAGCGCGGCCGCGCACGATGACATGGATATGTGGATGCTCGGTGTTCCAGTGAACGACGCCGACCCAGTCGAGCTTCGTGCCGAGGTCCTTCTCCATCTGGCCCATCAGCTCACGGGTGAAGGCCTTGAGATTGGACATCTCCACCGCGTCTTCGGGCGAGACGATGAAGCGGAAGTGATGGCGGTCGTCCTCACAGCGCTCGGCGAAGGCCCTGGGATCGGCGTCGTCGGTCTCGGGACCGAACAGCCGGGCCTTCTCCCCGTCCCGGGTGACGCCCTCGCGCCGGAGGTAGCCGAGATGCGCGGCGAGCGGCGCGGACCGTGCCGTGTGGCGCACGACGCGGGTCTTGATGACCGCGCCGCGCGAGCGACCGGTCAGCAGACGATTTGCCTGCACGCTGGCGCGCACGCCGCGCCCGAAGCGCGAGCGGTTGCCGGATGTGATCCTGCCCGAGCGCGAGACGCGGCCGCCGGCCTTCTGGGCGGCGGCGAGCGCCTGGGCGATGAAGGGCCTCGCCCGCTGGGAGCCGGAGGAGCGGATGCGACCAGGGCGGATGCGGAAATCGTCCTCGCCGCTCATGGCCGGAGCACCGCACATCGCATCAACGCACGGAAATCCCTGTGAAAACGCCGAATACGCGAGGTTCGCCGATCCGGCGCACCTCGCATATTCGCTGCGCAAGCCCTTGAAAAACCACGACCGGACCAAGCCGCACCTCGCGGCCTTTTATCCCGCCATCGTCCGGTCGTGTTGCCTGCCTCCCACCCCCGCACCCTCCATGATGCGCCGCGCCACGCCAGACTGCGATTGCGGGAGAGCGCCGTCATCACGGTTCTCCCGCGCTTGACCGGGCGACGAACAGGCCGCTCGATTGCGGCGCGATGGCCGAAGCATTGCGCACGCCAAGCGCATCCGAAGCGTCAAGGGAACGATCGTCAGACTGCACAGAACCGGCAGCCGGCGTGGCATCCGCGCGGGCAACGAAGAGCGGCGCACGGGTCCAGGACAATGGCTCGGCGGTGGCAACGGTGACGGGACCGGCGATATCCCCGCCGCCGATAAGAGGCGCGAGCGCGGCGACATAGGCGCGGGTTTCGGCCGGCAAGGAACGCGCTCCCGCCAGATATTCCTCGTAGCGGCCGGGGCCGGCATTGTAGGCGGCGAGGAAGCCGGGCGAGCCGTAGCGGTCGTGCATTTCGCGTAAGTAAGCCGCGCCCGCCAGGATGTTGTCGCGCGGGTCGTAAGGATCGCTGCCGAACCGATGGCGGACGCGCAAGTCCGCCCAGGTATCGGGCATGATCTGCATCAGGCCCATGGCGCCGGCGGACGAGATTGCGCGCACGTCGCCCGCGCTCTCCGCGCGCATCACCGCCCAAATCCATGCGGCCGGAACGCCGAAGCGCTGCGAGGCTTCGGCGACATGAGCGGCGTGAGGGTCGGCCGATGCCGGCCGTTCCAGCGGCGCGATCTGCGCCAGCGTGGCGGCCGGCGGCACGACGGCGAATGCGAGGCCGGAAAGGAGAAGGAAGGTGATGCACCGGGCGGCGCGAAGCCGCCCGGCGACATCGTGACTGCGGAAGATCGGCATGACCTCACTCCCGCTCGCCGCGTCTGGGCGGCCGGTTCCAGTGCAGCAACCAGGCCGACTTGTCGTCACCGGACTGGAACAGGTTGGCGCGGATCGGCTGCAGGAAGGCGGGATCGTCGATGAGCAGCGAGACATAGTCGCCCGCCTTCTCGCCGGTGCGTTTCCAGGCGGCGCCAACTTCCAGACCGACCTCCGGTGCGTCGGCATCGCCGAGATGGATGCGATAGTCGGGCGTGTTCTCGGCGTCGGAATGCTCGGCGGGAACGAGCACCAATTCGACATCAAGCGTGAGCGTATGGATGCGCCCGGAATAGCCGGATTTGGTGCGGGTGAATCGACCGATCTGCGACATTGTGGTTTCCTTTCGTCGGGGGTGGGTGAACAGGTTCGGCGCGAACGGCACGCCGATCAGGGGTCAGTCATCGGGTTGGCGCGCGCCACTCGTAGCGGCCGGAGCCGTCCTCATCGGTCCAGAGCGGGACCGCACGGCCGATGATCGAGCTCATCGGAAGCGGGCCGAAATAGCGGCCGTCGAGGCTGTCCTGGATCTCCCAGTTCATGAGGAACACCTCGCCGACGGCGATGCGCCGGCAGCCCTGCCAGACGGGCAGGTCGCGGCCGCACCGGTCGCGCTCCAGCGCATTGCCCATTGCGATCCGGTCGACCGTGATGGCGAGCCCCGAGCGGCAGACCCGTTGTCCCGGCAGACCGGCGATACGCTTCATCAGCGGCACACCGGGGGGCAGGTAACCGCGCTTGGCGAGGAAGCGCGCCAGCGGCTCGGGCGCATCGACGGCGACCAGGTCCGTCACCTCGAGCCGGTCATCCGGTTCGATCGAATAGAGCCCGATCGGTGCACTCGCCGAGGCGTTCCAGATCAGCTTCTTCGGCGTTTCGATGAGCGCCGAAGCGGCGACGCCCATGGTCATAAGACAGGTGAGCAGCACATATCCGAAGCGGCTCATGGCGCGGTCCTCCGGCGCAGGAGGAAGGCCCCATGGTGCTGGGCGGTGTAGGCGCGCGGCTCATGACCGGCGGCCAAGCGGTTGTGGACGTGCCGCCAGTGGTCCGGCGAAACATCGGCCGGATCGATGCCGAGCGCCTCGATGGCATCGATAATCCGGAGCACGCGCTCGACCTTGGGCCATCCCTCGATCTTCAGGAGGATGTCGCCGCCGGGTCGCACGAAAGGCAGTGTCTGATAGGGCTCGCCGCGGTCGATGGCGCGCACGATGTCGATGCGCGAGATGATCGTGCCGTAGTCGTTGGACGCCCAGCGGACGAAGGCAAAGAGGCTGTTCGGAGCAAAACCGACGACACGGCGCCGGCGGTCGAGGATCTGCTCGTAGGTCTCGCGGCCGAATCGGATCCAGTGTTCGATCCTCTTCTCCTGCCAGATCAGCTCGACGAGCGTCGTGAATGGTGCGGGGCTGGCCGACGAGTGGCCGCCGCGCATGCGGGGGTCCGCGCTGCCGGTCATTCTTTGTCTCCTTGGTCTGGCGGGAATTCGCGAACGAGCAGGTCGCGGAGCATGTCGGCGACGGTTTGTCCGCGCCGGAACGCCGCGATCTTGATCCGGCCGCGCAGTTCGGGCGTGACGTCGATCGTCAGCCGGGCGGTGAAGGCGGCGGCATCCGCGTCGCGCGGCGACGGTGCATCCGACGCCTTGATCCAGCGTTCGGGATCGGCGGGGCGCGAAGCGAAACCACGTTTCGGAGCGCGCCCGCTCATGGCGCGAGCCTCCCCACCTCGGCGCCGATGGCCGCGATCTCGCGCGTAGCCGGATTGTCCTCGTCGATCTCGAAGACGAGCCGCCCGGATTGCGCGGTATCGGCGAAAGCGACGCGCTGACCGATTCGCGCCGCCAGCACCGGCGGATCATGATCGGCGAGCGTCTCGGCCGTCTCGCGGGCGATGACGGTGCGCGCGCCGCAGCGGTTCAGAACGAAGCGGGCGGCAAGCTGCGGGCGATAGATGCGCGCTTCCTGGAGGAGCGAGAGCATCTCGGCCGAAGCCCAGCCATCGAAGGGCGACGGTTGCACGGGGATCAGCACCAGGTCGGCGGCGAGCAGCGCCGAGCGCATCAGCGAGGCGACACGGGGCGGTCCGTCGATGACGATGTGATCGGCATCGCGCGCCAGCTCTGGCGCCTCGCGGTGCAGGGTGTCACGGGCGAGGCCGACGACACCGAACAGGCGTGGAAGGCCTTCGCGCGCCCGCTGCTGCGACCAATCCAGTGCCGAGCCCTGCGGATCGGCGTCGATAAGGGTGACGCGCCTTCCCTGCCGCGCCCATTGTCCCGCGAGATGCAGCGCCAGGGTCGTCTTGCCGACGCCGCCCTTCTGGTTGAGGAACGCGACGATCATCGTGCCCCTCCCGGCCTGCGCCCGAGGGGGAGTCGCGATGGGTGAGCGGGTTCACTGCCGGTTGGCCGTGCCCCGGATGTCTTTCGGAGGAGCCCGTCGATGGCGGCAGCGACGGTGTTTTCCACATCGCTCCGCGCAACATAAGAGTTAGATTCTCTGTTAGATTCTAAGTTAAGGCTTGGAATCGTCGTTTCGGGCCAGAGGCTTAACTGCGATCTCTGCGTGCGAAGTCCCGATGGTCCCGCGTGCGAAATCCCGATACCGCTTGCGTGCGAAGTCCCGACTGCGTCCACAGCACCATCCACAGGTATTGTGGATGATTTCGCCGGCAGGATGCGCAACAGCTCGCGCCGGCCTTCGCGCTCGATGTGCAGCCGATAGCCGGGCAGCGGCTGGCGCGGGACGATGCGCCGGAGCTGGAGCGCGAAGTCGGAGACGCGCATGAGGCTGCCGGACTTTTCATGGAGATGGGCGAACTCGAATATCCAGCCCCGCGGCTGACGGCCGGCGTGCTTGCGGGCGACACGGTAGAGCCAGCGTTCGATGCCGCCCGTCAGCCGGAAGTAGGCGGGGTCGATGGTGAGCACGAGCGAGCGGTCGGTGACGCCGCGATAGAACCAGTCGGGCAGCACGAACTCCATGCCCTCGACGCGCCCGTCGCGCGTCACGCATTCCTCCCATTCGTTGATCCAGGAGAACTGGTGGCGACGCCAATGCTCGCCCTGCCGGATGGTGGTGCGGATGACGGTCGATTGCAGCCGGGTGAGCGCGCCCTTCAGCAGCTTATAGTCGCGCTGGCCGGTTTCCCGGCCAATCGCCATCAGGAGCTGATAGGGCGTGAAGCGCAGGAAGCGCGAGGTCTTGAACCCCAGATTCTCGGCCTCGACGATCTGCGAGGCGGCCCAGATGAGTATGTCAGCGTCCCAGATCGTCGCCATGCCGTGCTCGGGCACGGCGAAGACCTCGACGCGGACTCCGCCGGCCTCATAGAGGATCGGCGCGATGCGCTTGGCCTTGGCGAGCGAGAAGAACGGCCGTTCCATGAGATCGCGCTGATCGCGCGGACTGGCGTCGCCGGTTGCAACGATGAAGGGATCGAGCCTGGCCCGCTCGGTCGAGGTGATGAGGCGACGCCGCTTCATGATCGGACGTCTCAGCGATGGGAGCGGCCGGCGGGGGCCGCCGGCATCGGGTCGTGGCGCTTGGCGGGCAGCACAGACCCACGCGGATCGGAGGTCGAGGTGACGGCGCCCCGATCGGCCCAGGCCTGGAGGTCCTCGATCGCATAGACGACGCGGCCGCCGAGCTTGCGATAGGCCGGGCCGGTGCCATAGGTGCGATGTTTTTCCAGCGTCCGGCCGGAAAGGCCGAGGAAACGTGCGGCTTCGGGGGTTCTGAGAAAGCGCGGCGGCAAGCCGGCGAGATTGGGCGACATGATCGGGCCTCCGTGGGTTCCTTGAGGCCGCTGGCAGTGAGCGGCGGACGCAGGCCACGGTGGCGAAGGAGAGCCGCGAGGGGGGAGTGCGGAGAAGGGCGCGCCAAATTCGCACCCCCTTTCCGACATCGGGTCACGATCGGCGGCGATGACGAAGGAGCGCGCGATAGCCCCCGGCGATCATGGCGAAGGCGTCCTTGACAAGGTCCATGGTCGCGTCGCGCAGCGCCGAGGACTTCCAGGGATCGGATGCAACGCGGGACACACCGTAAATGACGCCAGCGATCTCGCGATAGCTCGCGCCGTTCATGCGTCCGTCGACCGCTTGCAGCATGTGGCGGATGCGCCGGCGTTGCTGCTTGGTCAGCCGGGTGTCCGCGGGCACGGCGCGACCGAGCAGGGACTTGAGCAGACGCTGGACGGCTTCGAGCCGGTCGAGGCCGTCAAGGTCGAGCGGGATCAGCGCGGCGAGCGGTTCGCCGGCTGCGACGCCGGCCAGCCGCAGGAGATGAAGAAGCTGCCCGTCTCCGGGGTCGTGCAGGAAATGAACGCCCTGCTCGTCGGCGCGGGCGGCGGTCTCCCGGATGGCGGAAAAGAGATTGCCGTCGGCCGGAAGGATGGACGGCGCGGCGGCCAGCAGCACGGTGCTGGTGTCATCCTCCGGACACCAGAAGACCGGCGCTTCAGTGGCGTTGAGCGATGGACGGGCAACGAAATTGCAGCCCCCAGCGTTTCCGCACCCGGTTCGTCAATTCCCGGAGATCGCACGCCGAATGCCTGGTCTCGGCATAATCACGCTGATAGTCGCCGTTGCGCCGCAGCCATTCCCAGCCAAGATCCGGCGATGCGAGCTCGTCGAGATAGTCGTAGGTCGATGTCGACCGCCACCGGGATATGTCAGGGGTCATGGGCGTCCTCTGCGCGTTGGCTACCGGGAGGAGCACCATCCCCGGTTGCAGAGGCCGCCGGAAGTCCCGAAGGTGGCAACGCGCGATGCAGCCGAGGCATCGCAATTCCGGCTAGTGGGCACGGCCCTCGCGGACGAGTAGGCGATAGCCATGCTCGGTCATCCAGCGGGCGCGGGCGAGATGGGTGTCATGGACATGGCGCGCGCGGTCCGGCTCGCGGTCCGGATCGAGGCCGAACAGGATGGTGACGGCCTCGCGCCAGTCGGCGCCATCGGTCGCCGCGTCGAGCAGCCGCATATAGAGCTTCATGTGCTCGCGGTCATAGGTCGTGAGCGCCGCGCTTTGCGGCGGTTCATCGAGGAATTGTACTTGCATCACGTCAGCCCCCAGCGCCTTACCATACCCGCCCCCGCCCCATTTGTTAACCGGGCGTTCGACGGGCACAGAGAAGGCCATTGGTGCATCGCGCGATGCACCGGAGGCATCGCCGAGGCGCCAAACGGGATGTCAGGGTGATCTGCGGCTGTCGATTTTCGCACGAACGAACATCACTCCTTCCCCTTGCTCGGAGTTGAGGAAGACGATGCCGTTGGCCTCGAGCGCCCGGCGCACCTGATCGCGCGTCGTCTCATACACCTTGAGGCCGCTCTCGGACTCGAGGCGCTTCAACGCGGTCAGGGATACCAGGGCCTTTTCAGCGAGCGTCTCCTGCGTCCAACCAAGCAGCGCGCGTGCGGCCCGTGTCTGTCGGGCGGTGATCATGCATGATCACCTCCCACCGACACGAATACGCACGCCAGAACTACGACTATATTAGTCGTTCTAGGGACGAGCGGCCAGACACAAAACGCTTTACCGGCATCCTTCGGGGCGATCGGCGTTGTGACTGATTCGGTCGCCCCGCAACGAAAGAGACCCCGCCCGGATCGTCCGGGCGGGGCGTCGTGGCGCCTCAGTCGCCGTTGCGACGGCTGGGGCGGGACCAGATGAGGCTGTAGCCCTCGCCGTCCTCGTCGTCGAAGAGGTTGGCGAAGATCGGAGCGGTGAAGCTCGGATCGTCGAGCTTGAGGCCCAGATAGTCGCGGCCCTCGTTGGAGCGCTTGGACCAGGCGGCGCCGATCTCGGCGCGGCCGACGAAGACGCGGTGGCTGGGGGCGTTCTCGCCGGTGGCCCGGGTCTCGGGGACGATGCGCACGCCCTTGGCCTGGACGCTGAGGGTGACGATTTCGCCGGTGAATTCGTTGTTGCCGGACTTCTTGAAGGTGCCGATGGTCGCCATGTCAGTTCTCCTTGATCTGAGGTTTCGAGCCCGCACCATTGCGGCCTCAATGGCGATCGACTGGCCGGAGGCGATCGACGCCGCACCCGCCAGGGCCGCAGCGCCAGCGGAGGATGGCAGCCAGGCGACTTTGTTGTTTCGCGAGGAATGACGGCGTAGCCGGCAGGGGAAGAAAGTCGATCGGCGCCATTGCGGCATAGGCGATCGAGGCGAAGCCGGCCTCCGGCCAGATCAGCCCATTGAAGAGGCCGTGTTGGAGCGGTCGACCTGACAGAAAGATCAAGGAAGAACGTGGCGTCCCCGTGCAGCCGCCGGAATCCTGGCAACGGATCGCGGCCGGTGATGACGTTCCACCTGTCCTGGCGATGATCGCGATGGGCTTCCCGCAGCCATAGGCTCGTGCGACGCCATCCGCGCCTGCGTCATCGAGTGGCTGTGCCGGGCAGGCTACCCGTTCAGCGCCGCTTCAACGGGCCTTGCGCTATCTCTGGCCTCACATTGCGATATCTGCTTGACGGTCGGTATTGTCCAACTCCGGCGTCGAGGATGGCAAGCGTGCCGGCTTGCTGGCCATGCTCCAACGGCTGTGACGGTGTCAGCCCCGCGCCATCCCCCGTCCGGCCGGTTCGGGCGCGGCCATCGCTGCGATCCGCAGGAATGCCGCAATGCCGACCGCGATCGCGCCGACGACCGAAAAGGCGATCTGCCAGCCCTCGGACGGCATAGTGTGCTTCACGATGCCATGGGTTGCGTGATAGCCCGCGATCGCCGCCGGGGTTACGAAGGCAAGCGCAATGGCGACGCGCAGCCAGAGCGGGCGTGCGAATGCAAGCAGCAATTGGCCGACGCCGAAAATCAGCCCGGCCGCGACCAGGCCGATCGCGAGGCCGCCCGGCCAGCCCGCGCCGGTGTCATAGGCCCACATGCCCGCGGTGACGCCGGCGAAGGCCGGGAGCGCGTAGATAGCAAGCGTAAACAGCAGCCAGCAGAGAACGCCGATGGCCGCGACGCTGAAGATGATGCCAAGGAAGATCATGGTGGTGGTCTCCGTGAGGAAAAGGTCTGACGGTTGCGCCATCCACCACCACCACCGCGGCGCGAGCGGCAGCATAGCCGAAGATGAGCGGCCACGGGAGCGGAAATCGGCTAGGAAGTTCCGCTCGCCGGACCGGCCGCTCCCTCCGTCAGGGCTGGAAGGGATCGAATTCATGGATGATGGCGGCAGTGTCGCCGTCGTATTCGTTGGCGGGGACGACCGAAAGACTGCCGTCGCCGGCCCGGAAGATGATGATGGCGACCATGAGAGTGGTGGCGAGGCTGAAGGCGAAGGCGTGAGCGTCGTTGAGGGACATTGTTCCGGCTCCTGTCTGGAGGCGGGGGACCATCCCCCGCGCGACAGGCGCCCGATGTGTCCGGCCGAGGGCCGCAATCACCGCAGAGGCGAAGCCTCAAGGCCGCACGCTCGCGTAGCGGACCCTTCATGGGTTGATGGCGTCAGGCCATCGGCTGGACCAAGGATCAGCGCACTCGAAGCGGGGGTGGATACCCGCGATCTGAGCCGAACGCCGATCCTCTGAGGCGGAAACGACAAAGCCGAGTTGCTTCCCAACACGGCGCGAGTGCCGAAGAACCAGCCAGTGTATGTTAAGGAGTACCAATTTTGGGGGGATGCTCGATGGAGCTTGACGATCCAGAGAAGCCGGAATTTGCGTCGTGGGACAGTTATACGAAGTTCGCCCGTCGCGTGCGGCACGAACGTCGCTACGTCTTGACCCGGGAGGAGGAGGCATTTCTTGCGACCGTCCGCGCGACGAACCGCGGTCGGGATGTCGAGTTGCCCGAGGGCATGATCCTTTTCCGCGCGCAGCGGGGTATCGATTGGCACACGCCGAAAGATGACGACGGGAACGAATTGGGGGAGGAGCCTGTCGGCTATGGCGCCGCGCGCATGAAACCCCGGCCCAACCAAGCCATCGAGGGGCGCGCCAATCCGGCAGGCATCCCTGTTCTTTATCTCGGCACAACCGAGCAGACGGTCATCTCGGAGGTGAGGCCTTGGGTGGGCGCTTCCATTTCGGTCGCCCAGTTCAAGCTCTTGCGGGCGCTCAGGGCGATCGATCTCTCGCGAGGTCACGGAAAATCGTCGTTCAGCGAAGTCGGTCTCAGGCACTTCCTCGATGGGACGCGTGTCAGTGCCGAGGTGAAGGAAAAGGCAGTTTGGATCGACATCGATAATGCCTTTTCGCGGCCAGTGACTGTCTCGGATGACGCCGCTGACTACGTGCCGACGCAGATACTGGCCGAGCTTTTTCGGGACAGCGGGTACGAGGCCATCGTCTATAAGAGCCAGTTCGGCGAGAAAGGCTTCAACGTCGTCCTGTTCAGTCCGGACGATGCTGATGCGATCAACTGTGCCCCGTATGAAGTGACCGCCATCGAGGTCGCGTTCAAGGAAATCGGCAATCGCTGGTTTGCGACCAAGCATTTGAAATCGGACCCACAAAACTAGACGTTCCTCTGCACCTCAGCACCTGTGGGTGCGACGCGGGCGTCGAGGGAGATTGGGCGGCGCTCACGCGCCGCCGAACCTCCAGACCGGGATGCCGAGCTTCTTCGCTTTGTCAGCGAGATTGTCCTGGATGCCGGTGCCCGGGAAGACCATGACGCCGATCGGCAGCACTTCGAGCATTTGATCGTTGCGCTTGAAAGGCGCGGCGCGGCCGTGCTTCGTCCAGTCGGGCGCGAAGCCGATCTGCGGCACGCCGTGGTGGTCGGCCCAGCGGGAGGCGATCTTTTCGGCGCCCTTCGGCGACTTGCCGTGCATCAGCACCATGTCCGGATGCTTCGCGTGGACCTGGTCGAGCTTCGCCCAGATCAAGCGGTGATCGTTGAATTCGAGGCCGCCGGTAAAGGCGATCTTCGGACCGGGAGGCAATAGCACGTGCTGCTCGGCGCGCTTCCTGGCGGCGAGGAAGTCGCGGCTATCGATCATCGCTGAGGTGAGATTGCGGTGATTGACCTTCGACCCGTTGCGTGGGAGCCAGGGCTTGCCGGCGTGACGCTCATAGTGCTCGCCGGCCTGGTCACGCATCAGCTCGAACGCATCCTGCCGCTCGACCAGCGTCCTGCCTTCCGCGATGAGGCGCTCGAGTTCGACCGATTTGACCTCGGTGCCATCCTGCTCCCGCTGGGACCGGCGCTGCGCCTGCTCATTGTCGTCGAGGTCGCGGACAATCCGTTCGGCGGCGCGGTGGAAGACGTTGACGGTAGACCAGAGGAGATCGTCGAGGTCGGGCTCGAGGCGGGTGTCGCCAAGGGTGGCGATCAGGGCGTCGAAGATGTCGGCGATGGCGCCGGCGACGATATTGCCCTCGGGGAGCGGTCGCGGATCGGGTTCGTCTGCGAAGGGGCGATAGCCGTAAAGCTGAAGCTCGCTCAGGACGTGGTCGGTCGGGGAAGAGGTGTGCTGCGGTTCATGGTCGTCATGCTCGATCATGGGATGCTCCGTCGGTTGGACCGCGACCGTCGCGGCCTTCATGGCGACGAAGCCGTCGGGCGGGCCGGACTGGCACCCGGAGCGACAGCGCAGGGCCGAAGCGTGAGCGGAGGGCCGAAGGGGCCGACTATTTTGGTTCGCGATGGAAAGGCCCGAAGGGCCGCCGGAAAATAGTCGGCCACAAGGTTGCCCGGCCGGACCGCTTGACGGCCGATCGCCCTCTCGAAGGCCGAGGCGCGGTCCTTTTGCGAGAGATGGGCATCCGGCGATGCAGCTGACGACGAACCGCTTTCCGCATCCCATTCCGGCTACGCTGCCAGCTCCATGAAGCGGGCGACGTCCTGCGGCGCGATCTGGACGCGGATTCCTGCCCGCAGCGCATCGATGCCGAGCATCCACAGATCCTCGTTGAAGTCCCCGAGCGCCGGCGACAGCACGATCGCCTCGATCCCGGCCTGTTCGGCCCGGTCGATCAATGCCGCCATCGCGCCGTCGCCTGCCGGATCGTCGTCGCGCGCGATGTAGAGCCGGCGCAGGATGTCCGGAAAGAGGATGGCGGAGAGATGGGCGGCCGAGAGCGCGGCCACCATCGGCATGGTCGGCAGGACGCATCTGAGCGACAGCATGGTCTCGATGCCTTCACCTGCCGCCATCACGTCCTGCGTCACGCCGAACCGGACCGCATGGCCGAGAAGGTCGCCCATCGCCCGCCTCGGCGTGTCGATCGGCGCCTTGCCGTCGCCATCGGGAGAAAGCCAGGTGCGATGCGCTCCGGTGATCCGGCCTGAGAGGTCGGTGACGGAGGCGATCATCGCCGGCCAAGTCTCGGTCGGCGAATACTCGTCGGGCCGATAATAGCAGTGCGGGTGGAAGCGGAGTGATCCGGTTCCGTGCAAAGCCGTGATGCCGCGTTTCCGTAAGTACGCTTCTGCGACTGTGCCCGTAATCGGCTGCGACATGGCGAAGAGCCGTCGCGCGGCCTCCGACGATCCGGTGGGCGTCGCCGTTGGCCGCCGTTGACGATCCGGTTCGGATTCGGGACGCGGCAGGCTCAGAAAGGCCCGAGCCTCGTCGGCGACTTGCCTGAAATCGGTGAGACCGCAGCTTTCTCGAATGACGTCGAGCAGGTCGCCATGTTCCGCGCTTGCGGCATCCGTCCATTTCCCCGCCGCGCCCTTGCCGGACTCCGGCCCGGTGAGTCGGACGAACATGGAGCGGCCGGGCGTGTTGCGAACATCGCCGACCAGCCAGTAGCGGCCCTCGCGATGACCGGCGGGCAGATAGTGCCGGCACACCGCCTCGGCCTGGCGGGCAAGTCGTCGCGCCAGTTCGGATGCGTCGTGGCGAGCCATTTACGCAGCCTCCCGTTCGGAGACGCGCTCGACCGGGTAGCGCTCCAGCACCTTCGCCAGCACACTGGCGCCGCTCGCATCAGTCGGTACGAACATGCGCAGCTTCCACGAAATGATCTCGTGGAACAGGCCGTATGCGCGGAGCCGGTCACGCATGGTGTCGGTGAAGCCCGACAGCTCGATGCGATGGGCGCCCATGACGCGGACCCGGCGCAATTGAAGTCCTTCGGCAAGGTCGAGGATCGTCCGGCCGTCGATCAGGGCCGCGAAGGCATCGTCCGGCGTCAGCGTCGTGGCGCCGGTGGCGGTCGCTTCCGCCACCCATGCCGGTGAAACCCGGCGGCCGACGATGCGCTCGCCGTCATCGGTCTGAAGCCGATAGACCCGCGTCGACTCGTTCGGCAGGCGCTTCCAGATCGGTAACAGCAGCCCGGAGACGACATGGATGGTGCTGTCGGAGAATTCCGGAATCTCGGCCAGCTCGGTGTTCCATGCCGTGGCGAACGTGCCTTCGTCGGCCTCGATCCAGTGCGTCTCGCCCATCATCCTCACCGGGACATTTTGGGCCTCCATCGGTCGGATCAGGCGGACACGCCGTTCGATCTCGCCATCGTCGAGCATCACGCTGCTGGTCGGGATCCGAACGGCCGCGCGGCCCGAACGCTCGTTGACGAGCAGCACGGCGCGACGATCCAAGAGATGGGCAAGGGCCTGGTCGAGTGTGACCGGCCGGTTGCGTTCGCGCTGGGTGATGGTCAGCAGGCGGGTTTCCGCGCCGGTGCCGGGATGGACGTGGATGGTGCGCCGGTCGGTGACGACGAAGCTCTCGGCCTTGAGCGTCTCCAGCCCCATGTCATAGATGCCCGATGCAATGGCGCCTTCGATCCTGGCATTCAGAAGCTGCTCGAACGCCGTGAACAGCACGCCCTGCAGGTCGATGGTCAGCGCCAGCAGCCGGTTGAGAAAGGTGGTGATCGGCGGCAGCTCGTCCTTCAGGCCGCCATCGTCCATGAGCGAGAGGCCGGTGGCTTCCTCGAACATCTGGAGCGAGCAGCCCTCGACCTTGCCGCGCGCCAACAGCAGGTAGAGCTGCCGCAGCGCGTCGCGCGCATAGGGACTTTCCAGATTGTCCTCGGGCCGGAACAGGCCCTGGCCACCGGTCTGGCGTTGGCCGCGTGTGATCGCGCCAAGGGTATCGAGCCGCCGCGCGATCGTCGACAGGAAGCGCTTTTCGGCCTTCACGTCGGTGGCGATCGGCCGGAAGAGCGGCGGCTGCACCTGGTTGGTGCGGTTGGTCCGACCCAGGCCCTGGATGGCGGCGTCGGCCTTCCAGCCGGATTCCAGCAGATAGTGGACCCGCAGCCGCTGGTTCCTTGCCGACAATTCGGCGTGGTAGCTGCGGCCCGTCCCGCCCGCGTCGGAGAAGACGAGCACACGCTTCTGGTCGTCCATGAAGGCGGCTACATCGGCGAGCGAGGCCGAGGCGGCGCGATTTTCGACCATCAGACGGTCGATCCCGTTTGCGCCGGTCTTGCGCACGATACGGCGGGAGCGGCCGGTGACTTCCGCCACCGTGTCGGTGCCGAAATGCTGAACGACCTGATCAAGCGCGCCGGGAACGGGCGGCAAGGAGGCGAGCTTCTCGATCAGGCGATCGCGGCGGGCGACGGCCTCGCGGCTTTCGACCGGCTGGCCGTCACGGAAAACCGGCCGGGAAGACAGGTTGCCCTCGCTGTCGGTGAAGGGTTCGTAGAGCTGCACCGGGAAGCTGTGTTGCAGGTACGACAGGACATATTCGCGAGGCGTGATGTCGACGCGGACGTCGTTCCATTCCTCGGTCGGAATTTCCGCAAGGCGCCGTTCCATCAGCGCCTCGCCGGTCGAGACGATCTGGATGACCGCGGCGTGACCTTGTTCGAGATCGCGCTCGATCGAGCGGATCAGCGTCGGCGTCTTCATCGAGGTCAGCAGATGGCCAAAGAAGCGCTGCTTGGTGGATTCGAAGGCCGAGCGCGCCGCCGACTTCGCCTGCCGGTTCAGCGTGCCATGCTCGCCGGTGATGTTGGCGGCCTGCATCGCCGCATCGAGATGGTTGTGGATGATGGCGAAAGCCCCGGCATAGGCGTCATAGATGCGGGTCTGCTCCGGCGTGAGCTGGTGCTCGACCAACTCATATTCGATGCCGTCATAAGAGAGCGACCGGGCCGTGTAGAGACCGAGCGCCTTGAGGTCGCGCGCCAGAACTTCCATTGCCGCCACGCCGCCGGCCTCGATCGCCTCGACGAACTCGGCCCGGGTCGTGAAGGGGAAATCCTCGCCGCCCCAGAGGCCGAGCCGTTGCGCGTAGGCGAGATTGTGGACGGTGGTTGCGCCCGTGGCGGACACATAGACCACACGGGCATTGGGCAGCGCGTGCTGGAGGCGAAGGCCTGCACGTCCCTGCTGGGAGGCGGCCTGCTCGCCGCGGTCGCCCTTGCTGCCAGCGGCATTCTGCATGGCGTGGCTTTCGTCGAAAATGATCACTCCGTCGAAGTCGGCGCCCAACCATTCGACGATCTGCTGGACCCGCGAAAGCTTCTCGCCGCGCTCGTCGGACCGCAGCGTGGAATAGGTGGTGAATAGGACGCCTTCCTGGAGCGTGATGGGCTTGCCCTGCGGGAAGCGGGACAGCGGCGTCACCAGCAGCCGCTCCATGCCGAGCGCCGACCAGTCGCGGCGCGCGTCCTCGATGAGATCGGCCTTGGAGATCCAGATCGCCTTGCGACGCCCTTGCATCCAGTTGTCGAGGATGATGCCGGCCGACTGGCGGCCCTTGCCCGCGCCGGTCCCGTCGCCGAGCATGAAGCCGCGCCGGAATCGCACGGCATTCGGCGCATCGTCACGCGCGGCCGAGACCATGTCGAAGGTCTCGTCCACGGTCCAGGACCCGGCGAGGAATTCGCCATGGGCCTCGCCCGCATAGATCACCGTCTCGAGCTGGGCGTCCGACAGCAGGCCGTCGGTGACGATGTTGGCCGGCAGGCGCGGCCGATAGCTCGGCTTAGGCGGCGCGACCGAGGCCATGGCCGCCGATTGCACCAGCTTGGTGGGATGTGCCTGAGAGCCGGGAATACGGATCGACTGAAGAGCGTATTCCTCATAGATCGCGTCCGTCAGGCGGGCGCCCTCGGGCGGCGTCCAGTCCACCGTCTCATAATCGAGTTCGACCGCATCGGGCTCGGCGAGGTTGGCCGGAACGGGAGTGGATGGCCGTGTGGCATATCCCCGAACGAAGCGCGGCGCGGTGGTGTGCGTGACGGCGGGAATGACGGAAACGCCTGCGGAAACGGCGACCGGCAGCCGTACCGGAACATGCGTGTCGATCCAGCCGAGCAGCGTCGTGACGTCGGGCGCGACGCCCGGCGAGACCGGGAACACCGCCGGATCATCGGCAGGCAGCTTGTCGATGACGGTCAGGCGCGTGTCGATGGTGGTGCCGTGCCTCGCATAGACCGAGCCATCGATTGCGGCGGTGAACACCACACGCCCGCGCGTCTGCAGGCGGGTGAACGCCGCCACCCAGGCCGGGTTGTCGGGAGAAAAGTTCGCGCCAGTGATCGCGACCAGCCGCCCGCCGTCGGCCAGGCGCGCCAGTGCCGAGGCGACATGACGATAGGCGGCGTCGGCCATCCGGCCCGAGACGTTCGCCATCGCCGAGAATGGCGGGTTCATCAGCACGACGGACGGCATGACGGCCGCGTCGAGATGATCGTCGATCTGCGCGGCGTCGAAGCGGCTGACGGGAATGGCCGGAAAGAGGCGGGAGAGGAGACCGGCACGGGTCTCGGCCAGCTCGTTCAGGACCAGCGATCCGCCCGCGATTTCAGCCAGGATGGCGAGCAGGCCGGTGCCGGCAGAGGGCTCCAGCACGCAGTCGGCGGCGGTGACCGACGCGGCGGTCGCAGCTGCGAGGCCGAGCGGGATCGGAGTGGAAAATTGCTGGAAGGTCTCGCTCTCGGCCGAACGGCGCGTATGGGTGGGAAGGAGGCCGGCGATCTTCGCCAGCATCGGCAGCATGGCAACCGGAGAGCCGGCTTTGCGGGAAAGCGCCTTTCCGTATTTGCGCAGGAACAGCGCGGTCGCCGCCTCGCAGGCGTCATAGGCGATCTTCCAGTCCCACGTGCCGGTCGCATCGGAGGCGCCGAAGGCCGCCTCCATGGCGGTGCGCAGGACGCCCGCGTCGATGCGCTGGCCGCGTTCGAGATGGGGGAGAAGAAGCCGCGCCGCCTCGGCCATGCGAGCGGCCGGATCGGTGACAGGGGCGAGCGGGATAGACGTGGCCGCAAGGGCGACCGCGGAAGCGGAGACAGTGGTCATGGAGGGAACCTCGAGGAGAGCGGGACGGGATGAACCGGCTGGCGCTCTCTCTCGACCGCACCGGCTCAAACCCGTCCCGGCCGACCTCTTCCTCTGAACGGACCGATGATGGACCCTTGGCGCTTAGCCGAAGCGGCGCCCGGAATTGGTGAAGGTGTAACCGTTGGCGATGATCGCCTCGTCGACCACGGCGTCCGATGTCTGATACTCATATTCCCGTTCGAGCTGGCGGTAGAGCCAGCGGGCGAGATCGCGCAGCGCCTCCGTCACGGCCTCCTCCGCATCGGCGGTCATGTCCTGGCAGGTCGGACTATCGCGCTCGACCGAGATCGCCATGCAGTATTCGTGATAGTAGTGGCCGCGATGGCTGGCATCGGCGCGAAGCTGATAGAAGTTCCGCTTCTGGACCGCCTGCAAGGCGTCCGCTATCCGGTGAAGCTCGCCATCTTGCGGCGCGTGCGCCCTGATCTTGTGAGCGGCGCCTTTCACATGGGAATAGAAGGCCTCGAAGCAGGCGCCATCGCCCTGCGACCAGAAACCGCGAAAATAGACGCACGGCTTCTGCCGCGTGCCGCCGCCATGGAGTCGGACGGCGCGGGTCTTGAGCCGCACCCCGAGAATGGCGCAGATCGCCTCGAATTCCTCGTAGACGAATTCGGACCAACCATCGGTGTCCATGCTTTCGCGGAACCAGGCGCGCGCCTTCTCCTGCGCCTCCACGGACAGCTCGCCGAGTTGATAGACGGTGGTTTCAACGATCCTCGGCATCGTCCGACCCTCCCGTCGCGAGCATGTCGGCGAGCCATCCGTGCGTGCCGATCCACGCGACCGACTGGCCGGCGCCGAGATCGAGCACATGCGCGCCGCCGCCGAAGGCATCGGTGCGCGGACGCGAGCAGGTGTTGGCGTATTGGAAACCCCAGCGACCGGTGAGGCCGAAGGTCTTCGCGCAGAGCAGCACGAAGTCGATGACGCGCTGCGGGTCGCCGGCCACGTCATCGCGGATCCAGAGCTGGGTGCCGCCATGTTCGGGTTGGATCGAAAGCAGGAAGCCGTCGGACGGCGGGTCTTCCGCCGCGCCGTCTTCGGACAGCCTGTTGTAAAGGTCGAGCGCGCGGGCTGCGTTCTGCGGCGTGCCGACATCGAGCAGGTATGAGAAATGGGTGAAATAGTCGGCCATGCGAGGCTCCTGAAACAAGAGGAGCCCGGCTGTTCCCCCTTGTGGAGGGCCGGGCTCGGATAAGCGGATGGGATGAAGGGATGCGAGGCGGCCGGGGCCGCCCCGCCTGGTTCGGCTATTCCGCTGCGATCATGCGGGCCGGGTCATCCTCATCGTCGGCGCTGGTGGAAGCCTCGTCGTCATCGCCGGCGAGGAAGTCCGGCAACGCCTCGGTTTCTCCCTCCGTCGTCGCCACGTCAGGAGCCGGCTCGGCACCGGCCAGGCGCAGCGGCTCGGGCAGCCAGCCGGTGTCGGCGAGCAGCCGCTCGGCTTCCTTCGCCATATCGCCCTTCTTCAGATGGTCGATGAGCTGCGCAGCCCGTTCGCCCGCGCCTTCGCGCACGGCTTCGAGAATGCGCGCCTTGGTGACGCGGCCAAGATAATTGCCGACGGTCGGACGCCAGCCCGCCACGGCCATGTCGAGGTCGGTCGCGCGGGCAAGGTGATCGGCCTCGGCAAGGCGCAGCTGAACCCCGTGCGCGGAGATCGCGCCGCCACCATAGCGGTCGGCCCGCTCATAGAGCGCATTGACGCCGAACGATGCGCAATGGGCGAACAGTTCGGCCTGCTCGGTGCCGGCGAGCGCGGCAAGCGCATCCCAGAGGTCGGCGACGTCAGCCGGCAGACGCGCTTCCCAATCCTTGTGGCGCGCCTCGATCGCACGCGCATAGGGCGTGTCCCGCAGTTCCGGCGACTGCGCTTGAAACACCGTGCCACGTACCGCGACTTCCATCGCGACGCCGTGGGAATTGTAGCGCGAGAAGACGTCGCGGCAGAATTTGTGCAGCACGGCCAGGAACGCGGTTGCCGGGTCGCCCGCAAGCTTGTTCCTGAGTGCCAGCGTGCGCTCGGCGGTCAATTCCATCACGAGACGGTCCGGCAGGGGCTTGATGGCGTCTTCCTCCTCGTCATCCGTCTCGACGGGCTGTCCGCCGACGCTGATGATCGTGCGCTGGCTGGAACCGTTCCCGTCGGGATCGCCCGCCGTCTCGCCGTCACCATCCTCGCCACCATCGGTGGCCGGAGCCTCGTCCTCGGGCTTCACATAGCCCCGGTCGACGAACAGCGAGCCGTCGGAATCGATGCTGACGAAAACGCCGGCGCGCGCGATGTCGGCCGGATCGTAGCGGACGGGACGGGTTTCCAGGGCGTCGGTCGCGGTCTCGATCTCGCCCAAGCGCTCATCGACCTCTTCCGGCAGCTCGTCCGCGTCCTTATATTCGGCCTGGAGCTTGTCATACTCGGCGCGCAGGGCATCGAGCGTCGCCTGTTCGTCAGTCGTGCGATCGATCGGCGTGCCTTCCAGCTCGCGCAGGCCATGGGTCACGCCATAGGGGAAGCTGACGGCAACCTCGATCCACTTCCAGCCTTCACTGGCGATCTCGTCGGCCATGACCTTCAACTTCTCGGCAGCCAACCGGTCGAGCAGTGCCGCGTCCTGGAGCCATCCGCCATCGTCGGACTGGAACAGGTCGCGCAGGACGATGCCGCCTGCCGCCTCATAGGCGTCGATCCCGACGAAGACGGCGCGCTTGTCGGAGGCGCGCACCGTCGATTCCGTCAGCATTCGGCGGATCTGATAGGGCTCCTTCGACCAGCTACTGCGGAGTGCATCCCAGACCTGTTCCTGGCGGCTATGGTCGGGGGAGACGGTGAAGGCCATCAACTGCTCGAGCGACATGCCATCCTCGGCATAGGTTTCGAGCAGCGCCGGCGAAACGGACGCGAGCCGCAGCCGCTGCTTGACGACGTTGACGGGCACGAAGAAGGCGGCTGCAATCTCCTCTTCGGACTGGCCCTTCTCGCGAAGGGTCTGGAAAGCGCGAAACTGGTCGAGCGGATGAAGCGGGGCGCGCTGGCAGTTTTCAGCGAGCGAATCGTCCTCGGCGAGGATGCCGGCCGAGGCGTCGCGCACCACACAGGGCACGGGCGCGGTCTTCGCCAGGCGCTTCTGCTTGACCAGCAGTTCCAGCGCCCGATAGCGGCGGCCGCCGGCCGGGATCTCGAACATGCCGGTTTCCTTGCCTTCGGCGTCGAGCACGGGGCGGACATTGAGGCCCTGAAGCAGGCCGCGCCGGGCGATGTCCTCGGCCAGCTCTTCGATCGAGACGCCGGCCTTCACGCGCCGGACGTTCGACTGGCTGAGCACCAGCTTGTTGAAGGGGATGTCGCGCGAGGACGACAGGGTGATCTTCTGAACGGCAGTAGCCATCGGGATTTTCTCCGCGACGGGCGGCCGAAAGCCTCTCTCCCGGCCTCCAACCCGTCACGAAAATCCCCTCAGCCCTCTTCCTCTCGCGGCGGCGAAAGCGAAGGCCGAGGGGAATGAGAAGGGAGGATCGGCGGCCCGTGCGCTACAGACACCCGCATCCGGTCAGCCCTTGGGACGGGGACGCTCCGCCACGGCGGCCAGGACATCGTCGAGCAGTCCCTCGGCCGCCCGGAGCGCCCGTTCGGGCGAGATCGGCGCCGGGTCGCGCTTCGCCAGCTCACGGATGCGATGACAGCGATAATAGGGCGACAAGATCCGCGTCAGCATCCGCATGTCCGGGTGGCGCCGATGAAAACCGAGCCGTTCCGCGGCGGCCAATGCCTTGACCAGATCGTGCCGGACTTCATGGCGGCACCGGTCATCGTTCCACCCCCGGAAATGCAGGTAGGATTTCAGCGACAGCTCGACAGCGCATCCGATGAGGTGAAAAAGGACCTCGCGCGAATGGGAATCGCCCGCCGCATGCAGGCGATGTGCCCCGGCAAGGAACTCAACCGCATTGTCGAAGAGATATTTCCCTCGCCAGCGTGTGGGGGAGCTGCGCACCGGCGCGGACGCATGACCGGCCGCGGGGGATGACGCAGCCTTCTGCCGGTGGCCTCGCCGGCGCGATGGAGACGGCGCGCGCATCAGGCTGCCTCCCGCTCGCGAGTGTCGGCGGAGACCGGAGCAAGCGGTTCATCCTCCGGCACGAAACTTAGCAGCCAATCGGCGGCCTTGCTGGCCTGCGACGCCGCGCGGACGATGGCGCGATTGTCCTCGCGCAGGACCTCGGCCCAGGAACCGATGTAATCGGCGTGGCGCACGGTCGGCACGATGCCAAGAGCAGCACAGCAAAACGCCGCTGAAATCTCGGCGACCAGCTCCTCGAAGGCGTACTTCCGGGAACCGAAGGAGCCCGAGAGATCGCGGTTCAGGCGGTGCGGCGCCCCACTGGCGTGGGAGCATTCATGCAGCGCCGTTCGATGCCAGTTGATCGGCTCGAAGAATGCCTGGGGCGGCGGGACCATGACATAGTCGAGCGCTGGCATATAGAAGGCGCGGTCGCCGCCGATGCGGAAGTCGATTCCGCTTGCCTTGATGAGCGCCTCGACCCTTGGCTCGATCAGGCCGGGCGCGGGCGGCGGCGCGACTGCGGCGAGGTCGTCAGGCAAGCCCTCGCATTGTGCCAGGTTGAAAACCGTGAAGCGCTTCAGGAACGGGATCGCCTGCGCTTCCTCCCCGGTTTCGCGGGCACGCTGCTTCTGATCGTCGGGGACGAAGCGATCGGCATAGACGACCGTTGTTCCACGTTCGCCCTTGCGCACATTTCCACCGAGTGAGAGGGCTTGACGGAAAGTCAGCCAACTCTGGCTCGGGAAGCCACGTTCGATCACGGCACCCCAGAGGATCAGCACATTGATGCCGGAATATTGCCGGCCCGTGGCGGCGTTTTTCGGCATGGCAAGGGGCGCATTGGCCGCCGCCGTGCTCCATGGCTGGACCCAGGGTAGCCGCCCGGCTTCCAGCTCGGCGAGGATATTTCCTGTGATTTCGTCATAGAGGCTCGTCCGGTCGGAGCCGGAACGGGCGCGAGCAGCATGTCTAGACATCGCGGGTCTCCGCGACGGGCGCCGGAGGCCTCTCCTCCAGCCCTCAACCCGTCACGGCAAACCCGGTCCGCACTCTCACTCTCGCCCGTTCAAAGGCGTAGAGACGCAGAAACGTATTCGCGGCGTACGACTTGCCCCTATTCTCGCGTCAGGGATCGAAGCCCGGAGGGGGAAGACCCGCTTGTCGGGGCTTCAGCTTTGCCGACAGCCCGGCCCGAGCGACGCCCAGGTCTCTGGTTTCCTTTTTGTTCTCGCGCCGCTAGGATATCCTATGGTGCCCGATTCTTCGCTACGTTGAGCGGAGATGCACGGTCGTTCCCTTGTCGTGGCTTTTGAGAAAGGAAGCCCTCGAGCTTGCACGGATCCAACGTCAACGATCTCGTCCCCCCTCCCGTCGACCGGGGTAGCTCGGTCGAATCCTTGGCAGTTGCCTCAAGGTTGGATCTGCCCTCGTTCTTGCGGCTTTTCCAGTTGAGAGGCTCGCAGATCATGTGGTTCCTAGGCGCGGGCGCTTCGCGTTCGGCTGGCATTAAAACGGCCGGCGACATGATTTGGGACTTCAAGCAGCGACTCTACCGTTCGCAGAAAAAGCTGTCGCCATCCGCCATAACCGACATTGGGGAGGTGGTAGTCCAACGAAAGCTGCAAGCGCATTTCGATACGATCGGCAAGCTTCCACCGGCGGGGTCGGAGACAGAATACTCTGCCTATTTCGAGGCGACATATCCGTCCGCAAAAGACCGGCGGGCCTACCTGGACGAGTTGCTCAGTCGTGGTAAGCCTTCATTCGGTCATCTGGCTCTTGCCCTGCTGATGCGCGAGAAACTCTGCCGCATCGTCTGGACGACCAACTTTGATCGAACGGTCGAGGACGCAGCCGCTCAGGTTTTGGGAAGCACAGGGTGTCTGGTCGCGGCCGATCTCGGTGAGCCCGAGAAATTCCGACGCGCCTATGATGAGGGGCGTTGGCCAGTCTATGGCAAGCTGCATGGCGACTATCACTCCGACGCGCTGAAGAATACCGATGCCGAATTGCGTGCGCAGGACGTGGAGATGCGACGCAATCTGATCGATGCATGCCGTCGCCAAGGGCTCGCCGTGGTGGGTTACAGCGGGCGCGATGCCTCGATCATCGAGGCGCTGACCGAGGCCCTGGATGAGGGCCGTGGTTTCCCCGGTGGGCTGTTTTGGTTCAAGCGGAGCCAGGATGAGCCTTATCCTGCGGTTGATGCACTACTTCAACGCGCTCGGGTGCTGGGCGTCGAGGCGCATTTCGTCGAAACCGAATCGTTCGACGAATTTTTCTCCGATCTCGTGCGCTATTTGCCGCAGACAGCGGACAAGGTGCAGGCCCTGGCAGGTGCGACACGTCCACGACTTGCGAAATCGACACCGCGCACGAGTACGGGAAACACACCTGCCATCCGAACCAACGCGCTTCCACTGGTCTCTCAGCCAGCCTTGTGCCGCCTCGTGGATTGCCAGATCGGTGGCTATCAGGACATTCAGGACGCGATTAGTGCTGCGGGCGTAGATATCGATGCACATAGAATACGTGATGGGGTGCTCGCCTTCGGACGCGACACCGATGTTCGAAAGACCTTCGAACCGTTCGCGATCAAGGTGTTCGATACCCACCCACTGGCGTCCCGGCGTCTCGTCAAGGAAACGGGAGAACGAGCGATCGTCCGCGACGCCTTGTTTCGCGCGCTCGGCAAGTGTCCTGGCGTGACTTTGCAGCGCAGGGGGCGGAGGTTCTTTCTCGTCCCAGATGCTCGGCAGGTGCAGCCTTCGATCTTCGGCGCCGATCGTGTCAAACCCGTCGACCGGCTCGCCGGCACGGTTTCGGGCACGCAGATCGGGTGGACCGAAGCATGTGGATTGCGCGTCGACCATCGATTCGATCGCCTTTGGCTTCTCCTCGAACCGACGATCATAACCGATATTCCCGAGGAGACGCCGGAAGAACATGTAGAACTGGTTCGTGAGTTCGTTCGGGAGCGTCGCGCCCGGCGGCACAACCGTCACGCCAACGCCCTGCTCGACGGATGGATCACATTGATCATCGGCAAGGGCCAGAGCGTGAGGTTACGAGCCTTCGATATCGGCGACGGTGTCGATGCTGAATTCGAACTTCTGCGGACATCGGGGTTCAGCGGGGTGGGACGCCCATGAACGCCGAGGCCAAGCCCTACTGCCTGCCGGGTCACATCGTTCTGCAAGAGCCGCGGCTGCGCTTCGGCTCGAAGGATCAGCGCGATGTCGATGTCCATCCCATGGAAGGCTTGTTACGCTTCGGCCCTTACAGCAAAGACAAACTTTCGGCCGTCTCCAACCCCATCCGGATCGGAATGATCGCGCCTGCTGGCCAGACCGATCGTCTGGTGGGGCAGATCCGCGAATTGGAGCAGGTTCACCAACCCCGTGAACGCAAGGCCTATCTGCCCCAGTATCGCGGCTTCGAGAGTATCTTTGGAGTTCGCCTCACTCGTGGGGCGACAGGCACCAGCATTGAGTTGCCGGCGGACCTTTCCGATCGCATAGCGGCCTCACCTACGCCGCATATCGTTTTTGCCGAGGCGCTGACCCAGGCGCTTTTCGCACTGCGTAACCTTCGCGACGCTTTCGATGTCGTCGTTATTTTGCTCACCGAGGAATGGAAGACCGGGTTTCGCGGGCCGGTCGGTGATGATTTCGATCTACACGATTATGTGAAGGCCTACGCGGCCTCCGAAGGAATCTGCGTGCAGTTTCTACGGGATGTAAGTGCGCTCGACTATTTCTGCCGATGCAGCGTCGCCTGGCGGCTGGGAATTGCGCTCTACACGAAGGCCGGTGGTGTGCCTTGGGTGCTCGCAGACGCCGATCCCGGCGCGGCGTTCATCGGCATCGACTACGCTCTGCGAGCTGGCGACGGACGGGATACGCGGTTCGCCATTTGCTGTAGCCAAGTGTTCGATGCCGAGGGATCGGGACTGGAATTCGTCGCCTATGAAGCAGACGGCGTCAAGATGTTCGGGAAGAACCCATTTCTGCGCCGGGAACAGATGCTGAAGGTGATGACGCGTAGCCTTGCCATCTATCAGCGCAAGCATTCGGGTGATCCGCCGAAACGCATCGTGGTCCACAAGAATACCGAGTTCCGTGATGAGGAAGTCGAAGGCGTATTCGATGCCTTCCCCAACGCCGACAACATCGAGCTGGTTCACGTCCAGCAGAGGTGTGGGTGGCGGGGCATCCTGATCCAGAAGCCACAGCAACCGCATGGCTATCCGTGTCGGCGCGGCACGACATTTCAGCTCGGCCCGCACGAGGCTCTGCTGTGGACGCAGGGTAACCTTCCCGAAGTCGCGGGTGGCAAGGACTATTACAAGGAGGGGAAGGGAACGCCCGAGCCGTTGATGCTGGTTCGGCACGCTGGTTTGGGTCCGATGGACGATCTTTGTCGGGAGACGCTGGCGTTGACCAAAATGGACTGGAACAACGACGGACCGTATGATCGGCTACCGGTCACCCTAAATTTCGCCGGGACACTCGCCACGATCGTCAAGCGTATGCCGAAGCTGGAGCCACACTCCTATCCAGTTCGCCTTTTCATGTAGCCGCAACATCTCTTAGCGGTGAAGGTCGGGCAGCGATACGCGGAACGGTATGATCAGACCGGGCGAATGACCTTCGTTTCGACCAATGCGTGGAGATGCGCCCGTAAGCTGACTGGAATGTGCCCGCCTGTGACGAAGATGCCAGCCTCCATGTTCTTTTCGAGCGCGTGGCCGGTGAGGTTCGCACTCGTCAGGAATGCGATGCTGTCGTCGGCCACGGCCACCTTTGCATGCACCCGGCCGTTGGTGAATGGATGCGGTCGGTCGGTCCATGCGTACAGCAGAGCTGAGGGAACGCAGCCTCTCATCGTCGCCACAGGATCGACAAGCAAGCTGCCGCCCTGAGTCAATGAAGCCTCCACGAGAATTCGGGTTTCGACGCCCCGATCGATCGCCGAATTGATCGCGGCGATGATTGACGGGACGTCATAGGCGACGAAGCTGACGATGAAGAGTTCCGTCTTCGCACGCTGGATCAGATCCAAAAGCACCTGCTCGGTGCGTCGGGTAGCCACGAACGGTGTCGTCGGGCCAGTCCAAACCAATTCGACGCTGCTATCGCGTTGCGCCTGCAGCCGGGCGTGAGCGGCACCAATCAAGATTCCAGCCACGACATCGCCGGGAAGGGCAGATTGCTCCCACATGCTGATGAGAGAATCCAGAGCGGCGCGTGCAGCCGGCGTGCCGACCATCTGATGCAGCCCGCGATCCCGTTCTGATGGAGCGGTCCCGCGGAGTCGCGACGCGATCGCTTCGATCTTCGACGGCGAAAGCATGGCCACGAGTTCTGAGACCGCTTGCAGGAGCGGTGCCATCACGAGCTCCCGAAGAAGGCAGCGTCGGGATTTTCCAACGTGGGAACCACCAAGGCGCGATCCAGATGGCGATTGCCTCGTTCGCAGGATGTCTCCGAAACGAACGAACACGCGTGACAAGCCGCCCCATGCAGCGACTGATCCTTGCTAGGGTCGTGCTCGGAGCACAAAGGATCGGACGCGCAGATATGCGCGCGATCCAGAGCTTGGTGAAGCAACCGCCCGAGGTTCTCGGGTTTGCCCAATTCGACCAGTCCACCGAGCGTTCCGTCAGAGTCGGCGGCAGCGGTGTAGATGAGGAAGCCAGCTTGATCCTCGTCGCCGTCGACTTCGGCATAAATCCGCTCGCGAATGCTGGCGGCATTGTAACCGCACTCAAGGGCCAATTCCCTAATCAGCATGTGCGCGAGCGTGTGGAGCATCACATATCGTGCGCCAGGATAGCCCTCATTCGGATCCAGATTTCGCTTATGGCGCCACCCGCGATGCCCCGTGCGCAAACGGGCGTCGAGCGACTTGACCGCATCCTTGTTCGTCCATGATTTCAGGGCGTCGGAGTCGAAGCGAATGAAAATTCCCTCGCCATGGACCTGGGTTGCCGGCACCCAATCGGGAGCCGAACGCCCGAGCGGAGCACGTGGCGCGGCGGCGTCCCCTGTTCCTTCGTCGGGAGATTCGACACGCGTGAATCCCAGCAGTGCATTCACCTCGCGCAGCCGTTCCAAGAGCAGCACGCGTGTGATCGTCGTTTCGAGGCCCGGTGGAACTCCGACCTTCTTGCTCATGAAATGTGGATAGTCGGTCGGCGGATTCTCGGCGGTGAGGACATCCCACTCCGGACCCTTGAGATCACTTTGGCCGACGTCCGCCGCTCCATTCCGGTGGGCTTCTATGGCAGCCCATATCTGATCGTTCGTGAACTGCTCGATGCCGGGAAGCTGTGCGGTCTTCTTGAGCGTCTTGACGACGAAACCGACCTCATCAGGAGACGAGACGTCTTCAAAAAAAGTCCAGCCGTCTCCGACGAGTTGGGCCAAGGGGTTACCGGTTTGCGGGATGGCGAGGACCGATAAGGTCACCGGGAACCAGCTATTGGTGGCGCCAAGCAGAATGGCGCGCGGCTCTTCGGAGCAATCATCGTCGAAGCGATCGACGTGCGGATGCCTTCCCCGGCAGCCAGGGAGATTGTCGCGACCAGCCTGTCCAAACGCTTGGGCCATGTTCTTCGAGGCGCCGCAGCCATCACATTTGACCCACAGATTCTCGGTCTGAAGCGAAGCGCCGCTCTCAAAGAATCTCAGCGTTGCTCGACAATCGCTCGGACCGCCATGAACGAACCAATGCCACGCAAAATCGTCCAAATGCCCGGCGCGACAAGCCATCAGAAAGCGGGCCGGAACGGCGTCGGCATCTCGTGCTCGCTGATCATTGTTCGAGCCGCGGCAACCCTCATGGACGAAACGCGTCAGTTCAGGGCGATATCTATTTTCCTTCAGCTTGAACAAGCCGGCGTCATAGGGTGATAGCAGCCCACATTTGACGCAGCGCAGCCACCGCGGGAAGGGCTTTACGGGCACGCCTATCAGCGCGGCGGCCGAAAACGGGTCGGCGATTTCCCTCTCGCCCACGGGCGGCATACGCAGTGATTCGACTTGGGGTCCGAGCACGCCCCGGACGTTGGCGAGCAACCGTGCCTCTTGTATCGGCTGACACCTGTCCTTTTCCCAGCGGTCGATCCCCATCGTGACCACCGACATGTTCGGGAGGTCGATCAAGGCACCCGGGCCGTAGGTCCAAAGCAACTGGCTCGGTCGAATTTCTCCTACGGGTGTCCTGCTCATTGCTGATCCTCTTGGGGCTGCGTCACCCGTGGTCTCCAAGTCGGATCACTCGTCGAACGGTCGTCCTCCATCACGAGCCTGACACCAGGCTCGACTTCGCGCATGGACATCGGGACCGTCCAATCGGTCCAAGGCTTGATGCCCGGCGCCGAAAGCAGCGGATAGGCGGTGGGTCCTGCGCCGTGCTTCTGGTAGACGAGCGTGCGGCCGCCGACGCCCGCTTCATTGGCCCAATCGTCAGCGCGGCTCTTCATCTCGGCTTCGGTTAGGGTCTTCTTCCCCGAGTCTTCCGTGACTTCCCACGTGCGAGCGGCGACGGCGCCTATTGTATCCAACATCTCTTTGCGGCTCGGACTGTTCATGGCGCCAGCGCCGTCATTTGCCGCGAAGGGATCGTAGGAGTGACGCATGATGGAGAGCATCGCGCCGGTGAGCCCTCGGTCCAACGCCCGCGGCGAGAACGGGGTGACGGATTGAGCTTCGACGTGCTGATAGAAGGTCGCGTGGTAATGCTCGAAGGTCTCGTAATGCGACAAGTCCCGAGGCCGCGCCCAAGTCAGCACAGTGGCCACCAGTCCTGGCGGCGTTCGGCCCACACGGCTGGTCGCCTGGATGTACTCGGCCGTTCCCTTGGGTTGGCCGTTTACGACCATCACTCCGAGACGATTCACGTCGACACCGACCGACAGCATGTTCGTGGCGAGAACGGCATCGATCGGCCGGGCCTCCCCTGGCTTCCTGTTGGTCACCCATTTGCCTAGTGCCGGGTCGAAGGTGCCATCGAAAGGAACCTCGAGCTGATCGAGGTATCTCGGAATGTCCTGACTGGAGACGCGCGACGTCAGTTCGCTGATTTCCTCGACCCGCCGCTGCGCGAGCCCCGGTCGGTCCACCAGGCTCATATCGACACGGAAGGAACGCGTTTGGACGTCGTCTTCGGCCAGACGCTTCATCCCTCCGAGTTCTCGCAGCGAGTTGAAGTAGCCGACGAGAGTCATATAGGGGTCGGCCACCGGGCCGAACCGATCGAACAGCGCCTGCGCGGCGGTGAGGAACGCCGTATAGGTTCTGATCAGCACCGCAGGGCGAGAGCTGCCGGGAGCGCAGATTCCCATGTACCGTCGGCCGGGTTTCTCGCGGATGGGTCTCTGGACCGAGAAGAAATTGTCTTCGACGTCTAGGCCGGAAGGCGGAAACACGGAAATGCGGCGCATGAAAACGTTGCGCACCTGGTCGTCGGCTCGCCGCACGGTCGCGGTGGAAGCCACGACCTTGGGACGAACCTTCTCGTCGCCCAGAACCCAGCTGCTCAGCTCGTCGACGGCCGTTTCGTAAAGACCCACCATGGTGCCCAACGGACCGCTGATGAGGTGGAACTCGTCCTGGATGATCAGGTCGGGTGGCCGAATTGCGCGGACCGGCTTCACGCTGGCGGCCGGATATGCCCCCCTCGCTCGGTGCCCCGTGCCGCAGTCGTGACTCGGCCAGAGCAAACCATGGCGTCCACATTCCTGCTCGACGCGGCCGAAAAGGTTCCGAACCTCGGGACGCCACGCCATCATCGCGAACTTGTCGACGGTCGCGATCATCATCGTTGGCGGGCGGTGATAGATTTCCTCATCGACGACTTTCACGGGAAGCCCCGGGTGAGGCTGCCCAGTGGATTTCGCCTTCGAGAAATCGCAGCCGCCCAGCTTGTCGCCGCAGTGGATCAGCGTTCGGCCGGCGATCCTGTCGACCTCGATGTCGCGGCCACCGGAGATCTCCGAACCGCACCAAGGGCAGCTGGTCAGCTGTGCAGGCGATGCAATGCCCGCCTTGTTGCGATCGTTGTTTCGAATCGCCTCGACAGCCTGGTGAGACGCTTCGATCGTGCCCGGTGTCACGCGATTGCCGACCCAGAGACCGAGCGTGAAAGGTTCCTTGCCCCAGGTCTTGTCGTCTGCACGACGGATGACCTCCATCGCGCAGAGCAGCGTCGTCGCCCTCTGGAACTGCTGCAGAGTTAGCAGTCGCAGTGTGTAGCGCATGATGACGGCGAGACCGCGTGATGCGTCGAGGCCGCCGAGATCATTCTTCAGTCGGCGCATGGCCATGGCGAAGGCCGCCACACCGAGATAGGCCTCGGTCTTGCCACCACCCGTCGGGAACCAGAGGAGATCGGCGAACGCCTCGACCGGCTTCGTCCGGTCCGGGTGAATCGGATCAGCGAGCGACGGGATCGACAGGAGCAGGAACGCCAGCTGGAACGGGCGCCACGATCTGTTCTTCGGCACGTCCAAAGTGGTCACGTCGACGGCTTCGTTCCGTCTGCGCTTCAGAGCGTAGATGCTTCGGACACGCTGCATCGCCATGGACCGGTTGGCAAAGCGGAACGCCTCCATCGCTTTCGGGTCGGCGAAGAGAGTGTCCATGCCCTCTCGGAGGCGGCGCAGGATCTCCTCGCAGCGCTGAATGACGTCCTTGCCCGGATCATCGAAGCCGGTGATCTCCGACCCCAGCCGGGTTTTCTGTTCGCCGATCCAAACGGCGTAATCGTCGACGAGGCACGAAAGGGCGTCGCGCAGCGCATCCGGCGCCATCTCCGCCAGCCGCTTCATGTCGAGCCAGCCCTCGTCGACCATGCGCCGCATGGCAGGACGGTCCCTGGGATCGAGGCCCGGCGTTTCGGTGACGGCGACTTCGTAACGCGGGATGATCTCTGTTCTGACGCGATGGGCCTTCGTAGGGTCCTCGGGCGTCGTATCGGCGTGAACGGACACCCCGTGTCCGACCGCGAACTCCAGCCTGTTGCGATAGATGAGCGCGAGACGGTCGCGTTCCGGGTCGTCGACGACCACTTCGTTGGAGGGGCGACGCCGAAAAACCGACCTGTCCCCGTGATCTTCGGGGGCCTCGACGGTAATCTCCGGCTGGAACAGCCAGGCGCGATCCTTGTTTTCGTCGGGCTCCAGCTGCCCGTTCACGAGGAACAGGGTGACGAGGCGCTCCCCCTTGTTGTTCGTCCGAACCGTCCCCTGCAGGCGGACATCCGGTTGATCGGGATCGGGAGTGGACGGCTTGATCGGCCCGTCGACGAGCGGAACCGTGACGACGCCACCACACGGAATGCGCTGCCAGACCCTGACCTTCACCTGCTCCTCGTGACCGGTTTGGCGGTTCTTTCGCGTCTTGACGATGTCGTGCTCATCATTCGGGACACGCTCGTACCGTCCCCACCGTGCATCGACGGCCAGCTTCCCGACATCGGGCGCCACACAGAAGGTGAGACCCATGCTGGAGGGAACCAGCGACTGGTTGTTCGTCGTGTCGATCTCGTCGAGCGCGTCGTCTTCGGGCTCCACCCGGCCCGATGCACTGGCGAACTCGGCGCCGGGTTCATGGAGCGGCGCCGCCCGCTCATCCTCGAGGTCGCCAGCCTCCTCGGCTGCCGAGGCCGGTTCGACCCGGGCCGCTTGGTCCTCATCCGGCCGTCGGGGCGCCAACTTGCCGACGAGGTAACGATCGCGGACGCTCATGTCCTTGATCAACTCGTGTGGCCCTTCCGCGGGGCCGAGCAGGTCGTCCCGCACAGAAAGCTCGAGAAGATCGCGAACGTAGATCACGTCCTGGATCAGCGGCACCGCGTCGGGTGAGGCCGCGCCGAGCAGCGGAAGGACGCGCAGGAAATCACCCCACGGCAGCCGTGTTGCCGGTGCGCTCGGCGCCGTCAGGCCGAGCGCGGTCAGTGTGACTGCCGGTTCCACGGCCTGAAACTGGTCGAAATAGATGGTCCGAACATCGCTATCCGACCGGATGCGCAGAAGTCGGCCGACGATCCTCACGGAATCATCGGATCCCACAACGACCGCCCAATCACCGGGGGCGACAGCACTTTCGTCGGTTGGGCCAAGTCCGATCCGGACAGCATATCTGGTGGGGGTGAGTTCCCCGCGGATGATCCAAGATTGTCGCTGCGCAATGACGGGCAATTCACTCATCCTCTTCGGCTCGCGCATAGAGTTCCTCAATAAGAGTCTCAATCGTTTCCTTTGCCGCGTCGTCGCCAGTCTCTTCGTAGCGGGCGACCAAGCTCGAGATTTTGTCTATCATGTGGGCAGGGACAGGTGGGACACGGATGTTCCCAATCATGCCCTGAGTGATTTGCGGAAACAATTTCTTGCCCTGAGTGATGGGAAGAATATATCTGGAGTTTGCTGCGCGAGACACAATGAGAGCGCAGACAAATTCAATTGATATGTGATCGCATTTATCTTTCAAGCGAATGTTGTAGGCAGATTGAAGCGTGATCAATGACAATCGGTCGATCCCCGCTCTTATTTGCTGCCCGGTCTTGACGGCGATAATCTTTGGTGACCGATATATCGAAGTCTTCTTCTTAATCAGTCTCCTATCCATTAGATGAGTAGCTGAAGGCTGGCGCAGCAACTCATCCACGCCCGCTCCAGCAACAACCGGGACATCTGATGCAATTGCAGGCTCAGAAGCCCTCTTTAGATCCTTCTTCCCTGCCTCCTCGCCCCGACTGATATCAACGTACTCGCTCAGCGTCGCCCAATCGTGGTCTGAGGAGCCGCTGCGCTGTGCAAGATTCCAAGCATCTCCAGGAATGTGGCTTGCAAGTGGAATTTCAGATGAGTGCCTCTCGGACGAAATATACATCAACCTCGATGGTTCAAATGGAGGTCTGAACGCAACCAGAGAGAAAACACTGACACCGGCCTGGAAGGCCGATCCAACGTGCCGTATCGCTAGACTTACAAAAGCAGCTTCTGCGATCTTCCGTACGGTCCGTGGCTCCTCCCGCGCGAGTATCGAGTCAGGTAGTACGTACCCCAAAGAAGCATTCTCCCTTCGCAAAAGTTGCGTCGCGCGCTCGATAAATATCCAACAGAGGTCCCACTGACCTTTGATTGAAGAGAAGAGATTTCTGGGTAAATCTGGCCTGTATTCGCCAAAAGCATATGGTGGATTTCCAATTATGCAATCAAAGCCGCCACGATCGTGTCGAAAAATCTCCGGGTACTCTACTGGCCAATGAAATGGCCTGATGTGGATAGAGTCATTCAAAGCTTGAAGGAGCGCAGGGGCGATGATATGTGCAGCGCCTTTCCGATCCGTGACCTCTTTTGATGCAAGATCATCGGCAAATGATCCAATAACCGAAAGTAGCGCTGAACCTGGATTTGAGCTTCCGGATCGCACATAGACGGCAGTCAGTACATCGCCTAAGAGCCGCGGCTTAAATATAGATGTGTTCGCTTCGGAGTCGAGGGTGGCCTTCTGCTCGACATCTTTGATGTCACGTATCGGGATGTCCTGCAAACGCGTGCGAAGATCGAGTGCATTATTGATGGCGGACTTGATGGTTCTACCAAACAGCTGCAGCTGGGCCTTACCCTTTGGGTTCATGTCGAGTTCGATCAGCTGATCAAGATCGTGGATCCCGAGCAGGCTGTCACCGCTGCGCAGGTTATGGTCCAGGAAGCCGAAGGGCCGCCCCTTCGACATGGTGGTGAGCCAGAGCGACAGCTTGGCCAGCTCCACGGCGAGCGGGTTCTTGTCCACGCCATAGAGGCACCGCTCCGCCACGAGGCGACGGGCGACAATCGCGCGTTCCTCTGCGTCTTGCGACAGGGGATCGAAGCCCTCAGCGGTGGCGTCTTCGACGATGCGTCCTTCGCTGTCGATCTGCTTGCCGCTGGCCTCCGTTGCCGACCAGGCCTCGACCAACCGATCCGAGAGCCATCGGCACGCCTGCACGAGGAAGGCTCCGGACCCCATGGCAGGATCGCAGATCTTCAGGTCGAGCAACTCTTCGGCGCTCTTCAGCTCCCAGTCCTCGGGCGCCTTGCCCTCGGCCGGACCGCGATAGGCGACGGGCGTCAGCGTCTCTTCGACGATCTTCTCGGTGAGACTTTTGGGCGTGTAGTGCGTGCCGCTCTCGCGCCGGTCGGCGCCGAGCACGACAACGAAGGCGCCCTTGTGGTGGACGAGCGGATAGCCCCAGGGGTCGGTCCGCAGGAGGGGGGCGTAGGGTAAAATTCGATCGCGCAGACCGATGTCACCGCGGCAGACGGTGAGCAGTCGCGCGGCGAGACGATCGTCGCTCGCCCGCTCGAGCGCGTTACGAATGGCGGACTCCGAACGATCGCTGCGCTCCTTCAAGAGTTCAGCGACCCTCACCGCGCCATCCAGACGCGCCGACTCGATCTCGCCGAGCGTCACGCGCGGGCTCTTGGCCTTCGCGCCGCTGTCGAGTTCCAGCGTTACGTCGTCGACACGCTTCACCGTGCGTTCGAGGAGACCCTCATAAACGTGCCCGATCTGCTCCACGTCGAGCGCGCGGTAAGACAACGTGCGGCCTTCGAAGGTCTGGATCGCTTCCAACAGCAGTAGAACGGTGCGGTCGTCGATCGGCAGCGGTTCAGCCGGATCACTGCGCCAGCTCGTGCCCTTCTTTCGCCCTTCGAGGAACGGATATCGATCCGGGTCGAACAGCGAACCACCGAGCGCTGGAAGGCGCAGCGTCGGATGATCGATACCGCCATACACGCCACGAAACAGGGCGAGCAGCCGCGACCAGGCGGACCGGCGACGCTCGAGGATCTCTTCGGAATCCGCACGCAGCTGCATCCGCAGGCTGGAGATGGCGTAGAAGGAGTCGTAGCGGGGATCGCCGAGTAGGAGCAGGGCACGTTCCTCGGCCGATAGCAGGAAGACGAGCCGCATCATGACCGTCAGACCGGCCTCGTAGAGCTCTCGCGGATCGACGTCGCGCAGGAGTTCGCGATTGCGATCCTGATCGGCGCGGTCGAGTGCCTGAACGAGCACTTCGACGGCGCGTCGGACCTGTTCCCCGAGCGCCTCGGTCACGTCGTCTTGGTGCTTCAGGGACCGCTCATAGAGCGCCGGCAGCTTGCCCTCTTCGGGCCCGAAGAAACGGCGGACGCCCAGAAGGCTGAAGAAGGCGCGCAGCGTTTCCGGTTCCTGGCCCCAGAGCCGCGCATACCAGCTCGCGAAGCCTGCCACGGCGCCGACGGGCGCGTGGACGAGCATCCAGCGCTCGCCATTGGTGACGATGCCAGTGGGACATCCCGTCGCCCGGAGCAGAGCGACCATCCGGTCGGCCGGGGTTATCGCGAGGCCATCGAAACGGCGCGTCGCGTCCAGATCGGTGTCGGGCTCGTAGACGTGGATGAGCAGAAGCGGTTCGTCGGAGTTCGTTGGATTTACGACCGCCAGATCGGGCGCGACCGTGACTCCGTGTTCGGGCATCGAGACAGTCAGCTTCTCAGGCAGTCTCGCGCCCCTGCGCAGCACCGTCTCATCCATTTCCAGCGCGGTGACCAGCACGTCGTCGATCCAGGCCGCGTGCAGCGCTGGAAGGTCGAGGTCGTCCATGTCGACGGCATCGCGCCATTCCTCATAGGTCCGACGAAGCCGCTGAGGCCGCCCGGAAGGCAGAGCTTCGAGGCCTTGCGGGAAGACATCCCGCAGCACGGGCACCGCCAGAAAGGGCCCAGAGACTTCGATGAGGTTCAGCCACTCGTGATCGTTGCTCATCCGCGCTTCTCCGTCGCGAGGGAGTTCGGAACCAGCAGCACCACGGCCACGGGGAAGGTATGCTCGACGGCATTGGAGTGCCGTTCCTCGATCGCGCGTAGCTCTTGCTCGCGCTCCTTCGGGATCCGGGCCAGGCGTGCTTCGAGGGCCGCTCGGTCACGCTTGAGCTGAGTGCGTTCGTCCTCGGAGAAAAGAGAGAGCTGCACGGGTTGCTGTTCCGCCGCGATCTCGGTCTTCAGCGCTCGTTCGAGATCGTCCAGGACTTGGCGGATGTCCTCGGCCTCCTTGCGTTTCCGGGTCTCGATCGTGTTCACGAGGAAGCGTAGCCGGTCTTTCGAGCGTGCCTCGACGGCTGCCAGAACGGAATCACGCTGTTTGTCGAAGCGCGTCCTCAATGCGTCGAACGTCGCATCCGACAGGGCCGCGGGGTGCGACTCCTCCAGCCATCGTCGGACCTCCGTGACCCGTTCCTCCCGCCGGAAACCGGCATCGCGCAGATAACCGCCAGCCTCCGTGAGCTCCTCGTGCAGACGATGATGGTTCCCGCCGGTCACGACGAGCCGCGACATCACCACCACGGCCGGTCCCTCGATCCGCCCATCCGGAAGCGACCGGACGGTCACGCGGTGAAGCTTCTTCACGTCGTCACGGGCCCAGATCTCCGCGCGCAGGAGCCGCAGACTCATTTGGACAAGCCGGTGGTTCAGGTGGACGAGGACGACGTCGTCACGGCCCTTGGCGACCTCGTGGTCGAAGGTGATCGGGCGGACCTTCTGCGTGTAGGGGTGTTCTAGACCCTCAAGGCATCGGGACCAGGAACCCGAGAGCGGCGGCATTCGGAAAACCGTGCCATCTGGTGCACCGGCCAGAGAAACGGGCTCCAAGTCGGGTTTGTCTGCTAGACGCAACGCGGTGCGTACCGCCCGCTCGATGTGGTCGGGCACGAGGCTCTGTTCGTGGCGGGTCTCGTTCAGCCGCTCATGGAGTTTGGCCACACGTTCGCGAAGGTCGCGCTCCGCCTTCACGAAGCGGCGAGATTTCTCCATTCGGGCTTCGGCTTGTCTCGTGTCGAGATCACGGCGGCGCCCCTCGAGCAGGTCGGGCAGTTGAGGCGCGATGACGGGGTTCACGCTCCCCATGTCGGCGCGCATCGCATCCAATTTGCGAAGCGCACGGAGGATATCGTCACCGTGGCCTCCTTCAGCATCCACCGGATGCCAAATGACGACCTCACTCGCGCGTTGACCATGACGGTCGATGCGCCCGTTCCGCTGTTCCATCACATTCGGGTTGTACGGAATTTCGAGATGGATCATCAGATGACAGTGGTTCTGGAGATCGATGCCCTCGGAGGCGGCATCGGTCGCCAGCAGTATCCTCACCGGGGATTCCGAAGGGTTGGCCTGGAACGCGGCTTTCACGCCCTCGCGTTCTTTCGGGTCCATGCCGCCATAGATGAGAGCCAATCGCTCGCCCCCGAAGCCGTGGGATGCGAGGATCTCCTGCATCCATTGCTGAGTGGCGCGATACTCCGTGAACAGGATCACCCGCTCATTCGTCCACCTGTCACCGTCTTTCAGGTGACTGGTCAGCCAACCCAGCACGGCAGTGGCCTTGGCATCGGTCCGACGAGCCGCCTGTTGGGCCCAGGACCGCAATCGGTCCAGCATCCGGCGTTCTTCGTCAGTCGGCGGCCGGACATGCTTGCTCGCTTCCTCGATCGCTTCAGCCTCGGCGGCGTCCCGCTGGGCATCGTCTGCGTAGTCTTCTTCGGTCTTCGCTATCGCCCGCCGAAGGATGCGGTCATCGAATTTCTTCTGGCTGCGATCGCTAGCCGCCCGACCTTCGATCGTCGCGATATGCCGCTCCAGTGTCGCTGCGAAGGCTGCAGGTGACGATGACAGGCGCTTGCGCAGCAACTGGTGCACGAAGTGATCGACGGCGCGGCCACCGTCCGCTCCGCCTTCGCGGCTCGCGATATATGCATCAAGGAGGAGTCGGACCTTCCTCTCGTCATCCGCATACTCGATCGGAAGAGCTTCGAGACGCCGCTCGGGATAGATGCGGTTGCCCTTCGCATCGACGAGATCGCTTTTCAGACGTCGCACCATCACCCGGGCGAGCTGAGGCTCACTCGGCATGACATTTCTCGCGAACCGCTGGTCGTCGAGGAGCTCGAGCAACGCCGTGAACGACTCCGTATAGCCGTCGTGTGGCGTCGCCGTGAGAAATAGCTTGTGCTGGAAATGGGGCGCGACCAGACGCACCAGTCGTGTCCTGAGGCTTTCGACGGCGTAACGCCCGACGGTCGGCGCGACGTTGTGCGCCTCATCGATTATTAGCAGATCGAACTTGCGGGGATGGCTGACGTGCGGCGGCAGCGCGTCGCGCAGGAGGCGCAGCCCTTCGCCCTGCTTGGCCCAGTCCATCGAAGTTATGAGACGAGGAAACGATGTCCACGGATTGGCGTGCAGTCCTCGCTCGCGGCGCAGACGCTTCACGTATTCGGTATCGACGATCCGGAACTCGAGCCCGAACTTCTCCTGCATCTCGATGCGCCACTTCTCCAGCAAGGATGCCGGGCAAAGCACCAGAACGGTACGGGCGCGGTGTCGAAGAAGCATTTCTTGAACGACGAGGCCAGCCTCGATGGTCTTGCCCAAGCCGACGTCATCCGCGATCAGCAAGCTAGTACGAGCCATGTCGATGGCGCGCACCAGAGGATCGAGCTGGAAGTCCTCGATGCTGACGCCACTGCGGAAAGGTGCCTGCAGATAGCCTCGGTCGGCGTTAGTAGCGGCGCCCCAACGAACGGCATCAAGAAAGGCTTGCAACGTCGCGGGATCGTCCAAGCCGGTGACTCGAGGCAGTCCGGCGCGCTCAATGACGTGAGCGCCCGGTTCGAGCTCCCACAGAACCTCAATTTCCTCTCCGAGCGCGTCCTCATCGATCGATGCAAGACGGACGAGGTGTCGCTTCGGGAGACCTGGAGCAACGGAGCCGCCATCCACCTCTGAAACGATCCACTGGCGACGCCGTGCCTCAACCAACTGTCCAGGTTCGGGGGCGGTATTATGGGCGACCTTTGCTGCGACTTCTTCTACGGTCATCGACATAGGTCGGTCCTATTCTTCTTACGCGTCTCGACGAGCTCAGCGATCCGGTTCGCGGCGTCGTTGGCGTCTTCGTGTTCCCAGATCCGAACGATCTCCCAACCAAGCGCTTCCAGCCGCTGGTCGGTATCAGCATCCCTGGAGCGATTGGTTTCGATCTTTTCGCGCCAGAAATCGGCATTGCTCTTCGGCCAGGAGGCGTGCTCGGGACAGCCGTGCCAGAAGCAGCCGTCGACGAAGACGGCTATCCGTGCACTGGGGAAGACGATATCGGCAACGCGTCTGGGCTTGGTCAGCAGCGGCACGTGGAGGCGATAACGTAGGCCTCTGGCATGCAGAATTTTGCGAAGGTCGAGCTCCGCTCGCGTGCCCTTCTGCCGCACGCGCGCCATCCGATGGCTTGCTTCATGCGACGAGGGACTTACGCGCGACATTTGCGACGCCTCCCTTCGTCTTGCCTTTCGTCCTCGCCGCCTCGCCCGCTAGGTGTGACACTATGCTTTGGCCGATCACCTCCCCTAGAGTGACCGGCACCGCGTTACCGATCATCCTGCCCAAAGCCTTGAAATGAACGGGGGCTCCCTTCGGGATGAAGGAATAGGACTTGGGGAATCCTTGAAGGATCGCCCCTTCTCGCAGCGAGACGGCGCGATCCTGTTCGGGGTGTCCGAACCGGCCGTTCCCGAAGCCGTAGAACTGGGTCGTCAGGGTCGGAGCGGGTTCGTCCCAATGCATCCGGCCATAGACGCCCGGATAGGTTTGGCCAGTCTCGCGACGATGGCAGTCGGCGACGAGATGCTTCGGCCAGTCCCGCCACGTGCCACCGGGGCGAGACGCACGAATTCTCTTGAGGTTCAGCTCGGAGAGCTTGGATGCCGCGTGCAATGGGTCCTTCGGGTGGGCCCCGCCTTGGGTGATGGGGGCGAGCTTGCCGATCGCTTCGCGAACGGTCGTTGGTCGATCATGTGTTGGGGCGACCAGTTCGATGTGGCCGAGGCGGGAGGCAAGCAACACCATGCGCCGCCGATTTTGCGGCAGTCCGTAGAGGGAGCAATCAACCACATCCTGGTGAACGTGGTACCCCATTTTCTGAAGCGTCTCGACGAAGTCGTCGAACACCGCGTGCTTGGCAACCGACGGAACATTCTCCATCGTGACCAGATCGGGGCGCGTCCCTTTGATCAGTCGGCCGAACTGGTAGAGCAGCCCCCATCGGGGGCTTCCGACCACGTCGTAACGCTGGGCATATGTCGAGAACGGCTGGCAGGGTGCGCACCCGGCTAAAACCCGGATATCGGCATCGCCGAACAACTCGTTGATACGCTTTGGAGAGATACGCCCCACGTCTTCCTTGATGAAACGCGCTGCGTTGTTGGCTTCGAACGGGTGACGACATGCTTCGTCGACGTCTATGCCAGCGACGACCCTGATGCCTTCCGATATCAGGCCGTGTGTGAGTCCTCCGGCTCCACAGAAAAGGTCGACGCATGCAATATCATTCATCCTCTTTTTTCCCCCCTGCATGCTTCCCCGTCTGTGAAATCAGCCCAGCCGCTTCATTTTCCTTATAATCGTCCGATGCCTTTCCGGTCCTGACCCAGTCATCAATTTCATCGGTCTTGAACTTCCAAAGTCTACCGACCTTGTGGGCTGGCATGTCTTTCTTGGCGATCCAGCCGTAGACCGTGTCTTTGCTGACACCGAGATATTCAGCGATCTCCTCTACGGAGACCCAGCGGTCGGACATGGCGCGGCCTTTCAGCAGCCAGCTTGATTCAGGGCGCGAGTATCTCATCCAACTGAGCGGGAGTAAACCGAAATAAAGCTCGTTTGGTAGGATTAGATCGTATCTAGTCTGGTTTGCGAGGGCTCTTGCTGCGGCAATGCCGTTGCTGGCCGACTGGGTACAGCGATCAGGGACGAGGTAGTCAGCGGATCGTCGAAGAGGATAAGCGGAGGTCGCCGATCACTACGGCGACTCCATATCTCTGATGCGCTTCAAGATGGCGCCCAGGAACACATCGCGGGGATGCCCGCTTTCGGCACCGCTTGGCACCATCGTCGCAGCCATATCGTCCACCAGATCGGTGCCGCTGGTGACGGGGAACTGAAGCCGCGCGCCATTCGCGCGAAGATCGTTCTCGGCGATGCGCTCAATCGACACCGTATCCAGCGGTTTAATCTCGCGGCGCAGAATGCGCAGCTTTTCGGCGGCTGAGAAATCGCCCGCATCCGTGTAGCCCGGCGGCAGCCCGATTGCGGCTTCGACATCTCGCCAGCTATATCCCAGCGCTGCCATGCCTTCTTCAGTGAAGGCGCGGCCGGGACAGGAATGAAAGGGGAAGGTGCGAAAGCACTCGAGAAGCAGGCTCGCCAGCTTCACCAGATGTGCCGCGCAACATGCGGCGATGTCTCGGCCCGTCAGTTCCTCTGGCACTTCGCGCGGCTCGCCCACGAAGCGATAGGTCCAACCACCGCCCGGAAGGGAGCCGCCTACGAAGGAAACCGGTCCTTGCTTCTGCGAAATATTCCGCAACTCTAGGAAAAAGCGCATAGCGGCATCAGCCTTCATGCGCGCCTGTTGCTGTTCGTACCAGACGGCAAAGCCGGGCGCATCCGCCAAGGCCTTCTGAAGAACGAAGGTCACGCTGCGGCTGGCGGATAGGAAGGCGTTCAGTTCGAACTGAAATTCCAGCCCATCCGATTGGTTCAGACGCGCGAGAAAATGCTCGGCCTCAAGTAGTTTTTCGACAGGATGGCGAAGCGTGGTGAAAGTATGGGGCACGGGTTCCGTCAATTCGGCTATTGCATCTGGGTGACCCTAGTCCATTTTCCTTGGTCTAGTTAGGCGTCTGATGTTCCGAATTTGTGATCCGTTCGAGTTCTTCGGCCGAAGCCAGAATCGTTGCAAAATCCGGAGCTGCGCCGAAGATCATTGCAGTAGTGTTGGCATAGTCGCGCCTGAGCGCGTCAACCATCTCGCCGACCGGCGCGATCGCGAATGAACCGGGGACAGCCGAAGCGAGATCATAGTCGGGGCGGTCGAAGAACATGCGCGCGTGGCGCACGCAATCGGCGCCAAGATCGCGATCTGCAAGCGCCGTTTTTCCGACCTCCGAACCAAGCAGGCAGTGCAGGTCGTAGTAGTGTCGCGACACGCGCTGTCCTTCCTGCCGGAGAATGCCGCGCCGCTCGTACCAGCGGCGCAGGCCATGCGCGATCACCACCTTGTCCCAGAAGGTGCGCGTTGCCTCGATGGTGGTCACGTCGCCGATCGCCAGGTCGAGCCCTGCTGCTTCCTCGCTGATGTACGGATGGATCGTGACGGGGCGGTTGGGGTCGAGAGCCGACTTTGCGCCGGATTCGATCCGCACGGCCGGCCGCACATAGGTTCCGTCGCGTGGCTCGACCTCGGGATACCAGACGAGCAACGTCTGGCCATCGGGATCGGCTTTGTCGATCTCGACGCGCCCGGCGCCATTGGTGGTCTCGGCGAGCTGCGCGCTGAGAAATTCGTGGAGCGGGCCTGTAATGTAGGCACGGCACGCGTCCCGGATCGCATCGAGCCTGGCGCGACGCTTCTTGTTCGACAGAGCCTCCAGTTCCTCGACCGAAGCGGCCTCATTGAGGTCGTCGCGGAAGACGGTGACGTCGATGTCCTCAGAAAAGCGCTCGATCAGGCCATGGGCTTTCGATAACGAGGTGCCGCCCTTGAACAGTAGGCGTGGTCCGCCGGCTGGCCGTTCGTGATAGAGCGCATTCAGCGTCCAGCAGACCCAGAAATCCTTCTCCACATTGCCGATCGGCGTGCCGAGCCGATTGGCGGTGGTGAGAAATAGGTCGAGCCGATCACCCGGCGGCGCGGCGATGACCTGCCTGTATGCGGAGCTGGTCATGGCTGACCCTCGTCCGCATCGGTTGCGCTGAGCAGGCCTCGCAAGAACTCCTGCATCCAGATCGGAAGCGCGGAGAGACCGGCGCGCAGATCGTCGCGGATCGCCTGACCGTGCTGCGGGTCGGCGAAAAGGCGGCGCAGTGCGGCCTGGACGCGGGCGCGCTCCTCATCCTGCGTGAGCATGTCCTGCATCCAGTGCAGCGCCTGGACGACGCGCATCGCCGGCCGGCCGGCCCAATAGAGGCGGCTGGGTGCGGCGAACTTGAAATGGATCTCCTGGCTGCCGAGCTTGATCGGTTTCAGACGCGCGTCGACCAGCACCTCGATGCGCGCCGGGACGGCGGTAGTGAGGCCGAGGTCGTTGGCGGCGGTCATACCGTCCACCACGGCGCGCGCCTGGTCGCGGCGGGTGACGGCACGGATGACGGCACGATAATCCGGTACGGTGGGGCGGCCGGTCAGCTCATTTTTGCGGGGCTGGTCGTAGAGACCGCGGTCGATACGGCGCAGATCGCCTGCAGTGGCGAGGCGCTGCAGGGTCTTATCGACGGCGGCGCGGCTGCCAAGATCGGCGAAATCGCCGGGCGTCCAGACCTCGTTCGGGCTGGAGGCGATCCGGGCGATAAGCCGGGAGCGAAGGTCGGTTTCACGCGCTAAGGTTACCATGTCCGAAATATGATACATTTTTCGGACAGACGCAAGCCTATGTCCGAAGATTGCTACATTTTTCGGACAAAGCGCGCAAATGCCAGTGTCCGAAGTTTGTCGCAAACTTCGGACACTCACACCCCGGTCGCTTCCAGCTTCCGCTCGGACCGATCACGGCGAGAGGAACGGGAGCGCGTTGGCCTCGCCCGCCCATCGAGCAGGTCGGCCATTTCGTCGGCCACCCGGTCAGCCGTCATCCTGAGCGCTTCGTCGATGTGGACATAGCGCTGCGTGACGCCCCTGGCGGAATGGCCGAGCAGCGCCGCGATCGTCAGCTCGGAGAAGCCGAGATCGCCCGCAAGGCTCGCAAAGGTGTGGCGCAACGTATGCGGGGTGATGTCCGCCAGCCCGGCCTTCTGACAGACGCGATCGAGAACACGCACCACGCCGATGAAATGCCCTTCGCCCCAATCGGCCGGAAAGAAGAACGGGGACTTGGTTTTGGGCTGATCGAGAAGCAGATCGATGGCGGCCTGGCCGATCACACGAATCTGCGCGCCGCTTTTGGTATCCGGAAAGCGGATGGCGCATTCTTCTTCGTCCAGCCAGGTGCGCTGCAGCCCGAGCGCTTCCATGCGCCGGAAGCCGGTCAGGAGGAGGAAGCGAATGGCGGCGAGGCCGGTCGGATGTTCGCCTTCCTCCGCGGTCGCCCGCAGCGTCTTGCCCAGCCGTTCGATCTCGCTCCGGCTGAGCCGGCGCTCGCGCGGTGCGCTGGCGAGCCTGCGCACACCCTTCGCGGGATTGGCTTCGATCTTCCCGAGGCGAACCGCATGCTCAAAAATGGAATGCAGCGTCGACATGGTCCGCGCGGCCACGCCTTCGCCGCCGGTGGTGGCGCCGCCGCGGCTGCCCGCGCGAGGCTTCGAGGTCTTGCCGGCCGCAATGTCCGCCTGCGCACCTTCGACGTCGCCAAGCTTGAGGGATGCGACTTGGCGGCGACCAAGGAGCGGCTTGATGTGTGCCTCGATGCGGCTGCGGTCCATCGCCAGCGTGGACGGCTTGATCGGCCGCCGACGGCGGCCGAGGATCCGCCCGGCTTCCGCCTCAGCCAGATACCAGTCGCAGACTTCGGCGACGGTGAGCAGGCCCGCTGCCTTGGCTTCCTCGGCGACCGGATCGACACCCTTGGAGACCGCTACCAGCTTCTCATGGGCGAGCTTGCGAGCTTCTTCGACCGTCATTAGCCCATATCGCCCGATGACGGCCCTCCGGTTCCTCCCTTCCGGCGTGCGATACTGGATGACGAAGCTCTTGAGGCCCGACGGCATGACCTGCACGCCGAACCCGCGCAGCTCGCGATCCCACACGAAATGCTCCCGAACCTTGACCCCATCTCTGGAAGGTTTCGGAGCCTTGAGCGCATCCACGATCCGCTTCGTGATCTTTTCCGTCGCCATATCAACACCTTGTCGAATTTTTGCTTAGAATCACCTCAATATACCCTCTATCGATGCCGATTCCAAGCACTTCGAAGCGAGTCGGCGGTCACCTACCGGATAGGTTCGGCGGATTTGGAGCGCAGTAACTATGTGATTTATCGTGCAATATCGAATCATAGCGTGATGGTGGATGGGATGGCGAAAGCGTGTCGGGCACCTTGCCAAGGTTGGGGTCGAGGGTTCGAATCCCTTCGCCCGCTCCAAACTAACCGACTCAAATCACATCGAAATCGCGCAACGCTGGCCCGAAGGCCAGCGACGGCGACGAACACGAAAACTCCCGGAAAACCCCCGAGCCGGTTTACGCGGACTTGCCGCCGAACAGCGGCCCGCCGTCGTCCTGCGCCCGATCATACTCGGCGCGCTCAGCGAGGACCTTCATCCAGATCGAGTAGGTGAGATCAATCCGCTGTTGCAGTTCGTCGTACGACAGCAACGGCAACGCTTCGGCGCGCGAATCAAACACCACAACCTCGCGCTCCTCGGTGTCGGTGAGCTGGAAGACGCGCATGTGCGCCTTCCCGTATGGTTGATAGGTCTTCCGAATGTGCTCGTTCATGACGGAGTGCACGATGTTCCGTCCGGCAGACGTCAGCCCGAACTTCCGGCGCAGATCGAGAAAGACCAAGCTTAACTCGCCGTCCTCAACCAGAGCAGTCGGCTCCCAGAAGCGCGTGACAAATCCCATGATGCCGAGTTGGAAGGGGAGCACGTCGCTCATCAAGCGGCCTGTGATGCGATGGCGCAAGACGTGGTTGTGGATCGCCCTCGCGGCGGCGAGGTTCGCCTGCAAGATGTACTCGTTCCAGCATTCTCCACGGACGAGAGGCTCGATCTTTGACCAGGGCGTCGCAGGTCCTTCCCCGAACATCGGGTCCTGGACGTTCATGATGTCAGAGGAGAACTTGCGGGTGGGAAGGTAGCTGCCCTTCGGGCGGGCGCGGGCAAGGCGGCGAAGGTAGGTCCACTGGAGCTCTTCTGGCTGCGTGCAGGTCTCAGCCAAATCCGTGACGGGCAATTGGGGCGTCTTCGTCATACATCTCTCCGACCCGTGGATCTTCGTCCACGGATACCTTGTGGAACCGGAATCGGTCGATGATGAGATTATCAGAGATTCGCATCCCCAATGCCACGGATGTTTTCGCTTTGTTCACCACAATATCCCACGGCGCACCCTTGGCATGAGAAATTTCGACCAGTCTGCCGGGGTTCATGGAGCCGTACTGCGAGATGATCTTGCGCACGACATTTCGGGCCAGCGCCGACGTCGTCGCCGGCACAACTTCGGTCACGCCGGTTATCGGGTCGCGGTTCTCCGCTCTCTTCGTCAGCGGTTTTCGGCCACTTCCGCGAAATGCCTGGAAGACTGCCGGGTGCACCGGGCCGTATTGCCAAGCCTCAAAATGGCCCGTCACGAGGGGTCGCTTCTTCTCTATCAGGAACAGCGCGTGCGCGAAGTAGAGCAGCTTTTGCACTGCAATATGCGTTAGCTGCACTCCAGCATCCGATGCCTCATCGAGCATCAGATTTGCGATGCTTCGCGGATCGAACGGCGGCAACTCTGTCACAGCAGACCCTTTGCGGCGCGCCCTGTCTCCAGTCCCCGAGTCGCGCGCCCTTCCCCCGCGTTCGATAGACCAGTCCGGGGGCCGGGCGCAAGATGCCCAAAGGTCTGATCGCCGGAATGTGCGCCGGTTGTCATGGATTGGCCACCGGGCATCTCCGTCGCACCTCACAATTCGAGCTTCCTTGGCCCCCGCATGTAGGCTTCAAAACCCTTGAGGTCCTCGTCGGATGGAACCTCGTTGCTCAAGAACGCTCTGATGTCGTCGGCGATGTCTCGGCGGCTGACATAGCCCATGCTGTATTGACCGTTCTCTAGCTCATAGTTCATCGAGCCGGAATTGTCGTCGATGCGTGCATAGCCGGGAGCCAGCGCAACTGAATTGGGCTTCTTCGCAATCTCGTGCTTGGCCAAAATCATGCGCAGCGCTTCAACTCGCATGAAGGCCATCTTCGTGCGCTTGAGATCGACTTTGACGCGTTCGATGATCGCCGGGTCGCTCAGCACTCGCTTGATCTGCGCCGCGCGATGTAGTTTTCCGTGGTGCTGATATCCCTCGTGCTGTTCGAGGACGTCCAACTTGACTTTGAGCCCGCCATTCTCGGCCCAGGTGATCATCTTCTCGGCACGCTTGCACCAAGTGCGCATCAGTTCATAGGCCGAGAATATCCACATCTGGGACAAAGCGGAGACCAGCGCCATAAGCTCGAGTGGCTTGTCATCGTCGAACATCTTGCTGCGCAAATCGTGTTCGAGCTGGTTCATGAAGTCATCGACCAGCCCGAGGTTCACCGCCTGCAAACGAAGATACAGGTCGTCTCCAAGGAGCTCCAACTTGAGCAAGGCGTTACGAAGCTCGTTCGGCTTCATGTCCTCGATCTTGCGGTATCGAGGTTCGTCCACGTCATGTCTATAGTCGTCGTCATCAACCATGGCCGTTACTTCCGATCGCCTTCCAGTGATGCCCGTCCCTTTGCGATCGCTGTCACGGTTCGCTCGGCGATAACCCCAGGCGCGCCCTCCATGCGCAGGCTTGTTGTGCCTTGTGCCATTCTCACAATCCGCCCTACCTCTGCTTGCGAGAGGGCGGGCGACGTAGCCGCAACATATGCCGACAAGGTCGCGATTTGCGCGGTCAACGCCTTGATGGACTTGGCCATCTGCTGCAGCAGTTCATTCTCCTTCTCGGTCATGACCCTCTCCGTCTGCTCAAAACGACCCAGGACGCCCCTCTAGATTACATCAATACCGGCGCAGCCGCTCGGCTCTCTGCCATTGCGCGCCTTGCGCGTGCGGCTGCTGTCTGTTGATCGTCAGTTATAAGGTTAGCGGCCAGCCTCCCCGATAGATGCCGAGCGTGATCGCCTTCTGCCGAAGCGCGTCCTCAGCGCTGCGCACCTCCGCCTCGGCGTTTCGCAGGCTCTCCTGCGCATCGACCAGCCTCGTAACGTGCGGCCGCATTGCCTCCGGAGCAGGGATGTAGACGCAGGGCCGCCCAGCTTCATCCGTTGTGATCTCTGGGCTGACCTCGATGGTGGAGAATTTGGGTCAGAGTCGGGAGAAACTGGGGTCAGATTCGAATATGGTTCCAGGTCCCGGCAGCGGCGACCACGTTGTGAGCAACCCCAGATTACAGCCTACATCGTCGTCCGCGCCAATCTAGGTGAGTCTTGCCGCGGCCGATTCATTCCACCCATCTGAGTATTCACAAAGGCCCCCATAGCGGGCCGCAAGCGCATCGCATGCCTTCCGCCGGCGCTCTCGCGCCGTATCAACGCTTGCGCACGAATTCGGTGCGCAAGACGAGGCCCTTGATGCCCTCGTGGCGGCAGTCGATCTCCGCGTCATTGTCCGTCAGGCGGATCGACTTGATGACCGTGCCCTGCTTCAGGGTCTGGTTGGTCCCCTTCACCTTCAGGTCCTTGATGAGGGTGACCGTATCGCCATCGGCGAGGACATTCCCCGAAGCGTCGCGCACCACGACCGGGCCGGCATTGGCGGACGCGGCCATCTCGGTCGCCGGGCGCCATTCACCCGTCGCTTCGTCATAGACCCAGTCGTCGTTCTCTTTGCCCACGCTTTGCCTCTGTCGTCGAGAAGGTTTGCCGCCAAGCCAGCCGGCGTTGGGACAGGCTTCAACTTCTGGTCGGCATCGGGAGCTCGGCAAGCGCCGCTTATACCAAGAGGTCGGCTTACGCAATACTTGGCCAAGGACAGCGCCCTTGGCGGCGTGGGCGGCGGCGCAGCAGGCGGCGCGGCCGGAGCCGGCCGGCGGTGAAGTGATGCGCCGCGAGTTCGTGGGGATTGTTCGTGAGGAACCCGGCCCGGAACGCGTGATGCCCTCACGCAACCGCAAGGCTCGGCCCCTGGCGGAACTTCGGCTTGAAAGCGCCGCTACTTGGCGCGCACGACAACGGCGCGCGGCAGGCTTGCAGAGGCTATCGGGTCACATGCCAGCCAGCAGTGCCGCGCTGGATCGTGCCACCCTGCGCGAGCTCGCCGAGGCAACGGCGCAGGATACGGTCGGAAACACCGAATTCCCGGCTCAGATCGCGTTCGCAAGGCAGATGCGTGCCCGACGTCCACTCCCCGGCGGCGATGCGGCTGCTGATCACCTGCTGTATCTGGCGCGCCGCGAGGCCGGAGAGACCGAGTCGCGCAGCCCAGCGCGCGCGCCGGCGGCGCACCGCATTGGCCATACGCCGCCGGAACGCGGAGGAGACGTCGCGCTGCAGCGCTTGGCGGACACAATGCGCATAGCATTCGGCCAAGCGCCCAATCCCCGCAGGCAGGTCATGCGTCCGTTGGATCATGTCGCAGCCCGATTGCACATTTCCCTCGAGGATGACTGGGCCATCATTGGTGATGGACACGTCCCAGCCTACGGTGACCCTGTCGGGAAAGGCGGCGTGGGCCCGCTGGACCAGGTCGAGCACCTGCTCCCACATCGGCAGCCGGCGGCCGACGATTGACGCGTCGGTCGAGGGATGCCGCTCGTGCCACACACAGGGCCGCCCCACCCCGGCATCGGACGCGGGACCCAACCGGCCGCTGGCGATGTCGACGCGCGAGACGATGCCGCCGCGGTGGAAGTTGTCGACGATCGCCCCGGGCCTGGTCGAGGACTTGAACACCGCATGGGTCACCTCGAACCCGCCGTGTTCGTTCTTGACCGTCATGATGCGACAGGAGGTGAGAACATCCATCGCCAAGTCGCGCAACTGGTCGTGCGCCTGCAGCGCCGCCTGCACCAGAAGAGCGCCCCTCGCGGCTGTTGCGGCCAGGCGAGTCAGCAATTGGCGTTCCGGCAGGATGACGCCGTTCTGGTTGGCATAGCCGATTTCGCCGCGCCATCGCCAGCGTTCGCAGCCGCGCCCGCCGCGGCCGCGCACCGGCTTGATGAACAGGTCGCATTTCGGCAGCCGGCCCGTGAAGTCACTCATACGGATCAGGCTGCCGTCCCGCTCCACCACCAGGAAGGTCGGCACCGTCGCCAGGCCGTGCGCGCGGCAATGGCGATAGAACGCCACCTTGTCATTGAGTACCTTGCGGGTCGGCGCCTCGACCCGCGATTCCAGCAGGTTGTGCAGGCCGCCCTTGAATTCGTAGCGTGCGATGTACTGGCCGGCATTGCGAAACCGTTCCGGCCGGAACAGCTCGAAGACGTAGTACTTCTTCGGTGATATCGAATAGCGCAGGGCGACCCAGAACTGCTCGGCAACCTGGCGCGGACGGCCCTTGCCGGTCGCCTGTCTTACCGCGCCGCCGAGCCGCGCCGTATGCTTCAGGGAGAGCCAGGCAAACGGAAGCGGCCAGATGATTCCGTAGAGCAGCAGCAGTGACAGCGCCTTGAACCCGTGCATGCGCCAGACATGTTCGGCATAGGCCCGATGGATCGCGTCGCCCGGCTGCTTCGGTCGGATAACGAGCGGCAGGACCAGCTTGTAGGGCGAGCAGAAGGGCACGCGAAGATATGCCATGGCGATCTGGGACTCCCCCGGTCATGCGACGATGCCCGGACTATAAATCCAGGCGCCCGGTGGCACAGCCATGGGCGGCAGCGTCACAGCGCCGCATTCGCCTGCCGACTGCGGCAGCGCGCCGCGGTGAAGCTCCGCTCAGCGCAGGCAATCACGCAAGCGTTGAAACAGGCGGTCCTGAAGATCGGGCTGCGGAAAGACCGCATCGAAGCCGGCGGCACCCTCCAGCGGCGCGGCCAAGCGTTCCCTGTAGAGGCCGGCACAGAGGGCGTCCACGTCCTTGCCGCGCGCAATCGGCCCGCCCGAGCGCCCGGCGAAGAGCCGGCGCAGCGCACTCGGCGGGCGGCCATTCCGCACCCGCCAGGGGAAAATCAGCGTACGGTGCCCGGCAGCGACAAGCTGCGAGATCATGGTGATGCTGTCGGCGGTGACCACGGAATCCCGCGCGCCCAGGAGCATCGTCTCGAAGGGATTGCGCGGATCGTCGGGGCGCCAGCGATAGAGATGATGGCGGCTGGCGAGCGCCTCCGACAGCCGATCATAGCATTCCGGCGCCGTGCGCGGCGACCCGCTGATGAGCAGATCATGCCCGCTGGCAAGCGCGAGACGGTCGAGCTGGGCAGCCAGCGCCATCAGGCGCTGGCCGCGCACCGCCACATCGCCGCGCAAGGGATTGCCCAGGAACACGTTGATCCACGGCGCGCGGATGCCCTCCGGCGCGAGCGTTGCGAAGGGAGAGCGCGCCGCACCCTCCGTCCCCGCGAGGAGTTGCCGGATGCGATCCGATGGCACGATGGGCAGGCTCAGAACCTTGGCGCCGGCGGCGACCGGAAAGGCCGGCGTGGTGACCAGGCAATCGAGCCGCCCCAGGTTGCCGCGATCGCGGCCGATGTGGATGAGCTTCGTCAGGCCGCCGGACCAGGAGCGGATCTCGGCCGCCATCGCAATCCGCTTCCGCCCGATGCCCACGATGGCGCGGGGATATCGGGTCGCGTGATCCTGAGCGCAGCGCCGCAAGCGGTCGTATTCGCGCGCCAGGTCCACGCAGAGAAATCCAGGGTCGAGGGCTCCCGCGATGGCCTTCACCTGGTCGATGTCGCCGACGCGGTCGTCCGGCGCGACACACGCCCAAATTGGTCCCGCAGCCGGCATCATCCGGCAATTGCCGCTGCGACGCCCGGCGCCGCGCGATCGCAACGCTCGACTCGGCCTTCGGTGACCCGATAGACGCGGTCGGCGCGATCGACCCAGCTCGCCTGATGCGTGATCGCCAACACGGTCAGGTCCGGCTGCCGCGCGATCGTGGCGCAGATCTCCGCCTCCGTCGTCGGGTCGAGCGCGCTGGTTGCTTCGTCGAGGATCAGCAGTTTCGGTCGGTACAGCAGCGCCCTGGCCAGGGCGATGCGCTGGCGCTGACCTCCCGAGAGCTTCAGGCCGCGTTCCCCCACCCGGGTTTCAAGGCCCTCCGGCAGGGCGTCCAGCACCTCGCCCAGTCCGGCGGCCCGGCAGGCGTCGCGCACCCGTGCTTCGCCGACGGATTCATCGTCCAACGCCACATTGGCGCGAATGGTGTCGTTGAACAGGATGATCTCCTGCGCGACGTAGCCGATCATATCGCGCCACCGGCCGAGATCGATGTCCCGCAGGTCCTGACCGTCGATCAGCACCGCGCCGGATTCCGGCTGGCACAGGCCCGCCAGCAGATCGGCAATGGTCGATTTGCCGGAACCGGAGGGGCCGATCATGGCGGTGATCTTGCCGACCGGGATCTCAAGGCTGGCATGGCGCAGCACCGGCCCGCGCCCATAGCTGAAAGTCACGTCGCGAAGCGTGCAGCCTCGGACGAAGCTGGGCACCGCGCCTCCGCCATGCGCGCCGCTTTCCGCCGCCGCCTCTACCTCCTCGGTCGTCCGCCGCAGCGCCCAATAGGCGGCCTCGCCGCGCGCAACCAGGCTGAAGGCGCGGCGCACCCGGGCAATGCTGCTCATCAGCGCCATCGCCACCACGCCGGCCACAACCATGGTGCCGACCGGTGCGGAGAAGAAGGTTGCCGCGAGGTAGATGCCGGCCGCCAGCAGATATGTCTGCACCAGATCCGGCAATTCGTCGGACAGCGCCTGGTTGGTCACCAGCGCGTTGACCGCGCGACGCATGCGGCGAGCGTTCCTCACCAGTTCGCGCATCAGGTCCGAGTGGCGGTTCATCGCTTTCAGCGGCTTGAACCCGGTCAGAACATCGTTCAAGTCCTCCGACATGGCGCGCATCAGGGCCTGGCGGGCACGGCCGGCGGCACGGGCGGCACGGGTCAGCGTTCGCAGCGACAAGCCAAGAAGGATGCCCATGACGATGGCGATCGCCGCCATGCGCCAGCCCATGAGCAGAGCGACGGCGCAATAGATGATGGTTCGGATGGTCTGCTCCACCGCCCGCAGAGTGGAGCGGAACACGAAGGCCGACCAATTCGCTTCGCTCGTCACCGCAGTGACGAAGCGTCCGACCGGATGGGTGGTGAAATAGGACCAACGGGCGCGCGTCAGCCCCTGCAACAGTCGCAGACGCATATCCTCCGCCACCCTGGCGCTGATCCGCCCGAGCCAACGATCGACAACCAGACTGATCCCCGCTTTGAGCCAGATCGCCGCGAGCACGACGCAGCAGAGGACGGCCAGGTTCATCGGCAGATGCAGGAAGTCGAGAACCTGCACGAAAATGCGCCGCAAGCCCTGGTGATGGCTTTCTCCCTTGGTCACGATGCCGAGGATCGGGAAGAGCGCCGCCACGCCGATACCGTCGATCAGCCCAGCGACAACCATCATGCCGACCAGCGGCACTTCGCGCCGCAGACCCCGGGTTCGCAGGATCTGCCAAGTGCTGGTCAGGGTGGACGGAGGCGCGGCGGAGGACATCGTCTGGGTGGCTGCAGCGGATCAAAGCCGCACGATAGAGCAAGCCTGGAGGCGGAGGCTGGAACCTTTGGTCGCAGCCCGGGGGCCGATGATCCGCGCCCCGCCGCCACCGCAGCGCGCCACAAGGTCAAGGCAACCTGCGACAGCTCACCGCTGGGTTGAAAGACCTGAAGCGCCGCCCGGACCTCGAGCGCTCGGCCGGCCCGGCCGCCCCTCCCACCGGAAACGAGGCCCAGCCCGATTTGCACAAGACCGCTGCCGGTTGCCGGTGGCAACGCGTGCCGGGCGGTCGCACCGCGCCGTCCAGAAAGCAGAGCTATCGCTGTGACCGGACCGCGTCGGACCGGCGCCATCCTTTTGGCTGACCGCGGAACGCGACAGCGCGGCAAACTGCGATCGCGATCCAAGGCATTTGAGACAAATGACTTTCATTGTGCAGGGCCCTGCCGAGAGGCCTTTCTCCATGCTCCCCGCGGCGGGCGAAGAAGGGCATTTGTTGCCGCCACGCATGCGACAGCGGCAATTGCTGCCGGGCAATTCCGTCCTCCAATGCTGGCGCGGATATGCGAGTTTGCGCGCGCGCAATTTGGCGCGGATACCCGCGCGCCCCTATCGGGGGCGCGTCATTCGGCCGCGATCCATGTCGCGCGCCGCGCGTCCTCACCGGAATCGCGGCCATCGCGCCGCGGGGCTTCTTGATCCAGAATGGAATCCCCGAGCATAGCGAGCCACTCGTTTTAGACGTAATTGTAATTTTCTTCAGCAAGACTCGCCGGGCCCGCAGCCGACGCAATCGATCCCCGAAAATGCCAAGCATTGTATCGCCCTGCCGCAATGCAAGGGAGTGGGGACGCGCCGCATCGATGCAGTTGAACTGCGACTCGCTGCCCCATCGCCATTCGCGCTGCGACACATGCGACCGGGCACATCGACTGACCAAGGCCGCCCGCCATGCACAACGAGTCGCAGCGGCACAACCTGTCGCAGGGCCCGCGCCAGGCAAGAACGGCCGGGACAATCGCGCCCCCGGCAGCTTTGGCTCGGCAGATGCTTCCTCACCTCGCATCGGCGCGATGTCGCGTCGGCGCATTCGCAAAGCGAATGGCGCGCAACGAGTCCTGGAAGGATTCCAACATGGCCACGAACACCATTCCGCTCTCCTCCGGCATCAGGGCGAATCTGCTTCTGCTGCAGAAGACCACGGCGCAACTCGAGACGACGCAGCTGCGACTCGCAACGGGCAACAAGGTGAATTCGGCGCTCGATGGGCCGGCGCAGTACTTCGCCGCCAAGGGATTGTCGCAGCGCTCTTCCGACCTCAGCGCGCTGAAGGACAATATCGGCCAGGCAATCAGCACCATCTCCGCCGCCGACAAGGGCGTGTCGTCGATCGAGAGCCTGATCGAGCAGGCGCGCGGCCTGACCACGCAGGCACTCGGCAACCTGGGCAATGACGGCAATGCGGTGAAGCTGCGCAAGTCGCTGTCGGACTCGTACAACACGATCCTGCGCCAGATCGACAAGCTGGCCCAGGACAGCGGCTATCAGGGCAAGAACCTGCTTGCCGGCTCCGGCCTGCGGCTCGACGCCCTCGCTTCCTCGAAGACATCGGTCAACGCGCTCTCCGGCATTTCCGGCGCACGCGTCACCAACGTGACCAATGCGGACAACTACAAGGTCGAGGTCAGCGGCGACGGGACGATCACCGGCAGCAGCCGCGACATCGCCGATGCGGAGCTGCGTAGCGGCCTCAGCAACCTGGACATTTCCGGCTTCCTCGATTCCGCCTACGGCAATTTCGACGCGGTCCAGATCAAGGTCGCGGGCGGCAAGGGCAAGGACAAGACCTTCACCATCACCGAGGGCGGCGAGTCGCAGTCCTTCACCCTCACCCGCGACCAGTGGGACGATGCCAAGGCGACCGGCCGGACGCTGTCCGTCACCGCTGCTTTCAAGAGCGGCACCAATGTCTCTTTCGACGTCGATTTCGACAAGATCGAGGACGTGCCGGACACCGCCGGCGTCAGCGTCTCGGCGATCGAGAAGAACGTGGATCTGCGCGTCGCGGTGACCAACGGCAATGGCGAGGTCCTGGTGCGCGATGGCCTCAACACGCTGGGGCTGAGCAAGCTGGCGGATGGAGAGAACGCCTTCGCCTTCGGCTCCGGCACGGCGCGGGTCACGGTCGATCAGCGGCAGATCATCCAGGCCTCGACGTTCGCCGATGCGGCGGGCCCGGCCTTCGGCGCCGGCGGAGCGGCTATCGGCAGCATCGCGCCGCAGGTCATCGCCGCCGACGAGACCTATACCCTGTCCGCGACGGCGGTGGAGGCCGACTTCAACTACGAGACCGGCCAGTTCGACAACTACACCGTCAGCGGCAGCGGCACCAGCGGCAACGCCATCACCGTCGCAGGCGGCGCCACCTATGTCGTGACCAGCGCCAATGCCGCGACGGCAGTGTCGGTCCTCAACGCCACCAACACCAACGACATCGACGTCTCGTTCAACTACAAGGCCATGAACGGCATCACCGTCGCCGCGGCGGCGACGGCGGCCCAGGTCGCGGCCACGGCCACCGCCAGCGCCGGCCTGACGGCGGCGAATTTCGTCACCGATACGGTGACGGGCTTCGCCGACAACGGCGTCACCGGCATCACCATCGAGATCGATGCGACCGACAACACCAACGCGACGCTGAAGCTTTCCGACGGGGTCGGCGGCAGCGCTGTGCTCAACAACGTCGATCTCTCCGCCGCCGCCGCCAACCTGAAGTTCACCATTTCCGGCGGCGCCAATGACGGTGCCGTCCTGCAGATGGATGTCAGCGCCGCCGTCACGAACGGCGTCACGGGCCAAGTGAACTTCAAAGTGCGCGGCGCCTACACCGGCAGCGATACACCGGCGAAGTTCTCCGTGCGCGAGGGGCAGAACAACGCCTCTGCCACCTTGACCACGCGCCAAGTGGTGGATGGCAGCGACGCCAACGACCTGACTGTGCAGTTCAACGAGAGCAACACCAGCCAAGTCCAGGTGGTGAGCCAGAACGTGCAGACCGACGGTCAGGGCTTGGCACTCGACTTCGCCCAGAACGTCTGGAAAGACCGCTCCGACGTGGAGAATGCTGTGCTGCAGCTCGACGCGGCCACGCTGAAGCTACGCTCGGCCTCGACCGCGCTCAGCACCAACCTCAACATCATCAAGACGCGCGAATCCTTCACCAAGGAGTTCACCGACGTCTTGTCTGAAGGTGCTGGCAAGCTGACCCTGGCCGACCAGAACGAAGAGGGCGCCAACATTCTGACGCTGCAGACGCGCCAGCAATTGGGTACCATCTCGCTGTCGCTGGCCAACCAGGCGCAGCAGGCCATCCTGCGGCTGTTCTAGGCGGGACTTGCGCGCGCGGAACGGGCGGCCGGGACCAACGCCCCGGCCGTCCCGCCCGCGTCTCCGCGATGAAACGATGCCCGCTAGACTTCCTCGGCGTCCTCGGCCAACTGCGCAAGGCGATCCGGCTCGGCGACCACGATCTTCTGCCGACGGCAAGCGAGGATGCCGGCCTTCTCCCAGGCGGCGATGGTGCGGCTGGCGGTGTGGAGCGTGGTACCCGCCATTTCCGCGACATCCTGGCGGGTGATTGGGAAGTTGATAGTGATGCCGCATTCCGTCTTCCGTCCGGAATTGCGCGCCAGATGCAGCAGAGCCTGGGCGATGCGGCGCGCCGCCTTCTGGGTCTGGCTGTCGCGCAGGCGCGACTGGAACTCAAGCAGTCGGCCGCCGAATCCCATCAGGGCATTGCTGGCGATGGCCGGATGGGTGCGCACCAGTCGGGTCGTCTCGATGCGGTTCCACGCGAGTGCGACGCTATCCTTCACCGCGAGCAGGGTGGCCGGGTAGAGCTGACCCTCCATCAAGGCGACGCAGGCGAAGAACTCACCCGGATTGACGTAGTGGATGAGAATCTGCTGGCCGGCGGCGTTGGCCTGGACGGCCTTCATGTAGCCTTCGACCAGGACGTAGAAGGTCTCGGCCGCGTCGCCTTGCCGGAACAGGGCCTCGCTCGCCTTCAGTCGCCGGATTTGCGCGGCGGCCAGAACCGTCTCGCGCGCGGCCAGATCCAGGCCAGCGAACAGCGGCACAGACCCGATGATGGCGGGATCGGGGAGCAGGGCTGCGGGGACGCGTTGCGGTATCGTCATCAGGTTCCAGATTGCAGTCGACGGCCAAAGGAACCATTCAAGTCCCGCGCCAACCTGTCAATGACGACACTGCCGCGTGCGGCGCTATGCGCCTCAAGAAACTGCAAAGTCGCCGCGGTATGCGCGGAACGCGACCTTATGCCACAGGCTTCAGCCGCGCCGGGCGCCACGCTCCAATACCCTCCGCACCTCGCCGGGACGGAAGGCTGCTACCACGCTCGCGCGCGTGTCGAGGCGGGGGCCGCCGATCAGGTCGATGGCATAGGGAATGGCCGGGAACACCGCCAGCAGGCATTCGCGAATGGCGGCGGGCTTGCCGGGCAGGTTCAGGATGAGGCAGGAATTGCGTACGCCCGCGGTCTGGCGCGACAGGATGGCGGTCGGCACCTTAAGCAGGCTGACCGCGCGCATCTGCTCGCCAAAACCGGGCAGGATCTTGTCGCAGATCGCGACCGTGGCCTCTGGCGTCACGTCGCGCGGCGCCGGGCCGGTGCCGCCGGTGGTCACCACCAGGCCGCAACCAACATCGTCGGCCAGCTCCATCAGCACGTTCTCGATCAGCGGCTGCTCGTCCGGCACCAGCCGCGCGACCGGCTCCCAGGGTGTCTCGAGAATCTCGCGCAGGCTATCCTGGATCGCCGGACCGCTCAGATCGTCGTAGACGCGCGCGCTGGCACGGTCAGAGACCGTGACGATGCCGATGCGCACCAAACCGTCCTTCGCTTTCGGCATCAGGGCGCCACGCCGGCCTGCGGGGCGACGTTGCCCGGCAAGGAGATGTTGCCCTGCGCCGGAACCATGGCTGCAGCCGCCGCACCGGCGGTTGCATCGGGGGAACTTTCGATGCGAACCCCGATCTGCTCGACCGTCAGCTTGCCTTCAAGCACGCCGACAAGATCGCGGAATACAGAGACAGCCTGATCTTCGGAGAACTCGAGGTGCAGGCGCTTCTTGATGCCGAACCTGGTCAGCGTCACGTGATGCTTCGGTGCGACTCCGTGCCGCGCCAGGCAGTTCTTCACGCAATGCAGCGGGCAGCCGTCGAGCGCGACCACGGCGCGACCCGACTTGGCCAGCTGCACCAGTGAGGGCACATCACCGCCGACGCCGGCGATGCAGGACATCTCGGCATGCCCGCCGCGGTCCAGGCAGATCGCGATGTAGTTCGCCATTTGGGCGACACTGGAGCATCCGGAACAGGAATAGACCAGCGGCAGTTTGCGCTCACCCATCGACATTGCTTCCACTCTCCCGGCTCAAGGACATGCTGGAAAATATCACGGGGTGCGCGAGCCGCTCTTTGCGCCAGCGCAAAGACAGAATGCCGCCGGGCTGCTTGTGTCCATTCATGGAATGTTTCAAAGACCAGTCTTTGGCGCGGATTCCATGGCACATCATTGCGGTCATCATGCTGTTAACGTCCTGCAGTCACATCCGCAGCACTCTCCCGGATGCGATTGAATCGGATGCGGCAGGTTGAGTGCCGACGGCTTCTGGCGGATCACGCGTGAGTCTCAGCATGAATGGAGGGGCCTTTTCAGCGGCGAGCGATCGCGACATCGCGACCGATCCCGCAGCAGTTCCGAATTTCTCGCCTGTGCTGCTGATGGGCCTTGCCCTGCGGCCGTTGCCTCCCGCACTGATCCAGGCAGTGCTCTCGCCGTTGATGCGGATCATGACCCGCCGCCATCCACAGGTCTTCGCGCGCCTGCAAGCGCTCGGCGGCGGCGCAATCGTCATCGACGCCAGCGATCTGCCCTTTCTTTTCGAGCTGCGGCCGAATGCCGCCGGCGACAAGCTGCGCCTGGTGCCGCGCGGCCGGGAGATCGCTGCCATCGCCACGATTCGCGGGCCGCTCGCCGCCATGCTGGCGCTGCTGCAGGGGCGTTGCGACGGCGACGCTCTGTTCTTTTCCCGCACCCTCACCATTGAAGGCGACACCGGCAGCGTGCTCACCCTGCGCAACGCTATCGACAGCGCTGAGATCGACCTCCTGGCGGATGTTGCAGCCGGGTTCGGCCGCATGGGCCCGGCCATCATGCGATTGCTGCGGCCGCCGCTCGGCGCGCTCGGGGCGATGATGCACGATGCGGAGCTGGTGCGGGCCGCGATCACCCAGCCGGTGGCGACCGAGCAGCGGCTACAGTCCACGACCCTGCGCGAGCTGCAAAACCGCGTCGAGGCGATGGGTTGTGAACTGCGTCGGCTGAAACCCCGGCGCGATGGCTGTCGGTGAGCGGTATGGCATCATCGCTCGAGCTGGTCTGCCCTGCCGGAACGCCGGCGGCGCTGCGCGCGGCCGTGGAGGCCGGTGCCGACGCGGTCTATTGCGGTTTTGCCGACGAGACCAATGCACGCAACTTTCCGGGCCTGAATTTCTCCGCGGGGGAAATGGCGGCAGCGATACGCTGTGCCCATGGCGGAGGTGCCAAGGTGCTCGTCGCCATCAACACCTATCCGCAGGCCGGCCGCGTCCAGATTTGGCGCGACGCAGTCGACGCCGCGGCTGCTTTGCAGGCGGATGCGGTGATTCTGGCGGATGTCGGCCTGCTCGCCTATGCCGCTGAGAACCACCCGGAACTGCGGCGCCATCTGTCGGTGCAGGCATCGGCAGCGAGCGCCGAGGCGATCGGTTTCTTCGTCCGCGAGTTCGGCGTACGCCGCGTGGTTCTGCCCCGCGTTCTCACGATCGAGGAGATCGAGGCCCTAAATCGCGCCATCGACGTGGAGACCGAAGTCTTCGTATTCGGCGGGCTCTGCGTCATGGCGGAGGGGCGCTGCGCCCTTTCCTCCTACGCCACCGGACAGTCGCCCAACATGAACGGCGTTTGCTCGCCGGCCTGCGCCGTGCGCTACGAGCACATTGGCGGTGACCTCGTTGCGCGGCTTGGCGGTTTCGCGGTGGATCGCTTCGAGGCCGGCCAGCCCGCCGGCTATCCCACCCTGTGCAAGGGCCGCTATCGGGTGCGCGACGAGGCGCTCTATCTGTTCGAAGAGCCGACCAGCCTCAGCGCCATTTCCATTCTACCACGGCTGCAGGCGGCCGGAGTCACGGCGGTGAAAATAGAAGGCCGGCAGCGCGGCAAGGCCTATATCGCCGAAGTGGTCGCCAGTTTCCGCCAGGCGATCGACGCCCTGGCGGATGGTGGCCCCCTGCCGGCGAGCAATCTGGACCGCCTGGCCGAAGGCAGCCGGCAGACCACCGGCGCCTATCACGGCCGCTGGCGCTGACGGGGCCGGCCGCATGACCAGCATCCTGCCCTTCGAGCCCGCGGCCACGGCACGCAGTGCGACGCTGACCCTGGGGCCCGTGCTGTTCAACTGGGCGCCTGACAACTGGCGCGACTTCTATTTCCGCATCGCCGACGAGGCGCCCATCGATGCGGTCTATGTGGGCGAGGTGGTCTGCCCCAAGCGCCTGCCGTTCTTCGCACCGCATGTCCCGGTCGTTGTCGAACGCCTGCGCGCCGCCGGCAAGGACGTGCTCCTCTCCACCGCGGCCTTGGCGATGACCGAGCGTGATACCGCGATGATCCGCGACCTGGCGCAGAACGGCCAGTTCCTGGTCGAAGCGAATGACGTGGCGGCGCTATCGCTGCTCGCCGGCCGCATGCACGTTGTCGGTCCCTATATCAACCTCTACAACGAGGCGACGCTGCGCGTGCTGAGCAGACGCGGCGCGATCCGCGCGGTGCTAACCTGGGAACTGCCAGCCGCCTCGCTGCGACACCTGGCGGCAGGCGAGATGCCGCTGGAGATCCAGGTCTTCGGCCGGGCGCCGCTCGCCATCTCGGCGCGCTGCTACCACGCGCGCGTGGAGAATCTGCACAAGGATCGTTGCCGCTTCGTCTGCGAGCGTGATCCTGACGGCTTGCCGGTAGAGACCATCGAGGGCGAGCCTTTCCTGGCGGTGAACGGGGTGCAGACCCTGTCGCATGGCTGCATCAGCCTGGCCGCGCATCTGACCGAGCTGCAAGCGATGGGCATCGAGCATTTCCGCCTGTCGCCGCAATGCGTCGACATGGTGGCGGTGGCACGCATCTTCCGCAGCCTGCTCGCCGGGCGAATCGCTCCATCGGAGGCCAATGCCCAGCTGCAGCGCCTGGCTGGGGATATGACTCTGATCGACGGCTTCTATCTCGGCCTGCCCGGCGCGACGCCAACGCAGCGAGCCGTTGGAGGCGCCTCGTGAGTCATTGGCTCAGCGATCCTCGGCCGGGTGCTCCCTGCGCCATCATCGGCGAGGTAGCGCAGGCGCATGATGGCAGCCTGGGCATGGCGCACGCGTTCATCGACGCCATCGCTGCCGCCGGCGCCGACGCGGTGAAGTTCCAGACCCATATCGCCGCGGCCGAGAGCACACCGGCCGAGCCCTGGCGCACGCGCTTCTCGCCGCAGGACGACAGCCGCTTCGACTACTGGCGGCGGATGGAATTCACCGCCGACCAGTGGCAGGGTCTGAAGGCGCATGCGGAACGCAAGGGCCTCGCGTTCCTGAGCTCTCCCTTCTCCTTGGAAGCCTTCGAACTGCTGCGTGGAATCGGCGTCTCGACCTGGAAGGTCGCCTCGGGCGAGATCGGCCGGTCGCCGCTGTTGGACGCGATCGCCGCCACCGGCCAGCCGGTCATGCTGTCCACCGGCATGAGCGGACTTGCCGAGATCGATGCCGGCGTGGCGCTGCTGCAGGCGGCGAAGTCTCCGCTGGCCGTGCTGCAATGCAGCTCGATCTATCCATGCCCGCCGGAATCGGTCGGCCTGAACATGCTGGAGACGTTCCGCGACCGCTACGGCTGCGCCACCGGCCTCTCCGATCATTCCGGCACCATGTTCCCCGCCTTTGCGGCGGCGACCGTGGGGGCGGAGGTGCTGGAAGTACACGTCACCTTGAGCCGTGAGATGTTCGGACCCGACGTGGTCGCCTCGGTCACCACCGCGGAGCTGCGGCAGATGGTAGACGGCATCCGCTTCATCGAGCGCATGCGCCGCCACCCGGTCGACAAGGGCACGGTTCCGGAAGAGGTGGCACCACTGCGCGCCATATTCATGAAAAGCGTCGTGGCGCGCGCGGACCTAAAGGCCGGCCAGGCGCTGGGCGAAGCGCATCTGACGGTCAAGAAGCCGGCCGCGGGCGGCCTGCCGCCGGAGCGGCTGCACGAGCTCCTCGGGCGCCGGCTGAAGCGTGATATCCGGCGCGACGGGCAGATCACTTTCCAGGACTTGGAGTAACGGCATGAAACGCAAGGTCTGCGTCGCAATCACGGCCCGGCCAAGCTATTCGCGTATTCGTACGGCGCTGAGCGCAATCCGCGCGCATCCCGATCTGGATCTGCAGCTGGTGGTCACGGCCTCGGCGCTGCTCGACCGCTATGGCGGCGCGGACAAGGTGATCGAGGCGGAGGGCTTCCACATCGACCGGCGGGTCTACATGATCGTCGAAGGCGAGAATCTGGTGACCTCCGCCAAGTCGACGGGATTTGGCCTCTCCGAGCTGGCGACGGTGTTCGACGATCTGAAGCCCGACATGGTGGTCTCCATTGCCGACCGCTTCGAGACCATGGCGACGGCCCTTTCCGCTGCCTATATGAACATTCCTCTGGTCCATGTGCAGGGCGGCGAGGTCACCGGCTCGATCGACGAGAAGGTGCGCCACGCGATCACCAAGCTGGCCGACATCCACCTCGTCGCCTCCAGCCGTGCCGCGGAGCGCGTCATCCGCATGGGCGAGTATCCGGAGCGTGTCCACATCACCGGCTGCCCTTCGATCGACGTGGCGCGCAAGGCGGTGGCGGCGCCCATGGTCGCCAATGACATCTTCGACGCCTATGGCGGCGTGGGGCCCAAGCTCGACCTGTCCAAGGGCTATCTCGTGGTGCTGCAGCACCCGGTCACCAATGAATACCTGGACGCCCGCCGCCAGGTGGAGGAGACCATGGCCGCCGTGGTGCAAAGCGGCCTGCCGGCGCTGTGGCTGTGGCCCAACGTCGATGCCGGCTCGGCCCTCCTCGCCCGCGGCTTGCGCGTCGGGCGCGAGCGGCAACGGCTCGACAATATCCATTTCTTCAAGAACCTGCCGCCGGAGGAGTTCCTGCGCGTTCTCAACGCGAGTTCCGGAATCGTCGGCAATTCCAGCGTCGCCATCCGCGAATGCGCCTACCTTGGGGTGCCGGCGGTCAATATCGGCACCAGGCAATCGGGCCGCGACCGCGGCGCCAATGTCATCGACGTGGACTACGACCGCCACCAGATTCTCGACGCTATCCGCGTGGCTGCCAATATCGGTCATTGCAGCAAGGACGAGCTCTATGGCGACGGTCACGCCGGCGAGCGGGTTGCCGAGGTCCTTGCCAAGGCGCCGCTCGGGACCGTGAAGCGCCTGGCGTATTGACGGAAAAGTCGGCAGCATGACCGAGCCATACCTCATCATTCCATCTGAGAACCGCACCCGCGAGTTCGACGCCAAGCTGCTGACCGCCTGCTGCGCCGTCGAGGCGGGGTATCGCGTCATCGTCGGCAGCCGGCACGACATCCACCTGTCCATCGACCGCCTGCCGCGCTCGACCTATGTCGGCAAGGACCTGCGGGCCAGCAGCGCGCTGATGACCCGCATCCTGACCAGGCTCGGCCACCGCATCGTCGCCTGGGACGAGGAGGGTCTCGTCTACCACACCCGTGACCACTACCTGGCCGCCCGGGTGCATGCGCCGGTTCTGCATGCCTGCAAGCTGCTATTCGCCTGGGGCCGGGACAACGCCGAGACTTGGCGCAATGCGGCACAATATGACGGCACGCCGATCAAGGAGGTCGGCAATCCACGCATCGACCTGCTGCGCCCGGAGCTCCGCGGCTTGCACCACCCGCATGTCGAGGCGCTGCGACGGCAGTTCGGCAACTATATCCTGGTCAACAGCAACTTCGGCGGCGTGAATCACGTATTGTCGGATGCGGAGAAGACCGTCTTCGACCGCTTGCGCTGCGCCAAAGCCGCCGCCTATCACCGCGAGGTGCTGCAGCACCGGCGTATCCTGTTCGCGCAGTTCCTCGAAGCCGTTCCGGCACTGGCCCAGGCCTTTCCCGGCACTGCGATTGTCGTCCGGCCACATCCTTCCGAGAATCCCCAGCCCTGGCAGGAACTCGCCCGCAACAATGGCAATGTCCACGTCCGGCACGAAGGCGGCATCGTGCCCTGGCTGCTCGGCGCCCGCGCCATCGTCCATAACGGCTGCACCACCGCCATCGAGGGCGCCATCCTCGGCTGCCGGGTGATCAGCTATCAGCCTGTGGTCTCCGGCCTGTATGACATCCCACTGCCCAACTCGCTGAGCGAGGTCGCAACCGACATTGATGAACTGGTCGAGAAGCTGCAACGGTCATCACAGGCCATGGCTCGGCCGCCAACACCCAACGCCGCGCGCGACATTCTCCACAGCCATATCGCGGCGCTGGACGGATCGTTGTCGAGCGACCGCGTCGTCGCCGCGATCGACGATCTCGGTCCGTTGGCGCGGCGACCGCGCGGCGCCGGCCTGTTGCAGGGCCTGCGCGGCTGCATCCAGGCCAGCACCCGGCGCCGGCGCAAGACGCTGGCCAACGATCTTGCCGACCACAAGAACGGCGCCGCCTACAACGCGCATCGCTTCCAGCCGATCACGCTGGCCGAGGTACAGTCTGGCATCGAGGGGCTGCGTCGATGCCTCGGTCGTTTCGACACTGTCGGCGCCCGTCGCCTGTTGCCCGATGTCTTCGAGCTTGGTCCTGTCAGATGACGTGGCGCGGTAGAACCGTGCTCGCGGTCGTGCCGGCGCGCGGCGGCAGCAAAGGCATCCCGCGCAAGAACCTTTGCCAGGTGGCCGGTCGTTCGCTGGTCGCGCACGCGGCCCAGTTCGCCGCCAGCCTTGCCTGGCTCGACGCCGCAGTGCTCTCGACCGACGACGCCGCCATCGCGGAAGAGGGGCGGAGATATGGCCTGGCGACGCCATTCCTGAGGCCGGCGGAGTTGTCCAGCGACACCGCGCGGGGGGTGGACGCCTGGCGCCATGCTTGGCTCGCCAGCGAAACGGAGTATGGCTGCCGCTTCGACTGCTCCATTCTGCTGCAGCCAACCAGCCCGTTGCGACAGATCGCTGACATCGAGCGCACCCTGGAGACAATGCTGTCCAAGGGCCATAGTGCCGCGGCGACCGTCAGCCCGGTACCGGGCCACTATGTCCCGCAGAAACTGCTGACCATGACAGACGGGGTTCTCTCGTTCCTGCATCCGGAAGGCGCGCTGCACAGCAACCGGCAGTCGGCGCCAACCTGCTATGCGCGTAACGGCCTCTGCTATGCCGCGAGGCGCGAGGCGGTGGTCGATCGGGGCGAAATCGTGGAGCGCGATTGCGCCGGAGTGCTGATCGATGGCTACGTTGTGAATATCGACGAGCCGATCGACCTGCGGATCGCCGAGATGCTGGCACAAGACAATCCAGGTGATGACCGTGGCGCCACCTAGCGCGCCGACCAACTCATCAGGAGTTCGCGAAGATGACGACCAACAACCCGCTGAAACGGAAGCTGCAGAGCGGCAAAGCGTGCATAGGCGCCTGGGCCTTGAGCACCTCGGCCGACATGGCGGAGATCCTGGCCTATGCCGGACTTGATTTTCTGCTGATCGACCACGAGCACGGTCAGGGCAGCATCGACAATGCCATTGACCAGCTGCGCGCCATCAAGGGAACGGATTGCGTCGGCATCCTGCGGGTGCCCTCCAACGATCACATCTACATCAAGCGCGCGCTCGATGCGGGGGTCGGTGGCATCATGGTGCCGAACGTCAACAATGGCGAGCAGGCGCAACATGTTGTCGAGTCATGCCGGTATGCCCCGCAAGGCATTCGCGGCGCATTTGGCGGCATGCGCGCCATGCGATACGGCTTCGACCCCGGCTATTATTCCGCGGCTTTCGACGATCTCCTGGTCGCCGTGCAGGTCGAGAATGCAGGCGCCATCGACGCGATCCCGGAGATTGCCGCAGTGGATGGCATTGACGTTGTATTCATTGGGCCGCGGGATCTTTCGGCAACGTTAGGCCGCCTCAACCAGTTCGATGACCCCGTGGTAAAGGCTCAGATTGAGCGCGCCGCGGGCGCCATTCTACGCTCTGGCCGCTATCTGGGGAGCACTGCGTTCACCGGCAGGGCAGCAAGGAAGATGACCGACGAAGGCTACCGCTTCATCGTCGGCGGCAGCGATGTCGGGCTACTGGCGCACGGAGTCCGCAGCATGCTCGCTGAGGCTGCCGGCCCGGCGCCCATGGCAATTTCACCGACCGCCCTTCCGACGCAACGAAGCGCCTGACAACAAGCGAGCGGTCCTCCGAACAGGGGCTGGCGTCGGCGGCCAGCTGCCATTGGCGTCAGTTGCCTGCCGCGGCGGTAGCAGCGACGCGCTGTCGCAGGATAAGCGTGCATCGATATCCCGGCCACGCGTTTTGTCGCAGGGCGCGGGCGCGGGTTGCTGACGCGAATGCCTCGCAATATCATAATTGCGCAACCCTGCCCTGGCCGGCAAAGGCGGGGCCCACGGATGATCCGAATAGCCGCGAGTTGCAGCATGAACGCAGATGACCTGGCAGAGGGCGCAAAAGCCCGTATCGCGGCGATTCTCGCCAGCGACACGGACCTCGAGAGGAAGCTTCGCGAGATCGGCTTCTGCGAAGGCGACGAAGTCGAGCTGCTGAAACGCGGCCCGATGGGCGGCCAACCCTTGGCGATACGGCTCAACCGGCGCGTCATTGCCATGCGACGCGACGAAGCCCGGGCCATACTCATAGAGCGCCGGAAGTGAAGGACATCCACCTCGCGCTGGTCGGTGCGCCGAATTGCGGCAAGTCAACGCTGTTCAACGGCCTGACCGGCGGTCGGGCGAAGACCGCGAACTACGCCGGCGTCACCGTCGAGAAGCGCAGCGGCTGGTTCAACACGCCCCAAGGACACCGGGTCCGGCTTCTGGATCTTCCCGGAGTATATGGCTTGACCACCCGTTCGCTGGACGAGCGGATCACGGTCGACACGATCCTGGGCCGCAATGCGGATGATCGAGCGCCGGATGGGCTCTTGGTTCTGGTCGATGCGTGCGATCTACGGACGCAGCTGCACTTCATTCTTCAGCTCCGCGCGTTGGGCCGACCCATGATTCTGGCGCTCAACATGTATGATCTCGCAGAGCGCGACGGCGTCCAGATCGACATCCCGGCGCTCGAGCGTCGGCTTGGGCTCCCGGTGGTGCCGACCCGTGCAACGCGTGCCGCGGGCCGGGTGGCGCTCCTCGACCGGCTTGACCAAGCAATCACTCGTGGCGAATGGCTGGCCGGAATTCGCCAGGCCGACGATTGCTGCGGGATTCAGACCCTCCAACATGAGGCCCGCGACATCGCGCGTGACGTCATTTTGGTTGAGCCGACAATGAACCAGCTGACCCGGATCATTGATCGGGTTGTGCTGAACCGCCTGAGTGGGCCTTTGATTCTGGCGACGATCCTCTTTCTCATGTTTCAAGCGGTCTTTGCCTGGGCGGAAGCTCCGATGGATGCCATCGACGCGGCATTCAGCGCACTTGGGAACTGGGTATCGACGGTGGCGCCCGATACGTGGGTCCGTCGCCTGGTGACGGACGGCGTGATCGCGGGCATCGGCAGCGTCGTCATATTCCTTCCCCAGATTGTCATTCTCTTTGCCTTCATCCTGCTTCTTGAGGCCTCGGGATACATGGCCCGGGCGGCGTTCCTCATGGACGAGTTGATGCGCAGGGTCGGCCTGAGTGGCCGGGCCTTCATCCCGCTTCTATCCAGCTTCGCCTGTGCTATCCCGGGAATGATGGCAGCGAGGACGATCGAAAACGAGCGTGACCGCCTCATCACGATCGCCATTGCCCCGCTGATGACATGTTCCGCGCGGCTGCCGGTATACACTTTGATCGTCGGCGCGTTCATTCCCCACACGGAGGTCGGCCCCTTCGGCCTTCAAGGCATCGTGATCTTCGCACTCTACTTGATGGGCATCGTCAGCGCGGTTGTAGTCGCCTTCCTGCTCAACCGCACGGCAGCCAGGGGCGCGCGCCAGGTATTTCTCATGGAGCTGCCAACCTACAAGATTCCGGATTTCAAGGATTTCCTCGTCAACCTCGTGACGCGTGCCTGGGCATTCCTCCGGCGCGCGGGCACCAGCATATTCACCGTCTCGACAGTCCTTTGGCTGCTCGCGAGCTTTCCTGTGGGAGCCAGCGGCATTGCTGGTTCTCTTGCCGGCATGATCGGTGGCGTGATTGAGCCGATCCTCAGGCCCATCGGGTTCAACCTGGAGATCGCGATCGCCCTTGTACCTGGCATGGCCGCACGTGAAGTCGCCGTTGGAGCGCTTGGCACGGTCTACGCCATTCAAGGCACCGGCGACGATAGCCTGGCCACGATTCTGCATCAGGCGTGGCCGTTGCCCACCGCCCTGGCATTCCTTGCGTGGTACTTGTATGCGCCGCAATGCATCGCGAGCCTCGCCGTCGCGCGACGGGAGACGAACTCCCGGCGTTGGACAGCCGTCATCATCGTCTACCTCTTTGCCCTCGCCTATGCGGCTGCCGGGGTCACCTATTGGACTGCGCGGTGGGCCGGCCTCTGAGTCCGGCCCTTTCGATCTGGGAATTGCCGTCACCTCGATAATCGAGAGTCCGCGGTCACCCGGCGGATGCCGGCATCCACCAAGGCGGCAAGCGCGATGCCGAAGAAACACTCCCTGCCGGCTCCGGATCAGGTCTGTCCGAAGGACATGGAGGGCATGGACGTCATCTCTCCGGGCAACATGGACCCGTTGCGGGTGCAGATTGACTGCGCCTGCGAGGAGGCCGGCGTGTCGGGAAACATGCGAATTGAGTGCGCGCTCGCCTCGGCATGTCTCGCGAGGACTGGTGAACTGGCCATCGTTGCGAAATCTCGGCGTCATCCATCAGCTCACCTCGTTGAGCGGATGCCGAAGCCTGGTCGCGGCGATACTGATCGCGGCAGTTCAGGCAGAGAAGCGTAACAGCCTGTTGGCAGCCGGAACGCCAGGCTGAAGCTTGGTTCCGGCTGCCAATTTGAGTGGGATCGGGAAAAGAGCAAATTCCGTGGCGCTCGGTGCCTCGTGGCTTTGACCCATTCATCCCGCCACTCGAACCCCAACGCCCCCTTCCGAAACGCGAACCGCTCCAGGTGGCCCTCCACCGCGCCCTTCGGGGCCAAGAGTTGGCCTTCGGCGCTGGCGTCGAGGCGGCAGGTGAGCGCGCCGGCATCCGCAGTCAGGTGCAGCGTTGCGTCGTCCGGCCAGTCTGCGCTACGGGCGGTGCGGGCGAAGGTCACGGCGCCTGATTCTGCTGAGAATTCCACTTTGAGATTGTGGCCCCAGTGCTTGCAGAGCTGCCGCGGGTGGCGGCTGGCGCTCGCGGTCGGAACACGCGCGATCCTGGTGTGGGCGGTACTGGTGTGCGCGGTGCTTGTGAGAGCCATGGCGATCCTTTCATCGGGCATGGCAAATCCAAGTCTGGCTGAAACGCGGACGGTGGCGACGGCACCGCGCCGATATGGGGCGGCGCGAGGCCGCGTGCCGGACAGCCATGCAGGGCTGCGCCGGCAGGTGCGCTGTTGCCGCCGGTTGCGGATCGGCCCCGCGGCGGTATGGTGCCCTGTCTCCGCCATCCTTGAGGATGTTCCTTGCCTTCCAGCGCACCGACGAAAGCCGCCCCAGACCGACTGCATCCGGCCCACCTGCACCCTGACGGCCTGCCCCTCCCCCGGCGCTATTGGGCCATCCTGACCATCGCCATCGGGCTGGTCATGGCGGTGACGGACAGCTCGATCGCCAACGTGGCGCTACCGACCATCGCCAGAGACCTGCACGCCAGTCCTGCCTTTGCCATCTGGATCGTCAACGGCTACCAGCTCGCCATCACCATCTCGCTGCTGCCGCTGGCCTCGCTGGGCGAGATCTTCGGCTATCGCCGGGTCTACCTGGCGGGCCTCGCGCTGTTCACCCTCGCCTCGCTGTTCTGCACCCTGTCGGACAGCCTCGGCGGGCTCGCCATCGCGCGCGTGGTCCAGGGCTTCGGGGCTGCCGGGATCCTGAGCGTGAATTCGGCGCTGGTGCGCTTCATCTATCCGCACCGCATCCTCGGCCGCGGCATCGGCATCAACGCCTTCGTCGTCGCGATCTCCGCCGCGCTTGGGCCGACGCTCGCCTCCGCCATCCTGGCGGTGGGCGACTGGCCCGCACTCTTCGCCGTCAACATCCCCTTCGGCATCGTAGCACTCATCATCGGTCTGCGGACCCTGCCGCACAGCCCGCGCATGAGCCACGGCTTCGACTGGCAAAGCGCGCTGGCCAGCGCCGCCACCTTCGGCTTCGCCATCGGCGCCATCGACAGTCTCGGCCACGGCGCGGCGCCGCATTTCTACCTCGCGGAAGCGGCCATCGCCCTGGTGGCCGGCATCCTCCTGGTGCGCCGGCAGTCGGGCGCCGCGGCGCCGCTGCTGCCGCTCGATTTGCTGCGCATCCCGATCTTCACGCTGTCGGTCTGCAGCTCGATCACCTCGTTCTGCGCGCAGATGGCGGCCTTCGTCGCGCTGCCCTTCTATTTCACCGACAATTTCGGCTATTCCAGCGTCCAGATCGGGCTGATGATCACGCCCTGGCCCATCGCCATTGCCATCGTCGCGCCGCTCGCCGGGCGGCTCGCCGACCGCTATCCGGCGGGGCTGCTCGGCGGCATCGGCCTGGTCGTCTTCGCGCTGGGCCTCGGCGCGCTCGCCACCCTGCCGCCGGACGCGACCACCTTCGACATCGCCTGGCGCATGTTCCTGAGCGGGGCCGGCTTCGGCCTGTTCCAGTCGCCCAACAACCGCACCATGGTCGCGGCAGCACCTCGGGAACGCAGCGGCGGCGCCAGCGGCATGCTCGGCACCGCGCGCCTGCTGGGGCAGACGACGGGCGCCGCGCTGGTGGCGCTGCTGCTCGCCCGCTACGAGGTGGAGGGCACGCGCTACGCGTTGATGGTGGCGGTCGGCTTCGCCATCGCGGGCGCCCTCCTCAGCACGCTGCGCCTGTCGCCGGCGGGGGCGCGGGGCGCCGCGGCCGTGCGCGTGCAGGAGGGACAGCGCACCGGCAACGAATAGCCAGCGGCTTCGGTGCCGCGCCCGCCCGCTTACGAGGATCCGCGAATTCGCCGTCGAGATCCGGATGAACGCCTGCGCGCTTTACCGCGGCGTTCGCGTGGCGCATCAGCGCTTGCGCACGAATTCGGTGCGCAGGACGAGGCCCTTGATCCCCTCGTGGCGGCAGTCGATCTCCTCGGGATTGTCCGTCAGGCGGATCGACTTGATGACCGTGCCTTGCTTCAGGGTCTGATTGGTGCCCTTCACCTTCAGGTCCTTGATGAGGGTGACCGTATCGCCATCGGCGAGGATATTCCCCGAAGCGTCGCGCACCACGAGCGGACCGGCATTGGCGGACGCGGCCATCTCCGCGGCCGGACGCCATTCACCCGTCGCTTCGTCATAGACCCAGTCGTCGTTCTCTTTGCCCACGCATTGCCTCTGTCGTCGAGAAGGTTTGCCGCCAAGCCGGCCTGGCGTCGGAACAGACTTCAAAATCTGGTCGGCATCGGCAGTCCGACAAGCGCCGCTTATACCAGCTTCCCAGCTTGCGCAAGACGTGGCAAAGGACCGCGCCCTTGGCGGCGTTTCTTTTGCATTTCAAGCGGGAGTTTGGCGCAGGCCCGGCTTCCATTCTCCCGCGCCGGGAGGCCCATGGATCTGTACCGCGCAAGGCCGCGCGCGATCCGCGACGCTGCCCGCTGTCGCGCGGCCTTAACCCTGCTATCCTGTTGCGATGAACCGCCCCATTCCACCTTCGCGCATGGCCGATGTGCCGGCGACCGGGCGTGGCCTGACGGCAGACCAGGTCGCCAGCCGCCAGCAGCGCTACGGCTTCAACGACATCGTCGGACAGAGCGCCGGCAAGTGGCGCGACCTGGCGCGCGACACCGCGCGCGATCCGATGGTCTGGTTCCTGCTCGCCACCAGCGGATTGTTCGCCCTCATTCGGGACTACGCCGGCGCCATGACCCTAATGGCGGCAATGCTGCCTTTGATCGCCATGGACGCGTATCTGCATCGCCGCACCCAAGCCTCCACCGAGGGCCTCGCGGGCCGCTTGGCGACCCAGGCCAAGGTCGAGCGGGATGGGGCGATGGTTTCCGTGCCCGCGCGGGAGCTTGTCCCCGGGGACCTTGTCGAAGTCGGCGGCGGGGAGTCCTTTCCGGCCGATGGCTTGATCGTCGCCGGCGAGGGCGTGCAGGTGGACGAATCCGCCTTGACCGGCGAAGCGCTTCCCGTTCGCAAGCGACCGCTTGAATCCCCGTCGCCGGCGATGACGAAGGCGGACGGTGCACACTGGGCGCTCGCGGGAACCCGGCTCCTGACCGGCAACGCACGCGTTCGCCTCGTCTACACCGGAGGCGAAACGATCTATGGCGAGATCGTGCGCTCGGCGCTTCAGGGGACGCGTGCCCGGACGCCGCTGCAGATCGCGATCGCGGACCTGGTCTCCGTCCTGCTCATCGCCGCCCTGATCATGTGCGTGATCCTGGCCGCTATCCGGCTGCGCCAGGGCCATGACTGGATCGATGCGACCCTCAGCGCGGTGACTTTGGCGGTGGCCGCCTTGCCGGAGGAGTTCCCCGTCGTCTTTACGTTCTTCCTTGGGGTCGGAGTCTACAGGCTGGCCAGACGTCAAGCCCTGGTGCGGCGCGCCATCGCCGTGGAGAACATCGGTCGGGTGACCTGCGTCTGCGCCGACAAGACGGGGACGATCACCGAAGGTCGCCTCGCGCTGGTGCATCATGCGCCGGCCGCCGGGATCGCGCCGGAGCAGCTCGTGCAACTGGCGGCGCGTGCCGCGCGCGCCGAAAGCGGCGATCCGCTCGACATCGCCTTGCTGGAAGCGGCAGGACCGGTCCGGGATTTCGGCGCGCCTGCCGGGTGCTACCCCTTCACGGAAGACCGACGCCGCGAGACGGCCATCTGGAGGCAGGCCGACGGCAGCCTGCTCGCGGTGGCAAAAGGCGCCCCGGAAACGATCCTCTCGATGTCCACGATCAGCGAGGAAGAGGGCCGGGCGTGGCTGTCCCGGATCGCGACCTACACGACCACCGGGCACAAGGTGATTGCCTGCGCCACCCAATCCGTCGCCGCGCCCAGCTGGCCGGGCGGTGAACCGGAGCGCGGCTTTCGGATGGCTGGACTGCTCGCCTTCGAGGATCCCGCGCGACCGGGCGTCCGCGAGGCAATCCAGGCCTGTCGCGAAGCTGGCATCCGCGTTCTCATGATCACCGGCGACCATCCGGCGACCGCAGCGGCAATCGCGCGGGATATCGGCCTGGGTGGGGCCAACCCCAAAGTCGTGGCGATGTCAGATCACGGTCAGGCGGATGGCCCGGCATACGAAGCTTGGCATGATGCCGACGTCGTCGCCCGCGCCTTTCCATCGCACAAGCTCGACATCGTGAAGTCGCTCCAGGCAGGCGGCGAGATCGTGGCCGTGACGGGGGACGGGGTCAACGATGTGCCCGCCCTGCAGGCGGCGGACATCGGGATCGCGATGGGGGAGCGCGGAACGCGCAGCGCGCGCGAGATCGCCGCCATCGTCCTGCTCGACGACAACTTCCGCTCGATCGTACGGGCGATTGCGGAAGGGCGGCAGCTGTTCCGGAATCTTCAGCTCAGCTTTGCCTATTTGCTGATCGTGCATATTCCCCTGGTGCTCAGCGCCGCCATCGTGCCGCTCGCCGGGTACCCGCTGCTGTATCTGCCGATCCACATCGTGTGGCTCGAGCTGGTGATCCATCCGACGGCCCTTCTCGTCTTCCAGGAGCTGCCCAGCGGCGGGCGATTGACTCCGATCCGAAAGCAGGCGCGGTCACGGTTCTTCAGTCCCCTGGCCTTGGGCGGGATTGGCGCACTGGGTGTCCTGATCACCGCCGCTGTCGTGTTCGGATATGACTACGCGCTGGGGGCCGGACGCGACGTCGAGCACGCCCGGGCCATGGCGATCGTGGCGCTCATCATCGCCAGCGCGACGGCGACGATCGGGCTCAGCCGGTTGCGAAGCCGCATGGCGGTCCTCGTTGTTCTTGGCAGCATCGCGAGCCTGCTGTTGCTGGTTCAGGTCCCCGCTCTCGCCGCCCTAGTGAAGCTGAGCCCGCTCCACCTCGACGACTGGGCGCTCTCCGCGGCGGCAGGGGCAATCGCCGGAGCCATCTCATTCCTTATTCCACTGACGCTTCGCGGGTAGATGCGCAAAGCGGGCGCAAGCCGGAAACGGCCGGCGCAGAAATCGCTGGACGCGCGGCGCGCCGGGCTTCAGCTTGGGCCGCACAACCGGACCCCTCCTAGGAAAACCCCTATGAAAATCCGCGAATTCGGCGTCGAAATCTGGATGAACGCCTATGAGAACCATTGCGAGCTGAACCTGGCGGAGACCTGCGTGCAGTCGCTGACGGTGGCGGAATTGCTGGCGCTCTCGGGCAAGACCAACGTGATCCTCGAGGAGCTGCTGCCGCTGAAGCTGACCTATGGCGCGATCGAGGGCAGCGAACGCCTGCGCGGGCTCATCGCCGGCCTCTATGAGAAGCAGAAGATCGAGAACGTCGTCGTCACCCATGGCGCCATCGGCGCCAACGCGCTGGTGCACGAGACATTGGTGGAGCCGGGCGACCGCGTCATCTCCGTGCTGCCGACCTACCAGCAGCACTACTCGATCCCCGAGAGCTACGGCGCCGATGTGCAGATCCTGAGGCTGCGGGCGGAGCACGGCTTCCTGCCCGATCTCGCCGAGCTGCGCCGTCTGGCGATTCCAGGGACCAAGCTCATCGCCATCAACAATCCGAACAATCCGACCGGCTCGCTGATGGATCGCGCTTTCCTGGAACAGGTGGCGGCGATCGCGCGGGCCTGCGGCGCCTGGGTTTTGTGCGACGAGGTCTACCGCGGCACCGACCAGACGGGGGACGGCTTCACCGCCTCCATCGCCGATCTCTACGAGAAGGGAATCAGCACCGGCAGCATGTCGAAGACCTATTCGCTGGCCGGGCTGCGCCTGGGATGGATCGTGGCGCCCAAAGACTTGCTGCACGCGGTCTCCATCCACCGCGACTACAACACCATCAGCGTCTCCATGCTGGACGACCATTTCGCCGCCATCGCGCTGGAGCACCGCGCCAGGATCCTCAGCCGCAGCCAGGCGATCACCCGGGGCAACCTGGCGATCCTCAGCGATTGGGTCGCGAAAGAGCCGCGCATCTCCTGGGTCAAGCCGCAGAGCGGCACAACGGCGCTGCTGAAATACGACCTGCCGCTCACCTCGCAGGAATTCTGCGTGCGCCTCCTGGAGAAGACCGGCGTGATGCTGACCCCCGGCAGCGCCATGGACATGGAGGGGTATCTCCGCATCGGCTACGCCAACGACCCCGCCATCCTGCGCGAGGGGCTCTCCCGCATGTCGCGCTTCCTCGCCGAGGAAGGGGCCGCGGCGAAGAAGGCGGGCTGACGCCTTCGGATAGGGGGCATGTCCGCCCTGCACTGGTCGCGCCGCGCGCGGGCGACTATCTAGGGAAGCTCAGGCCTCCGGAGCATGCCGATGATTCCCCTGTCCATCCTCGACCTTGTCCGCGTCACCGAGGACACCGATGCCGGCGCCGCGCTGTGGAACGCGCGCGACCTCGCGGCCCATGCGGAGGGCTGGGGCTACAAGCGCATCTGGTTCGCCGAGCATCACAACCTCGCCGGCATCGCCAGCGCGGCGACCGCGGTGGTCATCGCCCATGTGGCCGGCGGCACCCGCCATATCCGCGTCGGCGCCGGGGGCATCATGCTGCCGAACCATGCTCCCTATGTGATCGCCGAACAGTTCGGCACGCTGGAGCGCCTGTTCCCCGGGCGCATCGATCTGGGATTGGGCCGCGCGCCGGGTACCGACCAGATGACGCTCCGCGCCCTGCGCCGGGCGCCGGAGGCCGGCGACAATTTCCCCAACGACGTGCTGGAATTGCAGGCCTTCCTGGCCCCGGCCGAGCCCGGCCAGCGCATCCAGGCGATTCCGGCGGCCGGCACCAACGTGCCGCTGTGGATCCTGGGCTCCAGCCATTTCGGCGCCATGCTGGCGGCGGAGCTGGGCCTGCCCTATGCCTTCGCCTCGCATTTCGCGCCGGACCTGCTGCTGGAGGCGCTGCAACTCTATCGCAGCCGCTTCAAGCCCTCGGCCCAGCTCGACCGGCCCTATGCCATGGTCGGCGTCAACGTCATCGCCGCCGAGACGGACGCGGAGGCCAAGCGCCTCGCCACCACGCAGCAGATGTCCTTCGCCAACATCTTCCGCGGCGCGCGCAAGCTGGGCCAGAAGCCGATCGACGACATCGAGACCTATTGGTCGCCGACCGAGAAGGTGCAGGCCATGCGCATGCTGGCGCGCTCCATCTACGGCGCGCCCGCCACCGTGCGCGCCGGCATCGACGCGCTGATCGCCGAGACGCAAGCCGACGAGCTGATGATCGTCAGCGACGTCTACGAGCATCCGAAGCGGCTGCGCTCCTTCGAGCTGATCATGCAGGCGGCCAGCGGCAGCGCGGCCGCCGCCTAGAGCATTTTCCGCCGAAGGGACCGCCGGCTCGGCGCCGAAAATGCGACCAATCAACCTGCTCTAAGGCAGCTGCGCCAGCGCCGCCGAGAAGGCGCGCTGGAAGGCGCCGAGCTCCGCCGCGTCGGCATCGGAGACGGCGGTGAAATCGAAATTGCGCTCGCGCCAGGAGAGGATGGCGAAGCCGTCCTGGTGGCGCAGTTCCGGCGCGGCGTTTCCCGACCCGGCGCGGACGAACAGGCTCACCACATGCGGGCCGGCCTGGTAGACCAGCACCGGCAGCGGCACGTCCTGCGGGATGTCGAGCCGGCCGCCCAGCAGCGGATAGCCCGCCGCCTTGAGGTCGACGACCACCGGCGCCACCGCGGTCCTGCCGCCGAACCACGGCTTCACCGTGTGGCGGTCGGAGGACGCGACGTCGAATACGTGATCCGACAACGTGGCGCGGCGATGCGCGTTGAGCGCCGAAGTCACCCAATCCGCCTCCTCCCCGGGACGCACGGCATAGAGCGTCGCCGATCCGGCCAGCACCGCGGCGATCGAGGCCGCGGCCGCCATCTGGAACCATTCGCGGCGGCTGGTCCGGCGCGGCGCTCCCGCCGGCGAGAAGTTCGGGGAGGCGCCCGGGGCGGCCGCAGCATCGGGCAGCTGCGCCAGCAGCCGTCGGCGCAGATCGGCGCCGGCCGCGTGGCGGGTCAGCTTGCCGCGCAGCTCCGCCCGCAGGCGCAGCGCGCCTGCCACCTCGCGCTGACACTCCGCGCAACCGGCCATGTGCCGGTCGAAGGCGGCGCTTTCCAGGGCGGTGAGCTCGCCGTCGACATAGGCCTCGCGCGCGGCGCAGCCGATCAGGGCCAAATCGGTCATGCGGCATACTCCGGCAGGGCCTGCATCAGCAGCTTGCGCGCCCGCGACAGGCGCGACATCACGGTGCCGATCGGCACGTCGATCACCGCGGCGATCTCCTTGTAGGACAGGTCGTTGAGCTCGCGCAGCACGATGACCTCGCGGAACTCTTCCGGCAGGGCGGCGACCGCCTGGTTGATCTCGACCGACTGGTCGCGCCGGGCCAGGGCCTGCTCGGGATTGTCCGGACGCACCGGCTCGGCCACCGATTGGGTCTCCAAAGTCTCGGCATCGGCCATGTAGACCACCTTGGGCGAGCGGTTGCGCGCCAGCCAGGTCATCGCGGTGTTGCGCACGATCGCCAGCAGCCAGGGCCGGAAGCTGCCGCCGGAAAAGCGGTCGAGGTATTTGTAGGCGCGCAACAGGGCCTCCTGCGCGATGTCTTCGGCGTCGCTGCGATTGCCGGTCAGCCACGCCGCCAGGTTCACCGCATCGTCCAGCAATGGCACCGCCAGCTGCTCGAATCGCGCGCGCCGGTCGAACTCGGACAAAATAACGCCTCCAAACCCGCCAAACCCCGTCCGGCCGCTCCGATCCCGGCGGGCGCAACGGCGCGCCCGCGGTCCATCCAGGGCTCATACCCGCAATGTGACCATTTTATTCCCGGCCGATTTGGCGGGAATAGCCGCCGCCCCGGGCCGGTCTAGGGAGGGTTCCCATCAACCCAGGAGAAAGTCCATGCACATCCCCTTGAGGTCCAGAACACTCAGCCGGCGCGACGCGCTCCGGCTGGCCGCCATCGGCGGCGGTGTCGTTTTCGCCTCCCGTCTCGGGCGGGTCGCCCTGGCGGCGGAGGATTTCTACTTCGTCCAGCTCAGCGACACCCATTGGGGCTTCGCCGATCCGAAGGCCAATCCCGACACCCGCGGCACCCTGATGAAGGCGATCGACGCGATCAACAGCGTGACCCCGGCGCCGGATTTCATCGTCTTCACCGGCGACCTCACCCACAAGACCGACGACGCAATGGAGCGCCGCCGGCGCATGGCCGAGTTCAAGGAGATGATCGGCGGGCTCAAGGTGAAGGCGCTCTATTTCCTGCCCGGCGAGCATGACGCCGCCGCCGATGCCGGCGCCGCCTTCCAGGAGAGTTTCGGCGTCATGCACCAGAGCTTCGACCACAAGGGCGTGCATTTCGTCACCCTCGACAACGTCTCCGACCCCAAGGGCCTGATCGGCGCGGCGCAGCTGGACTGGCTGCGCCAGGACCTGGCCGGGCTCTCCGACACGCAGCCGGTGGTGCTGTTCACCCACCGTCCGCTCTTCGACCTGAAGCCGGATTGGGACTGGTTCACCGGCGATGGCGCCCAGGCGGTGGCCCTGCTCGACCGCTTCGCCTCGGCCACCGTGTTCTACGGCCACATCCACCAGGAGAACCACCACAAGACCGGCAACGTCACCCACATCTCGGCCCGCTCGGCCATGTATCCGCTGCCGGCGCCGGGCGCGCAGCCGAAGAAGGCGCCGCTGCCCTGGGACCCCGCCGCCGCGGATCACGGCATCGGCTGGCGCGCGGTGGAAGCCGGCGCCGGCGCGCCGCAGGTCCAGGATCACCCGATCGCCTGACCGCAACACCGCATTTGAAAGGAAAGATCATGACCAAGCATATTGCCCGCCTTGCCGCCTGCGCGCTGTTCTGCGCGGTGCTCAGCCCCGGCTGGGCCGGCGCCGCCGATACCGAGGAAACCCCGGCCAGCGCCACGACCGGCGATTTCGACGCCGCGCGCACCCTGGTCGACGCCGCGCGGTTCGACGAAGCCCTGCCGCTGCTGCGCCAGCTCGACCAGGAAACGCCGGGCAATCCCGACGTGCTCAACCTGATCGGCTTTTCGCTGCGCAAGACCGGGCACATGACCGAGGCGCTCGACTATTACAACCAGGCGCTCGCGCTCAACCCGAAGCATCTCGGCGCCAACGAATACCTGGGCGAGCTCTATCTCGAGACCCACCAGCCGGAGAAGGCCAAAGAGCGGCTCGAGGTCCTGCGCCTCGCCTGCGGCGATTGCGAGGAGTTCGAGGATTTGCAGGCGCAGATCGACAAGCTCGCCGCGCAGTAACGGATTCCGATCGCAGTCCTGAGCAGGGCGGCCTCTGCCCGCGCGGGGGTGGAGGCCGCACCTTCTTCTCCCGCGTTCTCCCGAGCCAGTCTTGCCCTTCCCTGGCCCTGGCCGACCCCCGCGTCAACGCGGGTATTGCCGATACGCCTGGCCGGTGGGCCGAGTCCGATCAAAAGCGCCTAAAATGCCTCCGGTCTCCGCTGGGATCTTCCGATCGCGGCGGCGCTCCGCTTAAGCAATCGTTTGCACTTTGCCGCCAACCTTGGGCGCTGGTTCCCATCAGCGGGTGGATGGGAGTCGACGCGGGAATATTCAGCTCGGGTTTCGACGCCGTCGGGGTCTCGGAAATCGAGGAATGCGCGATCGGTCACGCAGGCTCGGTCATGCGGGCTTGGCCGGCCAGTGTGCGAGTGGGTACATCAGCGGGAGAGGGTGAGCGATGAGTTTCGGCGACATTCTGGTGGCCAAGGGATTGGTGTCGACGGAGGAAATCGGCAAGGCGCTCGAACATCAGAAGGCCCATGGCGGGCGCATCGGCGACAGCCTGGTGACGCTGGGCCTGTTGACCAAGGAGCAGGTCGATGCGGTGATCAGCGAATCGCCGCCAGCCCCCCTCACCATCGAGGATACCGGCCTTGACCCCGTGTTCCTACTGGAACTGGCGATCAAGGGCATGCACCTGGAGCGCCTGGAAACGCCCTCGCAGATCGCCGAGGCGTTGAAGGTGCCAAGCACCATCGTCAACAAGCTGCTGCAGGACGCCAAGGAGCGCAAGCTGGTCGAGGCGGTGGGTGCGGCCAGCATCGGCGGCGGCGGCGTGCTGACCGAGATGCGCCACGCCATGACCCGCGCCGGCCGCGAATGGGCATTGGAGGCCTATGACAAGAGCCAGTATTTCGGCCCCGCCCCGGTTCCGCTCGCCGCCTATCAGGAGCGCATCGAGCGCCAGCGCGTGACCAACGAGGTGGTGACGCGGCAGATGCTGGACGAGGCCTTCAACGGGCTCGTCGTTCCCGACCGCTTCGTCAACCGCATCGGCCCGGCGGTGAATTCCGGCAACCCGATCCTGATCTACGGCCCGGCCGGCAACGGCAAGACCACCATCGCCGAGATCATCGGCCGCGTGTTCGAGAACGTCATCTACGTGCCCTATTGCTTCGAGGTGGGCGGCGAGATCGTCAAGGTCTACGACCCGATGATCCATCGCACCGTCTCCGGCGTGACCGGCACCGAAAGCGGGCTTGGCGTGCGCCGTGGCACCATCGACCGGCGCTGGGTGCCGTGCTATCGCCCCTTCGTCGCCACCGGCGGCGAGCTTTCCATCGAGATGCTCGACCTCAAGTTCAACCACATCGCCAAGTTCTACGAGGCGCCGCTGCATGTGAAGGCGATGAACGGCACCTTCCTGATCGACGATTTCGGCCGCCAGCGCGCCAAGCCGGAAGACATCCTCAATCGCTGGATCGTGCCGCTCAACAGCAAGGTCGACTACCTGACCCTGCATTCGGGCAAGAGCATCAAGCTGCCCTTCGACGAGATCGTCATCTTCTCCACCAACCTGCATCCCGACGACCTGATGGACCCGGCCTTCCAGCGCCGCATCTCGTACAAGCTGGAGACGGTGGAGCCGCCGGAAGACCTCTATCGCCGCGTCTTCGACGGCATGGCCAGCAAGGCCGGCCTGACCCTGACCGACGAGATCTATCGCCAGGTGGTCGACGGCGTGCGCGCCAACAAGGCGCCGCTCGCCTATTTCCAGCCGAAGTTCATCGTCGAGCAGGTGCTGGCGTCGTGCAAGTTCGCCGGCGAGAAGCCGCAATTCACCGCGGAGAACACCGCCGACGCGCTCAGCAACCTATTCGTGCGCAAGAACGACGGCAGCATGTTCGGCGTCGCGCGCAGCGCTTAGATCGGCGCGCCTCTGCAAGCGTTTTCATAACCACGCAGCAACTACGGTTTAGCGCCCGGATACGCGGGAAGCGCTTATTTTTCAGGCTTTCTTGCAGTTCCAAGGCCGTCCCTGAACTCCGCGTTCTTTAGTTTCGCTGATGCCCGACGCCGCAACATCAGCGGCGCAAAAGACGGGATCGCGCGCCGGCGGGACGCGCGCCGCCTCGACGGCGTACGATGCTTGACATGGCCGCGCAATCGGGCGGCTAATGAATTCCGCCGGCAATTGGGTGCGCTCCGCTTGGCGCGAGGCTCGGGGACAGAGCAGCCGGTGCATTGCTTGGATGGCCAATGACCACAGCGGACGATTCGGCCAGGCCCGCCGCACGCTCCAATTTGGGGGAGCCTGAGAGTAGCGGCGAGATCATGCGTCGCCTGGTCGACAGCATCGACGATCGCGCGATCTATCTCATCGAAAGCGATGGGCGCGTGGCGAATTGGAATCGCGGCGCGGAGCGCATCACCGGATATTCCGGCGCGGAGATGTCCGGCCGGGACTACGCGAGTCTGTTCACCGCGGAGGACCGTGCGACGGGCGCGCCGCAGGAGTTGATGACCCTGGCCGCCCGCACCGGCGTCGCGCACCGGGAAGTGCGCCGGGTCTGCAAGGACGGCGTCAGGATCTGGGTCTCCATCACCCTGCGCGCCATCCGCAACGCGGAAGGCAAGCTCGCCGCCTACAGCGAATTCGCCGAGGACATCAGCGACAGGCGCGACGCCGACGCCCGGCGCCGCATGGCGGCGGCCATCCTCGAATACAGCCCCGATTCCATTGTCGTGATCAACCGCGAGGGCAAGATCGAGCAGATCAACGACCGGGCGGCGGGCATGTTCGGGTACACGCGCGGCGCGCTCATCGGCAATGATGTCGAGATGCTGCTGCCGGAGCGGTTCCGCGAGCGGCACAAGGGCCATCGCAACGGCTTCGTCCGGCAGCCGACCATTCGCGAGATGGGCTCCGCGCAGGAGCTCTCGGCACGCCGCCGGGACGGCAGCGAGTTTCCCGTCGACGTGATGCTGGGCCCGGTGGAGCTGGCCTCCGGCACCCACGTCATCGCCATCGTGCGCGATATCACCGAGCGCAAGGCAGTGGCCCAGGAGCTGGCCCGCATCCACAGGGAACAGGTCATTGCCGAGGAGCGGGCGCGGGCCAGCGAAGCCCTGCGCCGCACCAGCGAGGCGCTGGAGAAGATCGTGCAGGCATCCCCGGTCGCCGTCATCGCGTTCGACGACGAGGAGCGGATCGCCATCTGGAACGCGACGGCCGAGCGCACCTTCGAGATCATGGCCGCGGACGCGCTCGGTCGGCCTTACGCCGAGCTTTGGTCGGAACTGCACGTCAAGGGTTTCGGGGAGGTCAGCGCGCTCCGCGCCATGGTACGGGCGGAGCGCAGCATCCGCAACCTGGAGGGTACGCGGCGCCGCTCGGACGGCACGCTGCTCGATCTCAATGTCTCGATCGCGGCGCTCGGCGACGGCGCCAGGGACGGCTACCTGCTGCTGGTCGACGACGTGACGCAGCAGCGCGCCACGGAGGAGCATCTGCGGCAATCGCAGAAGATGGAGGCGATCGGCCAGTTGACCGGCGGCATCGCGCACGATTTCAACAACATCCTCGCCATCATCTACGGCAACCTGGAGCTCCTTCTGGAGCGCGCGCCCACGCCGCAGCTCCGCGCCCTGACCACCGACGCCCTCGACGCGGCCGAGCGGGGGGCGAGCCTCACCCATCGGCTGTTGGCCTATGCCCGTCAGCAGCAGCTCGCGCCAAGCCTGGTCGACCTCGAGAAGCTCATTCGCAACCTGTCGGTGGTATTGCGGCGGACAGTCGAGGAATCGATCCAGATCAACATCACCGTCAGCGAGGACCTGTGGCCAGCGCGGATCGACGCGCACCAGCTGGAGAATTCGCTCATCAACCTGGTCGTCAATGGGCGCGATGCGATGCCGCAAGGCGGCCGCCTGACGATCACGGCCGAGAACGCGCTGATCGACGAGAGCTATGCCGCGGAGGTCCCGGACCTGGCGTCCGGTGAATACGTGATGGTCTCGGTCAGCGACACCGGCGCGGGCATGACGAAGGCCGTCGCGCAGAGGGCCCTGGAGCCGTTCTTCACCACCAAGCCGGTCGGCCGCGGCACCGGGCTTGGCCTCAGCATGGTCTACGGCTTCATCAAGCAATCCGGCGGTCACCTGAAGATCTACAGCGAGCCTGGCCACGGCACCACGGTCAAGCTGTTCCTGCCCCGCGCCCAGAAAAGCGGCGTGCCGGCCCACCGGGCGGAGAAGCCCGCTGCGCCGCGCATCGTCGCCGGCGACCGGCTGGTCCTGGTGATCGAGGACGAGGGTTCCGTCCGCCGGCTGCAAGTCGAGCTCCTGCGGTCGCTGGGTTTCCGCACCCTGGAAGCGGAGGACGGCGTGAAGGCGCGCGAGATCATCGCCGCGCACCCGGACATCAGCCTGGTCGTGACCGATGTCGTCCTGCCGAATGGCCCGAGCGGCCTCGACATCGCCGAGGAAGTGCTGGCGGCCAAACCGGATATCAAGATCATCTTCATGTCCGGCTATTCGCGCCATGCCATGACGATGCCGCCGCGCCTGCAGAACATCCCCATCCTGTCCAAGCCGTTCCCCCGCGTCGCCTTGGCCGAAACCGTCGCCAAGGTCCTGGCATGAAGGCGAGGCGGGTTCTGATCGTCGACGATGAGGAGGCATTCGGCCGGTTCGTCGGCGACGTCGCCAGCGAGGCGGGCCTGCAGGCGGAGGTGACGACCAGCGCCGCGGCTTTCATATCGGCCTTCGACCGGGCCCGTCCGGACGTCGTCGTCCTCGATCTCGTCATGCCGGAGACCGAGGGGATCGAGCTGATCCGGTGGCTGATCGACCGGAAGATTTCCGTGCGCCTGATCGTGGTGACCGGCTTCAGCCCCGAATATGCCAGGTTGGCGGCGATGATGGCGCGGATCACGGATTCCCTGCCGGTCACCACGCTGTCCAAGCCCGTGCCGCTGGCCACATTGCGCAAGGCCCTGCTGGCCGAATAGCCCCGCCATGCCGGCCGGCGGCGCGTCCCGCCTGCACCGGGCCCTGCTTGCGCCAAACCAGGGGCCGCTCTACACCTGCGCCCCATGACGTCGGCGCCCATCGCCCTGGTGATCTTCGACTGCGACGGCGTGCTCATCGACAGCGAGGCGCTGAGCACCGCCGTGCTGATCGACATGCTGCGGGCCCAGGGCATCGACATCGAGCGGCGCGTGGTGCTGCGGCAGTTCATCGGCCACCCCTATCCGGTGGTCGCGGGCAAGATCGCCGCGCTCAGCGGCCGGACGCTGCCCGACGCGTTCGAGCTGGAATACCGCGCGAAGCTCCTCGCCCGGTTCGAGCGCGACCTCAGGCCGATGCCGGGAATCGAGGCGGTGCTGGCGGCGCTCGCGGTGCCGTTCTGCGCCGCGACCAGCAGCGCGCCGGAGCGGGTCACCCGGTCCCTCGCCATTGCCGGATTGGCGCCGCAATTCGGCGAGCGGGTCTACACGGTGTCCATGGTGGAGCGGGTGAAACCGGCGCCAGACCTGTTCCTGCTCGCCGCCCGGCGCATGGGCGTGGCGCCGGAATCCTGCCTGGTCATCGAGGATTCGCCCCTCGGGGTCGCCGCCGCGCGGGCGGCCGGGATGCGGGTCTGGCTGTTCGCCGGCGGCGGGCATTTCGCCGACACCGGGGCGGCGCAATGCAGCCCGGCACCCGACCGCGTCTTCGACGACATGACGGATTTCTTCGCCGCCGCGCCGGGACTGCGCCGCCGCGGATAGGGAATCCCGGCGCTCTTTTCTTTTGCGCCGGGTTCGGACTAAGGTCCGCCGGTCGCGACGACAGGGCCGCGCGGGCAAGGTCGCGGGCGAAGGGGACGGGACGAATGGCGAAAAAGCCGGAGGCGGAGAGCAGCAGGCTGGACGATGCCGCCCGCGCCGGCTGGCTCTACTACATCGCCGGCAACACCCAGGACGAGATCGCCGGCAAGCTCGGCGTCTCGCGCCAGACGGCGCAGCGCCTGGTCTCGCTGGCGGTGAGCGAGCGGCTGATCAAGGTGCGGCTGGATCATCCGATCGCCAAATGCCTGGATCTCTCGCGCCGCCTGGTCGAGCGCTATGAGCTGCAGCTGTGCGAGGTCGTGCCGGCCGATCCGACCTCTCCCTCCACCAGCCTGGGCGTCGCCGAGGCGACCGCGGCGGAGCTGGAGCGGCGCCTGGAATCGCAGCACCCGATCGTGGTGGCGATGGGCTCGGGGCGCACGCTGCGCGCCGCGGTCGAGCAATTGCCGCCGATGGAATGCCCGCAGCACAAGATCGTCAGCCTCGTCGGCAACATCGCGCCCGACGGCTCGGCCTCGTTCTACGACGTCATCATCCGCATCGCCGATGCGGTGCGGGCGCCGCATTACCCGATGCCGCTGCCGGTCATCGCCGCCACCACGCATGAGAAGCAGCTGTTCCTGGCGCAGAAATCCGTGGCCAGCGTGGTCGACCTGGCGCGCCAGGCCGACGTCACCTTCGTCGGCATCGGCCAGATCGGCGACGCGGCGCCCCTGGTGCAGGACGGCTTCGTCACCCCGGCGGAGATGGGCGCCCTGGGCAAGGCGGGCGCGGTGGGCGAGATCGTCGGCTGGGCCTTCGACGCCAGGGGCAACCTGATCGAGGGCCTGACCAACGACCGGGTGGCCAGCGTGCCGCTCGACCAGCCGGCCCGGCGCCTCATCCTCGGTGCCGCCATGGGGGCCTTCAAGGCCAAGGCTATCAAGGCGGCGCTCGTCGGCCGGCTGATCAACGGCCTGATCACCAACGAGACCACCGCCGAGCTGCTCTAGGCCAGATTTCCTCTATTTTAGATAGATATAACAATGAGTTGCGCGAAAATCGCCGCGCCGTCGCCGCGCCGCAGCGACGAATCGGTCTTGACTCTCATTCGCAGCAAATCGAGTATATGCCCGCTCGATTAGCAAACGCTCACTTCATAAGAGCTGGATGGGAGGAAAAAATGCAGCCCTTGTTCCGCGCCCTCACGGGCGCGTTTGCCGTCGCGACTCTCGCTTCCGCCGCCTGGAGCGGTGCGGCCCTCGCCGACACCAAGCTGACCATCGCCACCGTCAACAACGGCGACATGATCCGGATGCAGAAGCTGACGGATGATTTCACCGCCAAGAATCCCGGCATCAGCCTGGAATGGGTGACGCTGGAGGAGAACGCGCTGCGCCAGAAGGTGACGACCGACATCGCCACCAAGGGCGGCCAGTTCGACGTGCTCACCATCGGCACCTACGAGGTTCCGATCTGGGCCAAGAAGGGCTGGCTGGTGGCGCTCGACGATCTCGGCGCCGACTACGACGTCGACGACCTGCTCCCCGCCATCCGCTCCGGCCTCTCCGTCGACGGCAAGCTCTACGCCGCGCCGTTCTATGGCGAGAGCTCGATGGTGATGTACCGCAAGGACCTGTTCGATAAGGCCGGCTTGAAGATGCCCGACGCGCCGACCTGGGACTTCATCGCCGACGCGGCGCGCAAGATCACCGGCGGCGACGTGTATGGCATCTGCCTGCGCGGCAAGGCCGGCTGGGGCGAGAACATGGCGTTCCTGACCGCCACCGCCAATTCCTTCGGCGCGCGCTGGTTCGACGAGAACTGGAAGCCCCAGTTCGACCAGCCGGAATGGAAGAACACCCTGGAGTTCTACACCAAGCTGATGAAGGACGCCGGCCCTCCGGGCGCCTCCTCCAACGGCTTCAACGAGAACCTGGCGCTGTTCAATTCGGGCAAGTGCGGCATGTGGATCGACGCCACGGTCGCCGCCTCCTTCGTCACCAATCCGAAGGATTCCAAGGTCGCCGACAAGGTCGGCTTCGCGCTGGCGCCGGATAACGGCCTCGGCAAGCGCGGCAACTGGCTGTGGGCGTGGTCGCTGGCGGTTCCGGCCGGCTCGAAGAAGACCGCGGAAGCGCAGAAGTTCATCTCCTGGGCGACCAGCAAGGCCTATCTCGAGCTGGTCGCCTCGAAGGAAGGCTGGGCCAACGTGCCGCCCGGCACGCGCACCTCGCTCTACAACAACCCCGAATACCAGAAGGCGGCGCCCTTCGCGAAGATGACCCTGGACTCGATCAACTCCGCCGACCCGACGCATCCGACGGTGAAGCCGGTGCCCTATGTCGGCGTGCAATTCGTGGCGATCCCGGAATTCCAGGGACTCGGCACGACGGTCGGCCAGTATTTCTCGGCCGCCCTGTCCGGCGAATCGACGGTGGATGAAGCCCTGAAGAACGCCCAGGACACGGTGACCCGAGAGATGACGAAGGCCGGCTACATCAAGTAGCCGGCTGCCTCCCATCTCCCCCCTGGCTGCCCGGTTCCACGCGGGCCGGGCAGCCGCTTTCATCTCGGTCGCAGGGGTGCCTGGATGAATGCCCGCTTCGTTGTGCCTGGTCGTTTATACTCGTTCGTCATGGTCGTGCTTGGCACGACCACCCACGAGTTTGCCCGCGACGCCCGGGTCCCGCCCCAACTAAACTCGTGGGTGGTCGGACCAAGTCCGACCATGACGAGATAAGCGCGAAGGCGGAGCATCCCATGGCCACGCGTCAGACTCGCATCCTGGCCCACGCGGCGACGGCGCCGTCCACCTTGGTGCTGTTCCTGTGGATGATCGTGCCGCTCGGCATGACCATCTATTTCTCGCTGCTGCGCTACTCGCTGCTCGATCCGGGCAATGAGAGCTTCATCGGCCTGCTGAACTACGAATACTTCCTGACCGATCCGGCCTTCTTCACCGCCCTCTTCAACACGCTGAAGCTGGTGGGCGGCGTCCTGGCCATCACCATCGTCGGCGGCACCCTGCTGGCGCTGCTGCTGGATCAGCCGTTCTGGGGCCAGGGCATCGTGCGCCTGATGGTGATCGCGCCCTTCTTCGTCATGCCGACGGTCTCGGCGCTGATCTGGAAGAACCTGCTGATGCATCCGGTCTCCGGGCTGTTCGCCTGGATCGCCACCTCGCTGGGGCTCACGCCGATCGACTGGTTCGCCCAGGCGCCGCTGACCGCCATCGTGCTGATCGTCGCCTGGCAATGGCTGCCTTTCGCCACGCTGATCCTCTTGACCGCGATCCAGTCGCTGGACGAGGAGCAGAAGGAGGCGGCCGAGATGGACGGCACGCCGCCGCTCGCCTTCTTCTTCTACATCGTGCTGCCGCACCTGGCGCGGCCGATGACCGTGGTGATCCTGATCCAGACCATCTTCCTGCTGAACGTCTTCGCCGAGATCCTGGTGACCACCGGCGGCGGGCCCGGCAACCTCACCACCAACATCCCCTTCCTGGTCTACGCCCAGGCGCTGCTGCAATTCGACGTCGGCGGCGCCTCGGCCGGCGGCATCGTCGCGGTGGTGCTGGCCAACATCGTGGCCTTCTTCCTGGTGCGCATGATCGGCAAGAACCTGGAGGCTTGAGCGATGGCACGCGCACAGACCGTTCGACGCCGCGCCTTCACCACCGCCGCCGCCTGGGCCTGCGGCTTCGTCATCTTCTTCCCGATCCTGTGGATGGTGCTGGCCAGCTTCAAGACCGAGCTCGACGCCTTCGCCACGCCGCCCCTGTTCCTGTTCTTCGACTGGACCACCGAGAATTACGGCATCGTGCAGGAGCGCTCGGACTATCTGAAGTTCGCCGGCAACTCGATCCTGCTGTCGCTCGGCTCGACGCTGGTCGGATTGCTGTTCGCGATTCCCGCCGCCTGGGCCATGGCCTTCGCGCCGGGCAAGCGGACCAAGGATCTGCTGCTGTGGATGCTCTCCACCAAGATGATGCCGCCGGTCGGCGCGCTGATCCCCATCTACCTGCTGTTCCGCGATGCCGGCCTGCTGGATTCGCGCGGCGGGCTGATCGCCGTGCTGTTCCTGCTCAACCTGCCGATCATCATCTGGATGCTGTTCACCTACTTCAAGGAGATCCCCGGCGAGATCCTGGAGGCCGCGCGCATGGACGGCGCCACCCTGTGGCGCGAGATCGTCTTCGTGCTGGCGCCGATGGCGGTGCCGGGTATCGCCTCGACCGTTTTGCTGAACGTCATCCTGGCCTGGAACGAGGCGTTCTGGACCTTGAACCTGACCACCTCCGACGCGGCGCCGCTCACCGTCTTCATCGCCTCCTATTCCAGCCCCGAGGGGCTGTTCTGGGCCAAGCTGTCGGCGGCCTCGACCATGGCCATCGCGCCGATCCTGGTGCTGGGCTGGTTCTCGCAGAAGCAGCTGGTGCGCGGCCTGACCTTCGGAGCGGTGAAATGAGTCTCCACCTAATATCCTTCACCCCCTGCGGGGGAAGGCAGCGGAGACTTGGCGAACGCAGTGAGCCTAGTCGCAGCCGGAAGGGGGGTCGCGTCCTACGGACGCGCATCGCCGCAGGCGACAACAAGCAAAGGTCCACTGCTACGGGACCCGGCGCTGCAACACCCCCCTTCCCACCCTTCCCCCGCCCCGTCGGCGCATGCCGACATTCGTCGGCGGTGGGGGGAAGGAACCCAACGCGCTTGAGGCAACGCTCGAATGTTGCCCTCAACAACAAGGGAGCCACCCCGCATGGGTAGGATCGTCCTCAACTCCGTCCGCAAGGCCTTCGGCGAGGTGGTCATCATCCCGTCGATCGACCTGGAGATCGGCGACGGCGAATTCGTGGTCTTCGTCGGTCCCTCGGGCTGCGGCAAGTCGACCTTGTTGCGGCTCATCGCCGGGCTTGAGGACGTGACCTCCGGGCGGGTCGAGATCGACGGTGTCGACATGACCAATACGCCGCCGGCCAAGCGCGGCCTCTCCATGGTGTTCCAGTCCTACGCGCTCTATCCGCATATGAGCGTCAGGGGCAATATCGGCTTCGGCCTGAAGATGGCGGGCGAGGCGCCGGACGTGATCCGGCAGAAGGTGGAGAAGGCCGCCGCCACGCTCAACCTCACCGCCTATCTCGACCGCAAGCCGCGCCAGCTCTCCGGCGGCCAGCGCCAGCGCGTCGCCATCGGGCGCGCCATCGTGCGCGAGCCCAAGGGCTTCCTGTTCGACGAGCCGCTGTCCAACCTCGATGCCGCGCTGCGCGTGCAGATGCGCCTGGAGATCACCCAGCTGCACCAGACGCTGAAGACCACCATGATCTACGTCACCCACGACCAGGTCGAGGCCATGACCATGGCCGACAAGATCGTCGTCTTGAACGCCGGCAATGTCGAGCAGGTGGGAGCGCCCCTCGAGCTCTACAACAATCCGGCCAATCTGTTCGTCGCCGGCTTCATCGGCTCGCCGCGCATGAACTTCCTGAAGGACGCGGCGGCGGCGAAATATGGCGCCGCCACCGTGGGCATCCGGCCCGAGCATCTCGGCGTCACCCGCGACGGCGGCGAGTGGCGCGGCGTGATCGGCATCGCCGAGCATCTCGGCTCCGACACCTTCCTGCATGTCGACGCGGAGGGGATCGGCCGCATCACCGCGCGGGCGCCGGGCGAGCTTGGCCTGGGCGCCGGCGATCGCATCGGGCTGACGCCGCGGCCGGACCGGCTGCACCGCTTCGATGCCAACGGCAAGGCGATCACGGCGTGAGACTGCAGGATCGAGTGGCGCTGATCACCGGCGGAGCGCGCGGCATCGGGCGCGCCATCGGCGAGGGCTTTGCGCGCGAGGGCGCCGTCGTCTGCCTCGCCGATCTCGACGGGGCGGAAGCGGCCCGCGCGGCGGGCGAGATCGGCGGCAAGGCCTTCGGACTGGCGCTCGACGTGACGCGGCGGGCCTCGATCGACGCCACGATGGCGGAGGTGACCGGCAAGGCCGGCGCCATCGACATCCTGGTCAACAACGCGGCGATCTTCGACCTGGCGCCGCTCGAGGAGATCACCGAGGCGAGCTATGACCGCATTTTCGCCGTCAACGTAAAGGGCCTGCTGCTCATGATGCAGGCGGTGGCGAAGCAGATGATGGCGCGCGACATGGCGAAAGTGGGACATCGCGGCAAGATCATCAACATGGCCTCGCAGGCCGGGCGGCGCGGCGAGGCGCTGGTCGGGGTCTATTGCGCGTCGAAGGCCGCGGTGATCAGCCTGACGCAATCCGCCGGCCTCGGCCTCGCCAAGCACGGCATCAACGTCAACGCCATCTCGCCCGGCGTCGTCGACACGCCGATGTGGGACGAGGTCGACGCGCTGTTCGCGAAATACGAGAACCGGCCCAGGGGCGAGAAGAAGAAGCTCGTCGGCGAAGCCGTGCCCTTCGGCCGCATGGGAAGACCCGAGGATCATGTGGGCGCCGCGATCTTCCTCGCCTCGCCCGACAGCGACTATGTCGTCGCCCAGACCTACAACGTCGACGGCGGCAACTGGATGAGTTGAGTTGGCTAGAACTGGAACCAGAGTTGGAATTTGGCCATGTATCTCGAGAAGTACAATCTGAAAGGCCGCAACGCGGTCGTCACCGGCGGCGGACAGGCCATCGGCCTTGCCTGCGTCGAGGCCCTGGCCGAGGCCGGCGCCCATGTCGTCATCGCCGACCACAACGCTGAGGTGGCCGAGACCGGCCGCGACGCGATGAAGGCCAAGGGCTATGCCTGCGACATCGCCATCGTCGATGTGACCGATTCCAAGGGCGTCGAGGCCCTGGCCGAGAAGCTGGAGAAAAGCGGCGGCGTCCAGATCCTGGTCAACAATGCCGGCATCGCGCGCTCGGAAATCCCGGGCGAGAACATGGAGGACGAGCGCTGGCTGAACGTGCTCGACGTCAACCTCAACGGCACCTTCTGGTGCTGCCGGTCCTTCGGCAAGCGCATGCTGGCGCGCAAATCCGGGTCGATCGTCAACATCGGCTCGATGTCCGGCTTCATCGTCAACAAGCCGCAGGAGCAGTCGCACTACAACGCCTCGAAGGCCGCGGTGCATCATCTGACCAAGTCGCTCGCCGCCGAATGGGGCGCGCGCGGCGTGCGCGTCAACGCGGTGGCGCCGACCTACATCAATACGCCGCTCAACAGCTTCGTGAAGTCGAAGCCGGCCATGTACGACGCCTGGATCGGCGGCACGCCGATGGCCCGCATGGGCGAGGTGGAGGAGATCGCCTCCGCCGTGCTGTTCCTGGCCTGCGATGCGTCGAGCCTGATGACCGGCTCTGTCGTGGTCGTCGACGGCGGGTATACGTGCTGGTGAGGCTTCAGCGGCGCTTCTTGAAATCCCAGCCGCTGGCTTCGAAGAACTTCCGCACCGAAGGTGTCAGGAAGCCACGGCCGCTGGCGATCTGCGCCAGCATGAAGGACCCGCCGCTGTTGATCTCGATGATCGCCGGGCCCTCCGGCGTCAGGGCGATGTCGAGCGACTGGTAGCGCACCGGAGCGTAGGCGCGCGCGCAGGCCTCGTTGGCGGCGCGAAGTTCGCGCCAGAACGGGAGCTGCATGCCGACCAGCGGCGCGCCGGTCAGGGGATGGGTCTCGTGCAGCTTCAGCTCGGCGCCCTTGCCGCTGACCGCCCGGCGGATGATGCCGGTTTCCGGGTCGACGTCGGCGATCAGATTGCCCTTGCGCCAGTAGTTGTCGGCGATGTTGTCGCCGACCGGGATCTTGACAAGGGTGAAGGGCGTCTCGATGCGGTCCGGCCAGACCAGGTTCATCGTCCGTACGGTGGCGACATAGTCCGAGAGGCGCGCGATGTCCGGGTGGTTGCGCACGACCTCCTGCAGCAGGTAGGTGCGCGCGCCGAAGATGTCGCGCATCATTTCCTCGGGCGTGAAGGATCGGTCTTCATCGATCGTGATGCGCCCGCCCTCGAAACGCTTGATCAGGATCGCGCCGAACGACCCCAGCTCGGCATTCGGCTTGGCGAAGATCGGCAACGGGGCCGTGGCGAGGAAACCGGCCAGATCCGCGGCACTGGAGAGCTTCGGCGTCGTGGCGAAGCTGCGCTGGCTGCCGTCGACCACCGCGAGCGTGCGCGGCACGCGCTGCCCGAACTGGGCAAGCAGCAGATAGGCCAGCCATTTGTCTTCGGTGGTCGCCCGCCATTGCGGATCGGCGCATTTGGCGCAGATCGGCCAATGCAGCTTCTCCGAGAGGAATGCGTCGCGCGTTTCGTCGCTGTAGAGCCGGTCGTCATAGAGCCGATACATGAAGTATTCGTCGACCGCGAGGTGACCGATGCCCCGCCTCAGCCGCATCAGTTCCTTCGCCTGGGCGAGCTCGCTCTTGCCGGTCTCGCGCTTCGCCAATTGCATCAGGCCAACCAGATTCGGCGCGAACTCCTGTTGCGCCAGATGCTGGCTGACAAGGTCCTTGGCTGCCGGCGCCACCGCTGCTTTGCCCATCTCGCGACTCCTCCCGGAACTGCCCTGGAATCTTTCGGCGGAGTGGTGAAGGAGCGATGAACGACACGATCGCAGGTTCATCCCACCTGTTGCATGGAAGCAACAAACGCAGGCAATTTCCGAATCATTAACCCGCGAAAGGCGGGATTTTGCCGGTGGTTCGCCGCCTCTTGGTGCCGACCAGTCGAGAGATGGGCGGTCTATACCCCAGAAATAGAGTCCCACAGGGCAGGCAATCGCTACATGTAGATAAGTCTGGGGATAGACGGGGAATTCTACCTAGAATCAATCGCTTATAGAGATGTCTTCGTATTTTGCTTTGACATTTAGGTTAATCGCCCCCATCGTTTACGCGGAAGTAACCCTTAGGCGCTTTGATTCCAAATTGGAATCGTTCGTCTATCGGGCGCCAGCCCGGTGCTGATCGCGGGTTTAGGGGACAAGCTCCGTCTTCAGATGACCGCCGGTTCGGCGTGGCGTTTGGGCGTAGACGATGCGGCATCGACCGCCAGCGGATCTGGCCGGTCGCATTCGGGGAGTCGCTCGCTGATGGCTGCTGAAGCCATGGATGTGCAACAGCTACTGCTGTTGGCGCGGGAGAAGTCGGAGCAAGGGCGCTCGCACCTGTTCGAGGTGATGGGCGACCTGTTCCAGGAGCAATCCGCGGTCCTGAGCGCGCAGGAACGCGCGATCATGGTCGACATCCTGGAAAAGCTGGTCCGGGAAGTCTCGCGCGACATCCGCCTGAAGCTGTCCCAGCGCCTGGCCGACCTGCCGGGCACGCCGCGCGAGCTGGCCGTGCTGCTCGCCAATGACGAGATCGACATCGCCTCGCCCATCCTGATGCGCTGCCGCGCGCTGCAGGACAGCGACCTCATCGAGATCGTGCACCACCGCTCGCGCCAGCACATCCTGGCCGTCGCCATGCGCCGCGACCTCTCCATGTCGGTCAGCGATGTGCTGGTGGAGACCGGCCACAACGACGTCATCATGGCGCTGTTGTCCAACCAGGACGCGCGCATCTCGGAATCCACGCTCGCCTATATCGTCGACCAGTCGAAGCAGATCGACGAGTTCCAGGAACCGCTGGTGCATCGCAAGGACCTGCCGCGCGAGCTGGCGGTGAAGATGTGCTACTGGGTCTCCGCCGCGATCCGCCATTTCATCCTCGACAAGTTCAAGATCGACGCCAACGAGCTCGACGATTCGATCGAGCCGATCCTGAAGGAGCAGGTGGCGACGGCGACGGCGGAAGCCCGCGGCCCCGACAGCCTGACCCCGGCGGAAGAGGCGGCCAGGCAGCTGAAGGCCGCCGACAAGCTGACCGCCCGGCTGATGATCCAGACCCTGCGCCGCGGCGAAGTGCCGATGTTCGAGGCGATGTTCGCCCAGCTGTGCGAGCTGCGCCTGCCGCTGATCCAGCGCCTGCTCTACGAGACCGGCGGCAACGGCCTCGCCATCGCCACGCGGGCGATGCGCCTCAGCCGCGAGGAATTCGCCACCATCTATCTGCTGACCCGCCGCGCCAGGCCGGGCCAGGGTGCCGGCCAGCTGGCCGCCCCGGGTCCGCTCCGGGGCGGCGCCGGCGGCGCGGTCGATCTCGGCCGGGCCCTCGGCTTCTACGACAAGGTCGCCACCGAGACCGCCCAGAAGGTGCTGGAGCGGTGGCGGCGCGACCCGCAATATCTGTTCGCGATCAAGACCATCGAGCAGGGCCAGGGTGGGGCACCCGACGGGCCTGCCGACTGAGACGGACTAGGGGCGACCGGCCCGGGACGGCCGGAATGGGCATATGGGCGTCGGCGCACGCGCGCCGGCGAGAGGCCACTGGCAAGAGTGCCGGGGGTTGAGTACCTTGGGGGGACGGCTATCCATGATGCAGGCAGCGATGATCGTCACCGACTGGCAACCGGAGGTTGGGCGCACGCCGACCCCGGAGCAGTTGCGCGACATTTTCCAGAAGGAGCTGCTGGACTTCGGTCCGGCCCTGTTCCTGGCCGACCGCGGCGGGGCGATCCGCTGGTGCAATTCCGGCTACCGCCGGGTGGCGGAGATCGAGACCCAGGAAGGCCGCATCGGCGACCTGCTGCCGATGAAGGACATCGCCGAGGAGATCGAATTCTCCCGCAACACGGTCTATCGTGAAGACCGCTACATCATCGGCCAAACCACCCAGATCCTGAAGTCGCGCCTCGTGCCGGTCTTCGACAACAACGGTCAGCTGAGCGGCTTCGGCGGCATCCTGCAGATGTTCGCCGACCACGGCATCGGCGTCGAAGACATCGCGCTGATGCTCGACCGCTACATGGACTTCCTGCGCCTCACCGCCGACTGGGTGTGGGAGACCGACGGCGAGCTCAACTTCACCATGGTCTCGCAGCGCATCGCCAACGCGCTCGACCGCCCGCCGCAGGAATATATCGGCAAGAACCTGCTCTCGATGATCGTCACCGACACCTTGCGGCAATCGGCCAAGCGCCGGTTCGAGCGCATCTCGCCCTTCCGCGACGTGCCCTTCGACGCCGTCGACGCCGACGGCAAGCGGCGGCTGTTCATGCTTTCGGCGGTGCCGGTCTTCGACCGCGCCAACGGCGCCTTGAAGGGCTATCGCGGGGCGGCCACCGACATCACCGAGCTCACCAAGCGCGAGGAGAGCCTGCGCCAGGCCAAGGAGCAGGCCGACGTCGCCAGCCGGGCCAAGACCCATTTCCTCGCCAACATGAGCCACGAGCTGAGAACACCGCTCAACGCCATCATCGGCTTCGCCGACGTGATGCGCATGGAGATGATCGGCCCGGTCTCCAACCCGCAATACAAGTCCTACATCCGCGACATTCACGCCAGCGCCCTGCACCTGCTCGGCATCATCAACGACATCCTCGACGTCTCGCGCATCGAGGCCGGCAAGGTGACGCTGCATGAGAGCGTGGTGAGCGTCGACGAGATCGTCGAATCGGTGGTCCGCCTGGTCAAGGAGCGGGTCAGCGAAAGCGAGCTGTCGCTCGACCTCGACATCGCGCCGCGACTGCCGCGGGTCCATGCCGACAAGCAGAAGCTGAAGCAGATCCTGATCAACCTGATCGGCAACGCCATCAAGTTCACGCCGAAGCAGGGCCGCATCGTGGTCGGCGCCAAGCTGTCGCCGCGCGGCGAGCTGGAGGTGACGGTCAGCGACAACGGCATCGGCATCGCCCAGGACGACATCGACCGGGTGCTGGAGCCCTTCGTCCAGGTGGATTCGGCGCTGCACCGCAAGTTCGACGGCGCCGGCCTGGGCCTGCCGCTCTCCCGCGGCCTCGCCCGCCTGCATGGCGGCGACCTGCGCCTGGAAAGCGACCTCGGCAAGGGCACCCGCGCCGTGATCTCGCTGCCGCCGTCACGTTTGCTCGACGGCAAGCACCTGGCGGCGGTCAGGTAAGGCGAAGAAGGCTCGGTTGGCGCAACCCACTCGCTGAACCCCTTCCCCCCTTGCGGGGGAAGGTAGGGAAGGGGGGTGCAGCGGACTCGGCTCTTAAGCCTTGGACTCCAAAGCCTGCACAATCGCGTGCATAACGCCCTCGGGGTTCTCCAGGACCTCGTTGTTCCAGAACCGCAGCACCCGGAAACCCTGCGACTTCAGCCAGGCGTCGCGTAACGGATCATCGGGCCACTCGTTGTGTTGGCCACCATCTACCTCGATCACCAGCCGCGCACTGAGACAGGCGAAATCCACGATGTATCCGCCTATGGGAACTTGCTTGCGGAAGCGGTGACTGTCGATCTGCTTGCGCCGCAGAAGCTTCCAGAATGCCCGCTCCGACTCCGTCATCCGCTTGCGCAGCTCGCGAGCATTGTCTTTCAGCATCGAGCCTGCGGCACCCCCCTTCCCTACCTTCCCCCGCAAGGGGGGAAGGAGCTCAACGAGTTTGCTCCAGGCGTCGCGCCTCCGCCAACTACATATACTTATCCAGCACGTCGATCGTGCTTTCCCATCCCAGGCGCTGGTGATTTTCCGTGATCCACTTGTCCGCCGTCTCGTAGCCGAGGCGGTGCAGGTGCTCGAGGAACGAGCGCTCGGTGTTCATCTTGCTGAGCGCGCCGTATTGGGCGAGCTCCTCCTCCGCGCTGATCTGGTGGAAGCGCACGGCGGTGTAGCGGTCGTCGTTGAGGGCGCCGCTTTCGACCAGGCTGGTGATGGTGGCGATGCCCGCCATCTCGCGCACCAGGCTGGAGTTGAAGGTCATTTCGTTGATGCGGTTCAGGATCTCGCGCGAGGTCTTGGGCACCTCGGGGCGCACCAGCGGGTTGATCTGCACGATGACCACGTCGGAGGACGCGCATTCGTGGATCAGCGGATAGATCGCCGGATTGCCGAGATAGCCGCCGTCCCAGTAATGCTCGCCGTCGATCTCCACCGCCTCGAACATCATCGGCAGGCAGGCCGACGCCATCAGCACCTGCGCGGTCAGCTCATGGGTGCGGAACACCCGCGACTTGCAGGTGCGCACGTTCGACGCGGTGACGAAGAGCTTCACGTCCGGGCGCGCGCGCAGCCCCTCGAAATCCACCAGCTCGTCCAGCAAATCGCGCAGCGGGTTGAGCTTCATCGGGTTCAGCTGCGCCGGCGACCACAGGCGGGTCATGATGTCCATCATCATGAAGGCCGGGTCGTTGTCGACCGCCCAGCCGTCGGAGATGCCGGGGATGCCCTGGGCCAGTCCGCGCGGCATGCCGGGCAGATTGGCGATGCGCAGCCAGAAGCGCTCCAGCGCGTCGATGGCGCCCTGGCGCCGCCCTTTGAGGAACCCGTCGGCGAAGACCGCGGCGTTCATCGCCCCGGCCGAGGTGCCGCTGATGCCGTCGATATAGATGTTGGGATCGCTCATCAGCCGGTGCATCACGCCCCAGGTGAAGGCGCCATGCGACCCGCCGCCCTGCAGCGCGAGGCTCAGATGCTTGACGCCCGGCCGCAGCCGCCGCGGCTGCGGCGCGGTCTCGCCAGGCTTCTTGTCGATGTCGCCGCTATCGGGCAAAGGTATCTCCGCCGGGGCGCACCTGCCCTCCGGGAGAATCCTAGGCCGCTATGGTTGACGAGAGGTGAAGGCGCTGGCCGGTCCGGGGGGAGGGCGCTACCGGCGCCGCTGCAGCTCCTTCAGCCCGGCTTCCAGCCCGTCGAGGCTGAGGGCATACATGCGATCGCCCATGATCTGCTTCAGGAGGCGGATCGAGGCGGTGTGGCCCCAAGCGCGGGGATCGCGCGGGTTGATCCAGATGGCGTTGGGGAAGCGCTTTAGCAGCCGGGCCATCCACACCGCGCCCGCCTCCTCGTTCCAGTGCTCGACGCTGCCGCCGGCCTCGCTGATCTCGTAGGGCGACATGGTGGCATCGCCGACGAAGATCAGCTTCCAGTCCGGCCCGTAGGTGTTCATCACCTCCTGGGTCGGCGTGGTGGCGTCGAAGCGGCGGCGATTGTTGCGCCACAGCTTCTCGTAGGGGCAATTGTGGAAATACCAGGTCTCGAGGTGCTTGAACTCCGCCCGCGCGGCGGAGAACAGCTGCGCCGATTCCGCGATGTAATCGTCCATCGATCCGCCGATGTCGAGCAGCAGCAGCACCTTCACCTTGTTGTGGCGCTCGGGGCGCAGCTTCAGATCGAGCACGCCGGCATTGGCGGCGGTGGCGTGGATGGTGCCGCCGAGATCCAGCTCGTTCGCCTCGCCCTCGCGCGCCCAGCGGCGCAGGCGGCGCAAGGCGAGCTTCAGCGTGCGGGTGCCGAGTTCGACCTCGCCGTCGAGATCCTTGAACTCGCGCTTGTCCCAGACCTTGATGGCGCTGCGCCGACGCGACCCGTCCTGGCCGATGCGCACCCCTTCGGGATTGTCGCCATAGGCGCCGAAGGGCGAGGTGCCCGCCGTGCCGATCCATTTCGACCCGCCCTCGTGCCGCCCCTGCTGCTCGGCCAGGCGCTGGCGCAAGGTCTCCATCAGCTTTTCCAGCCCCATCTTCTCGATCGCCGCGCGTTCTTCCTCGGTGAGGAAGCGCTCGGCCAGCTGCTTCAGCCAGTCCTCCGGAATATCGGCGAGGATCGCGCCATGCACCGCCTGGAGCCCGCGGAAATAGAGCGCGAAGACGCGATCGAAACGATCGATCAGCCGCTCGTCTTTGACGAGGCTGGCGCGGGCGAGGAAATAGAAATCCTCGACATCGAACAGCGCGACGTGCTGCTTCATCGCGCCCAGCAAGGTCAGGTATTCCAGCAGCGAAACCTTCACCCCCTCGCTGCGCAGCGCATTGACGAAGCCGGCGAACATCAGAGGTTTCCTTCCCCCCTTGCGGGGGAAGGCAGCGGAGACTTGGCGAACGCAGTGAGCCTAGTCGTAGCCGGAAGGGGGGTGGCGCGCCTTGCGGGCGCGCATCGCCGGAGGCGATCATGAGTGAAGAATCTTGGGGGATACGCCCGGCGCTGCAACACCCCCCTTCCCCACCTTCCCCCGCAAGGGGGGAAGGGGCTCAGCGAGTCTGCGTCTCCTGTCGAGTACACTTTTCTCCTACTGCCCGCGCCGCGCCAGGAACGCCACGCGCTCGAACAGGTGCACGTCCTGTTCGTTCTTCAAGAGCGCGCCGTGCAAGGGCGGGATCACCATCTTGGGGTCCTTGGCGCGCAGCACCTCGAGCGGGATGTCCTCGATCATCAGCAGCTTCAGCCAGTCGAGCAGCTCCGAGGTCGCCGGCTTCTTCTTCAGGCCCGGCACCTCGCGCATGTCGTAGAACAGGGTCAGCGCCTCGCGTACCAGCGTACGCTTGATGTCGGGGTAATGTGCGGCGACGATCCTCTCCATCACCTCCTTGTCGGGGAAGCGGATGTAATGGAAGAAGCAGCGGCGCAGGAAGGCGTCCGGCAGCTCCTTCTCGTTGTTCGAGGTGATGAGGACGATGGGCCGCCGCCTGGCCTTCACCGTCTCGCCCGTCTCGTAGACGAAGAACTCCATGCGGTCGAGTTCCTGCAGCAGGTCGTTGGGGAACTCGATGTCGGCCTTGTCGATCTCGTCGATCAGCAGCACCACGGGCTCATCCGCCGTGAAGGCCTCCCACAGCTTGCCGCGCTTGATGTAGTTGCGGATGTCGTGGACCTTCTCGTCGCCGAGCTGACCATCGCGCAGACGCGCCACCGCGTCGTATTCGTAGAGGCCCTGCGCCGCCTTGGTGGAGGACTTGATGTGCCACTGGATGAGCCGGAGGCCGAGCGCCTTCGCCACCTCCTCCGCCAGCACCGTCTTGCCGGTGCCGGGCTCGCCCTTCACCAGCAGCGGACGCTCCAGCGCGATGGCGGCGTTGACCGCCACCTCCAGGTCGCGCGTGGCGATGTAGCTCGCGGTCGAGGCGAAGCGGGCTTGCTGTTTCATGTCTCTCGGTCTTGCAAAATTGGCTTGTTCCAGAACCCGCGGCGAAACTTGGTGCCATGGGTCACGACGATCTTCTCAATGTCCGCGTCGACGAAGGGAATCTCGAGGGAATACCCAATCCTCGTAATGTGACCGCTGTCGATCACCACATCCTCGAAGATCCGGCCGTCGGACAGGTACACGGACGCAATACAGTAGCCCATGCCGGTCTCCGGCTGGTTCGACAGGTAGAGCCCCCATTTATCAGACAGCCTCAGCATCGCGCCGACGATAGCAGCGCCGTCAGCTTGATCCAATCGCTGCCCCGGTCCATATAGCGGGGGTCATGACCACATCCGACTCCATGCGCGTCGCCAGGTTCAAGATCGGCGACGTGGTCAAGCACCGCGTCTTTCCCTTCCGCGGCGTGGTCTATGACGTCGACCCGGTGTTCAACAACACTGAGGAGTGGCTGGCGGCGATCCCGGAAGAGGTCCGGCCGCACAAGAACCAGCCATTCTACCACCTGCTGGCCGAGAACGATCAGACAACCTATGTCGCCTATGTGTCGGAGCAGAACCTGCTGCCCGACGAGACCGGCAAGCCCTGCCGGCACCCCATGGTTCCCGAATTGTTCGAGGGGCCCGACCAGGGGTCCTATCGCCTGAAGGCCCAGCGCACGAACTGATTGCGTCCCGACCGGTTCGCTTATTGGTGGCTTGACAGGACGTAAACTCTGGAACAGAATGAGAACAAACAGGGATCAAACGCGGGAGAAAACGGGTCATGACGACGTATCTGAACCATCTGCTCGAAGGCGCGGTGTTTGGCGGGATCATGCTGCTGATCGCGGTCGCCCCGGGCCTGCTGGCCGGCTGAGCTCTGGCCGGGAGGCCCCGATGTTTCTCATCGAACGCTCCGTTCTGCCGCCCCGGTCTCGCCCCCGGACCTCAGCCCAGGCTGGGGACACGCCGGCCAGCAATGGCCCCGCGGTCCCCGGAACATCCGTCCGCACGCCCCCGGTGCCGGCGACCTTCCTGGAGCGGGCGGCTGGCGGGGCGTTCGAGCTCTTTCCCCGGCGCCACTTCGCCGGCGCCGGGGCCGTGACCCAGGCCGCCCTGCCCGGGTCGGTATTGGCTGACCTGCTGCCGGGCCGTCCGGAATCCGGCGATCCGGAATCCGCGGGCGCCTGGCGGGCGACGGCGCCCTTGCCGCCGGTCACCCCGCCCCAGGCCCCCAGGCTGCGCCGCAGCGCCTGACCCCCGCCGGATCCGTGAATCTGCGCTGGTCCGGCCGGTCGCCTCGACTGCCCGGTCGGCCGGTCAATCGCCGGGCCGGTTTCGTTTGAAAAGCCGGGACGTCTTCCCCATCTTCTGCCCCTGACTTTCGCGCCGGATTCGACCGGCTTTGCGCTGCAGGGGGTCCGGTGCCGCTTTCCGCCATTCGCGAATTCCTGCGTCATGAATCGGCCGGCGGCGTGGTGCTGCTGGCGGCGGCGGTGCTTGCCTTCGCCCTCACCAATTCGCCGCTCGCGGCGGCCTATCTCGGCCTGTTCGATCTGCACCTGACGGTGAAGCTGGGCGAGATCGGCTTCGACAAGTCGCTCGGCCATTGGATCAACGACGGCCTGATGGCGATCTTCTTTTTCCTGGTCGGGCTGGAGATCAAGCGCGAGCTGCTGGAGGGCGAGCTGTCCACCCCGCGCCAGGCGCTGCTGCCGGTCGTCGCCGCCCTGGGCGGCATGGCGGCGCCGGCCGCCGTCTATGTCCTGTTCAACGCCCAGCATCCGGAGACCTTGTCCGGCTGGGCCATTCCGACCGCGACCGACATCGCCTTCGCCCTCGGCGTGCTGAGCCTGCTGGGCAACCGGGTGCCGGAGAGCCTGAAGGTGTTCCTGCTGGCGCTGGCCATCATGGACGATCTCGGCGCCATCATCGTCATCGCCCTGTTCTATACCGCGGACCTGTCGCCGCTCGCCCTCGGCCTCGCCTCCATCGGCATCGTCGCGCTGATCGTCATGAACCGGCTCGGCGTGCGGCGCCTCGCCGCCTATGTGCTGGTCGGGTTCTACGTGTGGTGCTGCGTGCTCGAATCCGGCGTGCACGCCACGCTGGCCGGCACCGTCGTCGGGCTTTGCGTGCCCTTGCGCTCGCGCGGCGGCGCCAAGCTGGACGATCACGATTCGCTGTCCAAGCGCTGCATCCACGCTTTGCATCCCTGGGTCGCCTTCGCCATCATGCCGGCCTTCGCCTTGGCCAATGCCGGCGTCTCGCTGGCCGGATTGACCTGGGATCATGTCACCGCATCGGTGACGCTCGGCGTCGTTTTCGGCCTGTTCCTGGGCAAGCAGGCTGGCGTCATGGCGGCGCTGGTCCTGGCCCGCGTCAGCGGCCTTGCGCGGCTGCCCGACGGGGCCAACTGGGCCGAAGCCTACGGCGTCGCCATCATCACCGGCATCGGCTTCACCATGAGCCTGTTCATCGGCTCGCTCGCCTTCGACGATCCGGCCGCGATCGTCGAGATGCGCCTCGGCGTCATCGGCGGGTCGGCGCTGTCGGGATCACTGGGGTTGCTCGTGCTGTGGCTGGCGACCCGCGGGAAAGGTGCGCCGCGCCGAGCCTAGAGCAGGTTTCCCCAAAATAGAAGCGGTTCTGCCGGAGCGATTTTGGGGAAACCTGCTCTGGACGCGCGCGGCGAACCAGCGGCGCGTCAGTCGGCGCCGCCCTCGGCGCGGATGGTGGCGGCCGGCACCGCGGCGCCGTAGGTGCTGCCGTTCTGCGTCTCGATCACCGCGCTCTGCAGGCCGACGATCTCCGCCGTTCCGACCTTGCCGCTGGCCGGCGTCACCAGCAGCAGCGGCGCGCCGGAGGCGCCATAGGTGGCATCGCATTCATGCAGCAGCAGGCGGCGGTTGCCGGTTTCCCCGGCCAGGTCGCAGCCCTTGTGCCGGGTCAGGATCTCGCCGTAATCGCCGTTATAGGCGGCGATGGTGAGTTCGCCCTCCGCCGCGGCGCCCTTGATCGCGTCGAAGTCGAGATCGCTCAAGCCGATCGGCTGGATCGACAGATTGTGGTCGAGCTCGATGATCGCCCAATCCTCGCCGAGATTGCCGGCGTCGGTCGCCGCGGCGGCGTTCCAGTTGGGCGCGATGGTGAAATGCTTGCCGCGCGCGTGCTCGCGGTATTCGCCGCGCTCGTAGCCGGCGACGAAATGCACTTCCATCGGAATGGTCCAGCGTCCGTCGGTGAAATTGTACAGGCAATGCGCCGCGGTCAGCACCCGGTTGGCGGCGATCAGCACGCCGGTGCAATGGCCGCCGATCTCGCGATTGACCTGGCCGATGGCGACCCAGGGCCAGACGCTGGCATCGACGGGCTCGCGATCGTCCTTGCCTTCGACGCCGAGCACCGCAGCCTTGATCTCGTCGGCCGCGGCCGGCGCCCCGCCGCTCGACAGCGCCAGGGGAATCAGGAGCGCCGCCGCCAGCAGCGCCGCGGCGATGCGGGTGTCAGCCGACATGGGCGTCAGCCGACATGGGTGAGGCCCAGCAGGGCCATGAAGAACAGCGCCATCAGCGAGAACCCGACGGCCAGGACCTGGGCGTTCAGTTGCGCGGCGCTGGCGCGCGGCCGTCGCCGCATCATGCGGTCCTGCTGGCGCCGCGCCGGACCGCGCCGCTCGGCGCCGGCCAGCAGCACGCCATAGACCCGCTTGCCGCCAAAGAGGGGGCCGAACAGGGGCAGGCTCACGCGCCAATCGACCCGGTGCTGGCCGGGCGCCACGTCGCGGGCGACGCGGCGGATTTCAGCCATTTGCTCGGGGCTGAGGCTGGCCTTGATGTCGGACGCCAGGCGCTCGACGAAAAGCTCGGCCCACAACTCGCGCGCGGGCTCGGCCGCCGGCGCCGCTTTGTCCACAATCTCGCCGGTGCTTCCGGCGCCGTTCCCCCGGCCGCTCATGAGACAGGATGCTCCCTTCCGACAGGCCCTAACAAAGTACGAACAGTGTGTTAAGGAACTGTCACCAAGGTCTTGTACTAACGCGCGAAATTCACAAGGGCTTGCCTAGCTTCGGCATTCCCGTTGGGCTAGACTCCGAGCCGTTCTCGCCGGAGACAGACCGGCCGCGTCCCGCACGGGACCGGCGGGAGGAGCCGGCTTCCAAATCCCGGGTTGATCATGAAATCAGAAATTCTGAAACAGCAGCTGATGGACCAGGTCCTCCGCTTCGCCACCGGCCGCATCGAGCGCGGCCGCGCCGCTCAGGTCGACGCCTTCATCCGGCAATTCTACGCCAATGTGCCGGTCGGCGACATCGCCCAGGAGGCGCCCGAGGACCTGTTCTGCGCCGCGCTCTCGCTCTGGCAGTTCGCCGGCAAGCGGCAGCCGGGCAAGCCGAAGCTGCGCGTCTTCAACCCGCGCCAGGACGAGCATGGCTGGCGGTCGCCCCACACCATCGTCGAGATCGTCAACGACGACATGCCGTTCCTGGTCGATTCGGTGACCGCGGAGCTCGGCCGCCTCGGCCTCGACGTGCACCTGGTGGTGCATCCGATCATGCGGGTCACCCGGGACAAGGCCGGGCAGATGACCGATCTGGGCCAGGACGGGGCGCCGGCCGAATCCATCATGCAGATCCGCGTCACCCAGATCGCCCAGCCGGCGAAGCTGGAACAGGTGGCGACGCGGCTGGAGGCCGTCCTCGGCGACGTCCGCAACGCCGTCGCCGACTGGAAGGAGATGCGCGCGCGCCTGGCCGAGACGATCGGCGAGATCGACAAGAAGAAGCTGCCCATCGAGGAAGAAGAGCGCGCCGAGGTCGCCCGCTTCCTGAAATGGATCGAGGACGACCACTTCACCTTCCTCGGCTATCGCGAATATGCCGTCGCCGGCAAGGGCGACGAATCCGCCTATCGCATCGTCGAGGAGAAGTCGCTGGGCGTGCTGCGCGATTTCGACCTGCGCATCTTCGGCGGCATGCGCAACACCCAGGCGATGCCGAGCCAGGTGCGCTCCTATCTGCGCCAGCCCAACCTGCTTTTCGTCACCAAGGCCAATACCCGCTCCACCGTGCATCGCGACGTGCCGATGGACGTGTTCGGCGTCAAGATCTTCGACAAGAAGGGCGAGGTGGTGGGCGAGCGGCTGTTCGCCGGCCTGTTCACCTCGGTCGCCTATAACCGCTCGCCGCGCGAGATCCCGCTCCTGCAGCGCAAGGTCGAGACGGTGCTGGGCCAGGCCGGCTTCGCGCCCAACAGCCATGACGGCAAGGCGCTGGCCCATATCCTGGAGACCTATCCGCGCGACGAGCTGTTCCAGGCGACCGAGGCGGAGATCATGGAAACCGCGCTCGGCATCCTGCACCTGCAGGAGCGCCAGCGAATCGCGCTCTTCCTGCGCCGCGACCCGTTCGAGCGCTTCGTCACCTGCCTCATCTTCCTGCCCAAGGATTCGATGAGCACGCAGATCCGCCTGCGCATGCAGGAGGTGGTGTGCGAGGCGTTCAAGGGCACGCTCTCGGCCTATTACGTGCACCTGGGCGACGGGGCGCTGGCGCGCATCCAGCTGATCGTCGCCACCCAGCCGGGCGCCGTGCCGGAAATCGACCTCAAGGAGCTGGAGGCGAAGCTCGCCGACGTGGCGCGCTCCTGGGCCGACCGGCTGCGCGACGCGCTGGTCGAGGCCAAGGGCGAGGCGCTGGGCATGGACCTGCTGCGCCGCTACCGCGACGCCTTTCCCGCCGGCTATGACGACCATTTCAACGCCCACAGCGCGGTGCACGACATCGACCGGGTCGAGGAGGCGAAGAGCAGGCATACGCCGGCGATCAACCTCTACCGGCCGATCGAGGCGGCGAGCAACGAGCTGCGCCTGAAGCTCTACCAGGCGAAGGACAAGATCGCGCTCTCCACCGTGCTGCCGTCGCTGGAGAATTTCGGCCTCAAGGTGATCAGCGAGATCCCGTTCGAGATCACCCCCGAGGGCGACGACCGCGCGGTGTGGATCCACGACTTCACCATGGTCACCGCCGACGGGGCCGATGTCGACGTGCCGCAGATCCGCGACAAGTTCCACGAGGCCTACGGGCGCATCTGGGCCGGCGAGGCGGAGGATGACGGCTTCAACCGCCTGGTCCTGACCGCGGGGATCGGCTGGCGCAACATCGCCCTGCTGCGCGCCTATTGCAAATACCTGCGCCAGGCGGCGATCGCCTTCAGCCAGGCCTATATGGAGCAGACGCTGAACGCCAACGCGGTCATCGCCCGCGACATCGTGCGCCTGTTCTACGTGCTGTTCGATCCCGGCTTCTCCGGCGACCGCGACGGCGAGGTCCAGGCGATCCAGGGGCGCATCCTGAAGGGCCTCGACGCGGTGGCGAACCTCGACGAGGACCGCATCCTGCGCCGCTTCCTGAACGCGGTGCAGTCGACCCTGCGCACCAACTACTTCCAGCGCGACAAGGACGGGAAGGACAAGGACTACATCTCCTTCAAGCTCGATTCGCACCGCGTCGAGGAGCTGCCGCTGCCGCGGCCGCTGGTCGAGGTCTTCGTCTATTCGCCGCGCGCCGAGGCGATCCACCTGCGCGGCGGCAAGGTGGCGCGCGGCGGCATCCGCTGGTCGGACCGGCGCGAGGATTTCCGCACCGAGGTGCTTGGCCTGATGAAGGCGCAGATGACCAAGAACGCCGTCATTGTTCCGGTCGGGTCCAAGGGCGGCTTCGTGGTCAAGCGCCCGCCGCAGACCACCGACCGCGAGGCGGTGATGGCCGAGGTCGTGCATTGCTACAAGACCCTGATGCGCGGGCTGCTCGACATCACCGACAACCTGGCCGGCGGCAAGGTGGTGCCGCCCAGGGACGTGGTGCGGCGCGACAAGGACGACCCCTACCTGGTGGTCGCCGCCGACAAGGGCACCGCGACCTTCTCCGACATCGCCAACGGCGTGTCGCGCGAGTACGGCTTCTGGCTCGACGACGCCTTCGCCTCGGGCGGCTCGGCGGGCTACGACCACAAGAAGATGGGCATCACCGCGCGCGGCGCCTGGGAATGCGTGAAGCGGCATTTCCGCGAGCTCGGCACCGACATCCAGACGACCGATTTCACCTGCGTCGGCGTCGGCGACATGTCGGGCGACGTGTTCGGCAACGGCATGCTGCTGTCGCCGCACACGAAGCTCGTCGCCGCCTTCAACCACATGCACATCTTCCTCGATCCCGACCCGGATCCGAAGGCCAGCCACGCGGAGCGGCTGCGGCTGTTCAACCTGCCGCGCTCCGCCTGGAGCGACTACGACGCCAAGCTGATCTCCAAGGGCGGCGGCGTCTACGAGCGCAAGGTGAAGTCCATCACGCCGTCGCCGGAAGTGCGCGCCCTGTTCAAGATCGAGGCCGAGCAGGTGACGCCGGCCGAGCTCATCAAGGTGCTCCTGAAGTCCCGGGTCGACCTGCTGTTCTTCGGCGGCATCGGCACCTATGTGCGGGCCAGCGGCGAGACCAATGCCGAGGTCGGCGACCGCGCCAACGACGCCCTGCGCGTCTGCGCCGACCGCATCCGCGCCAAGGTGCTGGGCGAGGGCGCCAATCTGGGCGTGACCCAGCGCGGCCGCGTCGAGGCGGCGCTGAACGGCGTGCGCATCAACACCGACGCGCTGGACAATTCCGCCGGCGTCGACACCTCGGACCACGAGGTCAACATCAAGATCCTGCTGAACGAGGCGGTGGCTGCCGGCGACCTCACCATGAAGCAGCGCGACAAGCTGCTGGCCGAGATGACCGACGACGTGGCCGAGCTCGTGCTGCGCGACAACTACCTGCAGTCCCAGGCGCTCAGCGTCGCCGAGGCGCAGGGCTACACCCTGCTCGACCAGCAGAACCGCTTCATGCGGACGCTGGAGCGGGCCGGGCAGCTCGACCGCGCCATCGAGTTCCTGCCGGACGACGAGACGGTGCGGCTGCGCCTCAGCCAGCGCATCGGGCTCACCCGCCCGGAATCGGCGGTGCTGCTCGCCTATGCCAAGAACTCGATCTACGACGAGCTGCTGCCCTCCGACCTGCCCGACGATCCGCAGCTCGAGGAGGACCTGGTCAGCTACTTCCCGCCGGCGCTGCAGAAGACCTATGTCGAGCAGATCAGGAAGCACCGGCTGCGGCGCGAGATCATCGCCACCGTCGTCACCAACTCGCTGATCAACCGCATGGGCGCCACCTTCGTCCACATCATGAAGGAGCGCACGGGCCAGCCGAGCTCGGCCATCGCGCGGGCCTATGCGATCACCCGCGGGGCCTTCCGGCTGCGCGAATTGTGGAACGGCATCCAGGCGCTCGACAACAAGGCGCCGGCCAAGATCCAGACCGAGATGCTGATCGAGATCAACCGCCTGGCCGAGCAGGCGACGCAGTGGTTCCTGCGCAACGGCAAGCACCCGCTCGACATCGCCGCCAATGTCGCCGCGGCCAGCCCCAGCCTGGCGGCCCTGGAAGGGGCGCTGCCGGGCATCGTCTCCCAGGAAGACGCCAAGCTGATCGACAAGCGGCGGAAGCAACTGACCGCGCAGGGCGTGCCGGAGGCGCTGGCCCAGCGCGTCGCGCAGATGCCGGCCCTCACCGCTTCGCTCGACATCGTGCGCATCGCCGGCGAGCTGAAGATGAAGGTCGAGGATGTCGCCCGCACCTATTTCGCGGTCGGCGAGGCCTTCCATCTCGACTGGCTGCGCGCCGGCGCGCGCACGCTGATCGGCGATTCGCATTGGGACCGGCTCGCCGTCTTCGCCATCATCGAGGACCTCTACGGCCACCAGCGCGACCTGACCACGGCGATCCTGTCGGCCCCGGCCGGCCAGGTGTCATCGGCCGCCGCCGCGTCCGCCGGCGCCACATCGGCGGGAGCGGACGCCATCGCCGCCTGGCGGGCGACGCGCGGCGCGGCGCTGACCCGCGCCGACGCGCTGTTCGCCGATCTGACCCAGGTCGGCAAGCTCGACCTCGCCATGCTGGCCGTCGCCAACCGCACGCTCAGGAGCCTGGTCGGGTAGCGTCCCGCAAAACAAATGGGCGGGGGAATGACCCCCGCCCATCGCGTTCGTGCCGAGGCGTAACAGCGCTCAGCCGAAATTCCATTCCGCGCCTTCCTCGTCGTGCAGCAGCATGGTGCTGCTGCCGCCGCCTTCGTCCGGATCGGGATCGGGCTGCGGCGGCTCCGGCCGCACGTGCTCCGGCTTGTCGTGGTTCTGGCCGCCATGGCCGGGCTCCGGCCGGGTCCTGTCCTCGCGGGTGCCGACGGCGGTGGTGAACGAGCCGAGATCGCCGCACAGGGCGTCCTCGTCCGGGCCGGCGACCAGGATGCTCTGGCCGGCGATGCAGGTGACCGCCTTGCCCTTGCCGTGCGGGATCGCCTCCACCGCGCCGGACAGGATATCGACCACCGTCGCCTTGCTGCCATTCACATGCACCAGGAACTCGGTGCCGCGGATGCCGATGGTGGCGATCGGCGTGCGCAGCTTCACGCCCTGGTCGTTCTTGCCGTTCGAGGTGAAGTGGAACAGGCCGCCATTGAGGTCGATGAGGCCGGCGCTGGCCTGGCCGTCATAGATATAGTCGGACAGCACCACCTCGCTCGAGGCCTCGACGCTCAGCTCCGAGCCGTCGACGAATTTCATGCTGATCGTAGACTTGTCCTCGGTGCGCAGCATCTCGTCCTGCACCACTTCGTCCGCCGGGCGGGCGTCGCGCTCGTCGGCGCCGGGCGGGGTGCGATAGCCCTCGTTGACCACGTCGAGGATGGTGCCGATGCCGGCCGCCTGGGCGACGCCGGAGAAGGCGCCCGTGCAGGCGCCGAGCGCCGCGATGATGGTGCAGAGCTGATAGCTCAAATGTCGCTTCAAGGAATCCTCCATTGCAAATACCGGCGCCGCACAATTAAGGAGCCCCACCGCGGCGGGGCCTGGTGCCAGGGTCGCTGCGCGGCGGGCCGGGGCGGGTTTCCGCCTCGGGGCCGCCGGCAACATTGCGGCGCGCAATCGGGATATAGAGCAGCATCGAGAGGCGGGCTGTGAGAGGGGTCACACGGGCGGCCAGCCCGGCGTGACGGCCGTCACGCCCCGGCCGCTCGGGCCGGCAAAATCAGCGCAAATCGCTGATGGCAAAGAGAAAGGGCGGGGATTTCTCCCCGCCCTCGCTATGCCGTGATCTCAGTCGTGGCCTTAGTTGCGGCCGCGCGCCGATGGCCCCAAGGTCAACACATCGGGCTCACCGGGATCTTCGGGGTCCTCGGTGTTGTCTCCGCCGCTGCTGCCGTTGCAGTCGCCGCCTTCGCAGCCCGGCTCTTCGGTCTGCGGCGGTGGTGCCGGCGGCTCAGGCGGTGCCGGCGGCTTTTCCTTCGGTTCCTTGGTCTTGTCGCCGCCGCGCTGGCCGCCGTCATTCTTCGGCTCGCTCTCGCCCGGGCCCGCGGCGGTGGTGAAGGAACCGATGTCGCCGCACATGCCGTCGACGTCGGGGCCGGCCACCAGGATGCTCTGGCCTTCGTAGCAGACGATCGGCTGGCCCTTGCCGTGCGGGGTCGCTTCGACCGCGCCGGACAGGATGTCGATCACCGTGGCGTTGTTGCCGTCGACATGCACCAGGAACTCGGTGCCGCGCACGCCGATGGTGGCGACCGGGGTGCGCAGCTTCACGCCCTGGTCGTTGTTGCCGTTCGACGTGAAGTGGAACAGGCCGTCATTCAGGTTGATCAGGCCGCTGCTGGCCGAGCCGTCGAAGACATAGTCCGAGAGAACCACCTCGCTCGACGCTTCCACGCTGAGCTCGGAGCCGTCGACGAATTTCACGGCAATGGTCGATTCGTCCTCGGTGCGCAGCGCTTCGTTCTGCACCAGTTCGTCGGCCGGCTTGGCGCCGGTTTCGCTCGCACCCGGCGGGGTGCGGTAGCCTTCGTTCACCACGTCGAGAATCGTCGCGATTCCCGCCGCGTGCGCGCTGCCCATGAACGCGAAAGCCGCGATCACGGTGCAGATTTGATACTTCAATTGCCTCTTCATGAAGGCCTCCAATCGCTGACACCCGTTTCGTGTTCGGCTCGCGCCCCGATACCCGCGGACACTTTCTCAGTCCAGCGCGTGTTCGAGGTCCGCTTGCCCCACGGAGTTCTGTCCCCACTCGCGACCCAACCCGGTCGATGCCGTCCGCCATCCTGATCGTGGCGGTTCGGCCTTACGCATAGTCCCGTGCATGCCCCGTTCGCCGCGTGCGCATAACGCAAACTGCGATTCCGATACAAGGGCGAAATGAGAGGAAATACCGCGGGATCTGTCCAAACGCCGGGAAACCCGTCGAAGTTGCGTCGAATCCCCATCCGACGCTTGGTTCAGATCCCGCTGCCCCCTCCGACAAGTCATCCGGATCCACGTGATCCAGCGCGACTGGCCCTCTGTCGGACGTGCTGCGGTGGACCGGATTGTCTGCTTTCCCCGCTCTCGGGGTCAATAGCATTGTATTAAACTCCGATACAAATGCCGGTGTCGGTGCGCTTGGTTAATCAGATAAGCGTGGCTTGTGTGAAGGGCATCACAGGGCGCGATGGCGGAGCCACGCCACGCGAGACTGCGATCGACGCGCGGAAGGCGGTGCTATTTCTTGCCGCCGCCCGGATTGTCGGTGCCGCCATTGCCGTTGCCGGAGTTGTGGCCGTTGCCATGCCCCTGCCCCGGATTGCTGCCATCGCCCAGGCCGGAATGATTGCCCGGGGGCGACCCGCCGCCGCCCGTGTCACCGCCGCCGGTATCACCGCCGCCGGTATCACCGCCGCCGGTATCGCCGCCACCGGTATCGCCACCGCCCGTGTCGCCACCGCCCGTGTCACCACCACCGGTGTCGCCACCGCCCGTGTCGCCTCCTCCCGTGTCGCCGCCACCGCCGCCGGAGCTCTGGTGGTCGCGGGCCTTGGGTTCCGGCGCGCCCTTTGTCTCGCCATTCGGATCGACGCTGGCCTGCTGGGTCGGCGGCTCCTCGCCGGCCGCGGTGGTGAAGGAGCCGAAATCGCCGCACACCGCGTCCTCGTCCGGCCCGGCCACCAGGATGCTCTGCCCGCCCTCGCAGGTGATGGCTTGGCCGTTGCCGGCCGGCGCCACATGCACGGCGCCCTCGACGATGTCGACCACCGTGGCCGTGTCGGTCACCGTCACCAGGAACTCGGTGCCGCGGATGCCGATGGTCGCCACCGGGGTTTTCAGCTGCAGGCCGGAATCGGGCATCTTGTTGGAATTGAATCGGAACAGCCCGGCATTGAGGTTGATGACGCCGGAACTGGCCGCCGCCTGCGGATCGAAGACATAGTCGGAGAGCACCACTTCGCTCAGCGCCTCGACGCTCAACTCGGAGCCGTCGATGAACTTGACCTCGATGGTGGATTCTTCGCCGGTGCGCAGCGCCTCCGCCGGCACCAGCTCGTCGGCCGGGGCGACCGGCAACTCGCCGGCGCCCGGCGGCTTGCGAAAGCCTTCGTTGGTCACGTCGGTGACGGTCGCAATGCCCACCGCGCCGGCATCCCAGGCTGCCAGCGTCCCCAAGACGGACATCACGCAAACACGACAAGCCATGCGGCGCATGGGGCCCTCCTGCCGATGTGTGCTATGGAGACGAAACAGTCTGCCGGCCAGGGGAGCAGGTCAATACAATTCGAGCCAATTCCGCTACGATTTGGTACAGGTCTCTGGCACCAGGGTCTGGCAAAGAGGGGCGCGGCGGGCCGCAGCTGGGACCGCCCTCCCAATTCAGGGTTAATTCGAGGGCTTCGCATCGGCGCATGAACAAGTGGCTGCAACCCGTGCTGGCCTCCCTGGTGCTGGCGGCCGTACTTCTCCTGCGAGTGATCGATCCGCCGCTCCTGGGCGACCTGCGCGCGCTGGTCTTCGACCAGTACCAGCGCGTGGCGCCGCGGGAATATCAACCGGCTCCGGTGAAGATCGTCGACATCGACGAGGAAAGCCTGGCGCGGCTCGGGCAGTGGCCCTGGCCGCGCAGCCTGATGGCGCAGCTGCTGGCCAAGCTGCGCGAACAGGGCGCTGCGGCGGTGGCGCTCGATATCGTCTACGCCGAACCCGACCGCACCTCCCCGGCCCTTGTCTTTCCAAGCTGGGGGCTGCCGGCTGACGATCCGCTGCTCGGCCAGGTCGAGGCGCGGGTCAAGGACCCGGACCAGGTCCTGGCCGATGAGATCGCGCGTGGCCGCGTGGTGATCGGCGTCTCCATGAGCGAAGGCGACACCAACTACCGCCTGGTGCGCAAAGCCGGTCTCGCCAAGATCGGCGCCAAGGATATCGATCCCGCGCATTATCTGGTCCACTACTCGGGCGCCGTCGCCAGCCTGCCGATCCTGCAGCAAGCCGCGGCCGGCATCGGCAGCATCAACACCGTCTATGACCGCGACGGCATCGTGCGCCGCGTGCCGCTGCTGGTCGACGGCGGCGAGACCATCTACCCCAGCCTCGCGGCGGAAGCCCTGCGCGTTGCTCTGGGTGAGAAGAACTACGTGGTCAAGTTCAGCGGGGCCCAGGGCACCTGGCTGGTCGGCTGGCGCGACGGCATTGTCGGCTTCGCCATCGGCAAGGCGAGCAACCTGCCGATCAAGACCGACCCCAAGGCGCAGGTCTGGCTGCGCGACACCGGGCACATGGCGGAGCGCTACGTGCCGGCCTGGAAAGTCCTGGCCGGAGAGGCCGATCTCGGCGGCAACATCGTCTTCGTCGGCACCAGCGCCGCCGGGCTGAAGGACCTGCGCTCCACCCCCAACGCCAGCGCCGTCGCCGGTGTCGAGATCCACGCCCAGATCGTCGAACAGATCCTGACCGGCCGGTTTCTCGAGCGGCCGCTCTGGGCCAACGAACTGGAGCTGGGTGCGCTCCTGCTGCTGGGACTGGCACTGGTGGCGTTGATGCCGCGCCTGGGCGCCGTCGGCTGCGCCATTCTTGGCGGCGCCAGCATCGTCGCCGCGACGGGCTTCGGCTGGTGGGCGTTCCTCGAACGCGGCTGGCTGTTCGACCCGGCCTATCCGTCGGCCGGCGCCCTCGTCGTGTTCACCACCGGCGTGCTGCTCTCCTTCCGCCGCTCGGACGCCGAGCGCAAGCGGGTGCGCGAGACGTTCAGCCGCTACCTGGCGCCGGCGATGGTGAAGCGGCTGGTCGCCAATCCGGAGCTGGTGCGCCTGGGCGGCGAGGTGCGCGACCTCACCATCATGTTCTGCGACATCCGCGACTTCACCACCATCTCGGAGCGCATGGAGGCGACGGCGCTCACCTCGCTGCTCAACGATTTCCTGACCCCGATGACCGAGGCGGTGCTGGAGAGCGGCGGCACCATCGACAAGTATATCGGCGATTCCATCATGGCCTTCTGGAACGCGCCGCTGGACGAGCCGGACCATGCCGAGCTTGCCTGCCGCGCCACGCTGGAAATGCGCCGCCGCCTCGCCATCCTCAACGCGCAGCTGGCGGAGAAGGCGGCCAAGGCGGGCCAGGAGCACCAGCCGATCATGATCGGCATCGGCCTCAATTCGGGGCCCGCCATGGTCGGCAATCTCGGCGCGCGGCAGCGGGTCAACTACTCCGTCATCGGCGACAACGTGAACCTCGCCTCGCGCATCGAAGGGGTGAGCAAGAATTTCGGCGTCGACATCCTGATCGGCGAGCAGACCCGCGCCGCGGCGGCGGATTTCGCCGCCATCCCCATCGGCGACATCTACGTCAAGGGCAAGACCAAGCCGGCCAGCCTCTATGCCCTGATCGGCGGGCCGGAGGTCGCCAAGGCGCCCCAGGCCGGGGAACTGCTCGGCGCTTTCGCCGATGCGGCGCAGGGCTTCAAGTCGGGCAATTTCGTCCAGGTAGAAGCAGCACTGGAGAAGGCGCGCGGCTTGAGCGCCGGGCTCGGCCTCGAGCCGCTGCTCGACCACATGACCCGGACCCTCGCCAAGACCTCGCACAAGACGCCAGCGCCGCTGGCCGGCGCGACGCCGCCGGTGACCGTGGTGAAGGATCTCGGCGCGGTGACGCTGGAAAGCGCGATCCCCGCCGTCGAGGACTAGCGACGGCTCAGGGCTTCTTCCGCGCCGCGTAGCGCGCCAGGGTTTCCTCATTGGGCGGATAGAGGCCAGGCAGGGGGCGGCCCGCCTTCACCTCGTCCATGATCCAGGCTTCGAGCGCTTCCTGCTCGGCGCCGAGCTTCGCCACCTCCTCGGCGAGCGCCGCCGGGATCACCACCGCGCCGTCGCCGTCGGCGACGATGAGATCGTCGGGAAACACCGCGCAGCCGCCGCAGCCCACCGGCTCCTGCCAGCCGACGAAGGTGAGGCCCGCCACCGAGGCCGGCGCCGCCGCGCCCTGGCACCAGACCGGCAGGCCGGTCTCCAGCACGCCCGCCACGTCGCGCATCACGCCGTCGGTGACGAGGCCCGCCACCTTCCTGACCGCCATGCGCTGGGCCAGGATGTCGCCGAACACGCCGGCATCCGTGATGCCCATGGCATCGATCACCGCGATGCAGCCCGCCGGCATCTCCTCGATCGCGCCGCGCGTGGAACGTGGCGAGGACCAGGAAGCCGGCGTGGCCAGGTCTTCGCGCACCGGCACGAAGCGGAGCGTGAAGGCCCGCCCGGCGATGCGCGCCTGGCCCTCGCGCAGCATTTTCGGTCCCTTCATCCAGGAGCGCCGGATGCCTTTTTTCAGCAGCACCGTGGTGAGGGTGGCGGTGGTGATCTTTTGCAGCGCGGCGATGAGGGCGGCTTCGGACATGCTTGTCTCTTAGAGAACTGTGCGGCGGAGAGAACAACCCCCTCCCTATCCCTCCCCCAACTTGGGGGCGGGAACTCATGCCGCGCAAGCTAAAAACCCTCCCCCGAGCCGGGGGAGGGTTAGGGTGGGGGCGATCGCCGATAGATCGCGAAAGAAGAGCTCACCGGTGGTCGAACACCTATCCCCGGTTCATCCTGTTGTCGATCAGGCTCTGCACCACGCTGGGATCCGCCAGGGTCGAGGTGTCGCCGAGGTTGCTGAACTCGTTCTCGGCGATCTTCCGGAGGATGCGGCGCATGATCTTGCCCGAGCGGGTCTTCGGCAAACCCGGCGCCCATTGCAGCAGGTCGGGCGAGGCGATCGGGCCGATCTCCTTCCTGACCCACTGCACCAGCTCCTTGCGCAGGTTCTCGTCGGGCTCGACGCCGGACTTCAGGGTGACATAGGCGTAGATGCCCTGGCCCTTGATGTCGTGCGGATAGCCGACCACGGCGGCCTCGGCCACCTTGGCGTGGGCGACCAGCGCGGATTCGACCTCCGCCGTGCCCATGCGGTGGCCGGAGACGTTGATCACGTCGTCGACGCGGCCGGTGATCCAGTAATAGCCGTCCTCGTCGCGCTTGCAGCCGTCGCCGGTGAAATACTTGCCCGGATAGGCGC
>JBDHTX010000008.1:0-155278 GCA_039808885.1 Dongiaceae bacterium | reverse complement strand
TGTGCCTCGGTCAACTCGTAGCGCTTCACCATCCATCGCCTCCAGCCAACAACAAGCTGGAGACCTATGAATCACACAAATCGACGCGCGGGAATCCTGAATGTCGATTGAACCTAGAGCAGGTTTCCCCAAAATAGAATCGGTTCTGTTCGTCAGCGTTGCGGCAGGCCGCTAGGAAGGCCGCGCAGGCCGTAGTGGGGCTACGGACAAGCGGCCTGACGACGCGGATGCCCGACGATGACGAACCCGGAGGGCCGGGCGCTTTTCGGCAAGGGCAGCGTCAGAGGCCTTGGCGGTAGTCCCACTACCGCCTGCGGCCTCTTCCTCCCCCTTGCCGAAAATCGATCCGGCAGAACCGCTTCTATTTTGGGGAAACCCGCTCTAGCATCGGCCCGCTTTCCGGGACTGGCCCGCACGCCTTATGACTTTTGGGTGGCTTGCGGTCCGACCGGTGGCCGCCTATTTTGGCGCCGCCGCACGGGAATTGGGCAAGGGGGGAATCGGATATGCAGGAATTGAGCCGGATCGGGACGGTGGTGCTGCTGGGGCTGTTCGGCGTCGTGGCGCTGTCGGTCGCGGCGCGCGGGCACGGCGACCTCACCTATTGGGGCGGGCTCGGCTTCTTCGTGTTCTGCATCCTGCTGGCGTTCTACGGCATCGCCCGGCTGACCGCGCATTCCGCCGAAGGCCACGACCGGCACTAGGCCGGTCAATCCATTCAAGACCGGCACTAGGCCGGTCGATCCATTGACGACCGGCACTAGGCCGGTCGATCCATCCACGACCGGCACTAGGCCAGTCAATCCATTGACGACCGGCACGAGGCCGGCCCGCTCAATCCCGTCTCAATCCACCTGCAGCAGCAGCGCCTTCAGATAGGCGCTCTCGGGCAGCATCGGATGCACCGGGTGATCCGGCGCCGCTCCGGTCGCGTGGAGGATGCGCCCCGCCCGTCCGGCCTCGTGCAGGCCGCGCGCCACCTGGGCCTGGAACTCCTCCGCCGGCATGTGATGCGAGCAGGAGGCGAGGAACAGGAAGCCGCCGCTGCGCACCCGTGACGCGCACATCCGCGCCAGCTTGCGATAGGCGCGGCCGCCCTGGTGGAAATCCTTCTTGGCTTTGACGAAGGCCGGCGGGTCGGCGATCACCAGGTCGAAGGTGCGATGGGTGGCCGCGGCCATTTCCAGGAACTCGAAGGCTTCGGCGACCTCGGTCGTCACCCGCGCGGCCGCCTCGTTGCGCTCCGCCGCCTGACGCAGCAGGGAGATGGCGGGCGCCGAGCGGTCGACGCAGAGCACCGACTTGGCGCCGTGGCGCGCCGCCTGGATGCCGAAGCCGCCGCTATAGGCGTAGAGGTCGAGCACGTCGGCGTCGCGGGCGAAGCGCGCCGCCAGTGCCCGGTTGTCGCGCTGGTCGTAGAACCAGCCGGTCTTCTGCCCGGCGCTGGGATCGGCGAGGAAATGCGCGCCGTGCTCCAGCACCTCGATCGGCCCGGCGAGGCCGCCCTTGGCCAGCCGATGAACCGGCTCGAGTCCCTCCAGCGCCCGCGCCGGCCCGTCGCCGGAGACCACGATGGCCTTCGGCCGCAGCATCCTGTCGAGCGCCGCCACCAGCTGCTCCGACAGCCGCTCCATGCCGGCCGAGTTCGGCTCGACCACCAGCACGTCGCCGAAGCGGTCGACGACGCAGCCGGGCAGGCCGTCGGCCTCGGCGTGGATCAGGCGGTAGTGCGGCACGCCGATCATGCGGTCGCGCAGCTTCGCCGCGCGCTTCAGGCGCTTCGCCAGGAAATCCTCGTCGATCGCGCGCGACGCGTCGCGGGTCAGCAGGCGGATGGCGATGAGCGAGCGTGGATTGAACAACCCGACGCCGAGCGCGCGGCCGTCGGCGCGCTCCACGGTGACGACCTCGCCCGGCGGCAGCGCCTTGGTCGCGGCATCCATCGCCACTTCATTGGAGAAGATCCACGGATGGCCGGTCAGGGCGCGGCGGTCGCCACCCTGCATCAGCTTCACCGAGGCGCGATCCTGGGTCATGTCGGTATCCTGTTTCCTTGCGCGTGACTGCCGCGCGTCATTCGCCCAGCGCGACGCCGTCGCGGCGCGGATCGGCGGCGCCCACCATGCGACCGTCGACGAACCGCACGATGGCGAGGCCGCTCTGCAACGCGCTCTCCTGCACCTGGTGGCCGAGGCCTTCGAGCGCGGCGCGCAGATCGGTCGCCGCGGTGCCGGCCTCGAGTTCGGTGGCGCCGTTGCGGTTCAGCACATGGGGCGCCGCCACCGCCTGGCCCGGCGGACGGCCCCAATCGGCCAGTTCGACCACCGCCTGCGCCACGTAGCCGATGATGCTGGACCCGCCCGGCGAGCCGACCGCGAAGGCGGGATTGCCGTCCTTGTCGAAGGCGATGACCGGCGTCATCGAGCTGCGCGGCCGCTTGCCGGGCTCGACGCGGTTGGCGACCAGGCGCCCCTCGGAGGCCGGGAGAAAGGAGAAATCGGTGAGCTCGCTGTTCAGCATGAAGCCCTTCACCATGAGCTGCGACCCGAAGGCGCGTTCGATGGAGCTGGTCATGCTGACGATGTCGCCGGCGCTGTCGACGATGATCAGGTGCGAGGTGGAGGCGGGCTCGAACTGCCGCTGGCTCGCCAAGGGCGGCAGCAGGGCGAGGACCAGCGGGTCGCTGAGTTTTCCCGGCTGCGCCTCGCCCAGGCTGCGGTCGGCGCGGATCTGCCCGGCGCGCGCGCGCAGGTAAGCCTCGTCGAGCAGGCCGGCGACCGGCACGCGGGCGAAATCCTCGTCGGCGACATAGCGATTGCGGTCGGCGAAGGCGAGGCGGCTGGCCTCGGCCAGCAAATGCATCGCCTGCGCGCCATTGGGGTGCATCGGCGCGAGGTCGAACTGGCGCAGGATGCCGAGCACCTGCAGCAGCGCGATGCCGCCCGAGGTCGGCGGCCCCATGCTGCAGACCTCGTAGGCGCGATAGGGCGCGCAGAGCGTCGCCCGCTCCCGCGCGCGATAATCCAGCAGGTCGGCGGCGGTCATGCGCGCGACGCCCTCCTGGTTCACTTCGTCGACGACCGCCTGGGCGATCGACCCGCCATAGAAGGCGTCGGCGCCGCCTTGCGCGATCTGTCGCAGGGTCTCCGCCAGTTGCGGATTGCGCAGCGTGGCGCCGGCGGCGCGCGGCGCGCCGGCGGCGTCGAAGTAATAGGCGGCGGCGTCGGGATCGTGCTTCAGATCGGAATCCGCGGCGATCGCCTCGGCCAGGCGCGGCGCGATGGTGAAGCCGTCCTGGGCGAGGTCGATGGCCGGTTGGAACAGGTCGGCCCAGTCCAGCCGGCCCTCGCGGCGATGCGCCACTTCCAGCATGCGCAGCACGCCGGGAACGCCGACCGGCCGGCCGCCGAGCGCCGCCGTGGAAAACGGCAGGGGCTTGCCGTCGGCGTCGAGAAACAGATCGTCATGGGCGCTTTTCGGCGACGCCTCGCGGCCGTCCCAGGCGGTCAGTTTCCGCGTGACGCCGTCCCAATGCAGCAGGAAGGCGCCGCCGCCGATGCCGGAGGATTGCGGCTCCACCAGGGTCAGCACCGCCTGGGCGGCGATGGCGGCATCCACGGCGCTGCCGCCGCGGCGCAGGATCTCCAGCGCGGCCTTGGAGGCATCGGGATTGGCGGTCACCACCATGAAGCGGCGGGCTTCGACCTCCGGCGCCGCCGGCGCGGCCAGAGCGGGCGCGGCGGACAGATCCGGCTGTTCGGGCGGCGCTTCCGCCGCGCAGCCGGCCAGCGCCAGCAGCACGGCCGCCATGGCACCGCGCGGCCACCAGGACCCGGACCCAGGCCGGGCGCCGGCGATCCCGTGGTGCGACAAGCGGACCCGGCGCGACGGCGCCCGGCAAGGAATACTAAGGGATTGATTGGTATTCATACGCGGGTGCGTTCTTAGCGGCAAAACGCCGCCAAGGAAAGCCGTCCGGCGGCCGGGATGCCGGCGCTTGAGCCCTGGGAGTTCGCGGCGTGACCGGTTACATCCTTCTGACCCTGGCCCTGGTCGGGGCGACCGTCTGGATCCATTACGAGGCGCTGCAGCTGGCGGCGCTGAAGGTGTTGCCGCGGCTGCACTTCCTGCCCACGCGCAGCCTGGTCACCGTCGGCGTCCTGGTCTGCATGGTGGCGCATTTCATCGAGGTGATGATGTTCGCCGCGGTGCTTTACCTCCTGGCGCATGAGGGCATGGAGGTCGGCTATGACGACGAGCCGAAGCGCAATTTCCTCGATTTCGTCAATTCCTCGATCGAGAGCTATACCTCGCTCGGCTATGGCGACAGCGAGCATCTGACCCGCATCCATCGCCTGGTCTCCGGGGCCGAGGCGCTGACCGGCCTGGTCATGATCACCTGGTCCGCCTCCTTCACCTACCTGCTGATGGAACGCTATTGGCGCCAGCGCCACGGCCGGCATTAGCAGGACTTCAGGACCAATACCCCAAGCGATTCCCTGGGGCATTGCACCGGTTAATTTGCTGTTGTGCAGCGCAGCAAAACTGTGGACAATATTCTCGTTCCGAGATCAGACCCATCGGCAGGCCTGGAACCAGGCGCTTGGGAGGGACGGATGAGCGTGCATGACGGCAGCAACCAGTCCGCGGCGGACAAGGCTGGCGCGGACAAGGCGGGGCCCGAGAAGGCCGCGACCGGCGGCGCCAAACTCGCCCGCATCAGCATTCCCGAATTGGTGGCGCGCAAGGGCAAGGAGCCCATCGTCTGCCTCACCGCCTATACGACGCCGATGGCCCAGGCCCTCGACCCGCATGTCGACCTGCTGCTGGTGGGCGATTCCCTGGGCCAGGTGCTCTACGGCTTCGACAGCACGCTGCAGGTCACGCTCGACCTGATGATCGCCCATGGCGCGGCGGTGAAGCGCGGCTCGAAGCGCGCCTGCCTGGTGGTCGACATGCCCTTCGGCAGCTACCAGGAATCGACCGAGCAGGCCTTCCGCAACGCGGTCCGCGTGATGCGCGAGACCGGCTGCTCCGCGGTCAAGATGGAAGGCGGCAAGGATCTGGCGCCCACTGTCGAATTTCTCGCCAAGCGTGGGATTCCGGTGATGGGCCATGTCGGGCTGATGCCGCAGCAGATCAACACGCTTGGCAGCTACCGCGCCCGCGGCCGCGCCCATGACGAGGCGGCGGCGGTGATGGCCGACGCCATCGCCATCGCCGAGGCCGGCGCCTTCTCCGTGGTGGTCGAGGGCGTGCTGGAGCAGGTGGCCCAGGCGATCACCGCGCGGGTGGCGATCCCCACCATCGGCATCGGCGCCTCGGCCGATTGCGACGGCCAGGTGCTGGTGGCAGAGGACATGCTGGGCCTGTTCGGCGCCTACAAGCCGCGTTTCGTCAAGCGCTATGCCGAGCTGGCGGGCGAGATCAGCAATGCCGCGGCCAGCTATGCCGCCGACGTGCGCGGACGGCGCTTCCCCGGGCCGGAGAACGTCTTCGGCAGCCTGAAGAAATCCAGCTGAGCCTTTCTTGACACGGCGCGGGCGGCCGCATCACCCTTGCGCCGGTTTTCGCCGGTTTTCGCCGGTTTTCGCCGGTTTCCTGGGTCGGGGTGGGGGCTGATGTCGTCGTCGACGCGGTTGCTGCAGCGTGCTTGAGATCGTCCGCAAGGTCGCCGACCTGCGCGCCAGGACGGCGCAATATCGCGCCGCGCATGCCAGCATCGGCCTGGTGCCGACCATGGGCGCGCTGCATGACGGGCATCTGACCCTGGCGCGCTCGGCCAAGCTCGACAATGTGCGGGTCATCGCCACGCTCTTCGTCAACCCCAAGCAGTTCGGGCCGCGCGAGGACTTCGCCGCCTATCCGCGCGACGAGGTGGCGGATGCGGCGATGCTGGAAAAGGTCGGCGTCGACCTGCTCTTCGCCCCCGACCTGGAGGAGATGTATCCGGAGAACTTCTCCACCAGCGTCGCGGTCGGCGGCCTGACCCAGACGCTCTGCGGCCTGACGCGCCCGCATTTCTTCGGCGGCGTCGCCACGGTCGTCACCAAGCTGCTGCTGCAATCGCTGCCTGATCGCGCCTATTTCGGCGAGAAGGATTTCCAGCAATTGCAGGTGATCCGCCGCCTGGTGCGTGACCTCAACATCCCGGTGGCGATCGTCGGGGTGCCGACGATCCGCGAATCCGACGGCCTCGCCATGTCGTCGCGCAACGCCTATCTGTCGCCGGCCCAGCGCAGGATGGCGGGCGCCCTGCCGCAGATCATGCAGGAGACGGTGGCGGAGCTGCGCGCCGGCAACCCGGCCGCCACCATCCTGCCCGGCGCCAAGAGCCGCCTGCACAAGGCGGGCTTCGACCGCATCGACTATCTCGAGCTCTGCGACGAGCAGACCTTGCAGCCCATCGCCATCGCCCGCCCGCCGGCCCGCCTGTTCGTCGCCGCCTTCATCGACAAGACGCGCCTGATCGACAACTGGCCGGTGATCTGAGGCGCGCCATGGAGATCTCGCCCGCGCGCATCGCGGCGGCCCATGCCGCCATCGACCCGGTGTTCAAGGACACGCCGCAATTCCTCTGCGACGGCCTGGCGCGCGAAATCGGGCGGCCGGTGCTGCTGAAGGTGGAGACGCTGAACCCGATCCGCTGCTTCAAGGGCCGCGGCAATTCCTGGTTCGCGCATCAATGCAAGCCAGGCGCCCGCATCGTCACCGCCTCGGCGGGGAATTTCGGGCAAGGGGCCGCCTATTGCGGCACGCGCGCCGGGCTCAAGGTCACGGTGGTCGCGGCGGAGAACGCCAATCCGCTGAAGGTCGAAGCGATGCGCAATTTCGGCGCCGAGGTGGTGCTGAAGGGCCATGATTTCGACGCCGCGAAAGCGCATGCGGCGGACCTGGCGCGCGCGACGGGCGCCGCCTTCCTCGAAGACGGGCGCGAACCGGCCATCGCCGAGGGCGCCGGCACCATCGCGCTGGAGCTGCTGAGATCGGCGACCCGCCCGGCGGCGATCTATGTCCCCGTCGGCAATGGCGCGCTGATTTCCGGCATCGCCGCCTGGACCAAAGCATACGCGCCGGAGCTGCGCATCATCGGCGTGGTGCCGGAGGCGGCGCCCTCGATGCTGCTCTCCTGGCGCGCGCGCAAGGTGGTGACGACGGAGCGCGCCGACACCATCGCCGACGGCCTCGCCGTGCGCCTGCCGGTCGACGTCGCGGTCGATTTCATGCTCGACCGCGTCGATGACATGGTGACGGTGAGCGAGGCGCGGATGGTGGAGGCGATGCGCCTGCTGTTCCGCCATGCCGGCGTGGCGGTGGAGCCTTCGGGTGCGGCCGGCCTTGCCGCGATCCTGGACGCTCCGCGCGCGGATGCGCCGGTCGCCACCATCCTGTGCGGCGGCAATCTGCGGCCGGACATGCTCGGCGATCTGCTATAGTGCCGCCGCGGCGCAGGCAGGCCGCCCGATGTTCCAGGCAATTCCCATCCACCTCGCGCGCGGGAGGACGAGATGATCAACCGGCCCTTCTTCTTCGACCAGGTGCGCAAGACCCTGTTCGACGGCAAGCTGAAGCAGTCCCAGGTCGACGGCCTCACCGCCATCCTCGACGGCTGGGAAAAAGCCTACGCGAAAAAGGACGACCGCTGGCTCGCCTACATGCTGGCGACGGCGCATCACGAGACCGACCGCACCATGCAGCCGATCCGCGAATACGGCCGCGGCAAGGGCCGCCCGTACGGCGTTCCCGATCCGGTGACGGGGCAGACCTATTACGGCCGCGGCTACGTGCAGCTGACCTGGAAGGACAATTACGCGGCGATGTCGAAGTTCTGCGGCGCCGATCTGGTGAAGGACGCCGACTTGGCGCTGCGGCCCGACTACGCCGCGATCGTCATGTTCGAAGGCATGACCCGCGGCAGCTTCACCGGCAAGAAGCTGGCGAACTACTTCGACGGCGCCACGGAAGACTGGGTCAACGCCCGGCGCATCATCAACGGCCTCGACAAGGCCAACGCCATCGCCGCCTACGGCAAGGCCTATTACGCGGCGATCAGCTATACGACGTGAAGCGCAATCAACCCTCCCCCGAGGCGGGGGAGGGCCGGGGGGGGGGCGCGGAGCGAAGATTATGGGACAGCGGGGCGCCTCGGCCCCCTCCCTAACCCTCCCCCATTCTGGTGGAGGGGACGACGTGCGCCGCGCTACCGCTGGCTCAGCTTCGCGATCGGCTGGACGAATTGCGGCTCGATGTCCCAGGGGAAATAGATCCAGGTGTCCTGGCTGACCTCGGTGACGAAGGTGTCGACCACCGGCTTGCCGGCGGGCTTGGCGTAGATCGTCGCGAAATGCGCCTTGGGCAGCAGGTCGCGCACGTATTTCGCGGTCTTACCGGTGTCCACCAGATCGTCGATGATGAGCCAGCCGGTGCCGTCGCCGGTGACGCCCTTCAACAGCTTGATCTCGCCCTGGGCGTGGTCGTCGGAATAGCTGGTCATGCAGACGGTGTCGATCAGGCGGATGTCGAGCTCGCGGGCGATGATCGCCGCCGGCACCAGGCCGCCGCGGGTGACGGCGACGATGCCCTCCCACTGCCCGCCGGTCGGCCCCTGGCCGATCAGGCGCCAGGCCAGCGCCTTGGCGGTGCGGTGCAGTTCTTCCCAGCTGACCGGGAAGGTCTTCTGATAGGTGGCGGACATGCGCGAAACCCCCAGCGGAACGAATGAAACCCGGAACGAATGAAGCCCGGAACGACTGAAGCCAAGCTCGGTTTCCCTTAGCGCGCCCCCGGGCACCCGGCAAGCTGGCCGAAGGGCGGGCGGCGCGAAAGCCGGGGATAAGTCGCCGCGGCGCGGCGTTCAGACGCTCTGGTCGGTGCCGCGCACCAGATAGCAGCCGTTGATGCGCCAGGTGCCGTCCGGCTGCCGCTCCATCGTGTAATAGGCAAGGTAGGAGAGGCCGTCGGGCCCGATCAGGAACAGCTCCTGGGTGGGGCCGAACTCGCTCGCCTTCAGCTCGCGGAACTCGACCATCTTGGCGCGATAGACCGGCTGGTAGCCGCCGGTCACCATCTGGCTGAAGATCTCGGGGCTGACGAACTTGGTCTGGATGGTGGGCGCGGCATAGCCGAAGGCGGTGTTCCAGTCGTCATGCTGGAAGGCGTCGAGCTGGCCCTGGATCACCTGCCGGATCGCCGCCGCGTCGGCGGGCGGGATCGGCTCCTCGGCCCGCGCCGGCAGGGACCCGGCGAGGAGGACCAGGAACACCAGCAGAAGCTGGGCGAAGCAACTGAGGAGCGCATGCGGTCTGGGCGTCATGGGTCAGCCTCCGCCGGATGGGGCGCAGTCTACGCCCCTTTGCCGCTCTACGCAGCCGGCGCCGGCTTGGATTTGCCCAAAATGAGAAACGGCCGGCCCAGTCAGCCCAATGGCGCTGCCCGGCCGGCCGTCTCGAAAAGAGGTTATCTAGCGGACGTAGAGGTGTACTTCGTTGGTCTGCACGTTCGGATCGGTCACCTGGGACAGGCTGATGCGGTCGGCCGGCAGGCCCATGTTCAGCAGCGAGCGCATCACCTTGTCCGCGTTGGTGCGGGCGATGTCGGAATTGAGCGCCACCTGGGCCGGGGTGCCGACGGCAGGCGCCACGGCGACCAGATCGAAGGCGGCGTTCGGCCGGCGCGCCAAGGCGGCGTTGGCGGCCTGATACAGCGCCTGCTCATACTTCACGTCGGAGCGGTCAAAGCGGATGACGACCAGCGGGCGGCCGCTGACCAGGCCGGCGCCCGGCGGGGCGGTCGGGATGGCGGCGGGCATGATCGCCTGGCCGGCGAGCGTGGTGCCGTAATACTCGCCGTTGTTCACCGCCAGCGCCATCTGGGTCAGGTTGGCGCGCTCGATGCCGAGGAAATGGTTGTGGCGCGAGATGTCGTCGGAAAGCTGGGTCAGCAGCCGGTCGATGGAAACGGAAGTCTGGCTGGTGGCGTCTTCCAGGATGCGCAGCTGGCGGTGGTCTTCCTCGACCGCGCCATAGACCGAGTAGGACGCGCGGATCGATTCCAGCAGATAGGCGGCGAAGGCCGCGTTGGTCGCCGCGTTGTTGGACAGCGCGTTCATCTGGTCGAGATCGGCGCCGACCAGCTGCAGCTGGCCCTGGGCCCGGCGCCAGGCGTCGATCACGCCCGGGTTGCCCGGGGTGGTGCCGACCTGGAGCTTGGCGTTGATGGCGCCGACGGTGGTCTGGTAGGCGTTGGCGTTGGCCTCGGCGTCGCCGCGCAATTGCTGGTGGCGCTGGATCTGCTCGGCGGTCGCCTGCTGCAGGCGGGTCAGATCGTTGCGGAACTGGATCACCCGCTCGCCCACCAGGGTGCCGGTGGCGATGCCGGGCTGCGACACGTCGAGCGGCGCGATCTGCACCGGCTGGACCGGGGCGCCGACGGGGGTGGGGGCAGGCACGGTACCGACCGGCGCACCCGAGACCGAGGGACCTACGGCATTCTGCGTGAATTCGCAGGCGCCCAGCGCCAGGGTTGCGGCCAACACCGCAAAAAGGCTGAGTTTTTTCATTTTAGCCTGGACCCCAATGATTGACCGCCCATCCCGCAGCCGGTCCTTAATTCCCTGCTTGGTTTCTTGACAGCTTTTGACCCAAGAATCAACCGGGATAGCCCCTTGGCGGGGGTGGATAGGGACCGCGAAACCACAAGTGTGGCCGGCAGCGTTGCAGGGAAACCGCAGGGCCGGCAGGTCTTGCCTAGCGCGCCCCGGCTGACCCGGCGGCTGGAACCATCGGTTGGCGCGGGAATACCGGCCCGGGGGCTGGACAGCGGCCCCCCCCGCGCCCCCACTTGCAAGTCGCGGCCCGCTTCTATAGGTTCCGCCCCCGCGAGCCGGCCGGCCGGCCCGCTCGCCCGGCCTCCAAGGCCCCGCGCGCCCGTAGCTCAATTGGATAGAGCATCTGACTACGGATCAGAAGGTTAGGAGTTCGAATCTCTTCGGGCGCGCCATTCCTGGACCAATCTGGCCAGATTACCAGCCTCGACATTCTAGAGTGGTGAAGGCGGTCGGTTCATCGGTCGGAGCCGAATTTTCCGACCCCAAGCTCCGTCAGATGGCCCGTCTCACGCAGGACAAACAGTGCGTCCATTCCCCTTGCACGCGCGAAGTCCGGCCCCGCCTTTTCGCCCATCACCATCAGAGCGGTCGCCCAGGCATCCGCGTCCATGCAGGTGTCCGCAAGGACGGTGACGGATGCGATCCGGTTGCGCAGCGGCCCTCCCAGATGCGGGTTCATCGTGTGGGACAGCTTCGCGCCCTCGAACTCGATCCAGTGACGATAGTCGCCGGAGGTCGCGACGGAGACGTCCGAAAGCGCCAGCACACCCATCGCATCGCGCCGGCCGTAATCCGGCCGTTCGACGGCTGCCATCCACACTTCGCCATTCGGTTTCCGGCCGCGGGCGCGCAGCTCTCCATCGATGCCGACCAGATATGATCCAATCCCCAGTCGCTCCAGGGAGCGGGCCAACTCGTCGACGCCGAAGCCCTTCGCTATTCCGGAGAGATCAAGGCTGACGGGCACGCGCTTGCGCACGAACTCCCCAGTCTCGTCGAATTCGATGCTATCCGCCGCCGAGTACCTTCGAGAAGTGGCTAAGCCCGACAGACGCGCCAAATGATCGCGCGGTTCTCCGGGGCCGAAACCCCAGTCATTCACCAGATCGCCCACCGCAATATCGAAAGCGCCGCCGGACTCGCGGCCGATCCGCAATGCCTCGGCGAGCACGATCGCCAATTCGGGAGGCACCCGCACCCACTGATCGACGGGCGCCGCGTTGAGACGCGACAGATCCGAGTCCGGCTTCCAGGTGGACATCTGACGATCGACGGCATCGACTGCCGCGAAGAGCTCGGCCCTAACCAGGGCCTCGCTGATCGGCCCCGCGAAAAAGCGGGCCGAGTAGCGGGTTCCCATGGTTGCCCCGCTGATGCTGCAACCGCGCAGCGATGAGTCGCTCGACGGCTCAATAGACATCTTCGACATACCTGCCCTGTGCCTTCAGTGTCACGAGATCCAGTCCCAGTGGCGTCACCACCTCCTCCAGCACCTTTGCGAGGGCCTGCGCCATCTGGCGTCCGCCGCAGACCATGATCTGTGCGCCATGTGCGATGAGGCCTCGTAGCGCCTCCGCATCTGCCGCGATCCGATCTTGCACATAGGCGCGGTCAGTCGCGCGCGAGAATGCCGTGTTGAGCTTCGTCAGGCGCTTGTCGGCCAGCCACTTCCTCAACTCCGCCTCGTAGAGAAAATCGGACTGCGGGTCGCGGGCGCCGAAATAGAGGTGCATCGGGCGGCGCTCGCCATTGCGCCGGATGAATCCCACAAGCGGACCGATCCCCGTTCCGGCGCCTATCAGGACCACCGGTGCCGCGCCCGCCGTCGGACGAAATTCGGGATTGCGCCGCACGAAGGCATTGATCCTGTCGCCCGGCTTCAGCGCATGGAGATAGCCGGAACACAAGCCGCCGGGGTGTCTGCGGACGCAGATTTCCAAAACACCATCGCGCTTCGAGGTGGCAAGAGAGTAGAAACGCGGCACCGGATTGTCCGGCGGCAGAATGCCGACCAGGTCGCCGGCCTCGAACCGCGGCAATCCATTGCCGCGAATGCGCCGCCAGAATCCGGTCGAAGCGTCCGGCGGCAGAACGAAGCGGAGCACGGCGATTGGCGCCTGCACGTCAGTGCCATATTCCACACGTTCCACCAGTTGAAGTGACAGGGTGCGCGGGGTCGCCGGCGTGTGCGCGATCGTCACATCCGTTCCGATAAGCGCGCCGATTTCCGCGCTCCAGCGGGAAAACGCCTGCGCAGACTGCCGGTCGACGGTGTGCAGCGGACACAATTGCGGCCAGCCCCGTGCGGCGAGCGCTGCCTCGACATCCTTTGCGAACTGGCAGAACTTTGGGAATTGCCGGTCGCCGAAGCCGAGCACGGCCACCGGCAACGCCGCGGCGACTTTCACTTTTTCCAGCCGCGTGAGGAATTGCGTCGCACTGGACGGGGCGGCTCCGTCACCATAGGTGGCCGCGAGGATCAACATGCGCCTGGCGCTGCGATAACCGCCGGCGAACTGGTTCATCGGCACGGTGTGGACGCGGTGCCCAGCCCCCGTCAGCGCATCATGCAACGACTTCGCAAATCCCCAGGTGCTGTTGCCCTCACTGCCGACCAGGATCACCGTATCGGCAACTGCCGCTCTGACATTGGCCTTGATGCCGGGCATCGCGCGCCGGCGTTTCCACCAGATCACGATGCCGGTCGCCGTCATCAACGGCACGGTGAGGGCCGCGAGGCCGAGAACGAGGCCAAGCCACCACAGCCCCTCGCCGGTGTGCAGCATGAAGATCATCTCGTATACCTGCCGCAAGAAGCCGTTTGGCAGGTAGCTCAGCATTTCGCCGGTGGCCTGATCGACATAGCCCATGCCCTGCGCGGTCGTCAGCGTGTAGACATCGGTCAAATCGCCCGAATAGGGAAAATCGAGCTCGCGCAGGTCGGTGAGGTCGGTCGCCTGGAGGGCGGCCAATTCGCGCACGCCCATCGGCGCTCCGCCGCTCACGGCCGATGGAAATGCCGGCTCGGCATCCATGCCGTCGGGGATGATCCCAAAAGTGGTCAGAGACATGTAGCCACCGGTGAACGCCGTCAGCAGGAGCGCGAGAACCGCGATTCGGCCGAATTGAGCGTGCAGCCGCTGGCTTGTGGTGCCGCGGATCCGGCCGAAGAGTTGTCGCCAGCCACCGAGGCGCGCCGCCAGCATCGTGGCTCCGGACAGGGTCAGCACCAGCATGGCCAATGCGCCGGTCCCCGCCGCGGCGCGCCCGGCATCACCCATCAGGAAGGAACGGTGCAGATCCGTTACCCAACGCGTGATCCCGGAGGGCATGAAGGGCGCGATTTGCTCGCCCGTCCTTGGATCCACCAGAGCCGCGCCGGGGACCTCCGCATCGAAATAGTAGACGACGATGGCACCGGACGGCTTTCGGACCATCCGTTCCACGCCCGGATAGCGCTCGATCACCCTTTGAGCCAGATCGGCCACGCTGACCTGGCCCGCGCGCGGGATCGAGGAACCGGCCCATTCCAAGGCGGGATTGATGGCCAGGATCGCTCCGGTCAAAGCCAATATCGACACCACCACGGCGGCGATCAAGCCTGGCAGCGCGTGAATCCGGCGCAGCATGATGTCCGTCCCCGTTCCTCGATCACATGGAATAGGTGAAGGCCTCGATGTAGGCCCGCCCCGTCGCGGCTTGGCCGGCCCCACCCGACGTCAGCGGCACGACGATCTCGCTGGGACTGTCGGCCATATCTTCGGCGGCAGCGTCGATGTGGATCTGATAGCCGGCATCGATCAGCGCATCGGCGAGGTCGAGCTTGACGGTCAGGGTCTTGCCGCTGCCCACGCTGGCGCCGGTGATCCCATCGATCTCGCGAAGATCGCCTCCGCTCGCGCGCTTCCAATCGCTGAGGTGCCTATAGTATTTGGACTTGCCGCCGGCCATCCAGAGCGTGCCCTGGTACTGACCGTTGCCATCGGTGACGTAGAGCACAACATAAGCGCCGGCACCGCCATATTGCTTCAGCTTGGTGGTGAAGGTGATCTCCCGTGCCTCAGCCAGGGTCGGAAGGCCAAGGGCGGTGGCGAGCGCGAGGGCGGCGGCAATCTTCTTCATGGATCTTCTCCGGGTGTGGGCAGCGAGGGGCAGGCGCGTGGTCGGACCTTGGCGGCTCATTCCACCACCGCCGAGGGCTTGCCGTTCCCATTGACCAGGCGATTTTTCGGGGCCGGGTTCGGTGCGGGCGCGGCGCCCTGCGTATCCGGCGCGCTTGCGGAGGGATTTTCGTCGCCATCCTCGTCATCGCCGTCCTCGATCTCGATCTCGATGATCTCGAGGGTCGCTGGATGGACCTTCACTTCGATTTCATCGCCGGCTGCGTTCCGGCCCTTGATTTCATAGCAGCCGTCATCGGTCTTGATGCGCCGGACGGTCCAGCCTTTCGATTCGGCCAGCTGCTGCACCGCGTTGCGCGGCTGCCAATCGGCCATCGGCGCGTCGCAGTCGTCGTCGGCCAGCGCCGCTCCGCCACCAAGAGCGGTCAGCGCAAAAACTGCGGTCAGGACAGGGTATCTCATGGTGCTTTCTCCCACTTAGGAGTTACGATGGCGGCACCATGCGCCTGGAACCTGAAGGCAGACTGAAGCGATACAAGATCCTTCTTCAGCTTCGCTTCAGGTTCTTGGACTAAGCCTGTTCGGGCGACAAGAAAGGCTGCCGCGTGCGTGTTTTGCTGGTTGAGGACGATCCGGGATTGGGTGCCGCGGTGCGTGATCATGTCGCGGCCGAGGGGCATACGATTGATTGGGCCCGGCGCCTCGACGAAGCCGCGGACTATCTTCGGACAATCTCGTATGATCTGATCCTGCTTGACCTGATGCTGCCGGATGGCCGCGGACTCGAGTTCCTGCGCGCTCGGCGGGCGGCGGGAGATGCGACGCCGGTTATCATTCTGACCGCCCTCGACCAGGTTTCCGACCGCATCGGCGGACTGAATGCGGGGGCGGACGACTATCTGGTCAAGCCGTTCGATCTCTCCGAGCTGTCGGCGCGACTGAAGGCGGTCGCTCGGCGCTATTCAGGAAATCCAAATCCGATCATGGTCCTGGGCGACCTGAAGATCGACATGGCGGCACGCGCCATCACGCGCGATGGCAAGCCGGTGCCGCTGACCGCCCGCGAATGGGTCCTGTTCGAGGCGTTCCTGCAACGGCGAGGAGCTCTCCTTTCCAAGGAGCAGCTTGAGGAATGGCTCTATTCCTTCGATGCGGAGGTCGAGAGCAACACGATCGAGGTTCATGTGAGCAAGCTGCGCAAGAAGCTCGGTCGCGACGTCATCGAGACGGTACGCGGCATGGGCTATCGTTTGGGTCGCGAGTGAGACGAGCACGGAGCCTTCAGCGCCGCCTTGCCGTCGGCCTTGCCTTCGGGATCACGCTGATGTGGCTCGGCGCGACGCTGGCGGCGGGCCTGATCACTCGCCATGAACTGGATGAAGCGTTCGACAGCGCCATACAGGAAACCGCCCAACGCGTCCTGCCGCTCGCCGTCATGGATATCGTCAGTCGTGACGATCCGCTGGCGACGCAACGCATTGCCCCCGTGCGTTCGCATGAGGAATACCTGACCTATGTCGTCCGGGACACCGCGGGCAACGTGCTTCTTCGCTCTCACGATGCTGATTTGGCGATCTTCCCGCCGGTCTCGGAGCCAGGGTTCTCGGAGACCGCGACCCATCGTCTTTATACCGAGACGGCCGTGCGCGGCACGATTGAGGTCACCGTTGCGGAACCGCTCGGCCACCGGCATCGTGCGGCGCTCAACGTTGCGCTCACCCTGGCTTTGCCGCTGCTGGTGCTGATTCCCGTCAGCCTGGCCGGAGTCTGGTGGTGGGTGCGATCGAGTCTGGGTCCTGTCAGAACCATTCGGAGCGACATTGAGAAGCGGGGGAGCGGTGATCTCACCCCGGTCGATGCCGCACCTCTTCCAACCGAGATCAGACCAATCGCCGACGCCGTCAACCGGCTGATGGACCGCCTGCGTCGCGCACTCGATGCCGAGCGCAGCTTCGCCGCCAGCAGCGCGCATGAACTGCGCACGCCAATTGCCGCCGCGCTCGCCCAAGCGCAGCGCCTGATACTCGAAGCGCCGAACGGACCGCTGCGCGAACGCGCGCGCCAGGTCGAAGCCGCTCTGCATGCCCTCACTGGCCTCAGCGAAAAGCTCATGCAGCTCGCCAAGGCAGAGGGCGGCGGCCTGCTGTCGCAAGCGCCGCAAGACCTGGCGCCGGTTCTGAGGCTGGTGGCCGAAGAACTTCGGCGAACACCGGAAGGTACGCGGCTGAGGATCGACGTGCCCGAGCGCGCCGTGCAATCGACGATGGATGTCGACGCCTTCGCGATCCTCGCTCGCAATCTGATCGAGAACGCTTTGAAGCATGGAGCGGCGGACGAGCCCGTCTTGGTCTCCCTCTCCCGGAGCGGAATGATGTCGGTGCGCAATGGTGGCGCCGTCGTGCCGCCGGATAAGCTGCGCCGGCTTACGCTGCCGTTCGAACGCGGAGCAACCGGAGCGAAGGGCTCCGGCCTCGGCCTCGCCATTGCCGAGGCGATTGCATCCGGTGCCGGCGCCCGGCTTGAGCTGCATTCACCGATCCCTGGCACGAATGCCGGATTTGAGGCGCGGGTGCAGCTCCTTGTCATGTTGGACGGCAGCGAGCGGAACGACAGCGATCCTTGAGGGATGCGCATTGACGAGCGACGGGTAGAACCCGCCAAGCAGGCCCCGAGCATCGGTACATCGCCCATTGGCGTCAGCCAATCCGTTGATTTCCCGTTGCCCATTTTCATCCAGGCCGGCGCGCCGCACGGCCAATGGTGCCTTCGTCGGGTGGTTCTGTCTGTGGCGAGGCAGCGAGACGCAGGTCGAGCTCGGATACCGCTTGCGCCGGCGTGATTGGGGTCCGCGTGCGGGGGAGGCCGACTGTGGCCCGCCTTGACGCGCGCCGCAAGCCGGGCCGGACTGCGAACCAGACGGGAGAGGAAAACATCATGCCCATCGCCAAGAACACCATCTGCGTGTGGTACGACAAGGACGCCGAGGCGGCGGCGCGCTTCTATGCGGCGACCTTCCCCGACAGCGCGGTCGGCGCGGTCTGGCGGGCGCCCGGCGATTATCCGTCCGGCCAGGAAGGCGACGTGCTGGTGGTCGAGTTCACCGTCTGCGGCATCCCCTGCATCGGCCTCAATGGCGGGCCGGCGTTCAAGCACAGCGAGGCCTTCTCGTTCCAGATCGCGACCGACGACCAGGCGGAGACCGACCGCTACTGGAACGCCATCGTCGGCAATGGCGGCCAGGAAAGCGCCTGCGGCTGGTGCAAGGACAGATGGGGCGTCAACTGGCAGATCACGCCGCGCGTGCTGACCGAGGCGATGGCCGCCGGCGGCGCCGAAGCCAAGCGCGCCTTCGCGGCGATGATGGACATGACGAAGATCGACGTCGCCGCGATCGAGAAGGCGCGGCGCGGCTAGGCTAGATCGCCTACGCCAGCCGCAGCAGCGCCTCCAGCCGCTTCACCTGGTTCTCCAGCATGCTCTTGCCGAGGCTGATGCGGCAGCCGCGCTCCCGGCCGGCGCGCAGCAGCGGCGTCATCTCCGGCGACATGATGATCTCGGAGACCGACATCTCTGGCCGCAGATGGGTTACGTCGGCGGGCAGCGGATCCTCCGCCTTCATGCCGAGGCTGGTGGTGTTGACCACGGCATCGAAGCCTTGCACGTCTGCGGGCGCGGCGAAGGCGTCGCAGGCCGGATAGGCGGCGTGCACCGCTTTTGCCAGTTCCGCGGCCTTGTCCGCGGTGCGGTTGGCGATGCCCAGCGCCGCGGCACCGGCAGCCGCGATGGAGAAGGCGATGGAGCGCCCGGCGCCGCCGGCGCCCAGTTGCAGCACGCGCCTGCCGGCGAAGTCGATGCCGCTCTGCCGCGCGCCGTCGACGAAGCCGATCCCGTCGAGATTGTCGCCCACCAGCGTGCCGTCGGGATTGCGGCGCACGAAATTGACCGAGCCGACCAGCCTCGCCTGCGGCAGCAGTTCGTCGATCATGGACGCGACCGCGATCTTGTGCGGGATGGTGATGCCGAAGCCGGCGACGTTCTGGAATTTGCGGATCGCCGCGACCGTCTGCGCCAGGTCGGCCGGCTTCACATGCAGGGGCGAGATGGCGATGTCATGGCCGAGGGCGCGCAATTCGCGGGTCAGCACCACGCTGCCGCGGATATGCGCGACCGGGTCGGCCAGGATGAACATGATCCTGGTCCGGCCGCTGATCTCGAAGGGCGTGGTCGCGGTCACGGCAATTGCCAGCGCGGGGTGCGATCGAGAGCCTGCGCCTTGCCATAGGTCTTGTATTGCTGCTGCACCACCACCCATTCCTCGGGCGTCAGCAGCGTCGGCGTGCCGAGGCTCTTGGCCAGCAGGTATTGCCGCGCCAGCGTCTCCAGCTTCAGCGCCGTCTCGAAGGCGGCGAGCAGCGTGCTGCCGCGCGCCAGCATGCCGTGATTGGCGAGCAGGCAGGCGGTGCGCTCGGCGAGCGCCGCGCCGGCCGCGTCGGCGAGCGCAACGGAGCCGAAGGGCAGATAGTCGACGCAGGGCACGTCCATGCCGCCGAAGCCGTTGACCATGTAGTGGAAGGCCGGGATCGGCTGGCGGAAGGTCGACAGCGCCACGCAATGGTCGGCATGGGTGTGCACGACCGCCTTCGCCTGCGGCGCGTGGCGATAGACCGCGAGATGCATGTCGGTCTCGGAGGACGGGCGCAGCGGCCCCTCATGACTGCCGTCGAGGCGGACGAAGACGAGATGCTCCGGCGCCAGCGTCTCCACCCGGCAGCCGGCCGGGGTGATCAGGATGCCGTCCTGCCAGCGCACGCTGATATTGCCGGTGGCGCAGACATTCATGCGCAGCCGCTCCAGCTCGGCATTCACCTCGACGATGGCGCTGCGGATCGCGGCTTCGGCGGTCATGTGGCCAGTCATGTGGCGGGTCTCTGGTCTGCGGCGGCCTGGTCCAGCATGTCGATGCTGCCGAGCTTGCCGGGCTTGAGATGGAAGGACATCGGGTCGGGGCCGGCGCTGACGGCGCGCGCGGTGCCCGGCCCCCGATAGGGGCTGATATCCATGGCGCGCACCTTCAGCGCCTCGAGGATGGCGCCGGAGGTCTCGCCCCCGGCGATGACGAAGCGGCGCACGCCGACGCCGTGCAGCGCCACCGCCATCCGGCTCAGGATCTCCTCCGCCCTGCGCGCGGCGCCGCGACGGCCGAATTTCTTCTGCGCCGCCTCGACCTCCGCCGGGCTGGCGGCGACGGCGATGCCGATCGAGCCCTTGGCGACGTCGCGCCGCGCCTGGTCCAGAGCCGCCTCAACCAGTCCGGGATCGGCGGCGGCCTGCAGCAGGTCGATGCGCTGCACCGGATGGGTCTGGCCGAAATGCGCGATCTGCGCCGCGGTCTGCTCGGCGCAGGACCCGGCGAGCACGAGCGCCGGCCCGGCGACGGGCCGCAACGTGACCGGCTCCTTGGGTGCCGTGGCCCAGCCCTTGGCGCGCCACAGCTCGGGGTAGTATTCGGCGACCGAGGAGCCGCCGGTCATCAGCTTCCAGTCGACGCTCACTTCCGCCAGGCGCTGCAGATCGTCATTGCCGATGGCGTCGCAGATGGCGTAGCGCGCGCCGGCCTGCTGCTCGGCGGCGATGCGGGCGCGGCGCTCGTCCAGCTCGCGCTGCAGATCCTCGTGCCGGATGAGGCCGACCTTGTGCTTGGTCTGCGCCTGCAGCACGCGCACCAGATTGGGGTCGCGCATCGGCGTCAACGGATCGAAGCGCTTCAGGGAATCCGAAATGAGCTGGTCGGCCCAGAACAGATGCCCGCGATAGACCTTGCGCTCGACATCGGGGAAGGCGGGACAGAAGCCGGTGAAGTCGATTCCGAGCCGGTCGGCCAGGTAATCGGCGCAGGGGCCGATATTGCCGCGCGGCGTCGAATCGAAGGTGGCGCAGTATTTGAAGAAGACCTGCCGCGCGCCGCGGCTGGCGATCACGTCCATCGCCTTGGAGAAATCGCGCACCGCCTTCGCCGCCGGCGCCACCCGGCTTTTCAGCGCGATGACGGCGACGTCGAGATCCTTGAGGTCCGCGCGCCGCGCCAGGCGGGTCAGCAGCCGCGTGCGCAGCCCGTCCCGCGCCATCATCGACGCCAGTTCGAGCCCGCCCGTGAAATCGTCGGATATGCCGCCCAGGAGCAGCGGCGATTCCTGCGCCATCGTGAATTTCCCCGTTGCGCGAGCGAGGATATAGCATATAGGATTTGCGACGCTATAGGATATATCTTCGCTCCGGCGGGCTGCGGGGAAGCCGGGCGACATTGGGGGAAGCCATTGGACCGCTTGCATAATTCCATTGACGCCGGGTTGCGCGACCGGGCCCGCCGGGTGATTCCGAACGGCATGTGGGGGCATATGAACGCCGCCCGCCTGCCGGCCGCCTATCCGCAGTATTTCGCGCGCGCCGAGGGCTGCCGCCTGTGGGACGTCGAGGGCCGCGAATACATCGACTTCATGTGCGCCTACGGCCCGATGCTGCTCGGCTACAACGACGCCGACGTGAACCGGGCGGCGGACAAGCAGCGCGCCGAGGGCGACATCTTCAACGGGCCCAGCGCGCGGCTGGTCGAGCTCGCCGAGCTGATGGTCGACACCGTCGTCCATGCCGATTGGGCGCTGTTCCAGAAGAACGGCACCGACGCGACGACGATCTGCGCCATGACCGCGCGCGAGGCGACGGGCAAGCGCAAGATCCTGGTGGCGAATGGCGCCTATCACGGCGCGGTTCCATGGTGCAATCCGTATCCGAATGGCGCCACGGCCGAGGATCGCGTGCACCTGATCCGCTACGACTACAACGACGTGGCGAGCCTGGAGCGCGCGGTGGCGGAAGCGGGCGACGACTTCGCCGGCCTCTTCGTCTCCGCCTTCAAGCACGATCTCGGCAAGACGCATGAGGCGCCGACCAGGGACTTCGCCCAGGCCGCGCGTCGCCTCTGCGACAAGACCGGCGCCGCCCTCATCGTCGACGACGTGCGCGCCGGCTTTCGCCTGCATATGGGCGGCAGCTGGGAGCTGGTCGGCGTGAAGCCCGACCTCTCCGCCTGGTCCAAGGCGATCGCCAACGGCTATGCGCTGGGCTGCGTCACCGGCAACGACAAGTTCCGCGAGGCGGCGGGGCGCATCTTCGTCACCGGCTCGTTCTGGTACGGCGCCGTCTCCATGGCGGCCTCGCTCGCCGCCATCGCCAAGATGAAGCAGATCGACGCGGTCGGCGTCATGCAGCGCATGGGCCAGCGCTTCCGCGACGGCATCGACGCCCAGGCCAGGGCCCATGGCGTGAAGCTGCAGCAGAGCGGCCCGGTACAGATGCCGGTGATCCTGTTCGACGACGACGCGGAGCGCAAGAAGGGCTGGCTGTTCTGCACCGAGGCCTTGAAGCGCGGCGTCTACATGCACGCCACCCACACCATGTTCCTGAGCGCGGCGCACCAAGCCGCCGACATCGACCGCGCCCTCGAGGCGACCGATGCGGCGCTGGCCGAGGTGGCGCGGCAATTTTCATGAGGCATATATGAACGCATTGTTGGCCGCGATGGATGACGACCAGGCGCTCTCCGGCCTGAAGCTGGAGCAGGTCGACGGCAAGAGCCGCACCGACCGCGTCTACCACCAGATGCGCGACCGGCTGATGCGCGGCATCTTCAAGCCGCATCAGCGCCTGCGCATCAGCGAGCTGTCGCAGGCCTTCGGCACCAGCGAGACGCCGGTGCGCGAAGCGATCTTCCAGCTGATCCGCGACGGCGCGGTTGAGGCGAAGACGCATTCCTATTACCGCGTGCGCAAGCTCTCCGTGGCCGAGTACCAGGAACGGCGCGACATCCGCCTGCTGCTGCAGCCGCTGGCGGCGCGCCGTGCGCTGGAGCACATCACCGACGCCGACATCGACCTGCTGGAGCGCCTGCACGCCAAGCTGGTGGCGGCCGAGGCGGCGGGCGACTACGCGACCGCCGTGCGGGCCAATTTCGACTTCCATTTCGGCCTCTACCGCCTGTCGAAGATGCCGGCGCTGATCGGCATGATCGAGAATCTGTGGATCCAGCACGGCCCGATGCTGAACTACCTCTATCCGGAAGGCCATCCGACCTACGCCCGCGAGCACCAGCATGTCTACATGCTGCGGGCGATGCGCGCGCGCGACGCCGAGGCCCTGTGCGAAGGCGTGCGCGGCGACCTGATCGAAGGCGGCGCCAAGTTCCTCGAGTTCCTGGTGGAGCTGGAGCGGCGCGAGGCGGAGGCCGAGAAATGAACGCGATCCGCGGCAAGCGCGGCCACAATCTCTCGCGCGAGCATCTCGCCGACCGCGCCATGTTCGTGCGGCTGGAGACCCTGCGGCTGGCGCGCATCTGCGGCGCCGGGCACTACTCCTCGACCTTCTCGGCGGCCGAGCTGTTCGCGGCGCTCTACTATGCGCATCTGCGCCTCGACCCGAAGGACCCGAGCTGGCCGGACCGCGACCGCTTCGTGCTGAGCAAGGGCCATGCGGCGATCGGCCTTTATCCGATCCTCGCCGATCTCGGCTATTACCCGATGAGCGAGCTGGACGACTTCACCCGGCTCGGCAGCCATTTCGGCGACCATCCGAACATGAAGCACATCCCGGGCATCGACTTCTCCTCGGGCTCCCTGGGCCACGGCCTGTCCGTGGCCGTCGGCATGGCGCTGGCGGGGCGGATGCAGAAGCGCAGCTTCCGCACCTATTGCATGCTGGGCGACGGCGAGCTGGCCGAGGGCCAGATCTGGGAAGCCGCCATGTCCGCCAGCCATTTCAAGCTGCAGGGCCTGGTCGCCATCGTCGACCGCAACCAGCTCTGCATCGACGGCCAGACCGAGGCGGTGATGGGCGTCGAGCCGATCGACGGGCGCTTCGCCGCCTTCGGTTGGGAGACCCAGCGCATCGACGGCCATGACTTCGACGCGATCCTGGAGGCGCTGGGCAAGCTGCCGCCGGCCGGCACCGGCAAGCCGCAGCTGATCGTCGCCGACACCATCAAGGGCCGCGGCGTGAAGCGCATGGAATTGTCGCTGCAATGGCACGTCGCCAATCTGGCGGGCGAGGACTACGACGACGCCGTCGCCGAGATCCGCGCCGGCCTGCAGCCGCTCGCCAAGTCAAATGCCGGGGCGCCGGCCAAAACGGAGAAGAAGAATGGCAAGGCGCGCTGAAGTGCGGAAGGCCGTCGAGAGCCAGGGCCAGGACGCGATCTTCCGCGGCACCGCCGGCGGCGATGCGAAACTGAAGCCCGAGGGGCTGAAGGACGCGCGCTCGCTCATCGGCACGCCGAACAAGGTGCTGCCCGCCTTCGTGCTGGGCGAGGAACTGGCCGACATCGCCGACAAGGACCCGCGCATCGTCGTGCTGACCGCCGACCTCGCCAATGCCAACCGCACCAACGATTTTCGCGCCCGGCACCCGGAGCGCTTCTTCAACCTCGGCATCGCCGAGCGCAACATGATGACCATCGCCGCCGGCATGGCGTCCTGCGGCATGGTCACCTACGCCGCCACCTTCGCCTCCTTCTGCGTCATCCTGGGCGCCGAGCAGGCCAAGACCGATTGCGCCTATACCGGCATGAAGGTGCGCCTGATCGGCCACCATTCCGGCATGTCGATGGGCTTCTACGGCACCAGCCACCACGCGCTGGAGGACCTCTCCATCACCCGCACCATCGCCGATCTGACGGTGGTCTGCGCCACCGACGCCAACCACCTGCGCGCCGTGCTGCGCGCCTCGGTCGAGCACCCTGGCGCCATGTATATCCGCCTGGGCCGGGGCCGCGATCCGGAGGTCTACCGCCAAGTGCCGAAGGATTTCCGCATCGGCAAGGCGGCGACGCTCCGCAAGGGCAACGACCTCGCCATCATCGCCTGCGGGTCGGAGGTGCGCGCCTCGCTGGATGCCGCCGAGCTGCTGGCCAGGCAGGGCATCCAGGCCCGCATCATCGACATGCACACGATCAAGCCGATCGACGCCGCCGCCATCCGCAAGGCGGCGCGCGAGACCGGCGCGGTGATGACGGTGGAAGAGCACAACGTCACCGGCGGCCTCGGCAGCGCCGTAGCCGAAGTGCTGGTGGACGAGGAGCGGGTGCCGTTCCTGCGCCACGGCATCCCCGACCAGTTCGTGCCGGTGGGGCCGCCGGCCGCGCTTTATGCGCATTACAAGCTCGACGCCGCCGGCATCGCCAAGAAGGCCAAGGCGTTCCTGTCCTCAGCGGGGAGAAGCTGAGCCGATCACGCGTACAACAACGAACGGCCGTCAGGCCAAACACGGAGGAGGGGTTACCATGGGACGATACAAACACCTGGGCTGGGCGAGTCTGAAGGTCGCGGCGGCGCTCTATGCCGGCGTCACCGCCGTCACGCTGCTGCCCAGCACCGCATCGGCGGATGACGCGCTGGTCATCGCCCGCGACATCGACATCAACTCGCTCGATCCGGCGCGCGCCTTCTGCGACACCTGCCAGATCTTCATGAGCAACGTCTACGAGACGCTGGTCGGCCTGGGCAAGGACAACGCCACGCTGACGCCGCGCCTGGCGACGAGCTGGGAGGCGAATGCCGACCAGAGCCAGTTCACCTTCCATCTCGACCCCGACGCCAAGTTCTCCGACGGCTCGCCGGTCGAGGCCAAGGACGTGAAGTGGAGCTTCGAGCGCCTGAAGAACGTCAAGGGCGGCCCCGCCTTCATGATGGACGGCGTCACCAGCATCGAGGCCACGGACGCGCACACCGTCGTCATCACCCTGGGCGGGCCGAGCTCGGAATTCCTCAACATCCTGAGCGCGCCCTATACTGGCGTCCTCAACAGCGACGTGGTCGCGAGCAATGGCGGGACCAATGCCGAGGACGCGGAGACCGCGGACAAGGCCGAGACCTGGTTCCTGACCAATTCCGCCGGCAGCGGCCCCTACATGCTGGCCAACTACAAGCCGGATGACGAGCTGCGCTTCAAGGCCAACCCGGAATACAAGCGCACCAAGGTCGCCATCTCCGACATCGTCATCAAGCACACCAAGGACGCGGTGACCCAGGCCCAGCTGCTGGAGAGCGGCAACGCCGACATCGCCATGCAGATCGACCCGGACACGGCGAAGACGCTGAAGACGGACAATCTCAACATCGAGACGATCCCGTCCTACAACTTCCTCTATGTCGCCATCTCGCCGGGCGCCAAGGGCGCTCCGAAGATGCCCAAGGAAGTGCGCCAGGCGATCGGCTACGCCCTCGACTATGACGGGATCATCGAGTTCACCGTCGGCGGCCAGGGCACCAAGACCCCGACGCCGATCCCGAACGGCTTCCCGGGCACGTCGGGCCTGCCGGAGCCGAAGCAGGATCTTGCCAAGGCAAAGGAGTTGCTGGCCAAGGCCGGCGTCCCCGACGGCTTCGAGATCAACTCGGAGTTCCCGAACATGAACTCCTACGGCGTCGACATGTCGCTCCTCAGCCAGAAGGTCCAGCAGGACCTGGCCAAGGTCGGCATCAAGGTCAACCTGACGCCGCAGGAATTCACCGTCTGGCGCGATCACGTGCGCGGCGACGGCATCCCGCTGACCGTCGGCTTCTATGCCCCGGACTATTACGGCAGCGCCCAATACGTGCAGTTCTTCGGCATGATGGAGGGCACGCCCTGGTTCAACCGGGCCGGCGGCAAGAACGACCCCAGCATCCTCAACCCGGCGACCGCCGACCTGCTGAAGAAGGCGCTGGCGTCCGGCGGCGATGACAAGGAAAAGGCCTATCACGAACTGGCCCAGGGCATGATCGACGACCGGATCATCATCCCGGTGGTCAGCCCGAACCTGGTCCTCGCCAGCAGCAAGAAGGTGACCGGCTTGCGCTACAGCGCCTGCTGCAACCTGCCGATGGACGAGCTGGCGCTGCAATAGCACAATGAAGGCTGACGATGCGCGCAACACGGCGGAAGAATGACCCGATACATCGTGCGACGATTGCTATCGCTTCCGCTGCTGCTGCTCGGCATCGTCAGCCTTGCTTTCCTGATCTCCCACGCCACCCAGGGTGATCCGCTCTCCGCCATCGTCAGCGAGCGGCAGATGGACAACGAAGAGGTGGTGGCGGCGGCCAAGGCGCGCTGGGGCCTCGACAAGAGCCTGGCCGAGCAATACGTCATCTATATCGGAAACCTGCTGACCGGCGATCTCGGCACCTCTTTCCGCACCAAGCAGCCGGTGGCGCAGGATCTGCTGGAGCGGCTGCCGGCGACGCTGGAGCTGGTCATCGCCGCGATGATCCTCGGCAGCACCACGGGCATCACCCTTGGCGTGCTGGCGGCCAGGTTCCGCGACCGCGCCATCGACCATGGCGCCCGGCTCTGGGCGCTGATCGGCTCCTCGACGCCGGTTTTCTGGTCCGGCCTGATCCTGCTCTATATCTTCTCGGTCGTGCTTGGCTGGCTGCCCGGGCCGGGGCGGCTCGACGCGCGGATGAGCCCGCCGGCGGGCGGCACCGGGTTCCTCACCCTCGACGCGCTGCTGACCGGCAACATGGACCTGTTCTGGGACGCCCTGCACCACCTGATCCTGCCGGCCCTGGTGCTGGGCTGGACGGTCATGGGCATCGTCTCGCGCCTGGTGCGCGCCTCCATGCTCGACGTGCTGAACCAGGACTACATCACCGCCGCGCGGGCGCGCGGGGCGGGCGAGGTGCGCGTGCTGCTGAACCATGCCCTGCGCAACGCCCTGGTGCCGACCCTCACCATCATCGGCTTCACCTTCGCCTATCTGATCACCGGCGCGGTGCTGACCGAGGCGATCTTCTCCTGGACCGGGATCGGCTCCTACGCGGTTGATGCCGCGCGCAGCCTGGACTACCCGGCGATCATGGGCGTCACCATCGTCGGCGGCGGCGCCTTCCTGCTCACCAACCTGGCGACGGACATTGCCTATGCCTTCGCCGATCCGCGCATCCGGCTCGGCTGATGGCGGACCAGGCGGCCATGACGGGTGCGCGGCGGCGGGAATGGCCGCGCTGGCTGAAGCTGCCGGTCCTGGTCGGCATCGGGATCATCGTCTTCTGGCTCGCCACCTGCGTCAGCGTCGATCTCTGGCCGATCGACAATCCGATCGACATGGTGGCGAAGCGGCTGCAGCCGCCCGGCTGGGCGCATTGGTTCGGCACCGACGCGCTGGGCCGCGACGTGCTCTCGCGCACGCTGCATGGCGCGCGCTTCTCGCTGATGATGTCCTCGGCCGTCATCGTCTTCGCCGTCGCGATCGGCTCGGCCATCGGCGCCGTCGCCGGCTATGTCGGCGGCCTAGTCGACGGCGCGCTGATGCGCCTGGTCGACATCACGCTCTCCTTCCCGCCGATCCTGCTGGCCATGGCGGTCACCGCCTCGCTCGGTCCGGGGCTGGAGAACGCCGCCATCGCCATGATCATCGTCTGGTGGCCGGTCTATGCCCGCCTCATGCGCGGCCAGGTGCTGAGCGTGAAGTCGCGCGAGCATGTCGAGGCGGCGGTTGCCGCGGGGGCGAGCCACAGCCGCACGCTGCTGAAGCACATCCTGCCCTTGAGCTGGAGCCCGATCCTGATCAACGCCACCATGGATTTCGGCCAGGTGGTGCTGCTGACCGCCTCGCTCTCCTTCATCGGCCTCGGCGCCTCGCCGCCGACACCGGAATGGGGCTCGATGATTTCGGAGGGCGCCATCCATTTCTATCAGTGGTGGATCTGCGCCGGGCCGGGCGTTGCCATCCTCTCGGTGGTGCTGGGCTTCAACTTCCTCGGCGACGGCCTGCGCGACCTGCTGGACCCGAGGTCGAAATGACCGCGCCGCTGCTGGAGATCCGCGACCTCGGCATCCAGATCGGCGCGCTGGAGGTGGTGCGCGGCGTCGATCTTGCGCTGGGCAAGGGCCGGACGCTGGGCCTGGTCGGCGAATCCGGCTGCGGCAAGAGCATCACCATGCTCGCCATCATGGGCCTGCTGCCCGAGCATGTGCGGGTCAGCGGCTCGATCCGGCTCCTGGGCGAGGAACTGGTGGGCAAGCCGCAAGCGGCGCTGACGGCGCTGCGCGGCAAGCGCATGGCAATGATCTTTCAGGACCCGATGACCTCGCTCAATCCGGTCATGACGGTGGGCGAGCAGCTGGGCGAGGCCATCGCCATCCACAATCCGCGGATACGGCGCGAGGCGCGCCAGGCGCGCGCCCTCGACCTGCTGCGCCTGGTGGCGATCCCGTTCCCCGACCGCCGGCTGCTGCAATATCCGCACGAGCTTTCGGGCGGAATGCGCCAGCGGGTGATGATCGCCATCGCCATGGCCAACGACCCCGAGCTGCTGATCGCCGACGAGCCGACCACCGCGCTGGACGTGACGGTGCAGGCGCAGATCATGGAGCTGCTGCAGCGGCTGCAGGCGGAACGGCACATGGGCCTGATGCTGATCAGCCACGATCTCGGCGTGGTCGGCGACATCGCCGACGAGGTCGCCATCATGTATGCCGGGCGCATCGTCGAGCGCGGCGGCGTCGATGCGGTGTTCGACGCGCCGCATCATCCCTATACCCACGGCCTGCTCGCCTCGCTGCCGCAGATCGACCGCAATGTGGAGAGGCTGGTGGCCATTCCCGGCAGCCTGCCGTCGCTGGCGGCGCGGCCGCAGGCCTGCCGTTTCCATCCGCGCTGCGTCCATGCCCAGGAGATCTGCCGGCGCGAGGAGCCGTTGCTGCGTCCGGTCGCGGGGGGCGCGATTGCCGCCTGCCATTTCGCCGAGACCGCTATCCCGTCCCTGAAGGCGGAGGGCGTGGCATGAGCGCGCCCATCCTCCAGGTGCGCGACCTGGTGAAGACCTTCCCAATCAAGTCGGGAATCATCCTGGAGCGCACCATCGGCCATGTGCAGGCGGTCTCCGGCGTCAGCTTCGACATCGCCCGCGGCGAGACGCTGGGCCTGGTCGGCGAATCCGGCTGCGGCAAGTCGACCCTCGGCCGCTGCGTCACCCGCCTGCTGGAGCCCAGCGCCGGGGAGATCCGCTTCCAGGATCGCGACATCGCGAAGCTCTCGCGCACGGAGATGCAGCCCTTGCGGCGCCATATCCAGATGGTGTTCCAGGACCCCTATGCCTCGCTGCATCCGCGCATGAAGGTGGGCGACATCATCGCCGAGCCGCTGCGCCTGCTGGAGCTTTCCGAGGCGGCGAAATCGGCCCGGGTCCGGGAGCTCCTGGACGTGGTGAAGCTCGATGCGGACTACGCCGGGCGCTATCCGCACGAGCTGTCCGGCGGCCAGCGGCAGCGCATCGGCATCGCCCGGGCGCTGGCGGTGGAACCGGAGCTGCTGGTGCTGGACGAGCCGGTCTCCGCCCTCGACGTCAGCATCCAGGCCGGCGTGCTGAACCTGCTGAAGGAGCTGCAGGAGAAGTTCAACCTCGCGTGCCTGTTCATCTCGCACGACCTCTCCGTGGTGCGGCATCTCTGCGACCGCGTCGCCGTCATGTATCTGGGCAAGATCGTCGAGCTGGCGCCGCGCGACGAGCTCTATGCCCGCCCGACGCATCCCTATACGCGGGCGCTGCTCTCCGCCGTCTCCTCGCCCAAGGCGCGGCGGGCGAAGAAGCGCATCATCCTCAAGGGCGACGTGCCGAACCCGGCCGATCCGCCGAGCGGCTGCCGCTTCCGCACCCGTTGCTGGAAGGCCGGCGAGATCTGCGCCGCGACCGAGCCGGCCCTCGGCGCGCCGGACGGCCTGCATTCCTTCGCCTGCCATTTCCCGAACGACTGAATTCCGGAGTTCCCGCATGTATCCCGATGTCCTGCTTTGCATCGACGGCAAATGGACCAAGGCCGCGGATGGCCGCACCATCCCGGTGCTGAATCCGGCGACCGAGGAGAAGATCGGCAGCTTGGCCCAGGCCGGCCGCGCCGATCTCGACGCGGCGCTCGAAGCTGCGGCGCGCGGCTTCGCCGCCTGGCGCCAGGTCTCGGCCTATGAGCGCGCGAAGGTGATGCGCCGCGCCGCCGAGCTGCTGCGCGAGCGTCTGGAGACAATCGCCCAGCTGATGACGCAGGAGCAGGGCAAGCCGCTGGCCCAGGCGCGGCTCGAGACTGGCGTCGGCGCCGACATCATCGAGTGGATGGCGGAAGAGGGACGCCGCGCCTATGGCCGCGTGGTGCCCGCGCGCGCGCCCAACGTGCAGCAGCTGGTGGTGAGGGAGCCGGTGGGCCCCGTCGCCGCCTTCTCGCCCTGGAACTTCCCGATCAACCAGGCGGTGCGCAAGATCTCCGCCGCTTTGGCCGCCGGCTGCTCGATCATCCTGAAGGCGCCGGAGGAAACGCCGGCGGCGCCGGCCGAGCTGGTGCGCTGCTTCCTCGACGCCGGCGTGCCGGCGGGCGCCGTCAACCTGGTCTATGGCGTGCCGGCGGAAATCTCATCCTATCTCATTCCGCATCCGGTGATCCGCAAGATCTCCTTCACCGGCTCGACGGCCGTGGGCAAGCAGCTCGCCGCGCTGGCCGGCCAGCACATGAAGCGCGTCACCATGGAGCTCGGCGGCCATGCGCCGGTCATCGTCTATGACGACGCCGATCTCGACGCGGCGGTGACGCGCATGAGCGCTGCCAAGTTCCGCAATGCCGGGCAGATCTGCGTGGCGCCGACCCGCTTCCTGGTGCAGCGCAAGCTCTATGACGGCTTCGTCGACAAGTTCACCGCGGCGGCGCAGGCGGTGAAGGTGGGTAACGGCCAGGATGCGGCGAGCGAGATGGGGCCGCTCGCCAATGCCCGGCGCATCCCGGCGCTGGAAGGCATGATCCAGGATGCCGTGCAGCGCGGCGCCAAGCTGACCACCGGCGGCAACCGCATCGGCAATCGCGGCTATTTCTTCGAGCCGACGGTGCTCGCCGACGTGCCGGTCACAGCGCGGGCGATGAACGAGGAGCCGTTCGGCCCGGTGGCGCTGATCGCCCCCTTCGCCGAGCACGAGGAGGCGATGGCGGAGGCGAACCGGCTGCCCTATGGCCTCGCCGCCTATGTCTTCACCCGCTCCCAATCGCGGACCCAGGCCGCCATCGCCGGCATCGAATCCGGCATGGTCTCGGTCAATCATTACGGCCTGGCGCTGCCGGAAGTGCCGTTCGGCGGGGTGAAGGATTCCGGCTTCGGCTCCGAGGGCGGCAGCGAGGCGATCGAGCCGTATCTGAATACGAAATTCGCGAGCGTGCTGGGCTAGGTCAACGCGCGTTCGTCATGGCATGGCTTGGCCATGCCATCCACGAGTTTCGACGGGCATGACCGCACCGTTGCAGGCAAACTCGTGGACCCCAAGGCCAAGCCTTGGGGTGACGGGGCTGCGTTGGAGGGGTCACTTCTCCACCCGCTCGATGATGGCCGCCAGCCCTTGCCCAATGCCGATGCAGAGCGTCACCAAAGCATAGCGTCCGCCGGTCCGCTCCAACTGGCGCAAGGCGGTCAAGGCGAGGCGGGCCCCGGAGCACCCCAGCGGATGGCCGATGGCGATGGCGCCGCCATTGGGGTTGAGGCGCTGGTCGTCGCCGGCAAGGCCCATCTGCTGCGTGCAACCCAGCACCTGGGTGGCGAAGGCCTCGTTGATCTCGATCACGTCCATGTCGGCGAGCTTCAGCCCGGCGCGCTGCAGCGCCTTGGCGCTGGCCGGCACGGGACCAAGGCCCATCACTCGCGGCGCGACGCCGGCCGCCGCCGCGGCCAGGATGCGGCCGCGTGGGCGGATGCCGTGTCGCTCGCCCGCTTGGCGGCTGCCGACGATGAGCATGGCAGCGCCGTCATTGATGCCGCTGGCATTGCCGGCGGTGACCACGCCATCGGCCTGCAGCGGCTTCAGCTTGGCGAGGCCGGCGGCATCGGTCTGCGGCCGGGGATGCTCGTCGGCGGCGAACACCGCGACGCTGCCGTCCTTGCGCTTGCCGGGCAGCTCAATGGTCTCGATCTCCGCCGCGAAAAAGCCCGCCGCCAGCGTCGCCGCATAGTTCTGCTGCGAGCGCAGCGCGAAGGCGTCGCTGGCGGCGCGCGTGATGCCGAGATCGCGGGCGATATTGTCCGCGGTCTGCGGCATGGTGTCGTCGCCGAACTGCGTGGTGAACCTGGGGTTGGGGAAGCGCGCGCCCATGGTGGAATCGAAGATCTTCGCCTCGCGGCTGAAGGCGCTCTCCGCCTTGCCGAGCACGAATGGCGCGCGGCTCATATTCTCCACCCCGCCGGCGACGAACAGCTCGCCCTCGCCGCAGGTGACGGCGCGCGCCGCCTCGATCACCGCCGCCAGGCCCGAGGCGCAGAGGCGGTTCACCGTCTGCCCGCCGGTCTCGATGGGCAATCCGGCGAGCAAGCCGGCATAGCGCGCGACATTGCGCGAATCCTCGCCCGCCTGGTTGGTGCTGCCGAGGATCACGTCCTCGTAGGCGTCTTTCGGAAAGCCGGCGCGCGCGGTCAGCCTGGCGATGAGCGTGGCGGCCAGATCGTCGGCCCGGACGGTCGCCAGCGACCCACCATGCCGCCCGATGGGCGAGCGCAAGCCGTCATAGAGATAGGCGTCGAGCATATTCAGGCTTCCGGATGGGTGAGGGAGAGGCCGAGCAGCGCCCGGCGGCGCAGCCACAGGCTGGGGCGATAGCGTGGATCGCCGGTGATCGCGAGCAGGCGTTCCAGGATGGTGAGGACGTTGCCGGCGCCGATGGCATCACCCCAGGCCAGCGGTCCCTTGGGATAGCCGAGGCCCAGCGTCACCGCCGCGTCGATATCCTCGGGCGTGGCGATGCGCTGCTGGGCGATGTCGCAGGCGATGTTGACGACGGTGGCCAGCACGCGCTGCGCCACCGCGCCGGGCGAATCCGCGACGAGGCTCGCCGCCACGCCGTCGGCGGTGAACAAGGCAAGGGCGCTTTCCTTCGCCGCCTGCGCCGTCGCCGGATTCGCCACCAGCGTGCGGTGGGTCGCCAGGCCGAACAGCGCGTCGATGCCGACGCTGCGCGTTGCGTCGAGGCCCAGGCGGTGCACCGCGCCGCTGGCATCCTCGCCCAGCAGCGGCACGACGATCAGCTCCGCGTCGTGCGGCGTGCCGACCGCGATGCCCGTGGCCAGGGCGATCCGGGCGATCTCGTCGGCATTGGGGCCTTCGGTGATCCAGACCGAGCGCGGCAGGGCGCCGCGCGGCGGCGCCGGTGCCGCTGTTTCGGCCTTGCCACCGTAGTCGTAGAAGCCGCGCTTCGTCTTGCGGCCGAGCAGCCCCGCCGCCAGGCGCTGCGCGGTGAGCGGTGAGGGGCGGAAGCGCGGCTCCTCGTAGAACTGGTGATAGATCGATTCCATCACCGGATGGCTGACGTCGAGCCCGGTCAGGTCGAGCAGCTCGAAGGGCCCCATGCGGAATCCGCAGGCGCCCTTCAGGATCGCGTCGATGGTCGCGGTGTCGGCGACGCCTTCGCTTAAGGTCCGCAGGGCCTCGGTGCCGTAGCCGCGCCCGGCATGGTTGACCAGGAAGCCCGGCGTGTCCTTGGCCTTGACCGGGCGATGGCCCATGCGCCGGGCGAGCGCCGTCAACGCCGGTGCCACCCAGGATGCGGTCAGCGCGCCGTCGATCACCTCGACCACCTTCATCAGCGGCACGGGGTTGAAGAAGTGGAATCCGGCGACGCGGCCCGGATGTTTCGCCGCGGCGGCGATGGCGGTGACGGAGAGCGACGAGGTATTGGTGGCGATCAGGCAATCCTCGGCCACGACGGCTTCCAGCTCGCGCAGCAATTGCCGCTTGGCCTCGATCGCCTCGACGATGGCCTCGATCACGATCTGCGCCGGGGCGAGATCGGCGATGGCCGCCACGGGATTGAGCAGCGCGACGGCCCTGTCGGCGTCCGCTTGCGCGAGCTTGCCGCGCTCGACGAGCTTCGCCAGCATGCCGGCGATGGCTGTCTTCGCGCCCTCCGCGGCGCCCGGCCGCGCATCCAGCATCAGCACGCGGCAGCCGGCCTGGGCGGCGATCTGGGCGATGCCCTGGCCCATCACGCCGCAGCCGATGACGGCGAGGGTGAGGTCGGGGCGCTGCACGTCGAGGCTCATGTCAGGCGCCCTTGTAGCTCGGCTTGCGCTTCTCCAGGAAGGCGCGCATGCCCTCCTTCTGGTCGGCGCTGTCGAACAGCATCTGGAATGCCTTGCGCTCCAGCATCAAGGCGGTCTCCAGCGGCGCGTCGGCGCCGGCCAGCATCACCTCCTTGATCTGGCGGATCGCCAAGGGCGGCATCTTGCAGATGGTGCGGGCGATCTCCAGCGCCGCGTCCAGCACCTCGGCATCGGGCACCACCTTGCTGGCGAGGCCCATCTCGAAGGCCTCGCGGCCGCTGAAGGTCTGGCCGGTCAGGCAATAGAGCATGGCCTTGAACTTGCCGACGGCGCGGGTCAGGCGCTGCGTGCCGCCGGCGCCGGGCATGATGCCGACCCGCACCTCCGGCTGGCCGAAGGTCGCGCTCTCGCCGGCGACGATGATGTCGGCATGCATGGCGAGTTCGCAGCCGCCGCCCAGGGCATAGCCCTGCACTGCGGCGACGATCGGCTTGGGGCAGCGGGCGATCGCCTGCCATTGCTCGTGATTGCGGCGGAGCATGAGCTCGATCGGCGTCGCCTCGGCCATCGCCTTGATGTCGGCGCCGGCGGCGAAGGCCTCGGCATTGCCGGTCAGCACGATGGCCTTCACGCCGTCATCGGTGGCGGCGGCGCTGCAATGCTCGGCCAGCAGCCGGCGCACCTCCTGGTTCAGGGCGTTCTTCGCCTCCGGCCGGTTGATGCGCAGCAGCAGGATGCCGCCTTCCAAGCGCTCATGCAGGACTTCGCTCACGGCCGCCCCCAATTTCGCAATGCGAAACGGTGTTTCGCAATATTGACGCTGAAGGCTAGTCGTGAGACCGTCCGGACGCAATCCAAATATGCGGCGGGGCGGCATTGTCGATGCGGGCCAAGGCGGCGGACAGAGCGGGGGCGAAGGCGCGCGCCGGCGGTGCGGCGAAGGACCGCCAGTTCGTCACCGCCTTGGCGCGCGGGCTCGAGGTGCTGCGCGCCTTCGGCGCCGGCGAGGCGCTGGCCAACAGCGAGATCGCCCAGCGCACCGGCCTGCCGCGCCCGACCATCAGCCGCCTGACCCATACCCTGACCGCGCTCGGCTACCTGACCCATGATCCGCGCGCCGAACGCTACCGGCCGAGCAGCGCGGTGCTCTCCCTGGGCTATGGCGCGGTGGCGGGGACGGAGTTCCGCACCATCGCCCGCCCGCACATGCAGGCGATCGCCGATTTCGCCCGTTCCTCCTGCGCGCTCGGCGCCTGCCACGGCTTCGAGATGATCTATGTCGAGAATTGCCGCGGCCGGGATGCGCCCTTCACCCTCGGCCTCGACGTCGGCTCGCGCATCCCTGTTGCCAGCACCGCGATGGGCCGCGCCTGGCTGGGCGGGCTCGCGCCGAAGGATCGCGCCGAAAAGCTGAAGGCGCTGGCGCGGCATCACGGCGCGCGCTGGAAGGCGCTGGAACCGGGCTTGAGCCGCGCGCTCGCCGAGTTCGACCGCCACGGCTTCGCCCTCTCCATCGCCGAATGGACGCCGGAGATCAACGCCGTCGCCGTGCCGCTGATCCTGCCGGGTGCCGACGGGCTGATGTCGCTGAATTGCGGCGGCGCCGCGTCGCTGCTGTCGCCCGATCGCCTGAAGCGGGAGATCGGGCCGCGCCTGCTCGAGGCCAAGCGGCAGATCGAGCTCATCTCCCTGCCGCAACGCGAGGCCAGACGCGCATGATCCGGGACCAGGCCGTGCTCACGCAATTGCTGGACACTTTGCGCCGCTTCGTCGCCGAACGGCTGGTGCCGAACGAGGCGCGCGCCGCCGAGGAGGACCGGGTGCCGGCGGAGCTGATCGCCGAGATGCGCGCGCTCGGCCTGTTCGGCCTTGCCATCCCGGAGGAGTTCGGCGGCCTCGGCCTCACCATGGAGGAGGAGGTGCTGGCGGCCTTCGAGATCGGCCGCACCTCGCCCGCCTTCCGCTCGGTCTTCGGCACCAACAACGGCATCGGGTCCCAGGGCATCATCATGGACGGCACGCCGGCGCAGAAGCAGGCCTGGCTGCCGCGCCTGGCGACGGGGGAGATCATCGCCTCCTTCGCGCTCACCGAGGCGGAGGCGGGCTCCGACGCCGCCTCGCTGAAGGCCAGCGCGCGGCGCGAGGGCGACTTCTACGTGCTGAACGGCACCAAGCGCTTCATCACCAATGCGCCGGTGGCCGACATCTTCACCCTGATGGCGCGCACCGGCGGCGAGGGGGCCGGCGGCATCAGCGCCTTCATCGTCGCGCGCAACGCGCCCGGCCTCTCCGTCGGCAAGCCGGAGCGCAAGATGGGCCAGCAGGGCGCCCATATCGCCGACGTGGTGCTGCAGGATTGCCGCGTGCCGGCCGCGAACCTGATCGGCGGCGTGGAGGGGCAGGGCTTCAAGACGGCGATGAAGGTGCTGGATCGCGGCCGGCTGCACATCGCCGCGGTCTGCGTCGGCACGGCCGAGCGCCTGATCGCCGATTCGCTGCGCTACGCCATGGAGCGCAAGCAGTTCGGCAAGGCCATCGCCGAGTTCCAGCTGGTCCAGGCGATGCTGGCCGACAGCCGCACCGAGGCCTATGCCGCGCGCTGCATGGTGCTCGACGCGGCGCGGCGCAAGGATGCCGGCGAGCCCATCGCCACCGAGGCCTCCTGCTGCAAGCTGTTCGCCTCCGAGATGGTCGGCCGCGTGGCCGACCGGGCGGTGCAGGTGCATGGCGGCGCCGGCTACATCGCCGATTACGGCATCGAGCGCTTCTATCGCGACGTGCGGCTGTTCCGCATCTACGAGGGCACCAGCCAGATCCAGCAGCTGGTCATCGCCCGCAACATGATCCGCGACGCCTCGTGATCCCGCCGGTCGCCCAGCATGTGCTCGACCGCATGCGGGACCTGCCCGAACGGCTGAGCGACCTGGTCTGGCGCTGGGAGAAGCGCGCGCCGGACGCGCCCGCCCTGATCGACGGCGACATCCGCTGGTCCTTCGCCGACCTCGCCGCGGCGGTGCGCGCGGCCATGACGCTGCTGCGGGACCAGGGCATCCGGCCCGGCGACCGGGTCATGCTGGTGAACGAGAATGGCCGCGCCGTCATCGCCCTGCTGCTCGCCGCGGCGGCCCTCGATGCCTGGTCGATCATCGCCAACGCCCGGCAGTCCGTGGCGGAGATCGAGCTGGCGGCTACCCATTCCGGCGCGCGGCGGCTCATCTTCACCCTCGATGCATCGCCCGATGCGGCGGCGCATGCCGCGCGGTCGGGCGCCACGACCCTCGCGCATCCGCTGCTCGGGCGGCTTGGCATCTCCGCGCTCAACGCGGCGACACGGCCGGAGCCGGTCTTTGCCGCCGGCGCGGAGCAGGTCGCCGTGCTGGTCTATACCTCGGGTACGACCGGCGATCCCAAGGGCGTGATGCTGACCCATCGCAACCTGCTGTTCATCGGCGCGATCTCCGGCGGCATGCGCGGCTTCGGTCCTGACGACCTGATCTATGGCGTCCTGCCACTGTCGCATGTCTTCGGCCTCGCCTCGGTGTTCCTGGGCGGGCTCTATGCCGGGTCGTGCTTCCTGCCGCGCGCCCGGTTCCACGCCGAGCAGGCGCTGGCCGACATCCGCGCCGGCATCACCTCGCTGCAGGGCGTGCCCGCCATGTACGCCAAGCTGCTGGTGCATATCCGCGAGACCGGGGCTGCGATCGAGGGCCACAAGCTGCGCTTCACCTCGGCCGGCGGCGCGCCGCTCGACCCGGCGCTCAAGCGCAATTGCGAAGCCCTGTTCGGCCAGCCCTTGCACAACGGCTATGGCATGACCGAGGCCTCGCCCTCGGTGGCGATGACCCGGGTCGATTGTCCGCGCCAGGACACCTCGGTGGGCCAGGCGCTGCCTTTCGTCGAGCTGATCGTCGTCGGCCCGGACGGCAAGCCCCTGCCGCGCGGCGAATCCGGTGACGTCTGGTGCCGCGGCCCCGGCATCATGAAGGGCTATTACCGCGCGCCGGAACTGACCAGGGCGGCGCTCAACGCCGATGGCTGGCTGGTCACCGGCGATGTCGGCCGCTTCGACGAAGACGACAGCCTGCACATCGTCGGCCGCTCCAAGGAGCTGATCATCCGCTCCGGCTTCAACGTCTATCCGCCTGAAGTGGAGGGCGTGCTCAGCGCGCATGCCAAGGTGGTGCAGGCGGCGGTGATCGGCGCCCCCGGCGCCGACGGCAACGAAGAAGTGGTGGCCTATCTGCAGGTCTTGCCCGCCGATCGCCCGTCGCTGGCCGCGCTCGCTGCCCATTGCGCCCAGCGCCTGGCGCCGTACAAGCGGCCGACCCGGTATGTGCTGTGCGAGGCGCTGCCGGCGACCCCCACCGGCAAGATTCTCAAGCATCGCCTGGCGGCCCTGGTGCAGCCGCTGGCGGAAGGCTGATCGCGCCACGCGGCTGGAACGCGGGCGGTGCAGCGTGACCGGCTTCACATTTCCGCATTCGTTCCCCTATCGGCGCGCCCGCGATTCCTGCTAGCTCAAGCCTTTCGCGGTCAATCCTGGAGATTTCCATGCCCTCGCGTCCGGTTCTCGCTGCCAGATTGCTCCTGGTCCCGGCCATCGTGGCGCTGCTTGCCGGCTGCCAGAGCCTGAAGCAGATGCTGCCGGCGGAGAAGGAGCAGGCGCCGGACCAGAGCGCGCTGCTGATCGGGTCGCTGTGGATCGCCAGCCAGATCGGCGACCGCGCCGCGACGGAGGAGCCGCGCGTGACCGTTGCCTTCTATGGCGACGGCCGGATGGTGGGCAAGGGCGGGTGCAACACCTATACGGCGCGCTACACCCTCGACGGCATGGCGATGCGGGTTTCCGCCCTGAAGGCCGGCAAGTCGGCCTGCGATGCCCCGATCGTCGACCAGGAGCAGGCGTTCCTCGCCGCCCTGGCGGCCGCCAGCCGCTACGAGATCCAGCCGGAGGCGCTGCAGCCCAACGGCGTCCTGGTGCTGACCGATGCGGCGGGGCAGGAACTCCGCTTCCATCGCGACACCACGGAGACCGTGCAGGTGCTCGACTACACCTGCGATGGAGGTGCTGCGCTGCATGTGATCTTCGACTGGCCGCGCGGCGTGGCCTCCATCTCGGAGAATGGCGGCGTCACCACGACCTTGGGCAAGGTGCCCACGACCACGGGCTTCCGCTTCGAAACTGCGCCGCAGAGCTTCGCCGGCCAGGGCAGCGACGCGCAATGGTCGGTTGCCGGCGGACCGCCGGTCGCCTGCAAGGTGGCCGGCTAGGCGTCGGCGACCAGCTGAGGAGATCGCATGGCCAAGGCCGCAGCGAGCCGAAAGCGCCCCAACATCCTGTTCGTGATGTTCGACCAGATGGCGGCGCTGTCGCTGCCGGTCTATGGCCATCCGGTGGTGCGGGCGCCGCATCTCGGCGCCCTGGCGCGGCGCGGCACCCTTTTCGAGAATGCCTATTGCGCGGCACCACTCTGCTCGCCGTCGCGCTTCGCCATGCTGACCGGGAGGCTGGCCTCGCGCTTCGGCGGCTTCGACAACGGCGCCGAGCTGCCGGCGGAGGTGCCGACCTTCCTGCATCACCTGCGCCGTGCCGGCTATCGCACCTGCCTCTCCGGCAAGATGGATTTCACCGGCGCCGACCAGCTGCACGGCTATGAGGAGCGGCTGACCACCGATTTGTCGCCGTCCGATTTCGGCTGGGTGCCGGACTGGGAGCAGCCGGATCTGGTGCAGCCCTGGTTCCACACCCTGCAATCGGTGGCCGAGGCGGGGCCCTGCGACTACTCGCTGTCGCTGCAATATGACGAGGATGCCTGCGACCGCGCCGTCGACTGGTTGCAGCAGGCCGTCTCGCTGGGCGACGGGCGGCCTTTCATGCTGACGCTCTCGGTGATGCACCCGCACGACCCCTATCAGGGGCCGCGGCGCTTCTGGGACCTCTACGACGCGGCGGAGATCGACCTGCCGGCTACGGGCCGGCGCAAGGCCAACAGCCGCAACGACGTCGAGGCACGCATGTACCGCCTCTACGACCGCGACGAGATCAAGCCCACGCCGCGGCAGATCCGCGACGCGCGGCGCGCCTATTACGCGATGATCAGCTATTGCGACGACCTGCTCGGCCGCCTGCTGAGAGCGCTGGAGATCGCCGGAATCGCCGAGGACACCTTCGTCATCGCCACCGCCGATCACGGCGACATGCTGGGCGAGCGCGGGCTCTGGTACAAGATGAATTTCTACGAGCGCGCCATCCGCGTGCCGCTGATCTTTGCCGGTCCCGGCATCAGGCGCGGCCAGCGCATCGCCCCGCCGGTATCGCAGCTCGACCTGCTGCCGACCCTGCTCGACCTTTGTGGCGACGATGCCGCGCGCGACGGCCTGGATGGCGCCTCGCTGTGGCCCAGCCTCGCGCGCGGCACAGCGCCGAGGGGCGAGGTGCTCGGGGAATATTGCGGCGAGGGCTACGACGCGCCGGTGGCGATGATCCGCCGCGGCCGGCACAAATTCGTCTATGGGCCGGGCCTCGAGACCGAGCTCTACGACCTCGCCGCCGATCCCAATGAATTGCGCAATCTGGCGCGGGAAGCGGCGGCGCGGCCGCTGGTGGCGCGGCTGTCAGCGGAAGCCGAAGAACGCTGGGACTTCGCCGCCTTGCGCGAAGCTGTGCTCGCCAGCCAGCGTCGCCGCCGCCTGGTTCACCGCGCGCTGGTCGCCGGGCGCATCGCGCCCTGGGATTTCGCGCCGCGCATCGACGCCGCCGGCCTCTACTACCGGAACTACCAGCCGGTCGCCGGCGACCCGGACGGCGCGCTGCGTCGCCCCAAGCCGGTCCGCTGACGCGTTTCGCGTCCCGTTCCCGCCCATAAGATCGATCCCGGTCACCGTCTGCATCCCGTCTCCTGTCATGGGACGGCAGGCTAGCCGGTTTGTGTGACACTTGATCGAAGGCGCGAGGAAGGCGGCGCGGATGCCGCTTCCTCGGGCAGCGCGATGCTCAAAGCCTGGGCATGGCCACGACGCTTTGCCCGGCGGCCGGGCAAAAACCGCGCAAAAACAACCTGCGCCCGGCTGGCACGCTTCCTGCTGAGAGAAGCTGGAACTCGAGGTTCAAAGGCTAAGGGAGGCTGGGATCTCGAACACCGGCAAGTGCGGCGGCCAAGGCTCCTGATCTCCTGGGTTGGCCGGGCTTGACGTGTTGCAGCCGGCGGCGAAAGCCGCCGGCCAAGTTTACGACCGGACGCCATCCGGACTTGGACCATCGCAGCGGCCCGGCGACGCTTCGCCGGGCCGTCTTTTCGAGTCGTGATCCGTCGGACTGCCGCCCCTACTCGGTGGCAGGCTGCGGCGTCGGCGCGTCCGGATTCGCTGGCGGCACCGTGCCGGTGACCGCAGGCGCCTGCTGCTGCAGGTCCTGCCGCTCGGTCTCGGAGCGCTGGACCTCCTGTGTCTTGAAATCGGGGGCCGCTTCCAGCTGCTCCTTGGTGTAGTGGATCTTCACCATCTCGGCATCCGGGCGGACATCGACCTCGCTCCAGTTCAGGCCGACCGACTTGGCGCCGAGGCCAAGCACGCCGCCAACCGACAGCACCACGCCGGTCACTTGGCCCTGCTCGTCGAGCAGGATGTCCTTCACCTCGCCGACCTTTTCGCCTTCGGGGTTGTAGACGCCCATGCCGATCAGCGTGTCGGCGCGCACTTCGTCGGCGGCCTGGGCCGGGATGATGGCATCGCCCGGCGGCGGCATGGCCGGGGCGTCGGGCTGCACCTCGCCCACCGACCCGGTGCTGGGTACCTGCTGGTCTTCCGGCTGCATCGCCGGCGAATCGGCCGGCGGCATGACCTGCTCGGCCGGCGCCGGGGTGGTGGACTCCTCGGCGAGCGTCGTTGTGGCGAATCCGAAGCCGCCCAGGGTGGCGACGGTGGACAGCAAGACAAGCTTCCTCATCATGATCGTTCTCCTCGGTCAATGTGCGGCCGAATGCGAAATCGCGCGCTGCATCCGCCCATCGGCTGGGTGCGCATGATTCAAATGGGGATGCGGGCGAGGAGTTGCCGCGGGCCAGCGCCAGCGCGGATCGAAATCGCGAAACGGCTACCGATTGCTCACCGGATTGTCACCCGGCGTGGATCAGCGGCCGCGATGCCGGCCGTCGATGGCGCCCAGCACCTCGTCGATGCGGTCGCGCGCGATCTCGCATTCACGCCGCGTGCCGGCCATGAAGACGCGCCCCGTGGCGCCGATCATCTGCAGGTCGACCAGGGTGATGCCGGGTGCTGCCTTCTCCGCCTCGTTCGCGGCGACGGTGGCGAACAGGGCCGGCTCCAGCTCATAGAGCAGCAGCGACTGCCCGGGCAGTAGCATCGAGGCCTCGCGCGTGCGGTTGAGGATGATGGCGTGCTGGTCGGCCACGTTCTCGATGATGTCGGCGAAGAGCGTGTGCGGCTTCAGCTGGTCCGCCGCCTTGCGGCCAATGCCTTTGAGGATCGCCTCGCCGGTGCGGTTCAACGCGCCGAGGTCCTGGGCGTGCAATTCCAGCAGCCCATATTGCCGCTCGACATAGAGCAGGCCGGGCTCCAGGTCCGGCGCCTGCTTCAAGGCGAGGTCGCAGATGCGATGGATCGCGAGGGCCGGCGCCACCTCGACGATCAGGCTGTGCTCGCCCTGCATCGGCGGATAGCCGCGCGCCCGCATCGGCGTCGACATATATGCCGCGAATTGCCGGGCGAGATCCTCGATCTGCAGATAGACGCGAAGCTCGGTCATCGGTGCCCATCCACACCAATATACTTCCCTTCCCCCCTTGCGGGGGAAGGCAGCGGAGGCTTAGCGAACGCAGTGAGCTTAGCCGCAGCCGGATGGGGGGTAGCACGCGTTGCGCGCGTGCGTCGCCGGAGGCGACACAGGCGAAGACTCCTCGCCGAAAAAACCGGCGCTGCAACACCCCCCTTCCCCACCTTCCCCCGCAAGGGGGGAAGGGGCTCAGCGAGTATGCCAGAACGACCGAGCCGACCGACCGACGACAACAAAGCGCTTACTTCCCCGCAGTCGTCGTGAAGTGCTTCGCCAGATCCGCATGCGGGCGCGGGATCACATGCACCGAGACGAGGGTGCCGACGGCGCTCGCCGCCTCGGAGCCGGCCTCGGTCGCGGCCTTCACCGCGCCGACATCGCCGTTGATGATGACGGCGACCAGGCCGTCGCCGACCTGCTCGCGGCCGACGATGGTGACGTTGGCCGCCTTGACCATGGCGTCCGCCGCCGCGAGCGCCGCGACGAAGCCCTTGGTTTCGATCATGCCGAGTGCGTTGGACATGGTTCTCTCCATTCTGCTGGGTGTTGGTGATTACTTCTTCTTCTGGCCGCCGGACGGCTGGTCCAGCGAGCCGATGATGAGCGCGTCGATCGGGATCTTGCCGCCGCCGAGCCAGGCGGCCGCGGTGGAACCGGTCACCACCATGACCTCCTCGCCCTCGCCGCAGCCCAGGACGTCGAAGGCCATGATGCGGCTGCCGCCCTCGGTCTCGACTTCGAGGAAGGCGCCATTGGGGATGTGCTCGATCTTCTTGGTGGCCCAGTACCGGCCGATCACATGACCACGGATCATGACGAGGTCCTTTCGAAGGTGAGGCCGAGGGTCCGGGCGCGGTCCTTGGCCAGAGGTGTCACGGTGACGCCGGGCGCCAGAACCAGCTTGGCGAGCCCGCGCGGCAGCTTGTTCAGCATGGTCTCGGTCACCACGCCGCTGTCGATGCGCAGGGTCTGGCCCGAGGCGGTCGGCTTCGGCGCGGCGGCTGGCGCGGTGCCGACGGGAGCACGCGGCGCCGTTGCGGGTGCCGCCGCAACAGGCTGCTCCAGCCGGAACGGATAACGCCCGGCTGCGATGTCCTTGGCCTTCGCCGGGTCGCCGGCCAGCGACAGCACCTTGCGGGCGAAGGCGACCAGGTCGGCGTCGCTGGCGATGCGCACGGATTCCGGGGCCGGCGCGGGCTTGGCCGAGGCCGGCTGCGCCGGCGCGGCAGCGGATTTACGGATCGCCGCCACTTCCTCGGCGATGACCGCTTTCACCAGCTCGCGCAGGAGGCTCTTGTCGATCATGCGCGGCCCCCAGTCAGAGCCTGCTCGGCCGCGGCTGCCGCGCTGCGGATGTTGGACTCCTCGCCGGAGAGATAGACGCGGCCCGTGGCGCCGATCATGCGGTAGTCGATGACCTTGATCTCGGCATGCTTCTCCGCCTCGTTCGCCGCCAGGATGGCGTAGGAGGCCGGCTGCATTTCCAGCACGAACAGCGATTCGCCCGGCAGGATCATCGAGCCCATCTTGTTGCGGTTGATCAGGAAGGCATGCACCGGATCGACCCGCGTGACGATCTTGGAGGCGAGGATCTGCGGCTGGGTCGCGTCGCCGGCATCGGCGCCGAGCTCGTCCAGCACCGCCTGCGCCGCCGCTTTCACGATGCCGGTGGAGCGGGAATGGAACTCGAGATAGCCGAATTGCCGCTCCACGACGAGGATGCCGCCGCCGACCTCGGCGTATTTCAGCGCCACATCGGTGAGGGGCTCGATGTCGAGGCCCGGAGCGACCTCGATGATCTGCGCCGCCATGTTGGTGCGCGGCAGCCGGCCGCGCATCCAGGTCGCCATGTAGCAGAGCGTCTGCGGCTGCAGCTGGTCGATGAAGATGAAGGAACGCAGCTCGGCCATATCTACTTGCCCGGCTTCCGGAGCGCGCTGCGCAGTTCTTCCAGCACGATGCGGCGGATCTCCTCGCGCATCGCCGCGATCTCGTCGTCGATGATGCCGCCGTAACCGCCGCCGCCCGGCCGGGCGAACAGCGATTCGTCGGCCCGGTCGGAACCCTCCTGCAGGCGCCCGATGGTCATCGGCGCCTCGCGGCCCACGGGCAAGGGCGGGTTGCTGTTCCAGGATTCCAGACCGGAGAACTCGCCGAAGGCCTCGCTGGCTTCGTCGCTATAGGCGATGCGGGTCCAGTTCACCAGGTGCTGCGGGCCGATATTCTCGCCCACGGAAGACCGGCCGAAGAAGCCGGTGCCGATGGTGAAGGAGGGGGCGAGATGGGTGCCGAAACCGGCGGCGCCCTGGCTGCAGGGCGCGTTCACCACCACGCGCAGGGCCTTCACCGCCGAGGCATAGGCCAGGATCGTCGCCGGCGTGGAGCTGTGGATGGCGGCGGAATGGCCGGCGCCCGACATGCGGATGAGCGCCCGCGCGGTCGAGATGCCGGCATGGACATGCGGCACGCGCACGAAGCCGAGGACCGGGCAGAGCTTCTCCTTGGACAGGGCCTCGTCGATGCCGACGCGGTCGATGGGCGCCAGCAGCACCTTGGTCGAGCTCGGCACCTTCAGGCCGACCCTGGTTGCGATCTCGGTCGCGCTTTTCCCAAGAGCGTCGACGTTGAAGCTGCCGAGGCCGAAGAGGTAGTTGCGCAGGGCGTCGACCTCGTCCGGCTTCGCCACATAAGCGCCGGCCTTGGCGAGCGCCTGGGAGAGCGCGTCGGCGATGCTCTCCTCCGCCACCACCACGCTTTCATTGGTGCAGAGGATGGAATTGTCGAAGCTCTTGGACTGGATGATGCGCTTGGCGGCGGCGTTCAGGTCCGCGCTGGCGTCGACGAAGGCGGGCGCGTTGCCGGGGCCGACGCCGATCGCCGGATTGCCGGAGGAATAGGCCGCGCGCACCATCGGCGTGCCGCCGGTCGCCAGGATGACCGCCACGCGCGGCGATTTCATGATGTGGTCGATGAGCGGCAGGCTGGGCTCGGCCACGACCTGGATCAGCCCGCTCGGCGCGCCGGCCGCCTCCGCCGCCTTGGCCAGCGCATTGACCGCCTCGACCGAGCATTTCTTCGCCATCGGATGCGGCGACAGGATGATGGCGTTGCGCGTCAGCAGCGCCAGCAGCACCTTGAAATAGATGGTGCAGATCGGGTTGGTCGAGGGGGTGAGGGCAAAGACCACGCCGGCCGGGCGCGGCAGCTCCACCATCTTCTGCTCCGGGATCACCCGCTTGGAGCAGAAATCCTGGTGGCGATAGGCCTCGACCAGGCCCTTGGAGCAGATCTCGTTCTTGATCTTCTTGTGCTCGACGACGCCGAAGCCGGTCTCCTTCACGGCAGCCTCGGCCATCGCGCCCGCCATGGCGAAGGCGGCTTCGGCGGCGGCCTTCACGATGCGGTCGACGGCGCCGCGGTCGTAGCGCGCATAGGACGATGCCGCCCATTCGCCGAGCTGCAGCATCATGTCGGCGGTGCCGGTCTGGCGCTTCTCGCCCGCCAGCAGCTCTTCGACGATGGCATTCATCGTATCGTCCTCATGCCGCGACCCGCCGCTTGCCGCCCTTGCACTCGGCGCGGGCCTGGCCGATCGAGCGCTCGACCCGCTCCAGCAGCTCCTCGCATTGCGGCGCGGTCATCAGCACGCCGGGCTTGAACTGCAGCACGCGCGCATCCAGCGTCGAGAAGATCGCCCAGACGCCGTTGGCGTAGAGGTGCTTCATCACCGGCTTGGCGCCCTCGGGATAGTCGAATTCCAGGCCCATCACCACGCCGCATTGGCGGATGCCGACGAAGAAGTCGGAATAGATCTTCATGATCTCGGTCAGGCCGCTCGCCATCAGCTCCGAGATGTAGTTGACCGTCGGCTTCATCTGCGGCCGTTCCAGGATCTCCAGCACCTTCATGGCGACCAGGCAGCCGAGTTCGGCGCCGCCCATGGTCGACATGTGGCCGAAGCCGTCCTGCTTCAGCCAGCCGGCATAGGGCTCGCGCACCACGGCGGCGGCGATGGGATACATGCCGCCGGAGATGCCCTTGCCGATGACGACGATGTCGGGGTGGATGCCGTAGCGCTGATAGCCCCACATCTCGCCGGTGCGCATCAGGCCGGTCTGCACCTCGTCGGCGATGTAGAGCGCGTCATAGCGCTCGCAGAGCTTCTTCACCTCGGTGAGGTAGCCCGGCAGCGGCATGGGGAAGCCGTAGGTCGCCGGGATCGTCTCCATGATGACGGCGGCGACATCCTTGGCCTTCAGCGCGTCTTCCATCGCGGTCAGGTCATTGAACGGCACGGCGTGGAACTCGTCCGGCTGGTCGGACAGGAACAGCTTGGAGAAGCGCTCGGCGCCGGCGGCGACCGCCAGGCCGGTATGGCCGTGATAGGCGCGCACGATGGAGACGATCTTGCGCTTCTGCTTGGCATGGCGCGCCGTCTTGATGGCGATGTCGATGGCCTCGGCGCCGCCCGAGCCGTAGATCGTGTAGTGCAGGTCGCCGCCGCAGCTCTTGGCCAGCTTCTCGGCCAAGGCGGTGCGGCCAAGCGCCGGGAAATGGTGGTTGCCCATGTCGAAGCGCTGGGTGCCGCGGTTCAGCACCTCGATCAGCTCCGGATGGCGATGGCCGATATTGTAGGTGCCGCCGTTCAGATGCACGTCGATCAGGCGGCGCCCGTCCATGTCGTAGAGGTAGTAGCCCTCGCGCCGGTCGATCACCAGGTCGATATCGGCGTCCTGCCAGAACTGGGTCTTGCCCGGGTTCCAGTAGTGCAGGCTCTTCTCGATGAATTCCTGCTTGGCGGGGCTCTGCTTGGACTTGTCGGCCATCTGGCCTCTCCTCAGCCGTAGCGGCTCAGATATTTCTCCGCCATTTCGCAGGTGCCGACGCAATAGGCCGGCCCTTCCTGCTTGGCGAGATCGGTCTCGGCATGCGACCCCATCCAGGCGAAGAGCAGCATTCGCCGCAGCAGGATGAAGGTCCAGATTTCGTGCTCGTCTTCCTTGGGGAGCGGACGCACGCGGCGGTAGCCTTCCTTCCAGGCTTCCATCAGCGCGGGCACTTCCGGCTTGTGCTCGAAGAAGCTGACCGCCGTGCCGGCGTCGTAGAGGAACCAGCCGAGCCCGCAATCGTCGAAGTCGATCACGCGGGTGTTGCCCTGGTGGAACAGCAGGTTGGCGAGGCGGAAATCGGCATGGATCAGGCCGTAGCGCTCCTTGCCCTGGCCATAGGCCTTGAGCCGCCGCTCCAGCGTGTCGACCAGGCGCTGCAGCAGCGGCCGGCGCTCGGGCGACATGTCAGGTCCGTCTTCCCAGGATCCCCAGTTGGGCGTCCTGCCCAGGGAATGCTCGAAATCCCAGCTGAGGCGCTCGAAATAGGGCGGCCGCTTCCAGCCCATGGAATGCAGATGCGTGCGCGCCGTCACCTCGCCCAGCTGCTTGAAGGGCTCGATGAGGTTGTCCTGCGGCGGCTCCACCCCGTCGATCAGCTCGAACAGCACGCAATTGCGCGGGTTGGGCAGGCTGGCATGGCTGACGACCTGGATGTCCTGGCCGTCCCTGCCGGGAATGGCCTGCGGCGTCAGCACCCCGGCATCGGCCTGCAGGGCGCGCATCCAGGCCAGTTCGCTCCGGATGCCGTTGACGGAATGATAGCCCTCGCGGTGGACGCGCAGGATCACCGGGCGCGCATCCGATCTGGGGGTCACCAGATAGGTGGTGTTCTCCGAGTGGTTGATCATCTTGAGGGCGGCGCCCTCCAGACCCCAGCGCGGCAGGGCCGCCTCGGCCACATGGCCGACGGCCGCCAGCAATTGCTCGTGATTCAATTGCTCGTGGGTCAATATTCCGCTCATGCACTCACCCGCCCGCCGTCCTGGGAAAGCCGGCGGATCCTGATCGTCCGGTCAGAAGGCTAGGCCCGCCAAGGACCTGCCGCTTGACCGGCGGCGGGCCGATCTTGACAGGTGGGCGGTGGAATCCACCCGCCTTGATCCTGCCGGAGGGGCTGTGCAAAGATTACCGGCATCAGGGAAGGCTTTGACGTCCGGAAAGGGCGCGCATGGGCGAGTTCCTAGGGGCTGTCGCATTTGATGGCGTCCCGGCGAGCAACGCCGGGCCGGCGATCCTCGCCTCGGCGGCGACCGGGATCGTCGACCATATCGACCGCCTGCATGGCGACATCGACAGCATCTTCGGCAATGCCGGCATCGCCCCGGAAATGGCCGGGATGCCGACCCTGCAGCTGAAGCTGGCCGCCTTCATCACGCTGTTCGAGGAGGCCGCCAAGCGGACGGGCCAGGACAATTTCGGCCTCTGGTTCGGCAACCAGTTCATGCCGCGCGACCTCGGCCTCTGGGGCTATGCGGCGATCTCGGCGCCGACCCTGGGCAGCGCGCTGGAAACCCTCACCAACCTGTTCTGCTACCAGCAGGGTTCCTCATTCCTGCGCAGCGTGAAGGGCAAGGACGGCCTGCTGCGCCTGGAATACCAGATCGTGGCGCCGGAGATCGTCGCCCGGCGGCAGGACGCCGAGCTTTCCCTCGGCATGTTCCTGAACGTGATCCGCGAATGCTGCGGCCCGAAATGGGCGCCGGAGGAGGTGCATTTCGAGCACCCGCGCCCGGAGGCGTGGAAGGACCACGAGGCCGCCTTCGACGCCCCGGTCTATTTCAGCCAGCCGACCAACGCCCTCATCTTCCGCTCCGACATCCTGGAGCGGCCGATGCCGGCGCGCGACCTGCAGCTGATGACGGTGATGCAGACCTGCATGGAAAAGCTCGGCCCCACCTCGCCGGCCGACGGATTGTTCCAGCGCATCTGCGCCGCCATCCGCATGCGGCTGCCCGGCGGCTATCCTTCGCTGGAGCAGATCGCCCACGATCTCAGGATTTCACCGGGCGCGGTGCAGCGCGAGCTCAGCGACCACAACACCACCTACAAGGACGCGGTCGAGGCGACGCGCCGCCAGCTTGCCGAATTGTACCTCGAGCAGCGCCAGTTGCCGCTGACCGAGATCGCCCTGCTGCTGGGCTATTCCGAGCTCTCCGCCTTCTCCCGCGCCTTCACCCGCTGGACCGGCGCCTCCCCGCGCCACTATCGCCGCGTGAAGACGGGGCATTGAGAGCGGATTCTTCGCGCCATCAAGTCACATCGTCACCCCGGCCTTGAGCCGGGGTCCATCTTTCCACCGCACGAGCTCGCATCGAAAAACCACGTCATCCCAAGGCTTGGCCTTGGGATCCACGAGTGCCGATGAGCAAGGTAGTGCCGTGGAAGTAAACTCGTGGATGCCAGGGCCAAGCCCTGGCATGACGCTGAATGAACCAGCCTGATTGTCGGTGTTCTTGCGCCCGAGAAATGGACCCCGGCTCAAGGCCGGGGTGACGGTCGAGTTTGGGACGTAGACCGGCGCGCGCCTATCGGAGTCCGCGCTACTCCTTGTAGCTCGGGTCCTTCTTGTCGAGCTGGCGCTTCAGCTGCTCGAAATGGGCGAAGGCGCTGTCGGAGTAGTCGTCCCAGCCCCGCGCGGTCTTCTCGGCCAGTTCCGCGCTCATGACGTTGAGCTTCTGGCCGGAGGCATAGGCCAGCATCAGGGTCTGCGCGGCGCGCTCCAGGAAATACATGTGCTCCCAGGCTTCCGCCACGGTGGGGGCGGCGACCAGCACGCCGTGATTGGCCATCATCATGGTGGAGCGGTTGCCGAGCACGCGGCCCAGGCGCTTGCCCTCGTCCTGGCCCTCGGCGATGCCGCCGTAATTCATGTCGACGGCGAGGCGGTTGTAGAAGCGGGCGGTGTTCTGGTCGATCGGCTTCAATTCCGGATCGGCCAGGCCCGCCAGCGCCGTGGCATATGGCGGATGCAGGTGCAGCAGCACGCGGGCATGCGGCACGCTCGCATGGATGCCGCCGTGGATCGCCCAGGCCGAGCAATCCGGCGCGTCGGCGCGCTTCATGGTCTCCTGGTCGTCGGCGTTCAGGAGCTGCAGGTCGCTCGCCCGGATGGTGGAGAAGTGCCGCCATTTCGGATTCATCAGGAATTGCTTGCCATCGGGCGAGACGGCGGCGCTGAAATGGTTGCCGACCGATTCGTGCCAGTTCATCTCCACCGCCAGGCGGAAGGCGGCGGCAAGGTCGACGCGCAGCTGCCATTCCTCGGAATCGCGGGCTGGCTTGAACGGGGTCACGTTGGACATGGGGCTCTCCGATCCATTTGCTGTCCTAAGTGTTCCAGCAAACGGATCGGAAGGCAAATGCCACTCGCCCTTTTCGTCATCCTCGTGCTTGGCACGAGGACCCACGAGTTTCTTGGAAGCGCGCGTTCTCGCCCACCAAAACTCGTGGGTGGTCGGGCCAAGCCCGACCATGACGAGTGAATAGAACCCTACGCCGACGCCAGCGCCTGAGCCTTAAGCGGAGGCTAACGCCTCCAGCGATTCCGGCAGGATCTGGCCGCCGTCGACGATGATGGTCTGGCCGGTCACATAACCCGCCTCCTTGGAGGCGAAATAGGCGGCGGCGTGGCCGATATCCTCGACATTGCCCAGGCGCTTCAGCGGCACCGAGGCGGCCATGCTGCGCTGGTATTCCTCGCCCAGTCCCGCCAGGCCCTCGGTGATGATGTTGCCGGGCAGCACGGCGTTGACGGTGATGCCGTATTTCGCGAGCTCGATGCAGGCGGTGCGCATGAAGCCGAGCTGTCCGGCCTTGGTGGCGCCGTAATGGGTCCAGCCCGGATAGCCGGTGACCGGCCCGGTGATCGACGAGGTCAGCACGATCCGGCCCTGGGAGCTCTTTTTCAGGTACGGCACGCAGGCCTTCACCGACAGGAAGGTGCCCTTGAGGTTGGTATCCATCACCTCGTCCCAGGTCTCCGGACTCATCTCCTCGATCTTGGCCTGGGGGAAGATGCCGGCATTGGCGCAGAGCACGTCGAGCCCGCCATGGCGGTCGACCGCCGTCCTGGCCATCGCCTCCATGTCGGAGAGCTTGGTGACGTCGGCGGCCACCGCGCTGGCGGTGCCGCCGGCCGCCTTCAATTCCGCGGCGCAGGCCTCGGCGTCCTTCAGATGGCGCGCGGCGATCAGCACCTTGGCGCCGTGGGCGGCGAAGACCCGGGCGATGCCCTTGCCGATGCCCTTGCTGCCGCCGGTGACGATGACGGACTTGCCCGTGAGCGATGAGGTCAGCATGGATGTTCTCCCCAGCAGGTCGTTTCTTGTCTCAGTCGCGCGCCTTGCGCCGCAGCTTGATCAGGCCGTAGCCGCCCAGGAACAGCACTGCGGCGGTGAAGGTGGAGACGGTACCCAGCACCGGCACGCCCGGCGTGTAGCCTGCCACCATCTTGGCGTAGAGGTATTCCGGGATCGTGGTGTCGGCGCCGGTGGTGAACAGCGACAGCGGGAAATTGCCCCAGCTGAGCAGGAAGGCGAACAGCGCGCCGGAGAACAGGCCGGGGAACAGCACCGGCAGGGTCACTTCCTTCAGCACCTGCCAGCGCGTGGCGCCGAGGTCGAAGGCGGCCTCCTCCAGCGCCGGATCGAAGGAATAGACCTGGATCGAGATGACGAGGGTCACCACCGGCACGATCCAGACCAGATGCGCGAAGATCGCGCTTTTCCAGGAAAGCTCGAGGCCGAGGGCGTTGAACCACAGCAGCAGGGCCAGGCCCAGCACCGATTGCGGGAAGAAGATCGGCAGCAGCACGATCTTCTGATAGACTGAGCGGCCCTTCCACTCATAGCGCGCGAAGGCCAGCGCGCCGAAAAACGCCAGCACCACGGCGATCACGGTGACGATGAGGGCGATGGAGACCGAGGTCTCGAACAGTTCGTGGATCTGGATCGAATCGAAGGTCTTCTTCCACCAGTCCAGGCCCCATTTGGTGATCGGGAAGATGAAGTAGCGGCTGGAGGTGGAGGAGGCGAGGAACAGGCAGACGCCCGGCAGGTACATGAAGACGACGACGGTGAGCGCCCAGGCCCAGAGCAGGGCCGACCGCCAGCGCCGCGCGCGCTCGGCCGGGCTCATCAGCGCCGCCCCAGGATGACGTCGAGGTCGAAGCGGCGCAGCACGAGGAGCACCAGCCCGCCCACCACCACCATCAGCAGCACGGCAAGGGCCGAGCCCAGCGGCCAGTTCTGCGCATAGGTGAAGGCGATCTCGATGTCGTGGGTGATGGGGATGACCTTCTGGCCGCCCAGCACCTTGTATTCGGCGATGGCGCCGACGGCGAGCACGAAGGCCAGCAGGAAGCCGATAACGATGCCCGGCATGGAAAGCGGCAGGTCGACCTCCTTGAACACCTGCCATTTGCTGGCGCCGAGATCGAAGGCGGCGTCGCGCGTCTCCTGCGGCACCATGCTGACGCCGAGCGTCATCGGGAACAGCATGAAGGGCAGGTAGACATAGACCATGCCCAGCACGATCATGCCCTCGGTGAACAGCCAGCTTTCCGGCTCGATCCCGAACAGCGACTTCAGCGCGCCGAGCAGGACGCCGTTCTTGATGAAGAACAGGATCCAGCCGTAGAGCCGCACATTCTCCGAGACGAAAAGCGGGATGGTGAAGAGCAGGGTGAGCAGGGTCGACCACTTGCCGAACACCCGCGCCAGGCCATAGGCGACCGGGTAGCAGATCAGCGCCAGCAGGGTGACGGTCAGCGCGGCCAGGCCCAGCGACCACAGGAACGAGATGTAGCTGGTCGATTCGAAAACGGTGACGTAGTTGGCGAGGCTCGGCGCCTGCCACAGGCCGAAGGTGCGCTCCGGCATGAAGGAATAGCCGACCACCGCGAGCAGGGGTGCTGCAAAGCCGACCAGCAGGAAGACCAGCACCGGGATCGCGTTGAGCGGCCCCTGGCGCGCGCGTTGGGTGCCGAGCCCGGCCATCAGTCGGCCACCAGGATGCTGTCGCGGGCGTTCCAGCCGACCAGTACTTCGGTATCCAGGCGGTCTTTCAGCGCCTGCTGGCGCAGCCTTTCGATGATGAAGACCTGCTCGCCGACGCGGACCTGGTACTGGATGCGCGAGCCCAGCGCATATTCGTTGTAGAGCGTGCCGGTCAGCACGTTCTCCGCCTCGGACCGGCTGTCGATGATGCGGATCGATTCCGGGCGCACGACCAGGTGGCCGGCGGCGAATCCGGCCGGGAAGGCCGGGGCGGAGAAATCGGCGCCCAGGTCCTCGGAGCGCACCCGGCCGCCCTCGGCCGCGCGCACCGCCATGATGTTCACGTCGCCGATGAACTCGGAGACGAACTTGCTGTTGGGCGCGGTGTAGATCTCGTTCGGCGTGCCGACCTGCACCATGTGGCCGAGGCGCATGACCCCGATGCGGTCGCTCATCACCATCGCCTCCTCCAGCGAGTGGGTGATGTAGATGAAGGTCTTCCCCGTCTCGCGGTGGATGTCCTTCAGCTCCTTCTCCAGCGTCTTGCGCAGCTTGTAGTCGATGGCCGAGAGCGGCTCGTCGAAGAACAGGATGTCGGGGTTGTAGGCCAGCGCCCGGGCCAGCGCCACGCGCTGCCGTTCGCCGCCGGAGCATTTGGTGACGTTCTTGCCGTAATAGCCTTCCGGCAGGCGCAGCTGCGCCATCAGCTGCAGGGCGCGGGCCTTGCGCTCCGCCGGCGGCACGTCGCGGATTTTCAGCGGGAACTCGATGTTCTCGCCCACCGTGCGGTGCGGGAACAGGGCCAGCGACTGGAACACCATGCAGGTGGGCCGCTTGTTCGCCGGCACGTCGTTGATGCGCTGGCCGCGCAGCAGGATGTCGCCGGTGCTGGGGCTCTCGAGGCCGGCCAGCATGCGCAGCACGGTGGTCTTGCCGCTGCCCGAGGGGCCGACGATGGTGAAGAACTCGCCCTCGGCCACCGTCAAATCGATGCCGTGCACGGCGGTGAAGGTGCCGAAGGTCTTGGTGATCCCGCGGAGTTCGAGAACGGGGGAGCGAGTGTTCATAAGCTGCGCGACCGAGCCAGTGGCGATGTGGGAGTGCCGGAAAGCATCGGGGCTCTTTCGCTGATCCTGGCTCGTTGCGCCACGAAAGAGCCCCGATTTACCTCGTCATCCTGGCGGCGATCAGCCGCCGGAGGCCTCGCGCTTGGCCGAGGTCATGATGTCGAGCAGCTTGTCGTAGTCCGGCACCACGTCATATTCGATCGAGCGCGCCATCTCCTCTTCCAGGCTGTCCCACTGGATGGCGTCGAGCTCTTCCTTAGTGAAGAGGTCGAAGCACTCCTTGTTGCCCATCTGCGCCACCGGGTTGAAGGTGCCCTCGGCGAAGGCCACGGTGTGCGCGACCTTCGGGTCCTGGACGTATTTCAGGAACTCGACGGCGAGCGGCGAGACATCCGGGTTGTTGACCACCGACGTCACCTCGATCCAGGAGATGCCGCCCTTGCCGCCGGTCATCGGGCCCTTGTTCGGGGTGATGGCGCGGATGTTGGTGGCGCCGTCGGCGCGCGCCGGCGAGGCTGAATAGGTGCCGCCGGTCATGTGGAAGTCGATCTCGCCGGAGACGAGCGATTGGTTCATGGTGGCGATGTCGCCGACCAGCTTGGCGCCCTTGAACACGCGCTTCGCCGTCTCGGTGAACTTCGCCACTTCCTCGTCGCTGTGCGCCTTGAACGGATCGAAGCCGGCGATGCAGCAGATGTTGAAGACGTTCCAGTCGTCGGATTCCAGGATGCCGTATTTGCCGGCATTGGCCGGGTCGTTCCACAAATCCCAGCCCTGGTCTTCCGCCGTGGCGCGGCTGATCTTGTCGGTGTTGACGACATAGCTGTAGGGGCCGAAACGCTGGCACATGCCGATCAGCTCCTTGCCGCTCTCATCCAGCGCCCAGTGATAGGGCGGCTTGAAGGCCGGCAGCATCTTGTCGAAATAGGGCTCCATCATCGCCCGGTCGAGCGGCTTGATCAGCTTTTCGGGCCACATCACCTTGCGGGCCCAGGGATTGTTCACGTTGATCAGGTCCCAGACATTGATCTCGCCCGCGCGCAGGCGGTTGATCATGGTGGGATCGTTGGTGAGCGATTCGGCCTTGACCTCGGCGCCCGAGGATTCGCGGAACGGGTCCAGCACCTGGGCCGAGTTGTAGCCTTCCCAGCACAGGATGTTCAGTTCCTTGGATCGGTCCGCGAAGGCACTGCGGATGCCCAGCGCCCCGCCGGCCGCGACGGCCGCCGCCAGCGCGGTCGATTGCTGCATGAAGTTGCGGCGCGACAAATTCGATTTGTTCATTGCCCCTCTCCCGGTCGTTGGGGTCACAGCCCGGAACAAGGCCCGGTGATCTGCGCCCGGCAAGCCTCAAATTTTTTGTGCGCGGGCATTCCAGCGCAACCTCTGCCCGCGGGCAAGCGGAACCGACGGTTCGCCACCCGATGGAACCCTAGGACCGGCCGGCCAACCGATCTTGACATCTGCGGCCCCGATTTTGACAGCCGCCAAAACGGTTTAACCGGCAAACCGATGGCCGCGCGCGGCGCTGGGCGAAGCCTTCCGCGCAAGGCTGCCGCAATCAATCTTCCGCGAGGCGCATCCAGCGGGCGACCAGCGCCGCGCACAGGGCGCGGTGACGGGCGAAGGAGTCCTGGAACTGTATCTCCAGCTCGGTCAGCAGCCGCGGCTCGGCATCGGTGAAGGCGCGGCCGAACTTGCGGATCCAGTCGCGCACGATGTCGATGGTGACTTCGGGATGGAACTGGGTGGCGTAGATCCTGTCGCCCAGGCGGAAGGCCTGGATCGGGCAGGCGCCGCCGGTCGCCAGCGCCACCGCGCCCGGGATGTCGCGCACCGCCTCAAAATGGTTCTGGAACGAGGTGATCGCCGGTCCCAGCCCGGAGAACAGCGGGTCGGCGGCGCCGGCATCCGTCACCTGCATGGTGTAGAAGCCGGATTCGAAGCGGTCCATGCGGTAGACCTCGCCGCCATAGGCGCGGGCGATCATCTGGGCGCCGAGGCAGATGCCCAGCACCGGCCGTCCGGCGTCGGCGAATGACCGGATCAGGTCTGTGGTTTCGTTCAGGAAGGAATACTTGTCGACGTCGTTCGCGCTCATCGGCCCGCCGAGGACGATCAGCCCGGCATAGGCACCGGGTTCCGCCGGCACGCCCGGATAGGCGAAGGGCGCGTGGGTGGCGTAGCGCTCGACCGGGAAGAGGGTGTCGTAGGTGGCGCCCTGGTCGAGGATGGCCTCGCCAACCAGGCCGGCGGGCGAGGTGCCCTCCGGGGCGATGATCAGGAATCTGCGCATGGGGATCCTGGATGTCTCAGGGGTTTCTTCGCGGGGCTGGGCGATAGCGAATCAGATCGCTGAAGAGAGCCCCGATCAACGAAAACATGATGGCGATAGGCACCATGCGGCCGTATCCATGGCTCATTGGCGGATCCAGAAAAGTTTCAACGCAAGGGGTCGCCACGTACTCCAACAAGCGCGAGACCAATATCGCGCCAATGCTGAACAGTGTGGACGAAACCCACAGAAACGATATCAAATTGGACTGCCTTTGGAGATTAATGTGGACCCACTTCAGATAGTTGTTTCGGTAGAAAAGGGTCCTGCTAAACACGATCGACAAAGGCACGGCGATCGCGAAGAGCAGCAGAGACAGCCCTTCAAATGGACGGGCAACGCGCCCGCCTCCACACTGGTAGGGTGATAGGTTGATCGCATCGGCCAACCCAGTCTCCCTGGCGCCGAGGCCGATGGCGGCGACTACCAGCGCAGTCAGAAGGAATAACCCTAAGAACCTCATGATGGGGTTTCGGCTTGCCGATTGAAGTTCAGTATCTCGCCGAGAACAGGCCGCGGCGCTCGTACACCTCGGCGGCTTCCTCGACGAAGGCCGCCATCTTATGCGCCTTGTAGGTGTCGCGCAGCAGCCTGGCGGCGTCGAGCAGGTCGGACTTGCCCTTGGCGCGGCCCGGGCGCAGCAATTCGTAGATGCCGAGGATGACGTCCTGCGGCACGTCGATCAGCTCCGCCGCGCGGTCGAAATTGCGTCCCAGGGTCGGACGGCCCGCGGCGGTGGCGATCTCGGCCTGCTGGCGCAGCGCCTGGGGGGTGATGCGCAGATCCTCAAGCGAGACCTCGCCGGCCTCGATGGCGGCGAGGGTCAGGTCGTCGAGCGTCTTGCCGCCGCGCGTGCGCACCAAATCCGGCCGCTTCTCGGCCAGCGGATAATCCGCGCGGCCCAGTTTCTTCCCGCTCACTGTGCCGCCTCCAGCAGGCTGATCTCGACATTTTCGGGCGATGCGCCGTCCTTGGTCAGCTCGGTCTCGATGGCATAGATCAGCGCCACCTGGGCATGGAACCTGGCGCCCATCGCCTCGCCCTTGGTCGGCACCACCACCGGCTCCGGCGCCTCGCCCAGGGCATAGGCCGCGGCGTTCTCGCCAAGGCGCCGGTAGTGCTCCAGCCTGGTGATCGGCGCGTTGGAGAACAGTTCCAGGTTGTGGTGGGGCAGCCGGTCGCGCTGGTGGATCACCGCCGTGCCCTTGGCCTGGATGCCGATGGCGACGCCGGAACCGGCCAGCCTCGCGGCGCTCAGGCCCAGGAACGAGGTGTCCGCCGTGTGATGCAGGCGCACGATGCGGGGCTTGCAGCCCTTGGCGCGGATGCCGGCGGTGAGCGCCTGCAGGATGGCGGACAGCGGATGGCCGGCGAGGGTGCGGAAGATCTTGAGCCCGAAGGCCGGCGAAATGCCGATCACCACCTCCTTCGGGTCGCTGCCCGGCTCGGCCGGGCCCATGCCGCGATACTGGATCAGCCGCGTCTCGGTCTTGGCGTGGCGGCCTTCCGAACGGAGCACCTCGTCGCGGTCGAGCACGTCGCGGATGTTGGCGATCTCGTTGCGGCGCTGCTGGCTCAGGCGATAGCCGGTGCCGGGGCCGAGATATTCGTTGGGGTCGTTGACCGCGCTGATGATGCGGCCGTCGCGCACGATGGCGGAGGTCTGCAGGTAGTCGCCGGAGACGCGCAGCTTCACCATGTTGAGCAGGTTCTGCGCCGCCTCGCGGAAGCCGCGCCTGGCCAAAGCCCGGATCACGTCGATGACATTGATGCCGCGCGCCTTGATCGCCTCGCTGATCACCGAGACCTCGCCCGGCCGGTAGCTCTCGGTCTGCTCGGAGCCGGAGGCGGCGACCACGCTCGCCATCATGTCCGGCGTCGGCTGGCCGAGGTTGAGTTCCTCCAGCACGGCGGCCACCGCCTGCACCGCCCTGGCGCGCAGCTCGACCACCTCCGTCTCGCCGACCGGGGTGAGGCCGCCATCGGCCTCGAAATCGCGCTGCAGGACCAGGAAATCCTCCATCTCCTCGCCGTTCATCAGCGACGGGTTGAAGGAATTGTCATAGGCGAGGATCGAGCCGAAGCCGGAGCAGATCAAATCGGACCCGGCAATCAGATAAGGCAGGATCTTGGCGCCGACGCGGATCTCCGATTCCGTCGCCGCCGCGTCGTTGCCCGAGGCGCATTCCAGATCGAGCCAGACGGCGAGCAGATTCTCCGCCATCAGCTCGCGCATGCCGCCCGGTACGGTGCAGGTGATCGGCGCGCCGTCGATGCCGCCATTCTGCGTGCCCTGCACCCCCATGCCGCGCTGCAGGCAGAGGCAGCGCGCCTCGAGATACAGCAGCGATTTGCTCTCGTGGAAGCCCATCAGCAGCTCGGAGCCGGCGCCCGACGTGCAGCGCATCTTGATCCCGCGCGAGGCATAGGCGGTCGACAGGAACGCCTTTGACCACGGCGTGTCGTCGCCGTCGATGAAGGAACGCTCGGTGCCGTAGACCGACACCGTCTCGGCATAGGAGCTGAACCCGGCCATGCCGATCTGCAGTTCCTCCGCCTCCTCGCTCGAGCACTGGAACAGGGTGCCCCAGCGCCCGACCGCGGCGCCGACGGCGCAGGCGACGGCGTTCGACCAGGCGTTGCGCGCGACGCGCATGGTGGTCTCGATCTCGTCGAAGCCGAAGGCGACGGCGGTGGCGGCATCGGCCGCCAGCTGCAGCGGATCATCCTTGGCGTTGGTGACGTGGCCCTGGTTGCCCGGCGTGTGCCGCGCCCGCATCTTCGAATAGGCGAAGGCGATCTCGATGGCGCTGAGTTCCGCCACCACCTCGGCCAGCTTCGCCGGCGTCATCCCGTGGGCAAGGCGCACCAGCTTGGCGCGCGGCACGTTCATGTCGACCAGCATGCGGGCGATGTCGGGCGAGGGGATCGCCATCGCCTCTTCGGCCACCGCCAAGTCGAGGTGATGATTGGCGATGAAGATGTCGATCATGTCGAAATCGGCGGCGGCGATGCCGTCCATCGACTTGACCTTGCCGCTGGCGATCTCCAGCCCCGGCTTGGGATCGTTGGGCGAGGAGAAGGCGGCGAAGCCGGCGGCGGCATCCTCGACGGCGAACTTGTCGAGGCGGAGCGGACGCTCGTCCCAGTCGGCGAAGCGCCGCCACCGGTTGACCCGGATCTGCGGAAAACCCTCCCGCTTGTCCTGCATGTCTGATCTCCTGACCGGCCGAATCCCCTGCGGGCCGGCCGGTTTGGCCGCAGGCTAGTCCCCGTCCGTCCCTTGTGTAAATGGCTCGAAAGCAATCGCAGCAACCCCCGCCGCACGGCACTGCGGCAGGCTCAATCAGCATGCCGGCCGACGCCACCGGGCGCTTGACTTCTGAGCCGCCCGGCTTGACCGCGCCCAGCTTGACTTCGCCCCCTTGACTTTGCCCGCCCTGGCCTGGCGCGCCGTCCATAGCCGCGCGCTATCGAACCGATAGGCCAACGGCATTTTTGCTCTGCCGCGCGGGCGCGCACAGTCGCATTGCCCGCCGCCCGGTCCAGCCCTCCCGATTCGGGCTGTGCCACGACGGTGGGGCGATCAATTGCCAGCCATCGAAGGGTGCGAAAATGATCAGGATCTCCCGCCTGGCGCCGAAGAACGCCGTGCTGCATTGGCGCTCCGCCGTCATGCATCCGGCCTGCACGGGATCGGCCGCATCCCTCGATCCGCAGGCGATCGCCGGACCCTATGTGCTGCTGGCCGATGCGGCGCCGATCGATCGTCGTCATAGCCGGCCGCTATCGAACCGAAAGCCTAATGGCATTTCAGCCTAGCGCCGTTCGCGCCGATGTTGCCGGCGACTTCGGCCTTCCGGGCCGCAGCCGCCTCTTCGAAGACTCCAGAGAACCCAAGACCCCCCAGAACCCAAGACCTCAAGAACCCAAGACCGAGAAAGGACCATACCAATGACCAAGACCATTCTGCGCGCCGCCTCGCTGGCGGCGCTGGTTGCCGGCGCCATGACGTTCGGCGCCGCCGCCTTCGCCGCCGGCTGCCCGGCGGACAAGATGGTGGCCGACGGCAAGGGCCAGATGGACCAGAAGATGGAAGCCAAGGACGTGACCGACACGGTCCTCGCCAGCACCGATCTGTCGCAGGAGATGGTGGCGCTCGGCGACCATCAGTTCCGCCTGCGCCGCCTCGAGGTGCAGCCTGGCGGCATCGTGCCGTGGCACAGCCATGGCGACCGCCCGGCGATGATCTACATCGTGCAGGGCGAGATCACCGAATTCGCCAGCACTTGCGCCGTGCCGATCCTGCACAAGGCCGGCGACGTCGCGCCGGAGACGCACATGACTTCGCACTGGTGGAAGAACACCGGCAAGAAGAAGGTCGTGCTGATCTCGGTCGACATCCTGCACGACAAGAACGACATGAACATGTAGGACGCGGCACCGCCGCATCCGCGAGACCGGCGCCCGCCGCGCGGCGGGCGCCGGTTTCTTTCCGCTCCATCGGAGTTGAGGCAATCATGACCGCGACCCGCGACACCGCGATGGCGGCGATGCCGGCGAGCCAGGCCTCCGGCGCCAATGCGCTGCGCCTGCTCGTCGTCGCGATCATCGCCTTCCTCACCCTGGTCGATCTCTTCGCGACCCAGGCGATCCTGCCGTCGCTCACCGCCGCCTATGGCGTGACCCCGGCGCAGATGGGCTTCGCGGTGAACGCCAGCACCATGGGCATGGCCTTCGCGGGGTTGGCCGTGGCTGCCTTCAGCCGGCGGCTCAACCGCCGCCGCGGCATCGTCCTGTCGCTTGGCCTGCTGACCGTCCCGACGCTGCTGCTGGCGACCTTGCCGGATCTGACGGCGTTCACTCTGCTGCGCGTGCTGCAGGGCGTTTTCATGTCCACCGCCTTCACCCTGACCCTCGCCTATCTGGCGGAAAATTCGACGCCGCGGCAGACCGCGGCGGCGCTCGCCGCCTATGTGACCGGCAACGTGGCCAGCAACCTGTTCGGCCGGCTGATGTCCGCCGCCATCGCCGACCATCTCGGCCTGGCCAGCAATTTCCAGGTCTTCGCCGCCCTGAATCTGGCCGGCGCGGCGCTTGCGGCCTTCGCCCTGGCGCGGACGGCGCCGATGGGAGCGGCCGGCTCGCCCACGCGCAGCGCCTGGGATTCCTGGGCGGAGCATCTGCGCAACGGTCCGCTCCGCGCCGCCTTCGGCATCGGCTTCTGCATCCTCTTCGCCTTCATCGGCACCTTCACCTATGTCAATTTCGTGCTGACCCGGCCGCCGCTCGACATCGGCATGATGCAGCTGGGCCTGGTCTATTTCGTGTTCCTGCCATCGATCCTGACGACGCCGCTGGCCGGGCGCGCGGTGGCGCAATTCGGCACGCGGCCGACCTTCTGGGCTTCCCTCGGCCTCGCCGGGCTCGGCCTGCCGCTGCTGCTGACCGCGAGCCTTTCGGCGGTGCTTGCCGGCATGGTGATGGTCGCGGTGGGCACCTTTTTCGCCCAGGCCGCGGCGACCGGCTTCGTCGGCCGCGCCGCCACCGGCGATCGCGGCTCCGCAGGCGGCCTCTATCTCGCCAGCTATTTCCTCGGCGGCCTGGCCGGCAGCTTCGTGCTGGGCCGCGCCTTCGATGCCTTCGGGTGGGGCGCCTGCGTCGCCGGAATCGGCGCGTCGCTGGCCCTGGCGGCGGGTCTCGCCTTCCGCCTGCGCCTGCCGGAGGAGGAGTCCGCGCGCCGGCGCGAATCGTTCTGCTGAACCTAGTCTCCCAGGATGACCAGGCGCTCCGGATCGATCCGCAGCGAAATCACATCGCCCTCCGTCACCGCGGCGTCGGCGGGGAGCCGCGCCAGCAGGCGGAGCGACGGGTCGGCCGCCGGCACCGCGGTCACTCGCTTGAAGCTGCCCTGATAGACCACGTCGGACACGGTGGCTTCGATGCCCGGGCCCAGTTGCACATGCTCCGGCCGGATGGCGACGTGGAGTTCCCCGGTCCGCAACGCTGCCCTGGCGGTGAACGCGCCCAGCGTGGTGCGGACGCACCCCTCCGCCGTGGCCTGCGCCGGCAGGATGGTGCTCTCGCCCATGAAGGTGGCTGAGAAGCGGGTGGCCGGCTGGCCATAGACGCGCTCGGGCGTCCCCTGGTCCTCGATGCGGCCGTGATTCATCACCACGACATGATCGGCGAGCGCCATCGCCTCTTCCTGGTCGTGGGTCACATGCACGAAGGCGGTACCCACCCGCTTCTGGATCGCCTTCAGCTCGTCCTGCATCTGCCGCCGCAATTTGAGGTCGAGCGCGCCCAGCGGCTCGTCGAGCAGGAGCACGGAAGGCGACACCACCAGCGCGCGGGCCAGCGCCACGCGCTGCCGCTGGCCGCCGGAAAGCTGGTGGGGCTTCTTGTCGAAGGCCTGGTCGAGACCGACCAGCCGCAGCATGTCGCGCGCCTGGGCCAGCCGGGCCGCCTTGCCGGCGCCCTGCATCCGCAGGCCGAAGGCCACGTTGCTGCCGACGCTCATATGCGGGAACAGGGCGTAGTCCTGGAACACCGTGGCGGTCGGCCGCCTCGCCGGCGCCATGGTCGTGCAATCCGCGCCGTTGATCAGGACGCGGCCCGATGTCGGCTGCTGGAAGCCCCCCAGGATCGACAGCAGCGTCGTCTTGCCCGACCCCGAAGGCCCCAGCAGCACCGTGTAGCTGCCCGGCTGGATGGCGAGGGAGACGTCGTCGAGCGCGAGCGACGCGCCGAAGCGTTGCGTGATGTGCTCGATGGAAACCAAGGCGGTCATTGCGGGCGCTTCCGGAAGGCGACGAGTTCAAAGACGACGGCGAGCACGATGGAGACGCCGAACACCAGCGAGCCGACCGCATTGGTCTTCGGGTTGAGCCCGGCGCGCAGCAGGTTCCAGATCTCGACCGGCAGCGTGGTGTCGAAGCGGGTCAGCAGGAAGGCGATGACGAACTCGTCCCAGGAGAAGGTCATCGACAGGAAGAAGCCCGCGAACAAGGCCGGCCACAGCATCGGCGCGGTGACCAGGGCCAGCACCTGCCATTCGCGGGCGCCGAGGTCGCGGGCGGCGCGCTCGATATTGGCCTGGTGCTCGCCCATCTGGCTGTAGGCGATGGCGAAGCAGAGCGGCAGGTTGATCACCACATGGCCGATGCCGGCGGCGACCAGCGACTTGGGCAGGCCGATCCAGTTGAAGAGGATCAGCAGCCCCATGCCGATGATGAGATAGCTGACGGTGAGCGGCAGGGTGATGAAGCCGCGCAGCAGGGCCGAGGCGGGCAGGTGGAACCGGGCCAGGCCCCAGGCGGAGAGGAAGCCCAGCAGCGTCGCCAGCGCCGAGGTGGCGACGGCCACCAGGACCGAGTTGCCCAGCCCCGCCGTCAGCCGCGCGTCGCCGAGCACCGCCTGGTACCAACGCAGCGACGGGCCGTTGAAGGGCGGAATGGGAAACAGCGTGCCCTGGAACGAGAACAGCACCAGCACCGCCACGGGCAGGAAGATGAAGCCGTAGATCGCCGTGGCGTAGAGAGTGGAGACAATGCGCGCCATCATGCCCGCTCGATCTTCAGCCAGCGGGCGCAGAGCAGGTAGGCGGCGGTGACGACCAGCATCAGGATGATGGAAAGGGCGGAGGCCGAGGCGAAATCGCCGCGCCGGCCGATCTGCATCATGATCAGCTGCGGCATCAGGAGTTCGTTGTTGCCGCCGAGGATCTGCGGCGTGATGTAGTCGCCGATCGCCAGCACGAAGGTGAGGAAGGCGCCGACCATGATGCCGGGCAGGGTCAGCGGCAGGATCACATGGATGAAGGCGCGGAGCGGCCCGGCGCCCAAATCGGCCGCCGCCTTGCGGTAATTGGGCGACAGCTGCTTCAAATTGGCGAAGATGGTCAGCGTCAGCAGCATGACGAAGAAATGCACGAAGCCGATGACCGTGCCGGCGCGGGTATTGGCCAACTGCAGCGGGTCGGACAGCAGGCCGAGCGCCAGCAGCGCGCTGTTCACCGCGCCCTTCTCCGACAGCACCAGCAGCCAGGAATAGGAGCGCACGACATAGGAGGTCCAGAACGGCAGCACCGCCAGCATCAGCGCCAGGCGCTGCCAGCGCTCCGGCACCACGAAGGCCAGGATCCAGGCGAAGGGATAGGCGAGCAGGACGGAGATGACGGTGACGATCAGCGTCACTTCCAGCGAATTGGTCAGCGCCCGCCAATAGCTCGGGTTGGCGAAGAACTGCGTGTAGTTGGCGAGGCTGAGCCCGTCACCGCCCTTCGGCAACAGGCTCGCCACCGCCATCGCCGCGAAGGGCAGGGCGAAGAAGGCCAGCGTCCACAGCAAGGCCGGTGTGACGCTGGCCCACCCCGCGAGGCTTTGCCTGCCTGGGCTCATGGGCGCTCATTGCGCCTGCAGCATCTCGGTCCACACGTCCTGCATCTTCTTGTCGAGTTCCTCGCTCGGCGCCGGATAGGGCTGCGCGCGCTTCAGGAAGTCCGGCTGCTCGGCGAAGCGCAGGATGGCCTTCTGCTCGTCGTTGAGCGCCGCCTTGGTGTTGGCGGGCATGCCCCAGTAGCAGGCGGAGGTGGCGAGGCGCGCCTGGCCCTCCGGGCTCAGCACGTACTGGATGAATTTCAGCGCCAGGTCTGGATGCTTCGAGTCCTTGAACATGGCCAGCGACTGCGACCACAGCACCGCGCCCTCCGCCGGCACCGAGAAGTCGAGGTCCGGGTTTTCCTTGGCGATCACCGCGCTCACCCATTCGCCGCCGCCGACCAGCACGTCGGCCTCGCCGGTCGCCAGCGCCGTCTGGCTGGAGACCACGTCGGTCACCGCCTTGGCGTTGGCCTTCATCTTCAGCAGGACCTCCTTGATCGCCGGCAGGTCGGCCTCGGTCAGTTCCGCGGTCTTCTTGCCGAGCGACATGGCGGCCAGGCCGATGACGGGCAGGTAGTAGTCGTAGATGGCGACGCGGCCCTTGTATTTCTCGTTGGTCAGCACCGACAGCGACTGCATGTCCGCCACATCGACCTTGGCCTTGTTGTAGCCGATGGTGTTGTAGCCGAACTTCTCGGTGATGCCGTAGCGCTGGCCGTCGACCTTGGTCATGTCGTCCATGCGAACCTCCGGGAAGAGATCGGCGAAGGGCAGCTTGTCCTCCGGCAGCGGCGCGAACAACCCGCGCTCGACGCCGCGGCGCACGTCGATGGAATCGATCACCATGACGTCCCAGTCGCCGGGCTGCGACTGCTCGACGATGGCGAGGCCGGCGCCGGTGCCCTCGAACTCCTTCACGTTGACCTTGACGCCGTTCGCCTCTTCGAAAGGCTGCAGCAGGTTCGGGTCGGAATGATCGCACCAGACCAGGGCGTTGAGTTCCTCGGTGGCGCCGGCGGCGCCGGCGGACAGGCTCAAGGCGAGCGCGGCGACGGCCGCGCGGGACAGCATTCGGGCATTCATGGCTTCATCTCCCTGCGCTTGGATTGATCGTGCATGCTTCGCGGCACTTGCCAGCCAGCTTCCTCCAGGATAATTTTGTAGTCAATTCAATTTTAGAACCGCTCTACATTAGGATAGGCGATGGCCGGGCTGCGCGAGAGACAAAAGGCGACCCGCACCCAGCGGATCCTCGACGAGGCCTTCGAGCTGTTCCGCCGGATCGGCTACGAGGCGGCGCGGATCGAGGACATCGCCGCCGCGGCGGAGCTTTCCGTCGGCACCTTCTACAACTACTTCCCCGGCAAGGCGGAGATCCTGCTCGCCATGGTCACGGCCGAGGTGGAGGGCGTGCTCGCCTCCGGCGAGCGGTCGCTGCGGCTGAAGCACAAAAGCGTCGCCGCGGCGCTCGACCACCTGATCGGCGGCTATTATGCCAACACCTTCGTCTACACGACCAAGGAGATGTGGCGCGTCGCCATGGCCCAGGTCACGGTCAATGCCGGCACCCAGTTCAGCCGCCGCTACACCGAATTGGACCGCCGGCTGACCCAACAGGTGCGCAACTGCCTCCAGGGCCTGCAGCAGAAGGGCATGGTGGCGGCGGGGGTCGACACGAATGCGCTGGGCGAGATGGTGTTCAACAACCTCAACATGATGTTCATCGAATGCGTCCGCAGCGACAAGATGACGACCGATGAACTCCGCGCCCATGTCGCGCGGCAGAACGCGCCGCTGGCGCGGCTGATCTCGGCCCAGAGATCGATTGGCGCATGAGCGCGTTGCCCGTCATCGGCGCGGACAAGTGGTACGAGGTCCGCAAGCTGGCCGAGGGGGTCAGCCTGATCCACGAACCGTGGATCAAGCCCTTCTACCGCTGCAACATGTGGCATGTGCAGGGCCGCGATCGCGACCTGCTGTTCGACACCGGCCTCGGCCATTTCCCGCTGCGCTCGACGGTGGCCGAGCTGCGCGCGCGGCCGGTGATCTGCGTCGCCAGCCACAGTCATTTCGACCATATCGGCTGCCACCACGAATTCGAGAGCCGCTGCATCCATCGGGCGGAGGCCGCGATCCTGGCCGCGCCGCGCAACGACTTGACCCTGGCCGACCGCTACGCCACCGACGAGATGTTCGATGGCCTGCCGTGGGGCTGGGACGCGAAGGCCTATCGCATCCAGGCGGCGCCGGCGACGCGGATCTTAAGCGACGGCGAGGTGATCGACCTCGGCGACCGCGCCTTCGAGGTGGTGCACACGCCCGGCCATTCGCCCGGCGGCATCGCTCTCTGGGAGCGCAGGACCGGTACCCTGCTCTCCGGCGACATCATCTATGACGGGCCGCTGATCGACGACTGCTACCACTCCGACCTCGGCGACTACGAGAAGTCGCTGCGCCGCCTGGCGAGGCTGCCGGCCGAGATTGTGCATGGCGGCCATTTCCCCAGCTTCGGCCATCGGCGGCTGATCGACGTCATCGACGAGTATCTCCGCGGGCGGCGGCTGCCGGGGTGTCATCTGGACGGCAACTGACCGCGCCTAGTAGGCCGACCCCTCGGGGTTCGCCAGATCGTGCCGCTCGGTGCCCTTGAGTGGCGGGTTGAAGACGCTGACCAGCACCAGATCTTCCTTCCCGCCGCGCAGGTAGTGGCGGTCGTGCTGGTCCAGAACGTGTAGGTCACCCGGACGGACGGGGTGGACATTGCCGGCCATATCCTCGACCTCGCCGTCGCCGGCGACGCAGTAGCAAGCCTCGAAATGCCGCCGATATTGCAGCAGCGACTGAGTCCCCGCGCGCACGATGGTATGGCAGATCGTGAAGCCCATCCCGTCGCGCTCGACCAGCAGCCGGTAGCTCTTGCCGTTGCCCCAGTCGACGTCGCGCTCGCCGCCTTCCAGGTCGCGAACGCTGCGGACATACATCGGTTTTCTCCTGTAAGCGAAATTGATATATGGCGATTTGCGATGTTGGCCATATTGGCGCTAAATATGGTCACTACAATTGAGCTTTGCTCCGCTAGATATCAGGAAAAGTAGCAGATGAAGCTGCCGCCGCTGAATGCCGTCCGGGCCTTCGAGGTTGCCGCCAGGCTCGGCAGCCTGTCGGCGGCCGGCGCTGAGCTCCATGTCACCCATGCCGCGATCAGCCGCCAGATCCGGCAGCTGGAAGCCTGGTTCGGCCGGAAGCTGTTCCGGCGCGAGCCGCGCGGCGTCAGCCTGACCGGGGCCGGGCGCGACCTGGCGGCGGCAGTCTCGGAGGGCCTGGGCCGGATCGCGGCGGCCAGCGCGGCAATGCGGCGCGACGACCAGCAGCGCTCGATCGCCGTCGGCTGCATCCCGTCGATTGCCAGCCGTTGGCTGGTGCCGGCGCTGCCCGATTTCACCCGCCGGTATCCCGGGATCGCTGTCCAGGTGCTCTATGCCCGAGCCGGGGAGCGCATCGGCGATGGCGAATACGACGTGTTGATCACCATGGCCGAGGACCCGGCACCCGATATCGAGCGGCGCCGCCTGTTCTCCCGCGCCAGCAAGCCGGTCTGCAGCCCCCATTACCTGACGCGGGCCGGCAGGCTGTCCTCGCCGCGCGCTATCCGGGATCGGGCGGACCTGCTGCATGATGAAAGCCGGACGCCCTGGTCGAACTGGTTCAGGGCGGCGGGGGCGAAGGCGGGCGACGACCTGCCTGGCACCCTGTTCCAGGACTTCAATTTGCTGGGCACGGCGGTTATCGCCGGTCACGGCGTTGCCTTGTGCCCGGTCGAGGTGATCCGGCGCGAGATCGCGCGGGGCGATCTCGTCGTCCTGTCGGATCGCGCGGTGCTCGCGGACCGGGACTACGCCATCTTCGCGCGCAAGCCGCTGCGCCGTCCGGTGCGGCTGTTCCGCGACTGGTTCTGCGGCGCCGTCAAGGCGGCCTGATCAGTCGAAGTTCGGCTTCTTGCCGCGCAGCTTCTTGACGTTGGCGCGGCGCTGCTTGCCTTCGTGGCGGCGCTCCTTGGAGGCCTTGGTCGGCCGCGTGGCGCGGCGCGGCTTCGGCACATGGGTCGCGGCGCGGATCAGATCGACCAGCCGCGCCCTGGCGTCCTCGCGGTTGCGCTCCTGGCTGCGGAACTGCTGGGCGTCGATCACCAGCACGCCCTCGTTGGTCATGCGCTGGCCGGCCAGGCGGATCAGCCGCGCCTTCACCTCCGGCGGCAGGTTGGGCGAACCGGCGACGTCGAAGCGCAATTCGACCGCGGTGGAGACCTTGTTGACGTTCTGTCCGCCGGGCCCCGAGGCGCGGACGAATTTCTCGGTCAGCTCGGCTTCGTCGATGGAAATGGAGCGGGTGATGCGGATCATGCGCCGACCATAGCGGATTCGCGGTGGCCTGTCAGGCGAGGGCAATCGAGCAAAGCGATTGCTGCGACCAGATCAATCCATTGGCTGGATCGCCGGTCCGGCGCCATCTTCATCCCAGGACCATCCGGCGCCTGCGAACCATTCTCAGCAGGCCTGGATGGCGGGAAGATGGAGGTCACGATGCTGAAGACATTGAGTTTCGCCGCGGTGCATTTCACCGTCGCCTTCACCATCGGCTATCTGCTGACCGGCAGCGTGCTGGTCGGCGGCACGATGGCGCTGATCGAGCCGGCCTGCAACACGGTGGCCTATCATTTCCATGAGAAGGCCTGGGCGCGCTATGGCGCCCGCGCCGGGCGGCCGGCCCGTGGGCGGCTCTGGAGTGCGCCGCGCTGGACCAGCCTGCTGCGGCACGCCCACTGACCGCGACCCAGCCCCCGGCTTGCCAAGCGCACCGGCTTGCCAATCGCACTGGCCGCCGTTCAGATGGCGGCATGACCAATTTCAACCGCATCCTCTGCGTCGACGTGGAGATGACCTGCTGGGAAGGCCCGCCGCCGGAGGGCGAGGTGGCGGAGATCATCGCCCTCGGCGTGGTCGACCTCCGGACCGACAGCCTGGAGATCCGGCGCGAGCAGCTCTATCTGGTGAAGCCGGCGCTGTCCCGCATCTCGCCCTTCTGCTCCACCCTGACCGGCATCACGCCGAAAGAGGTGGAAAAGGCGCCGCCCCTGGCCGAGGTGCTCCGCGCCGTGCGCAAGACCTTCGCCCAGGGCGATTGGTGCGCCTGGGGCCGCGATGACCAGCTGATCGCCGAGAATTGCGACCGCGTCGGGGCGGCGCCGCCCTTTCCCGGGCTGTTCCATGACATGGCCGCCCAGTTCCGCCTGCTGCTGGGCCTGACCTACCGCCCCGGCCTGGACGAGGCCCTGGCCCGCTTCGGGCTCGACTTCGAGGGCCAGGAGCACGACGCCTTGGCCGATGCCCGGAACCTGGCGCGGGTGGTCGTGGAAATGGCCCGCCGGCTGCGCTGATTCGGGTTCTCCGAAGCAGAACCTCCAAAAGAACTATTTTACTTGCGCCGGGATTGCGGCCAGCATCCCATGCATCGGTTCCGCCGAAGGGCGGAGCGATGGCGCATGGCAGTCGCCGCGCGGCTCCGGGGGCGGGGCACGCAGGAAACGGAGGCCGACGATGATCCGCACCGGCAGGCAATACATCGACAGCATCCGCGACGGCCGCGCCGTCTATGTCAACGGCGAGAAGGTCAAGGATGTGGCGACGCATCCGATGTTCAAGCCGATCGTCGACATCCGCGCCCGCATCTACGACCTGCAGCACGCGGCGGCGACGCGCGACGTGATGAGCTACGAGGCGGATGGCGAGCGCTTCGCCACCGGCCTCAAGCTGCCCTACACGCAGCAGGATTGGTGGGACAAGCGCCGCGCCACCGACGCGGTGTTCGAGGACGTGAAGGGCGTCGTCACCCGCGTCGGCGACGAGACGGTGGGCGAGATGTGGTCGCTCTATGACGGCCAGGACGTGCTGAACGAGGTCGCCCCGCAATTCTCCGAGAACATCGTCCGCCACATCGACCAGGTCATCAAGCACGACCCGTTCCACGTCTCCGCCAACACCGATCCGAAGGGCGACCGCTCCAAGCGCCCGCAGGACCAGGACCCCGACATGCTGCTGCATGTGGTGCGGGAGACCGATGCCGGCATCGTCGTGCGCGGCGCCAAATACGAGACCGCGGCGCCCTATGCCAACCAGGCCTTCACCAAGCCGACCATCGCCAATTGGGGCGATTCGCAGCTCTCGGACTATGCCGTCGGCTTCATCTGCGATCTCGGCTCGCCCGGCATCCGCATGATCTGCCGCACCGGCTTCGCCGGTCGTGGGCCAATTGAGGACTACCCGCTTTCGAACAAGTTCGACGAGGTGGATTCGCTGGTGGTGTTCGACGACGTGCTGGTGCCGTGGGAGAACATCCTGTTCTACCGCCACACCAAGGCGGCCATGTTCATCCGCATGACCCTGCACCGCTACAGCGCCTATGCCTTCGTGCAGCGCACCTTGAAGGTCGCCGACATGATGATCGGCGCGGCGCTCTTCAACGTGCGGCAGACCGGGCTCGACAAGCAGCAGGCGGTACAAGAGAAACTGGCCGAGATCGCCGTCTATCGCGAGGGCATCAACGCGCATCTGACGGCGGCTATCGCGCTGGCCGAGAAGAGCCCGGGCGGCTTGCTGATGCCGAACCAGTCGCTGCTCTATACGGGGCGCGTCCATGCCTGCACCAATCTGCCGCGCATGATGCATCTGGCGCGCGAGCTGTGCGGCGGGCAGATCTGCGTGACGCCGGACTACAAGGCCTTCCAGGACCCGGAGGCCGGCGGCTGGCTGGAGAAGTTCTATACCGTCAGCGAGGATTGGGTGGCGGACGACCGCCGCAAGCTGCTCGCCTATGCGCGCGATCTGCTGAACTCGGACTATGCCGGCCATCGCCTGACCTTCCAGCTTTTCGCCCAATCGGCGCCCTTTGCGCATCTGGCGGCGGTCTACCGCAACTTCGACTGGGACGGCGCGCTCGACTTCGTGCGGAAATCCGCCGGCCTCTCCGACAAGGTGATGGGAAAACTGAAACGCCCGCCGGGCGACAGCGCGGTGGTCAAGTATTTCGACGGTTCAAAGAAGGCAGCACAGTAGATGGCACACACACGCATCCGCAAGTTCAACACCAAGGACACCTATCCGGAGCAGAAGCTCGACAACGACCTCTGCCAGGCGGTGGTGGCCGGCAACACCGTCTATCTGCGCGGCCAGATCGCGCAGGACCTCGACACCCGCGAATCGCTCCATGTCGGCGATGCCGGCAAGCAGGCGGACAAGGCGATGGCCAACATCGCCATGCTGCTGGAGGAGGCGGGCAGCGAGCTCGATCACATCGTGAAGATCGTCGTCTACCTCATCGACATCCGCTACCGCGAGGCGGTCTATCGCGCCATGGGCAAGTGGCTGAAGGGCGTGTTCCCGGTCTCCACCGGTCTCGTCGTCTCCGCCCTGGCGCGGCCGGAATGGGTCGTCGAGATCGACGCCACCGCGGTGATTCCCGACGGCTACAAGCCTAAGAAGAAGGCCAGAAAGAAAGGGAAGTGACATGACCTTTTCCATCGCCGCGCGCTGCGCCGAGACGGGGATGTTCGGCATCGCCGTCTCGTCCTCCTCGCCCGCCGTCGCCGCGCGCTGCGCCCATGCGCGCGCGGGGGTGGGCGCCTTCGGCACCCAGAACATCACCGATCCGCGGCTGGGTCCCCTCGGCCTCGATTTGATGGCGGAGGGGGCCAGCGCGGTCGAGGCGGTGGCGGCGCTGGTGCAATCGGCGCCGCATATCGAATTCCGGCAATTGATCGCCGTCGATGCCGCGGGCGGCACCGCTGCCTATTCCGGAGACCGCACGCTCGGCACCCACGCGACGGTGCAGGCACACAACGCCGTCGCCGCGGGCAACCTGCTGCGCAACGGCGAGGTCCCGGCGGCGATGCTGGCCGCGTTCCAGCGCGCGCAGGGCCATCTCGGCGACCGCCTGCTGACCGCCATGGCGGCGGCGATCACCGCCGGCGGCGAGGAGGGGCCGGTGCATTCCGCCGGCATGATCCTGGTGCGCGACGTGCCCTGGCCGGTCGCCGACCTCCGCGTCGATTGGGCGGAGGACGACCCGATCGGCCAGCTGCACAAGCTCTGGGACATCTACAAGCCGCAACTCGAGGCCTATGTCACCCGCGCCCTCAACCCCACCGGCGCCCCCAGCTTCGGCGTACCGGGGGATCGATAGCGACGTGTTCTGGCAAACCCCAAAGGGCATCCCCCTCCCCCAAGTTGGGGGAGGGCAGGGGTGGGGGTTGTTCTCTCCACCGAAGACTGAGTCGAGTGGAAACAGCGCCCCCTCCCTAACCCTCCCCCGGCTCGGGGGAGGGAATTCTTGGGCACATTGAAACGCCGATGCGCTTCACCCTCCGTCACCTGCAGTATTTCGCCGCCGCGGCCGAGGCCGGGTCGATCGCGACCGCGTCGCAGCGGATCGCGGTGTCGCCGCCCTCCATCTCCGCCGCCATCGCGCATCTGGAAAAGGAGCTGGGCCTGCAGCTCTTTATCCGCCATCACGCCCAAGGCCTGTCGCTGACCGCCAGCGGCCGGCAGATGCTGCGCGAGGCGAAGGCGCTGCTGGCCCAGGCTGAATCGCTGCATGCCGCGGCGCGCGACCTGACCGGGCAGGCGCGCGGTCCACTCAATGTCGGCTGCCTGGTGACCCTGGCGCCGATCATCCTGCCCGAGCTCTGCCACGCCTTCCAGCAGCGCTTCCCCGCCGTGCAGGTCGCCATCCACGAAGGCGACCAGGAGAAGCTGATCGAGCAATTGCGCCGGGCCGAGATCGACATCCTGCTGACCTATGACCTGCAGGTGCCGGACGACATCGCCTTCGAGAAGCTGGCGGAGCTGCCGCCACACGCGGTGCTGTGGCCGACGCACCGCCTGGCCCAGCGCCGCAGCCTGTCGCTGCACGACCTCGCCGAAGAGCCGATGATCCTGCTCGATCTGCCCTTGAGCCGCGAATACTTCCTGTCGCTGTTCTTCCAGGAAGGGCTCAATCCCAACATCGTCACGCGCTCGCGCCACCCGGACATCGTCCGCTCCATGGTGGCGAATGGCTACGGCTACGCGCTGTTCAACGCGCGGCCGAAGAACGAGGCGGCGCTCGACGGCAAGCAGCTGCAGGTGGTGCCGCTGAAAGGCCCCTACCGGCCAATGACGCTGGGCATCGCCTCGCTGCGCCAATCCGGCCGCCCCCGCGCATTGGTCGAGTTCGAGGAGCATTGCCGCACCCGGATCACCCAGCGCGGCATCCCCGGCCTGCAGATGAGTTCCAAGTAGAGGATTTCCGACATCATGGCGCGCGACCCGCGTTACGACATCCTGTTCGAGCCGGTGAAGATCGGCCCGAAGATCGCCAAGAACCGCTTCTACCAGGTGCCGCATTGCAACGGCGCCGGCTATCGCGACCCCTCGGCCAATGCCGAGATGCGGCGGGTGAAGGCGAGCGGCGGCTGGGCCGTGCTCTGCACCGAGCAGGCGGAGATCCATCACAGCTCCGAGATCACGCCCTTCATCGAATTGCGCCTGTGGGACGAGCAGGACATGCCGATGCTGACCCGCATCGCCGACGCGATCCATGACGGCGGGGCGCTCGCCGGGATCGAGCTCTGCTACAACGGCATGAACGGCCCCAACCTCTATTCGCGCGAGACGCCTTTGGGGCCGATGAACCTGCCCATCCTCACCTTCACCAACGATCCGGTGCAGGCGCGCGCCATGGACCGCGAGGACATTCGCAACCTGCGCCGCTGGCATCGCAATGCCGCGATCCGCGCCAGGCAGGCGGGCTTCGACCTCATCTATGTCTATGGCGCGCATGGCTTCGGCGCGGTGCAGCATTTCCTCTCCCGCCGCACCAACCAGCGCACCGATGAATACGGCGGGTCGCTGGAAAACCGCGCCCGGCTGCTGAAGGAACTGATCGAGGACACCAAGGACGCGGTGGGCGATTCCTGCGCCGTGCCGGTGCGCATCCTGGTGGATGAGATGCTGGGCGATGGCGGCGTCACCAATGCCGAAATCCGCGACGTCATCGGCATGCTGGCGGAGCTGCCCGACCTCTGGGATCTGGCGCATGGCTCGTGGGATTATTGCTCCGGCACCTCGCGCTTCGCCGAGGAGGGCCATCTCGAGAGCTACATCAAGGGCATCAAGCAGCTGACCAGCAAGCCGGTGGTGGCGGTCGGCCGATTCACCTCGCCCGATGCGATGGTGCGGCAGGTCAAGTCCGGCATCCTCGACATGATCGGCGCGGCGCGGCCCTCCATCGCCGATCCCTTCATTCCAAACAAGATCGACGAGGGCCGCCTCGACGACATCCGCGAATGCATCGGCTGCAACATCTGCGTCACCGGCGACATGACCGGCGCCTTGTCGCGCTGCACCCAGAACCCGACCTTCATGGAGGAATGGCGCAAGGGCTGGCACCCGGAAGTGATGCGCGCCAGGGAGAGCGAGGCGAAGGTGCTGGTGGTCGGCGCCGGACCGGCCGGCCTCTCCGCCGCGCGCGGCCTGGGCCTGCGCGGCTACCAGGTGGCCTTGGCGGAGGCCGGGACCGAACTCGGCGGCCGCGTGGCGCGGGAATGCCGCCTGCCGGGCCTCTCCGCCTGGGGCCGGGTGCGCGACTACCGCATGGGCCAGATCGGCAAGATGCCCAATGTCGAGGTGTTCCTCGATTCGCGGCTCGATGCGGAGCAGGTGCTGGAATTCGGCTTCGAGCACGTGGCCGTCGCCACCGGCGCGACCTGGCGGCGCGATGGCGTGGCGCGGTTCCAGACCCAGCCCTTCGAGATTGACCCGGCGATGCCGACCTTCACGCCGGATGACCTGATGGCCGGCAGGATGCCGAAAGGCGGCCGGGTCGTGCTCTACGATGACGACCACTACTACATGGGCGGGGTGCTGGCGGAACTGCTGGTGAAGCAGGGCTGCGCCGTCACTTTGGTGACGCCCTCCATCCGCGTCTCCGACTGGAGCTACAACACCCTGGAGCAGGGCTTCATCCAGAAGCGGCTGATCGAGCTGGGCGTGGAGATCCAGGTGACGCGCGGCCTGACCCGGATCGGCCGGGACCATGTCGAGACCGCCTGCGTCTATTCGGACCGCCGCGCCGAGACCGCCTGCGACGCCGTGGTGCTGGTCACCGCGCGGCTGCCGGAGGATGCCCTCTATCTCGCCCTCAAGGCGCGGCAGGGCGACTGGGCCGCGGCGGGCATCCGGAGCGTGAAGCTGATCGGCGACGCCAATGCCCCGGCCCCCATCGCCTGGGCCACCTATGCCGGCCATCGCTATGCCGAGGAGCTGGACACCCCCGACATCGGCGACAAGGTGCCGTTCCGCCGCGAGGTGGTGGGACTGGCGCCGCGCTGAGGGTCCTTCTGGGCGGCCGGATTGAACCGGCGGGCGTGACATCGCGACTGACTTGCGGCGGCGGCGCTTCGCTGGCAGCCTGACGCACCTGTCACCGTCCAAAGGGGGAATCGCCCATGTCCGGCTGGATCATCCTCGGTCTCATCGTCGCGGCCGGAATCTTCGCGGTCACGCTCTACAACCGCCTCGTCGGGCTGCGCAACCAGGTGGCCAATGCCTGGAAGCAGATCGACGTGCAGTTGAAGCGGCGCTACGACCTGATCCCCAACCTGGTCGAGGTGGTGAAGGACTACATGTCCTATGAGCAGGAGACGCTGCGCCAGGTGATCGAGGCGCGCAACCGCGCGCAATCGGCCAATACCGGCGCCGTCACCCACGACTCGATCCAGGCGGAAGGCGCGCTCTCCGGCGCGCTCGGGCGGCTGTTCGCCCTCTCGGAGAACTACCCGAACTTGAAGGCCGACGGCAACGTGCAGAAGCTGATGGAGGAGCTGACCGGCACCGAGAACAAGATCTCCTTCGCCCGCCAGTTCTACAACGACAGCGCGATGTCGATGAACAACGCGGTGGAAAGCTTCCCGTCCAACCTCGTCGCGCGGCAATTCGGCTTCCAGAAGGCCGAGTATTTCGAGATTCCCGAGGCCGAGCGCGCCGCCGTGCAGGCGGCGCCGAAGGTGGATTTGAGATAGGGCGCCTCGAACCATGCACCGCTCAACCCCCACCCTAACCCTCCCCCATCTTGGGGGAGGGGACTCGCGATGATTCCCTCCCCCGAGCCGGGGGAGGGCCAGGGTGGGGGCGATCTGTCCGCCGCTCAAACCACCCCCCGCATCAACGCGACCGACTTCCTGGCCGCCCAGCGGGCGAACCGGCGCAACACGGTGTGGCTGATCCTGATCCTGCTGCTGCTGGGCGGCGGCTTCGGCTACGTGCTGGGCTGGGCGGGGCAGACCTATGTCACCAACCGCTTCGAATATGTCGATCTGCTGGCCTTTTCCATGCCCGGGGCGATCGCCGCCCTGGCTTTTCTCAGCATCGGCGTCGGCGCGACGGCGGTGACCTTCGCGGCCGGCGACAAGGTGGTGCTCGCCCTCAACAATGCCCGGGTGGTGAGCCAGGACGAGGAGCCGCTGCTGCACAACGTGGTGGAGGAAATGGCCATCGCCGCCGGCCTGCCGAAGCCGCGCGTCGCCGTCATCGACAGCCCGGCGATGAACGCCTTCGCCACGGGCATCTATCCGGAGAACGCCGCCATCGGCGTCACCCGCGGCCTGCTGCAGAACCTGTCCCGCGATGAGCTGCAGGGTGTCGTCGCCCACGAAATGGGGCACATCCTCAACTGGGATACCCGCTACATGACGGCGGTCGGCATCCTGGTGGGACTGATCGCGCTGGTCTCCGACGGCATCCTGCGGGCGCGCTGGTATGGCGGCCGCTCGTCCGGCAGCCGGCGCGACAAGAGCGGCGGGGGCGGCGCCATCGTGCTCATTGTCGTGCTGTTCTTCGCCATCCTGGCGCCGATCGCCGGGCGCCTGGTGCAGTTCGCCGTGTCGCGGCAGCGCGAATACCTGGCCGACGCCACCTCGGTGCAGCTGACGCGCAATCCGCTGGGCCTGATCGGCGCCCTGCAGAAGCTGGGCGGCCAGGACAAGGCGCCGGAGCTTGGCAACCGCGCCACCCAGCATCTGTTCATCGTCAACCCGATCCGGGGGTTCGGCGCCTCCGCCAGCGCCTTGATGGCGACCCATCCGGACATCGAATCCCGGATCGATCGGTTGCGGAACCTGGGCCGGGTCTAGATTCCGACGAAAGGCTGCGCCAGCCGCGCCAGCAGGCCGCGGAATTTCAACGGCGCATCGGTGACGACGAGGGCGACGCAGGTCTCGCCCTGGTCCACCACCGGGCGGTGGTCGACGGTCTCGTCGAGTTCCGCCAGGTCGCCGCGGGCGAAGCGGCCGAGTTCGTCCGAATAGCTGCCCGAGAGCACCAGCGTCAGCTCGCAGCCGCGATGGGTGTGCCGCGGCAGCGGCGTGCCCGGCTTCAAGCGCAGCAGGCGGGCTTGCGCGTCGCCGCCCGTCGCCAGCCGCAATTGCTGCACGCCCGGGCCCGCCATGTGCCAGCCCGAGGTCGCGCGCGCCGCTTCGGCATAGGCGGCGAGTGCGCTTGGCAGGCCGGGCCAAGCCGCGCTGTGCGGCGTCGTGGCCGTCCGCGGCGTTTCCGGCACATCCAGGCGGGCCAGCGCCGCCTGCAGGCTGCCGGCCGGCATCTCCGCCGGCGTGAGCTGCTCGAGCAGCGCGCCGCCGATCGATTCGGCCTCCGCCGCCAGGCGCCGGCAATGCGGGCACAGCGTCAGATGCGTGATGACCGCGAGTGCTTCGGCCTCGCCGAGCGATCCGGCGGCATGGCTCAGCAACAGCGCCTCGCTCGGGTGGTGCCTCGGAAGTTGGCGTTCCAGGTTCATCACTTGCCTCCCATCTCGCCGAGGGCGCCGCGCAGGCGCGCAAAGGCAAGGCGCAGCCTGGATTTGACGGTGCCCAGCGGCAGCCGCAGCTCCGCGGCTATGGCCGCGTGGGGCTTGTCCTCGAAGAACGACATCTCGACTACCCGCGCCTGGTCCGGTGACAGGGATGACAGCGCCGCCCGCAACGCCGTCTCGGCCTGGCGGGCGGCAAGCGCGGCCTCGGCGCCCGGTTCCGCTTCGCCCGTCAGCATCGGATCGTCGGGATCGATCTCGGGACGGCGCTCCTTGCGGCGGCGGTCGATATAAAGGTTGCGGGCGATGGTGAAGATCCAGGTGCCGGCCGAGGCCTTCGCCGGATCGAACAAGGCCGCCTTGCGCCAGACGGCCAGCATCGCCTCCTGCGCCATCTCCTCCGCCGCATCGGCGCCGCCCATCCGGATGAGATAGGACTTCACGCGCGGCGCATAATGCGCGTAGAGCGCGGCAAAGCTTTCGCGGTCACCGCGTTCGGCGACGGCTACCACCAGCGCGTCCATCGCGTGGGGGGCGGGAACGGCCGCTGGTTCGCTACCCATGCGCGGGCTCCGGACGGCCGGTACCGCGCTGGCCTGGCGCGGCTGCGCGGCGGCTAAGGGTCGGCAGCGCGGCCCCCTCGGCTCCAGTATCCCGGTCGGTGCGGCAAGACTGATCACATGGCATTTACGGCGGCTCCCCGGCGCCGGATCACTGGTCGAATCCCTGGTCGAATCACTGGTCGGATCTCTGCCGGCCGGTGATTTGCCAGCCGGTGATTTGGCGGGCCAGATTCCACGTCCGGCTTGCCTTTGGCAACGGCCAGCGGCGACGAAGGGTGATCCAGGCGCCCGGCAAAGCCGTATGTCCATCGTGGGTTCAGCGCCCGGGAACGGCGCCCAGGAACCCCGCGGCGTAAATCTGAGGGGTGCAAAGTCCAGATGACCGAGTTCGTCGAGCCGTCGCTTCCGGCGCGGGAAGAGCGCTCCTCTCATCAACCCGGCCAGGTTCTCAACATCGCGGTCATCGGCTCCGGCATCGCCGGGATGTCGGCCGCCTGGCTGCTCAGCGCCCGGCATCGCGTCACCGTGTTCGAGCGGGAGCATCGGATCGGCGGCCATGCCAACACGGTGACGGTGGAACGCGGCGGCCGGCGCATCGCGGTTGACACCGGCTTCATCGTCTACAACGAGCGCAATTACCCGAACCTGACCGCTTTGTTCGCGCATCTCGGCGTGCCCACCCTTGCGAGCGGCATGTCCTTCGCCGTTTCCCGCGATCGGGGCGCGCTGGAATATTCCGGCGCCGACCTGCGCGGCCTCTTCGCGCAGAAGCGCAATCTCGGCCGGCCGCGCTTCTGGGCCATGATCCGCGACATCCTGCGTTTCTATCGCGAGGCGCCGCGCGACCTGTCGCTGGGCCGCCTGGAGGGCGTCACGCTCGGCGAATACCTGGCTGCCGGCCGCTACTCCGAGAGCTTCGTGAACGACCACCTGCTGCCCATGGCGGCGGCGATCTGGTCCTCGCCGCTCACGGCGATGCGGGAGCATTGCGCCGCCGGGATCGTGCGCTTTTTCGAGAACCATGCGCTGCTGCGCCTGGACGAACGGCCGGTCTGGCGCACCGTCGCCGGCGGGTCGCGCGAATATGTGTCCCGGCTGACGGCGCGCTATGCGGACCGCATCCGGCACGGCGACGCCGCGCGCCGGGTGATCCGCCGCTCGCGCGGCGTCTGGGTCGAATCCGCATGCGGGGCGCTGACGCATTTCGATCACGTCGTCATCGCCACCCATTCCGACGAGGCGCTGGCGCTGCTCGCCGATCCGTCGCCGCTGGAACGCGACCTGCTGGGCGCCATCCGCTACCAGGCCAACACGGCAATCCTGCACAGCGATCCGGCGCTGATGCCGCGCCGCCGCCGCGTCTGGTCGAGCTGGAACTACCTGCGCGAAGGCGATGACCTTGGGCGGAACGCCTATGTCACCTATTGGATGAACCGGTTGCAGGGGCTGGATCCGGCGCAGCAATTGTTCGTCACCCTCAACCCGCCGCATGAGCCGGCCAAAGGCACGCTGCACGGCGAATATCTCTACCATCATCCGCTGCTTGACGCCGCGGCGACACGGGCGCAGAAGCGGCTCTGGCAGCTCCAGGGCCTGCGCAACACCTGGTTCTGCGGCGCCTATTTCGGCGCCGGCTTCCATGAGGACGGCTTGCAGGCGGGGCTGGCGGTGGCGGAGCAACTGGGCGGCGTGCGGCGGCCTTGGGACGTGGCGGGCGAATCCGACCGCATCGCCGTGCGGCCGGCCGTTCGCGAGGCGGCGGAATGAGCGCACCGCGCTCCGGCCTGTTCGTCGGCAAGGTCTGGCACCGGCGCTGGAAGCCGCGGTCGCACCAGCTCGACTACCGGGTCTTCTCCGCCTTGATCGACCTCGACGAACTGCCGGAACTGGCGCGCCGCTCGCGTGTCTTCGCGCACAATCGCTTCCACCTGTTCAGCCTGATGGACCGGGATTTCGGCCCGGGCGACGGCTCGCCGCTGAAGCCCTGGGTGGCGGCGCAACTGCGCCGGGCGGGCCTGTCCGCCGAGGACCTGCGGGTCGAGCTGCTGTGCTATCCGCGCATGCTGGGCTACGCCTTCAACCCGCTCAGCGTCTATTTCTGCCGCCGGGCCTCGGACTCCGCGCCGATCGCCATCCTCTACGAGGTGCACAACACGTTCGGGGAGCGGCATTGCTACCTGATCCCGGCGGAACCGGGCGCCGACGGCACCCTGCGCCAGGCTTGCGCCAAGAACTTCTATGTCTCGCCCTTCATGGAAATGGCGTCCGAATACCGCTTCCGCATATTGCCGCCCGCCGCCAGCCCGGCGGAGGGAGACCGCCTGTCGATCGTCATCCACCAGCGGGACGCGGCGGGCCGCCTGCTGGATGCGTCCTTCGTTGCCAGGCGCCGCCGCTGGAGCGACGCTGCGCTCTTGAGTTTGCTGGCGACCCACCCTTTAATGACGGTCAAGGTGATTGCCGGCATCCACTGGGAAGCGCTGAAACTGTGGCGGAAGGGCCTGAAACTGGTGCCTCGCCCCAGACCCCCCGAGGAGCCGGTGACGATCATCGCGGGGGGAATAAAGACTCATGATGACGGACAGCAGCGACCGGCCGCTCGGGCGGCTTGAGGCGGCGGCGGAATCCACCATGCGGATCGGCGGCTTCTGGCCGCGCATCCTGGCTTCGGCGGTGCGGCGGATGGCGGCCGGGCAACTGACGCTGATCGACCCGGTGGGACGATCGGAAGTGATCGCCGGCGACAAGCCCGGCCCGCAGGCGACGCTGGCGCTGCGCCGGCCGCGCGCGGTGCGACGGCTGATCGCGGGCGGCGATGTCGGCTTCGCCGAATCCTATCTCGACGGCGACTGGGACAGCCCGGACCTCGCGGCGCTGATCGAGCTTGCCGCGCGCAACGAGCACACGATGGCGGAGGCGACGCGGGGCCTGGGCATCATGCGCGCCTGGCATCGCCTGCGTCACGTGCTGCGACCCAATTCGCGCAACGGTTCGCGGCGCAACATCGCCGAGCATTACGACCTCGGCAACGACTTCTATCGCCTGTGGCTCGACCCGACGATGACCTATTCCTCGGCCATCTTCGCCGGCGGGCAGCAGGACCTGTCGCAGGCGCAGCTGGCGAAATACAAGCGCATGGCCGACAGCCTGGAGCTGAAACCCGGTCACAAGGTGCTGGAGATCGGCTGCGGCTGGGGCGGCTTCGCCGAGTTCGCGGCCGGCACCTATGGCTGCCAGGTCACCGGCATCACGCTGTCGCAGGAGCAGCAGAAATTCGCCCGCGAGCGGGTGGCGAAAGCGGGCCTCGCCGACAAGGTCGACATCGAGCTCATCGACTATCGCGACGTGCCGGGAAGTTTCGACCGCATCGCCTCGATCGAGATGTTCGAGGCGGTGGGCGAGGCGCATTGGCCGGTCTTCTTCGAGAAGGTGCGCAACCTGCTCTCGCCCGGCGGCCTCGCCGCGCTGCAGGTCATCCTGATCGAGGAGGCGCGCTTCGACCTCTACCGCCGCAGCGCCGATTTCATCCAGCGCTACGTGTTCCCGGGCGGCATGCTGCCGTCCCACACCGCTTTCGCCCGCGCGGCGGAGGCGGCACGGCTCAAGATCGACGAGGCCTATCATTTCGGCCTCGATTACGCGCGCACCCTGGCGGAATGGCAGGTGGCGTTCCAGCAGGCCTGGCCGCGCGTCGCGGCCCTCGGCTTCGATGCCAAGTTCAAGCGGCTGTGGGAATACTACCTCGCCTATTGCGAGGGCGGCTTCCGCGCCGGCAGCATCGACGTCGCGCAATACCGGTTGAAGCGGGCTTGACGGCCGGGCGGGACGCGGAAACCGCGCTTTCCGCCCGGACCCTCATCTCCTACGGCTTGCCCGCGGCCGCCCTCGCGATCCCGACCATCCCGGTCTATGTCCAGCTGCCGAGCTTCTATGCGGCGGAGGTCGGGCTTGGCCTCACCGCGATCGGCGTCGCGCTGTTCGCGGCCCGGCTGCTCGACGTGGTCACCGATCCGCTGGTCGGACTGCTGTGCGATGCGCGGCCGACACGCTTCGGCCGGCGCAAGCCCTGGATCGCCGCGGGCGCGGTGCTGGGCGGAATTTCCATGATGCAGCTTTTCGCACCCCCGGCGGGGGCGGGCGTCGCCCATCTCTTCGCCTGGGCCGCGCTGCTCTATCTCGGCTGGACGCTGGTGGCGATTCCCTACGCCGCCTGGGGCGCGGAGTTGTCGGCGGACTATCATCAGCGCGCGCGCGTCACCTCGGTGCGCGAAGGCGCCGGGCTGCTCGGCATCCTGCTGGCCGGCGCGCTGCTGGCGGCGGGCCCGCCGCTCGGCCTTGCCGCCACGGCGACGCAGTCGGCGGTCGGCTGGGCCGCCATCCTGCTGGGCGCGCCGAGCCTTGCCTGGTTGCTGTGGCGGGTGCCGGAAGCGCGCGGCGCCGGCGCGGGCGGGGCGCCGATTCCGCTGCGGGCGCTGGCCGGCGGATTGTGGCGCAACCGGCCCTTCCTGCGGCTGGTCGGCGCGTGGTTCCTGAACGGCGTCGCCAACGGCCTGCCGGCGGCGTTGTTCCCGCTCTATGTAGGCCATGGCCTGCAGCTGGACGACCGCTTCGCGGGCGGCCTGATCTTCACCTATTTCGCCAGCGGCATCGCCGCGATCCCGCTCTGGCTGATGCTGAGCCGGCGGGTCGGCAAGCAGCGCGCCTGGTGCGCGGCCATGCTGCTGTGCTGCGCCGCCTTCGCCTGGGTGCCCTGGCTGCCCCCCGGCGCCTGGCCGGCATTCCTGCTGGTCTGCCTGGTGACCGGGGCGGCGCTCGGCGCCGATCTGGCCCTGCCGCCGGCGCTGCAGGCGGACGTGGTCGACTACGACGCCTGGCGATTCGGCCGGCCGCGGGCCGGGCTGCTGTTCGCGCTGTGGAGCATGGCGACCAAGCTGGCGCTTGCCGCCGCGGTGGGCATCGCCTTCCCGGCGCTCGACTGGGCGGGGTTCGACGCCGCGGCGCCAGCCAATCCACCCGGCGCGATCCTCACCCTGACGGTGATCTATGCCCTGGTCCCCATCGTAATCAAGCTGATCACTGTGACCATGGTCTGGACCCATCCGCTGACCTCGCGGCGCCATTCGGCGATCCGCAGCAGGCTGGCGCGGCGGGCCACGGCCTGACCTCTTTGAACGGGACGAGGGCATGGCAGCGGCGAAGGCGTTCTGCGCGGCGGCGATGCTGTTGCTCTTGGGTCTCGCGGGATGCGGCGGAATGAAGCCGGAGCAATTCGCCGGCGCGGAGCCCAGGCTCCGCGTCGAGGAGTATTTCCTGGGCAAGACCCGCGGCTGGGGCATTTTCGAGGATCGCTTCGGCAATCTTCGCCGCCAATTCGTGGTCGACATCGAGGGCTCCTGGCAGCACGACAACCAGGGCGACGTCTTCGTCATGCAGGAGCAGTTCGCCTATTCCGACGGCGCGACGGAAACGCGCACCTGGCGCATCCGCAAGACCGCCGCGGACCGCTATGAAGGCACCGCCGGCGACGTGGTCGGCACGGCGCAGGGACAGGCCGCCGGCAATGCGCTCAACTGGCGCTACGAGCTCGACCTCAAGGTTGGCGACAGCACCTGGCGGGTGAAGTTCGACGATTGGATGTTCCTGCAGCCGGACGGGATCCTGATGAACCGCGCCCGGGTCAGCAAATGGGGCATCGCGGTCGGCGAGGTGACGCTCATGTTCCAGCGCTGGCCGCGCCAAGAGCAGGCCGCCCTGGCTCCGGCGGGCGTACGCGCTCCGGCTACCCGGCCGCGAGCCGCCGCCGAATGAAGCGGATGAGCGCCCCCAGCACCGGCACCTTCTCATAGACCTGGCGCGCCGCGTCCCAGTGATCGATATGGCTGCTAACGCGCCCGTCGGTCGCGAATTCCAGTTCGCTCATTCCGACGATCACCCATTCCGCGCCGTCGTTCCGGCTCACGGCGGTGAAGCGCCAGCGCAGCAGGCAGGTCGGCCCGGCCCAGGCGCAGTGCGTGACGACGAAGCGCGGATTGCCGAGCTCGGCGAACATCTTCTCCAGGACCCGCCGCATGGCGGCGAGCCCGCTGACGTCGTTGAACGGGTCGACGAAGCGGATATCCGGCGCCACCACCTCCGGCAGGCGATCGAGGCTTTCCGCCGTCATCGTCTCGTAGAACCGGATATAGGCGCGGGCGGGATCGTTGGCCGGCAGGTCCATCATCGCACCAGGCGCTGCGTGAGCAGGAAGAAGAGCCGATATGGCAGCGCGCGCAGCAGCTTCATCAGCCGCGCGAACAACCAGGGGAAGGCGATCTCGAAGCGGTCGCTCATCAGGCCCCGGCGGATCGCCTCGGCCGCGTCCGCCGCGTCGATCAGGAACGGCATGGGGAAGTCGTTCTTGGCGGTGAGCGGCGTCCTGACGAAGCCGGGATTGATCACCTGCAGCACGACGCCATTGGCGCGCAGCTCCGGCCGCATGGCTTCGGCCAGGTTGATGAGGGCGGCCTTGCTCGCGCCATAGGCCGCCGCGCTGGGCAGGCCGCTATAGCCGGCGAGGGACGCCACCAGCGCCACGCGGCCCCGCCCGCGCGCGATCATGCGCGGCAGCAGGGCTTCAAGCCCGTGCGCCACGCCGAACAGGTTGATCTCCATCAGCGCGCGCAGCGTCGCGGCGGAGAATTGCCCGGCGGGCATCGGCTTGTGGGTTCCCGCGTTGAGGATCGCGAGGTCGATCGGTCCCATCTCGCGCTCGATCGCGGCGACGCAGGCGGCGACCGCCGTTGCATCGGTGACGTCGAGCGGATAGGGCCGGACCTCGCCGGGCAGCCCGTGCGCCTCGGCTTGCAGCGCCGCGAGTTCGCCGTCCCGCCGCGCGCTCGCGGCCACGCGCCAGCCGTCGCGGGCGAGGCGCAGCGCGAGGGCGCGGCCGATTCCGGCGCTGGCGCCGGTCAGCCACAGGACGCCCGGCGCAGGCGTCACTCGATGCCCGCCGAATCGGTCGAGCCGGCGCAGGTGCTGCAGAGATACTCGATCGTGGAGCCGTCTTCGGCCCGGAAGCGCAGCTTGATCCAGCGGCCGTCCGCGTCATACCAGGACTCGATCGCCAGATCGCCGGAATAGACGAAGCGCCGCGCGGTGACGGCGGTGGCGCCGATCTGCACCGCCTCGCGCCCCGCGTCCTGGATCTCCACCTGGTTGAGATTGCCGGTCAGCGTGTTGAGCAGGGTCGCCGGGCCCGGCCGCGGCATCGCCCAATGCGTGGTGGGCAGGACAGGCTGGCCGGTCTGCCAGGCGCCGCCGGCCACCCGGTAGCTCATCCGGTTCTGCTCGGCGCGCGCCTCAACCCGCTGCGCCTGGCCATTGTCGTTGCTGGCGGCATAGAGCTGCGCCAGCCTGCCGCCGCGCCAATGCTCGGTCGACTGGTAGCGGAAGGAATAGGCGGAGAGGAACAACAGCTTTACCTCGATGTCGGATCGCGACTCGACCGACAGACCGATCGGCGTGCGGCGGAAGGTGAGCGCATGGGTGCCGACTTTCTCGCCGTCGCGCAGGATGTCGTAGCGCGCCTCCGCGCCATAGAGGCCGACCGGGTCGATTCCGGCCGGACCTTGGCTCGCCGGATGTGCGCTTGGCGGCAAGGTCGCGGGCAACGCCTCGGCCCAGACCGCGCCGGCGCCGATCAGCGGCCAGGCGCAGAGCGCGAGAATGCGAAAACCGGTCCAGAGGCGGTGCATGCGTCCCTCATGCTGCGAATTGCGGGCCGTTTTGGCGCGCGCAGTGCGGCCCTCATCCTCTTACGGAGCGACGTGGGCGCCGGATCACCAGCCGCCTCGCGGCCGGCTACCGCGCGGGGGCGGTCGCCCCCCGGTGCGGCGCGCGCGGCACGACGCCGGCTTCGGCGGTGGCCAAGATCAACTCCGCCGCGCGGCGGCGTGCGCTTTCTGTCCGCATCCGCGCGCTGAGGTCGCGCAGCCGGCGCTGCATCGCCGCGTCCTCCAGCAACCCCCTGACCGCCGCCAGCAGCTCCGGGCCGCTCCAGTCATAGCGCGTCAGGCTTCGGCCGAGGCCGAGCTCGGTCACCCGCTGGGCGTTGTCGTGGCCGTCCCAGCAATAGGGCATGACCAGGGACGGCTTGCCGAAGGTCAGCGCCTCGTTCAGTGAATTGTTGCCGCCGTGATGGATGAAGAGGTCGACCTGCGGAATGACCGCAGGCTGCGGGTACCAGTATTCCAGGTGGATGTTGTCGGGGACGTGCTCGTAGCTGTCCTTATAGGGTCCGACCGACATCAGCACGCGATAGGGCGCTGCGGCGAAGGTCTCGATCAGGCGCCGGAACAGGTCGGTGTCGGCCGCGCCCAGCGAGCCGAAGCCGACATAGATCAGCGGCTTGTCGTTGTGCTGCGGGAAATACGGCAGCTCGTAGGGCGCTTCGCTGCGGACCGCGCCGCCGATATAGGCGAAGCGCCGTGGATCGAGCGGCTGGCGGCGCTGATAGGCGATCGCCTCCGGGGTCAGCAGCAGGTTGAGCCAGGGCGACTGCTGCAGGAACTCGCCCGGGGCGAGCTTGGGCTCTCCGACCGAGACCAGGAAGGCGTTGTAGCGGTCATGCACCGGTTTCAGCGTATCGCGATAGGCGGCGCGGAACGCGCCCCAGTCGCGCTGGTCGGCGGCGGGCAGGCCCGAGGTATAGGGCGGCACGTTGTCGTCGGGAATCTCCGTCTCGGCGCAGGAGACGATGCGCACCCAGGGACAGCCGGCATGGGCGATGGCGGGGAAGAACACCACGTTGTCGAGGCAGATGGCGTCGGGCTTCAGCCTGGCCAGCGCCTTTCTCAGTGCCGGCTCGGCATGGATCGCGCTGTCGACGATGGCGTTCCAGGCCGGCAGCTCATAGGTGGCGATCTGCTCGCGCGGCGTAAGGTGGAAATGCGGCCGGTGCTGGTCGATGAAGCGCTGCCAGAAATCGGCGATCTCGGCCTCCGATTTCAGCGGCGACAGCGAGACCGGCACCTCCTCGAAGCCGTAGTTGCGGAACATGCCGGCGAAGCCCGGATCGCAGAGGAAGACCGGGCGATGGCCGAGATCGCGCAGCTCCTGCGCGATGGCGACGCAATTGAGCGAGGCGCCGTACGCGGCCTCCGGCAGGAAGGCGATGGTGAGCGGTTTGGTCATGCGCTGCTCACCCCGCCCGGCGCAATCCGCCCAGCATCGGCGGGGCGCCGCGATTGACGAAGCCGGGCCGCGCCCGCAGCGAGGCGGCCAGGTGCTCGCGCATCAGCTCGGCCGCGCGCGCCAGGTCGCCGGCTTCCGCCGCGTCCAGGATCGCCAGATGCTCGCGGCAGGATTCGATCAGGCGCGGCGGCGGCACCTGCATCGAGGAGGTGGCGAGGCGGCGCAGCCGGCTCTGGCGGCGGATGGCATCGGCCAGGAAGCGGTTCTGCGAGGCATCGCCCATCGCCTCGTGGAAGGCGATGTCGGTGTCCAGCACGCGCTTCATGTCGAGCAGGGCCGGGCCCTGCAGGATCATCTCGTTCAACGCCAGGCGCAGGTCGCGGGCGCGGCGGCGGTCGAGCGCGAAGCCGGGCTGCAGGAACGCCGCCGGCTCCAGGATCAGGCGGAAGCGGTGGCTCTCCTCCTGCGAGCGCAGCGAATCCAGCGCCGGCAGGAAGACCCAGCGCTGGCCGAGCGCCCGCTCGACGATGCCTTCCTGCTGCAGCCGGGTGAGCGCCCGCAGCGCCTCGGCGCGGCTGACGCGGTAGCGCTTCATCAGGCGCGCGGCGGTCACCTCGCTTTCCAGGCGCTTGGAGAAACGGTCGCGCAGGATCGCGGCGTGCAGGCCGGTCGGCTCCGGGGTCTCGGCCGCCGCCTGCGGGTCGCCGGCGATGAAAAATCCACGCCGGTCACGCCGCTCCAGCAGGCCGCGCGCGACCAGCAGGGCGAAGGCCGCCCGCACCGGCGTGCGCGACACGTGAAACGCCTCGGTGGCCAGCCGCTCCGGCAGGTGATCGCCCGGCTTCAGATCCTGCCGACGCAACCAATGCGCCAGCCGGTCGGCCAGCTCTTCCTGGGCGGCCGGACGATGGGTCGAAGCTCTGCGGCGAGGAGCAGGCACGATTGTATTATCTCGCGAAATTATACAGTCTTGGCGCTTGACGTATTTTCTAGCACAAAAATACAATCACGCCAATGAAACGGCCGGGCGCTCCGACGAGACATCCGGTCACGGGGGCTCAAACCAGGGAGGCTTCACCATGCGTGCAGGGTTGTTGCGGGCGGCGGCGCTCGCTTGCGTCATGTCGGCGTTCGGCGGCCACGCCTTCGCCGAAGGCAAGATCGTCATCTCCAACTGGGACGGCTACATGCCGCCCGAATTGCTGGCCAACTTCACCAAGGAGACCGGCATCGAGGCGGAGATGTCGGTCCATGCCACCAACGAAGAGATCATGGGCAAGGTCACGGCCGGCGGCGGCAAGGGCTATGACGTGCTGTTCGTCTCCTCGCCCTTCGCCGAGGCGCTGAAGAAGCTGGGCCTGATCGCCGACCTCGACCCGGCGAAGATTCCCAACCTCGCCAACCTGTATCCCGAGGCGCAGAACCTCGCCTACGACCCGGGCAACCATTTCTCCGTGCCCTATGCCTGGGGCACCACGGGCCTCTGCTATCGCAGCGACCTGGTCTCGCCCGCGCCGACCAGCTGGATGGACATGCTGAAGCCGGCCGACGCGCTCAAGGGCAAGATCACCATGCTGAAGACCGACCGCTGGCTGATGGCGGCGGGTCTGAAGGCTCTGGGCTTCTCGGTCAACTCGGTCGATGCGGGCGAGGTCGGCAAGGCCAAGGACCTGCTGATCGAGGCGAAGAAGTCGCTGCTCGCCTATGACGACACGACGTTCTATTCCAAGCTGGTCTCCGGCGAGGCGAGCCTGGTGCATGCCTGGGACGGCTGGTGCAATTACGGCATCGCCGAGAACCCGCAGATCAAGTTCGTGGTGCCGAAGGAAGGCAGCGACATGTGGGTCGACACCATGACGGTGACCCAGGCCTCCGAGAACAAGGACGCCGCCATGGCCTTCATCAACTACGTGCTGCGCCCCGAGGTGCACAAGTGGGTGGCGGAGAACATCCTCTACAAGGTGCCGAACCAGAAGGCGATGGAGGCGCTCGATCCGGCGCTGATCGCGCAATATCCGAATATCGGCATCACGCCGGCCGATTTGATGAAGCAGGAGCAGCTGCGCGACCTGGGTGACGGGCAGAAGCTCTACACCGAGACGGTCACCGAGATCACGTTCCAGTAAGTAGTGAGTTCATCTTGGCCTTCCTTCCCGACGGCAGACTCGCTCTGCCCCTTCCCCCCTTGCGGGGGAAGGTGGGGAAGGGGGGTGATGCAGCGCCGAGTTCATCGACGAAGAGTCTCCGCTTAGTATCGCCTCCGGCGATGGCGCGCCTGCAGGCGCGCACCCCCCTTCCGGCTGCGCCTAAGCTCGCTTTGCTCGCTAAGGCTTCGCTGCCTTCCCCCGCAAGGGGGGAAGGGTTTTTTGCTGTGGGGGCGGCGTGATGTCCCGCCGCACCATCCTGCTCGCACCCGGACTGGGCTATCTGGCCCTGTTCCTGGTGCTGCCGTGCCTGATCATCTTCGCCTATTCCCTGTTCGAGCGCGGCACCTATGGCGGGATCGTCTACACGCTGACGGCGGAGAATTACGGCCGCGTCGCCTCGTCGCTGTTCGCGCGCATCTTCCTGGATTCGGTGCGCATCGCCGGCACCGCCACCCTCGTCGCGCTGCTGATCGGCTATCCCGCCGCCTATGCCATCGCCATCCAGCCGCGCCATCGCCAGATGTCGCTGCTGGTCCTCGCCATGCTGCCCTTCTGGAGCAACTACCTGATCCGCACCTATGCCTGGATCGTGCTGCTCAACAACGAGGGGCTGATCAACCGCGGCCTGGAAGGCCTCGGCGTCATCGATAGGCCGCTGCCGCTGCTCTACAACGAATTCGCCATCGTTCTGGGCCTGGTCTACAACTACGTGCCCTTCGTCATCCTGGCGCTCTACAGCTCGATCTCGCGCCTGGGACCGGAACTGCGCGAGGCCTCCTTCGATCTCGGCGGCTCCGCCTGGACCACCTTCCGGCGCGTGACCCTGCCGCTGACCGTGCCCGGCATCGCCGCCGGCGCGGTCTTCGTCTTCGTGCTCTCGATCGGCAATTTCGTGACACCCGATTTGTTGGGCGGCGGGCAGCGGCCGATGCTGGGCAACCTCATCTACAGCCAGTATCTCTCGGCGCGCGACTGGCCGATGGGCTCGGCGCTCGGCTTCATCCTGGTGCTGATCATGCTGGCGCTGCTGTTCGGCCAGGCGGTCTTCGCCAACCGCGCCTCGGGTGCCACCGAGGCGCGCGGCGTGCCGGCGGGAGCGCCGCGATGAAGGCCGATCCGATCAAGCTCTGGCTCAACAGCCATCTCGGCCTGGTCTACGTCTTCCTCTATGTGCCGATCCTGGTGCTGATCGCGCTCTCCTTCAACAAGAGCGGCCTGCCGACCACCTGGACCGGTTTCTCCACCGAATGGTACGGCAAGCTGCTTGCCAACCCGAAGATCCTGGGTGCCGCCGGCAATTCGTTCATCGTCGCGGTAATCTCCACCCTCGTCTCCACCTTCATCGGCACCCTGCTGGCGATGGGGCTGGAGGAAGGCAAGCCGAATCCCTGGCTCGACGCCCTGGTGGCGGCGCCGATGATCATTCCCGACATCGTGCTGGCGATCGCGCTGCTGTCCTTCTACACGCTCTTGAACATGAGCCTGGGGCTGCAATCCATCATCCTGTCGCATGCGGTGTTCAACATCGCCTTCGTCTGCACCGTGGTGCGCACGCGGCTGAAGAATTTCGACCGGTCCATCGTCGAGGCCTCGATCGACCTGGGGGCGAGCGAGGTGACGACCTTCCGCCGCGTCACCCTGCCGGTGATCGCGCCCGGGGTGATCGCGGCGGCGCTGCTCTCCTTCACGCTCTCCATCGACGAGTTCATCATCGCCTATTTCACTGCCGGGGCGGGGCAGGGCTCGACCACCTTCCCGATGCAGATCTACGCCATGATCCGCTTCGGCGTGACGCCGGAGATCAACGCCATCGCCACCATCGTCATCGGCTTCTCCTTCTTCCTGGTGCTGCTGTCGCAGCGCCTGAACCGGGAGGCCGCATGACCAGGCCGCTGCTCGAGATCCAGGGAATCACCAAGCGATTCGGCCCGGTCACGGCGGTCGACAAGCTGAGCCTGACGGTGAACGAAAGCGAGTTCTTCGCCATCCTCGGACCCTCCGGCTGCGGCAAGACCACCCTGCTGCGCGTGGTCGCCGGCTTCGAGACACCGGATGAGGGCCGCGTGGTGCTGTCGGGCTCCGATATCACGGCGCTGAAGGCGAACCGGCGGCCGGTCAACCTCATGTTCCAATCCTATGCGCTGTTCCCGCATATGAACGTCGCCGGCAACGTCGCCTACGGGCTCGAGATGGAGGGCGTGCGGGGCGCCGAGCTGAGCCGCCGGGTGGACGCGGCGCTGGCCCTGGTGCGCATGTCGGATTACGCGCGGCGCAAGCCGGGGCAGCTCTCCGGCGGCCAGAAGCAGCGCGTGGCCCTGGCCCGCGCGCTGGTCAAGCGGCCCAAGGTGCTGCTGCTGGACGAGCCCCTGGGCGCGCTGGACCGCAAGCTGCGCGAGCAGATGCAGATCGAGCTGAAGAAGCTGCAGCAGGATAGCGGCATCGCCTTCGTCGTGGTGACCCACGACCAGGAGGAGGCGCTGACTTTGGCCGACCGCATTGCGCTGCTGGATCACGGCCGCATCGTGCAGCTGGATACGCCGCGCGCGCTCTATGACCGGCCGGCCAGCCGCTTTGCCGCGGATTTCATCGGCCTGATGAACTTCATTCCGGGCGAGGCGCGGGGCGGCGTTTTCGAGGCGCGCGGCCTTGGCACGGTCCCGGCGCCGACGGGCGGCGGCAACCTGCTGGCGATCCGGCCGGAGCGGGTGCATCTGTCGGCGGCGGCGCAGGCGGGCGCGCTCGCCGGCCAGGTGGAAGGCGCCGCTTTCCTGGGCCAGGACGTCATCGCGCATGTGCTCGTGGCGGGGCTGGAGCGCCCCATCATCGCGCGGCTCGCCGCCGGGCATCCGCTGGCGGCGCAGCTCGGGCGCGGGCACCAGGTTTGGCTCAGCTGGCAGGCCGATCAGGCCGTGCTGCTGCAGGATTGAGAGTGACCGTTTGAGGAGTGGGAGGAATTGATGGGCAAGACGATCGTATTGTTCCCCGAGGCCGCGTTCGGGCCGGCGCTCAACTGCGTCGGCATCGCGCAGCAATTGAAGAAGGACGGCCACAACCCGGTCTTCGTCTGCGACCGCGGCTTCAAGGGCGTGTTCGAGAAATACGGCTTCGAGGAGAACCTGGTCGACATGTCCGGCGGCATGTCGGACGAGGAGATCGCCAAGTTCTGGGCCAATTTCATCGCCGAGAAGAAGCCGCATTTCCGCCTCTCGCCCATCGACCAGCTGCCGACCTATGTCATTCCGGTCTGGGAGGCGATCGTCGATTCCGCCATCATCGCCGAGGATGCGCTGAACGCCCATCTGCAGCGCATCAAGCCGGACCTGGTCGCGGTCGACAACGTGATCCTGTTCCCGGCCATCAAGCGCGCCGGCTGCCCGTGGGTGCGCATCATCTCCTGCTCGGAGAACGAGATCCCCGATCCCGACATCCCGCCGCATCTCTCCGGCTGCCATGAGAACGACAAGGCCGGCTTCAAGGCCTTCGAGGACCGTTTCCTCGATTTGGTGAAGCCGACCCATGCGCGCTTCAACGAGTTCCTGGCCAAGGTCGGCCATGCGCCCTATCCGCTGGGCGAGTTCTTCGAGGCCTCGCCCTCGATGAATTTGCTGCTCTATCCGAAGCCGCTCGCCTTCAAGCGCCGCCATCCGCTCGATCCGAAGCGGTTCCAGTATCTCGAGGGTTGCGTGCGCGACGAGGGCGAGTACAAGGTGCCGCAATTCAAGACCAACAACGACAAGCCGCTGATCTATGTCAGCTACGGCTCGCTGGGTGCCGCCGATGTCGAGCTCTACCAGCGCATGATCGCGCTGTTCGCCAGGCTGCCCTACCGCTTCCTGATGAATGTCGGCGACTATATCGGCGAGTACAAGGACGTGCCGGGCAACGTGCACCTGGAATCCTGGTTCCCGCAGCCGGCGGTCATTCCGCACGTGTCGTTGTTCATCCATCACGGCGGCAACAACTCGTTCAACGAGGCTTTGTTCTTCGGCAAGCCTGCCATCATCATGCCGTTCTGCTGGGATGGGCTGGACAATGCCGCGCGCATCCACGACACCGGCTATGGCGACCAGCTGCCGCGCTACACCTGGACCGACGAGCAGCTGAGCGGGATGATCGCCCGACTCATCGCCGATCAGGGCATGAAGGCGCGTCTCGCCGAGGTGGCGAAACACATGCAATCCGCCAAGGGCACGGTGAAGGCCGCGAACATCCTGGCCGAGATCGCCACCAAGGGGAGCTACCAGCCGTGACCGACACGCTGAAATCCTCGGCGCCGCATATCTACAATGCGCTCACCTTCGACGACCTCGCGGATTGGGGCGTGCAGCCGGATTGCACCGCCGGCCCCTCGAAGTCGAGCGGCCGGCTCCTGTTCAAGGGGCCGAACAACGAGCCGGAGACGGGGCTCTGGGTGGTGACGCCGGGCGCCTGGCCGCTTTCCATCCCGCGCGACGAGTTCTGCCATTTCATCGCCGGCCGCGCCACCTACACCCGCGACACCGGCGAGGTGATCGAGGTGCGGCCCGGCACCTGCGTGCATTTCACTGCCGGGTGGAAAGGCACCTGCGTGGTGCACGAGACCCTGCGCAACGTCTACATGCTGCGCTGATTTCATTTGGAGTGAAGAGTGATGAAGACGCCTGTTCTCTACGACCCGAAGACCGTCACCGAGCTCAAGGATTGGGGCGTGATCCCGACCATGATCGAGGGCGCCTCGCACACCTCCGGCGTGCTGCTGCACAAGGGGCCGAATGGCGAGAACGAGACCGGCATCTGGGTCTGCACGCCCGGCTACTGGAATTGCCATGTGACGCGCGACGAGTTCTGCCACTTCCTGCTCGGCCGCTGCACCTACACCCATGAGTCCGGCGAGGTGATCGAGATCAAGCCGGACACCATCGCCTTCTTCCCGAAGGACTGGAAAGGGACCTGCCGGGTGCATGAGACGGTGCGCAAGGTCTACATGATCCGATGAGCTTCGATCCCTCGGCCGGCCACATCTTTGCCGGCGGCGCATTCCATCACGCGCCGGGCGCCACCCTGCAGGACGTGGTCAATCCCGCCGATCTCTCGGTCGTCGGGCGCATCTCGCTCTGTGGTACGGCGCAGATCGACGCGGCGCTCGAGGCTGCGCTGGTCGCCCAGCGCGGCTGGGCAATGGTCGACGGCAAGAGCCGCGCCGCGGCGCTCCATCGCGTGGCCGATGCGATGGAGAAGGGCGCGCAGGGCGATGTCGCCCGGCTGATGACGCTGGAAATGGGCAAGCCCTACAGCGAAGCAGTGGGCGAGCTGCTGAATGTCGGATCGATCTTCCGCTACTATGCGGAGATCGCGCGCGACGATGGCGGCTTCCTCGCCGGGCCGACCGCGCCGGGCTCGCTGCAATACGCCAAGTATTTCCCCTACGGGATCAGCGCCCATATCCTGCCCTTCAACTTCCCCATCGTGCTGATGGCCTTCACCGTCGCGGCCTCGCTCGCCGTCGGCAACGCGGTGGTGATCAAGCCGGCCCCGGCCACCTCGCTCTGCACGCTGAAGTTCATGGAGCATTTCGCCAGCCTGCCTGCCGGCCTCGTCTCCTGCGTCACCGGCGGCGCCGAGACGGCGCAGGCCTTGATCGCCGACGAGCGGGTGAAGGTGGTCGCCTTCACCGGCAGCGTCGAGGCGGGCCAGAAGGTGGCGGCAGCCTGCGGCGCGCGGCTGAAGCCCTGCGTCATCGAGGCGGGCGGCAGCGATCCCCTCATCGTCATGGACAGCGCCGACCCGGACGTGGCGGCCGCCGCGGCGGTGACGGCGGCCTTCCACCTCTCGGGCCAGGTCTGCACCGCGACCGAGCGGGTGCTGGTGCATGAGAAGATCCACGATGCCTTCGTCGCGCGGATGGTGGCGCGCACGAAGGAGCTGCGCGTCGGCCCCGGCCTTTCCAACGTGGAGATCGGCCCGCTGGTCAGCCAGGCCGCGCGCGACAAGGTCATGCGCCTGGTCGACGAGGCGGTGGCCCAGGGTGCGAAAGTTGCCTGCGGCGGCGGCATTCCGAAGGGTCGCAATGTCGGCTGGTATTGCGAGCCGACGGTGCTGACTGGCGTCACGCCAGACATGGCCATCGTCCGCGCCGAGCTGTTCGGCCCGGTGGCGCCCGTCCTCAAGGTGAAGAGCCTGGACGAGGCCATTGGTCTGGCGAACGCCTCGCGCTACGGCCTGGGCGCCGCGATCTATACCAACAAGCTCGACGAGGCGATGGCCGCGACCGAGCGGCTGGAATGCGGCATGGTCTGGGTCAACAACGTGCTCGGCGACAACGACGCGCTGCCCTTCGGCGGCTGGAAGGCGAGCGGGTTGGGCCGGTCGCTCAGCCGCCTGGGCTTGAACGCCTTCCGCCAGCCCAAGATGGTGATGTTCGACCCCAAGGCGGAGCTGCAGGGGTGGTGGTATCCCTATTCGGACGCGTTCTTCAGGGAACGCGGCGGGGACAAATTGGGATAGAATCCTGCTGCCCTGTTACTCACAGGGAAATGCGGTCTGGATGAGCTCCGTACCCAGCAAGTCGGATGAATTTGGATCAGCGTCCAGCCTGTTTAGTATGATGCGAACGAACTCATCCGCATTCAGCTTCTCTCCTCGGCGGCTGTTGCAGTTTGGATTCTGTGCGTCCACCGTATCCAGCACCCCGGCGATAAAGCCTATACAGAACCCAGATGCGGCATCCTCTTGCTTGCAGGCCTTCATAAGCAGAGCCCCATCAACGGCGGCATGGGCCGGCATGGCAAATTCCGCCAAGAATGTCGCAACCATAAGAACCTTCTTCGGAAGCATCGTCAGATCCTCTTTCCGACTTTGATCTCTACGCCACCGTTCTTCGATATCGCAGCAGCGCCAGCCCCATCGCCACCAGCATGAACGCCGCGATGGGCCACAGATTGGGCCACACCTCGGCCGGCACGTTCCCCTTCAGCATGATGCCGCGGATGATGCGCAGGAAATGCGTCAGCGGCAGGACCTCGCCGATCCATTGCGCCCAGATGGGCATGCCGCGGAAGGGGAACATGAAGCCGCTCAAGAGCAGCGACGGCAGGAAATAGAAGAAGGAGAGCTGCATCGCCTGCATCTGGCTCTTGGCGAGGGTCGAGAAGGTGAAGCCCACCGCCAGGTTGGCGGCGATGAAGAAGATCGCGGCCCCCATCAGCAGCGGTAGCGAGCCCAGCACCGGCACCTGGAACAGCAGATGCGCGGCCAGGATGATGATCGCCACCTGGACGTAGCCGACGAAGATGTAGGGCGCGATCTTGCCCAGCATGACCTCGAGCGGGCGGATCGGCATGGCGAGCAAATTCTCCATGGTGCCGCGCTCCTGCTCCCGCGTCATGGCAAGCCCGGTCATCATCACCATGGTCATGGTGAGGACGACGCCCATCAGGCCGGGAACGATGTTGAACTGGGTGATGCCTTCCTCGTTGTAGCGGCGGTGGATCTGCAGGTTGAAGGGCGCCGGCGCGGTCTTCACCTCGGCGAGCGGCCCGGTCAAATCGTGGTCGAGGGCGGTCTGGTTCAGGCTGATGAGGGCGGCGATGGCGTTGCTGGTCGCCGCCGGGTCGGTGGCATCGGCCTCGACCAGCAGGGTCGGCCGCCGGCCGCGCAGCACGTCGCGGGTGAAGTCCACCGGGATGGTGACCACGAACTGGACTTCGCCGAGACGCAGCAGCTTGTCCGCTTCCGCCTCGCTCACCGGCGGTCCGTCCATCTTGAAATAGGCCGAGTTCTGCAGGGCGGTGACGATGGAGCGGGCGAAGGTGGTGTTCTCGCCCATGACGACCGCCGTCGGCAGCGCCTTGGGGTCGGAATTGATGGCGTAGCCGAACAGGATCAGCTGCATCAGCGGCACGCCCACCATCATCGCGAAGGTGATGCGGTCGCGCCGCATCTGCACGAATTCCTTGATGAAGACGGCGAGGAAGCGGGACCAGAAGGTCATCATGACCTTCCTTCGCCGCAAACATCCTTCCCCCCTTGCGGGGGAAGGCAGCGGAGGCTTAGCGAGCGTAGTGAGCTTAGCCGCAGCCGGAAGGGGGGTCGTGCGCTGCGCGCACGCATCGCCGCAGGCGATGGCAAGTGATGACTCTTTGTTGATGGGTTCGGCGCTGCAACACCCCCCTTCCCCACCTTCCCCCGCAAGGGGGGAAGGAGCCCAGCGAGTCGGCGCGCTATACCTAGTCTCGTCATCTCACGCCGCCTTGCCGTTGCGGGGGTCCGCTTCCGCCTCGGCGCGGGCGACCAGGTCGATGAAGACGTCTTCCAAATTCGGCTGGGTGCGCAGCCAGGTGAGCTCGCTGCTCTCGCGATAGGGGGCGATGGCGCGCTCCAGCGCCGCCGCATCGCGGCCGCCGACATGCAGGCCCGCGCCGAAGGCGGCCACCGCGTCGATGCCGGGTTTTCCGGCAAGCTCGCGCGAGAGCTCGGCGATGCCGGCGCCGTCGCCGTCCTTGGCCGAGACCGCCCAGGTGGTGAGACCGGCTTCCTCGATCACCTGGGCAATCGGCCCGGCGGTGAGCAGGCGGCCATAGGCGATGTAGACGATCTCGTGGCAGCGCTCGGCCTCGTCCATGTAGTGGGTGGAGACCAGGATGGTGATGCCCTGGGCCGCCATGACGTGGATCTGGTCCCAGAAATCGCGCCGCGCCTTGGGGTCGACGCCGGCGGTGGGCTCGTCGAGCAGCAGCAATTTGGGCTCGTGCAGCATGCAGGCGGCCAGCGCCAGGCGCTGCTTCCAGCCGCCGGAGAGGGCGCCGGCCAGCTGGTTGCGCCGCTGGCCCAGCCCCAGGCGCTCGAGCGCGTCGGCGACGCGGCGCGCGCGGTTATCCAAACCGAAGACGCGGGCGACGAACTGCAAATTCTCCTGGATGGTCAGGTCCTCGTAGAGTCCGAACTTCTGCGTCATGTAGCCGACCTGCTTCTTGATCGCGTCGGTCTCGTTGATGACGTCGTAGCCGAGGCAGGTGCCGCTGCCGGCATCCGGCTTCAGCAGCCCGCAGAGCATGCGGATGGAGGTGGTCTTGCCGCTGCCATTGGGGCCGAGGAAGCCGTAGATCTGGCCTTTCGCCACCTGCAGGGTCAGGTCATGCACCACGGTGCGGCCATCGAAGCTCTTGGCGAGGCCGCGCACATCGATCGCCAAATTCGAGGGGGCGAGATCGGTCGCATTCATGATCCGGCCGCCGCGACGCCGATATCGACCGGCAGGCCCGGATGCCAGGGCTGTGTCAGGTCATCCGGTCTCGCCTCGACCAGGAAGACCAGCTTTTCCCGCCGGGTCAGGCTGTAGATCACCGGCGGGGTGAACTCGGCCGCGCGGGCGATGAAGCTGATGGTCGCGGTCAGGCCGGGAGCGCAGCCGTCGCAGGCGACGGTCACCTTCTGCCCGATGGCGAGGCGCGCCAGCTCGGGTTCGGGCACGAAGAAGCGCAGCTTCAGATTCTCCGGCGCCAGCAGGCTCACCACCGGCTGCGCGGCGGAGGCGGTCTCGCCGAGGCGGTAGTAGACATCCTCGACCCGGCCGGCGACCGGGGCGGATTCCTGGCGCCGCGACAATTGCCAGGACGCATCGGCCAGCGCGGCCTGCCGCGCCTGCACCAGTTTCTCCGCCGCCGCGATCTTGTCGGCGCGGGCCGGCAGCTGGGCCTCCGTGAGGCGCGCCTCGTATTCGGCGATGTTGCCGCGGTCGCTGAGGATCGCGGCCTTGGCGGAATCCAGTTCCTCCTCGCCGATGATGCTGCCCTTCACCATCTTCTCGCGCCGGGCCAAGCGGGGCACGGAGAGCGACAGCGAGGCGCGCGCCTTGTCGAGCTGGGCCTGGATGATGGCGAGGTCCTCGGGCCGCTCGCCCTTCTGCAGATCGGCCAGATCGGCCTCGGCCTGGGCCAGTTCGGCCTCGGCCCGGTCGCGTGCGGCGCGCTCGGCATCGTCCTCCAGCGCGAAGAGCGGCTGGCCGGCCGTCACCAGATCGCCGCGCGCCACGTCGAGCGCGGTGATGCGGCCGGAGGCGAGCGGCGCGACATAGGTGTATTCGGCCTCGACATAGCCTTGCCAGGCCTCGGGCGCGCCGCGATCGCAGGCGGCGAGGCCGAGCGCCGCGGCGCACAGCAGAAGCACGTGCAATCTGGTCATGACGACCTCCGTCCACGCCGGCCGCCGGATGCCTTCGCATCCGCCGTCAGGCCATGCAGCAGGATTTCCCGGTGCTGGCTGAACAACGCCGCCGGGTCGAAGGTGCCCACTTCGTGCTGCGCGAAGGTGTGGCGCCAGATCACGGTCATCAGGAACGGCGCCACCAGCAATCGCGCCGTGTTGCCCGGATCGACCGCGCGGAACTCGCCGGACTCGATGCCCATGCGGATCAGGGCGGTGAGCTGCGCGAGCGCCGGATTGATCACTTCACCGAGATAGAAAACGGCGATTTCCGGGAAGCTGCTGGCTTCGCTGATCACCAGCTTGGGGATCGCCGAGCGCCGCGGGTCGCCCGCCACCGCTTTCATCTGCTCGAAGAAGCGGTCGAGCGCCTCGGCCGCGCTGGCGCTGCGCGCGACCTGGTCGGCGGCGCTGCGGATGGTGCTGACCAGCATCGCCCGCACCATCGCCTTGAACAGCTCCGCCTTGTTGTCGAAGTAGCGATAGAGCAGGCCCTTCGAGATGCCGGCCGCGGCGGCGACATCGTCCAGGCGCGTGGCGGCGAAGCCCTTGGCGACGAAGACCGTGAGGGCGGCGTCGAGAATCTCCTGGGGCCGGTCGGCGGCGCGGCGGCGCCAGCGCGGCGGCGTGCCGGGCTCGGCGGGTGAATCCGGATTGGCGGTCGGCTGCGTCATGCGGCGGGAGATACGCCCGCCTTTCGCCGGAGTCAATAAGTAACTGACCAGTCATTTATTAATTTTGCAGGAGCTGCATCCGCCGCGCCGCGCCGGGTTCCCGCGAGGGCCCGCGCGAGGCACAATCAAGCCCATGTTGCAAAAGACTTTTCCGCCGTTGGGATCAGGACGCGTGGCGACCGCGGGCGTCAGCCTGACGGAGCTGCGGCGGATCGACCGGGCGGCCAAGCTCGGCCTGATGGGCTGGCCGCGGCGGCTGGGCAATTTGGCGGCGCGCGGGCTGTGGCCGCTGGTGGCGCTGGTGTCGATCCTGGCCTGGCAGTTGCCGCGACATGGCGGGCGGGCGCGGCGTGTTTCCGGGCGGTCGCTCGCTGCGGGCCGGCCTCTGGCCGCACCAGTACTACATGTTCGAGTTGTTCCGCCCCGAGCAGCGCGCGCGGGCGCAGCTCAATCTGCTCCGGGGCGAGACCAAGCATGGCGTCTTCACCATCCTCAAGGACGGGCCGCACAAGAACCATGTCTTCGCGCGCAAGGATCGGTTCGCCGAAGCCTGCGCCGCCGCTGGCCTGCCGCATGCGCGCATCATCGCGCTGCTCGCGGGCGGCGTGCCGGAATGGAAGAATGCGGAACCGGCGCTGCCGCGCATCGACCTGTTCGTGAAGCCGGCCCAGGCGCGCGGCGGGCGCGGGGCCGAGCACTGGCGCTGGACCGGCGCCGGATTCGAGAACAACGCGGGCGCGCGCGACGCCGGAGGGCCTGCCGGCGCGCCTGTGCGCGCGGCGCGAACCCCTTGTCGTCATGCCATGCCTGACCAACCATCCCGACCTCGCCGGACTGGCATTGGGCGCGCTGTCGACCCTGCGCGTGGTGACCTGCCGCGTCGAGCGGGGACTCCCGGAACTGGTCGGCGCCGCCTTGCGCTTCGCCCAAGACGCCGGTGCGATCGTCGACAACTTCCACGCCGGAGGCCTGTGCGCGACGCCTATCCGCGCTGGCGCCGCCGCCATGGCCTGCCGGGGGAATGACGGGCGGGCTGGCCGGCGGATTAACGGGATTTATGCCTCGCGCGCCGGCGCAACGGGGCCGGACGGCCTATGTCGCAATGCCGCATCGAATCCGCCTTGCGGGCGGCTGCCAAGGCTGAAATCATACCCGCGTCGTCACAGGGAAATGGGCCGCGGCAAGCCGGCGCCCAGAATCACCGGTCCCGTGGCCCACAAAACGTGGGAGGGACAGATTCATGGCTGGCAGAGCACCTACGGCGCCGCGTTGCGCCGCGATCGTCGGACCTTACTCCAGCGGCAAGACGACGCTCCTCGAGAGCCTCCTCTTCGTCACCGGCGCCATCAGCAAGAAGGGCAGTGCCAAGGACCATACGATGGTCGGCGACAGCGCGCCGGAAGCGCGCGCCCGCGGCATGTCCGTGGAAGTCTCCGCCGCCACCGCCGAATTCCTGGGCGAGAAATGGACGTTCCTGGATTGCCCCGGCGCGGTCGAGTTGTCGCAGGACATGCGCAACGCCGTGCTGGCCGCCGACATCGCCATCGTGGTGGCGGAGCCGCAGACGGAAAAGGCGCTGACCCTCGCGCCGATCTTCAAGTATCTCGACGACCACAAGATTCCGCACCTCCTCTTCGTCAACAAGATGGATCATGCCGGCCTGCGCGTGCGCGACGTGATGGACGCGCTCCAGGCGGTTTCCAGCCGGCCGCTGGTGCTGCGCCAGGTGCCGATCCGCGAGGCGGGCAAGAACGGCGATGCAGTCGCCGGCTATGTCGATCTGGTGAGCGAGCGCGCCTATCGCTATCACCCCGGCGCGCCCTCCGACCTGGTGAAGCTGCCCGAGGACATACTGCCGCGCGAGCAGGAAGCGCGCGGACAGATGCTGGAGCATCTGGCCGATTTCGACGACCACCTGCTCGAGCAGCTGCTGAGCGACGCGGTGCCGAGCAAGGAGGAGATCTACCAGCAGCTGTCGAAGGACCTGGCCGGGGACCTGATCGTGCCGGTCCTGATGGGCGCCGCGGAGCTCGATTTCGGCGTGCGCCGGCTGCTGAAGACCCTGCGCCACGACGTGCCCGGACCGGAGGCGGCGCGCAAGCGCCTCGGCCTCGACGGCGAGGCGACGGCGGCGCTGGTGTTCAAGACCTATCACCAGGCCCATAGCGGCAAGATCGCGCTGGCGCGCGTGCTCGCCGGCCAGCTCACCGACGGCCAGACCCTGAGCGGCCAGCGCATCGGCGCGCTGCTGCGCCCCAAGGGCGGCAGCTTCGACAAGATCGCCACCGCCGGCGTCGGCGAGGTGGTCGGACTCGGTCGCATGGATCACCTGCAGACCGGCCATGTGCTGACGGCGAGCGGCAAGACGCCCGCCGGCTTCAAGTGGCCGGAGCCGCTGCCGCCGCTCTATGCGCTGGCGGTCGATGCCGAGAACCGCAACGACGAGGTGAAGCTCACCGCCGCGCTGGCCAAGCTGGCGGAGGAGGATCCCTCGCTGCGCTTCGGCCATGATCCCGACACCCACGAATTGCTGCTGCAGGGCCAGGGCGACATCCATCTGCAGATCGCGCTGGAGCGGCTGCGCCTGCGCTTCAACCTGCCGGTGAAGTCGCGCCGGCCCCAGGTCAGCTACAAGGAGACGATTCGCGGCAAGGTGCAGCAGCATGCCCGCTTCAAGCGGCAATCCGGCGGCCACGGCCAGTTCGGCGACGTCCATGTGGAGATCTGGCCGCTGGAGCGCGGCCAGGGCTTCGAGTTCCACGACCGCGTGGTGGGCGGCGCGGTGCCGCGCACCTTCATCAGCTCGGTGGAGGAAGGCATCCGCGAATACCTGACGAAGGGTCCGCTCGGCTTCCCGGTGGTCGACGTTGCCGCCGCCCTGTTCGACGGCCAGTACCACTCGGTCGACAGCTCCGACATGGCGTTCAAGACCGCGGCGCGCATGGCGATGCAGGAGGCGATGCCGAAATGCCAGCCGGTGCTGCTGGAGCCGATCTTCGCCGTCGACATCGCGGCGCCGGCCAGCCTGACCTCGCGCGTCCATTCCCTGGTGACCGGTCGGCGCGGCCATATCCTGCAGATCGCCAGCAAGGAAGGCTGGGACGGCTGGGAGGTGGTCGAATGCCTGATGCCGCAATCGGAGCTGCAGGACCTGGTGATCGAGCTCCGCTCGCTCACCTACGGCGTCGGCCAGTTCACCTATCGCTTCGATCACCTGCAGGAGCTGAGCGGCCGGCTGGCCGACAAGGTGATCGAGCAGCGCCAGGCGGTGCCGGCGCGCTGAAATCGGCGGTCGGGTCCGAGCCCGGCTATGCTAGGGTTAACGCGGCGTTCAGGCGCCGTTCAGGTTCCCTGGCGTAGCACGGTCGAGGACAGACCGGGAATGAGCGTGAGCGAAGCCCTCCCTCCATCATCCAGGCGCCGCCGGGCCTTGCTCGGCGGCGCCGCGTTGTTGTGCCTGCTGGCGGCCACCGAGCTTCCGGCGCTGCTGCTGCTGTCCACCCCGGCCGCGGCCGATAGCGGCAATGGCGGCGGGAACGGCGGCGGGGGCGGTGAAGGTGGTGATGGCGGCGGCGAAGGCGGCGGTGACGACGGTGGTGGCGACGACGGCGGTGGTGACGACGGCGGCGGCGATGATGGCGGCGGTGATGATGGGGGCGGTGATGATGGGGGCGGGGACGGCGGCGGCGATGATGGCGGCTCGGATGGCGGGTCGGGCGGCTCGGATGGTGGCTCAGGCGGGGGTTCGGGCGGCGAAGGCGGGGAGTCCGGCGGCTCCGGTGACGACGGCGACAGCAAGACCGCGAAACCGACATCGGACGACCAGAATGAGGCCCTGCGGCTGCGCGAGAAGGGCGAGATCCGCTCCCTGGGCGAGGTCTATTCGGTGGCCGAGCGGCAATTCCAGGGCAAGGTGATCTCGGCCGAGCTGGTGGGGGCGGGTGAGGGGCGCTGGGCCTACGAGCTGCGGGTGGTGACGCGCGACGGCCATGTGCGCCGGGCGCGCTACGATGCCACCACCCTGGCGCTGCTGTCGCTCGACGGCCGCGATGCCGAGTGAGAACCCTGGCTTTCCGGTACTAGAGTAGGCGCATGCGTATCCTGGTGGTCGAGGACGATCCCAACCTGCAGCGGCAATTGAGCAAGGCGCTGGGCGAGGCCGGCTATGTGGTCGAAACGGCGCGGGACGGCGAGGAGGGCCACTTCCTCGGCGAAAGCGCGGAGTTCGACGCCGCGGTGCTCGATCTCGGCCTGCCCGGGATGAACGGCATCGAGGTGCTGCGCAAATGGCGGGCCGGCGGCAAGACCCTGCCGGTGCTGATCCTGACCGCGCGCGACCAGTGGTCGGACAAGGTCGCCGGCATCGATGCCGGCGCCGACGACTATCTGGCCAAGCCGTTCCACATGGCGGAACTGCTCGCCCGCCTGCGGGCCTTGATCCGGCGCAGCGCCGGCCATGCCGACCCGGTGCTGCGCAACGGCCGGCTGAGCCTGGATACGCGTTCGGGCGCGGTCCTGGTCGATGGCAGCCCGGTGTCGCTCACCGCCTTCGAGCAGCGCCTGCTGGTCTATCTCATGCACCGCGTCGGCCGCGTCGTCGGCCGGACGGAGATCATCGAGCATATCTACGCCCAGGATTTCGACCGCGATTCGAACACCGTGGAGGTCTTCGTCGGCCGGCTGCGCAAGAAGCTGGGCGCCGATCTGATCGAAACCGTGCGCGGCCAGGGCTATCGGCTGCGGCGCGACGACAGCGCCGCCGGCGATCACAACGGCGACCACTGACCCCATGCTGCGGATCGACCGCCGGTCGCTCACCTTCCGCCTGATCCTCGGCGCTTCGCTGCTCTGCGCCGTCACCCTGGTCGTCGCCTATCTGCTGCTGACCGCGCTGTTCGACCTGCATCTGAAGCGCAACGTGGATGCCGAGCTGGCCGACCGGCTCGACGACCTGGCGGCGGGATTGGAGATCGGCGCCGACGGCGCGATCACCCTGGCGCGGGAGCCCGATCTGCCGAAATACGATCGCCAGCTCTCCGGTCATTACTGGCAGATCGCGGTCAAGGGCCAGCCGCCGATCCGCTCGCGCTCGCTGTGGGACGCAAGGCTGCCGGAGCCGCGCGCGTCGATCGTGCCGGGCGAGATCGACCTGCGCGAGATTGCCGGCCCGCGTGGCGAGGCCCTGCGCCTCGCCCAGCGGGTGCTGAGATTCGATCCGGCCCCGGCGCCGGTGGTGTTCTCCGCCGCCGCCGATTTGGCCCCGGTCGCGGCGGCGGCCGGCGAGTTCTCGCGCATCCTCGCCGTCGCCCTGGTGGTGCTGGGCATCGGCTTGGTTTCCGCCCTGGTGCTGCAGGTGCGCGTGGGCCTGCGGCCGCTGGACCGCATCGGCGCCACGCTCGGCGCCATCCGCGCCGGCCGGGAGCGCCGCCTTGCCGACGACGTGCCGACGGAGATCGCGCCGCTGGCGCGCGAGTTGAACGCGCTGCTCGACCATCACCAGACGCTGATCGAGCGCGCCCGCGCCCAGGCCGGCGACTTGGCGCATGCCTTGAAGACGCCGCTCACCGTGCTGCGCAACGAGCTGGAAGGGGAGGCGGCGCCGGACCGCGCGCTGGCGCTGGAGCAGATCGACGCGATGTCGGATTCGGTGCAGCACCACCTGGCGCGCGCGCGGGCGGCGGCCAGCGCCAACCTGCTCGGCGTGCGCGCCGACGCCGCGCAGGCGATCGGGTCGCTCGCCCGCACCCTGCCGCGCATCGTCAGCGCGCGCGAGATCGCGGTGGACGTCGCGCTGGAAGACGGGCCGCTGCTCTTCGCCGGCGAGGCGCAGGATCTGAGCGAGATGATCGGCAATTTGCTGGAGAACGCCTGCAAATGGGCGGCGGGCAAAGTCGCCGTCCAGGCCGCCAGCAAGAATGGCCGCCTGGTCATCGCCATCGGCGACGACGGCCCGGGCATCGCGCCCGAGCTGCGCGAAACGGCGCTGCAGCGCGGCGGCCGGCTGGACGAGCGCAAGCCCGGCAGCGGCCTCGGCCTCACCATCGCGCAGGACCTGGCCCGGCTCTATGACGGGTCGCTCACCCTCGGCCAATCGCCGCTCGGCGGCCTGCTGGTGACGGTGGACCTGCCGGCGGCGTGAGGCCCCAATTCGTCATGTTCGTCATGGTCGTGCCAAGCACGACCATGACGAGTTCAAGTGAGCATTGGGGGGCAATGCGCCCTACTGCGCCTTCACCTTCACGTAGGAGCCGGGCGCGTCCTCGATCACCTTCAGCTTGCCGCCCTTGCCGGGCTCGCGCGCCGGGACCTTGCCGTCGGCGAAATCGGCGATCCAGCTTTGCCATTCCGGCCACCAGGACCCCGCGCGCTCCTCGGCGCCGGCGAGCCAGGCGTCGGGCGCCTTGGGGAACGACTTCGCCTTGGCGTTGACCCAGTGATGGTATTTCTTCGACCCCGGCGGGTTGACCACGCCGGCGATGTGGCCCGAGGCGGCGAGCACGAAACGCAGCGGCCCGGAATAAAGCTGGGTCGCGACATAGGTCGCCTGCCACGGCGCGATGTGGTCCTCGCGCGTGGAGAGCAGGAAGCCCGGCGTCTTGATCTTGGTGAGGTCGATGGGAACGCCGTCGAGCTCGATGCCGCCCGGCTCGCTCAACAGGTTCTTCTGGTACATGTTGCGCAGGTAGAAGCTGTGCATCGCCGCCGGCATGCGCGTCGAATCCGCGTTCCAGTAGAGCAGGTCGAAGGGGAACGGTTCCTTGCCCAGCAGGTAGTTGTTGATGACGAAGGACCAGATCAGGTCGTTGGCGCGCAGCATGTTGAAGGTGTTGGCCATCTCGGCGCCCTCGAGAAAGCCGCGCTCGCTCATCTTCTCCTCGAGTGCCGCCAGCTGCTCCTCGTCGATGAAGACGGTGAGCTCGCCCGCTTCCTTGAAGTCGACCAGCGTGGTGAGGAAGGTGGCGCTGGCGATGCGCGCCGCCTGGCCCTTGGCCTGCAGATAGGCGAGCAGGCAGGCCAGCAGCGTGCCGCCCAGGCAATAGCCGACCACGTTCGCGGTCTTCTCGCCGGTCGCCCGCTCGATCGCGTCGAGCGCCGCCAGCGGCCCTTCGAGCAGGTAGTCGGAGAAGGTCTTGGCGGCGAGCTTCTCGTCCGGATTGACCCAGGAGATGACGAAGACGGTGTGGCCCTGGTCGACCGCCCACTTGATGAAGGAATTCGCCGGCTTCAGGTCGAGGATGTAGAACTTGTTGATCCAGGGCGGGATCACCAGCAGCGGCCGCTTCGCCACCTCCGCCGTGGTCGGGGTGTACTGGATCAGCTGCATCAGGTCGTTCTGGAACACCACCTTGCCCGGCGTCACCGCGATGTTCTTGCCGACCTCGAAGGCCTCCATGTCGGTCATGCGGATCTTGAGCTGGCCCTTGCCGCGCTCCAGGTCGCCCAGCAGGTTCCGCAGGCCCTTCAGCAGGTTCTCGCCGCGGCTTTCCACCGTCGCCCGCAGCACCTCGGGATTGGTCATGACGAAGTTGCTGGGCGCCATCGCGTCGACGAACTGGCGGGTGTAGAAATCGATCTTGCGCGCGGTCTTGTCGTCGAGGCCCTCGACATTCTGCACCGTCGATTGCAGCCAGCGCGCGGTCAGCAGATAGGATTGCTTGACGAAGTCGAAGACCTGGTTGTCCTGCCAGGCGGAATCCTTGAACCGGCGATCGTCCTTGGCCGGCGCGATGACCGGGTCGGCCTCCTGGCCCATCATGCGCCTGGCGGTCGACTGCCACAGGTTCATGTAGTCCTGCCACAGCGAGAAATGCGCCTCCATGAGCTTGCCGGGGTCGCTCATCATGCGGTGGGTCATTTCCATGAAGGCGCGGCCGAGCGCCATGGGGTCGAGATTGGGCGGATTGAGGCCCTGGCCGCTCTGGTTGCGGGTCAGGAAATCGGCGACCAGGCGCTGCGACTGCTCGGCGATATGGGCCATGGCCTGGGACCAGGCCGCGGCATCCATCCCGCCATTCTCGGCCCCCGCCGCCGGCTTGCCGGCGCCGGGGCCCTTTCCCGCGGCTTGATCGCTCATGCCAACCTCGAAACTTTGTCTTGGTTTTCAACGCCTTGCCGTGCGCCGAAAATGGCAATCGACGCCCGCTTTTCTTTGCTATAGTAGCGCAAGCTAAAGATTCGGCACTAAGTCGTTGAACGGCGGGCGCAAACCTTAGGATGGGGGGTCCGACGGGGGCGGCTGGGGTGCCTGTTGGGGAGGTCGCGGAACTCATGAAGAAGTCCTTGCACTTGCGCGCCGGCTGCGCGGCGGCACTTGCGGCGGGAGTTCTGCTCGCCGGCTGCTCGTCGGAGCCGGACTATCCCGACGTTCCCGCCGGTCCCAACAACACGACGCAGGCGGCCAAGCCGGCGGCGGATGGAACGGCCACGACCGAAGCACCCGCGGCCGAAGCGACGACCGAAGCCGCGCCCGCGGCCGACGGCAGCTTTCCCGATGTGAACACGGTTCCGAATACCCGTCCCACATCCACGATCCAGGACCTGAACCAGGCGCCGGAAGGCCTGTCCGGCGCCCAGAGCGGCACGCAATACGGCGAAGAGCTGGTCGGCGGTCCGACCTCCAGCGCCGATCGCCCGGCGCCGCCGCCGGAGCCGGAGCCGTCGGAAAATCTCGTGCCGATCCCGGAGCCCGGGATCACCCAGACGTCTGACGGCAGCGGCGGCGCTGCCGCTGAAGCCCCGGCGGAGCCGGCAGCCGCGCCGGAGCAGACGGCGGATGCGACGCCAGCCCCGGCACCCGCTCCGGCCGCGGCGCCTGCCGCCGACGCGACCGTGCAGGCAGCCCCGCTCGAGCCGATGCAGGGCGCCGCGCAGGCGCAGCCGGTCACCCCGGTCGGCACGCCGCAATCTGGCTCCACGCCGTTCCAGCCGGAGGCGCAGCTGGCGCTGCAGCCCGGCAGCGTGCAGACGCAGAACGCCTATGTGCAGCCGCAGGCCACCGCCTATGGCCCGAACTACGCGGCCCTGGCGCCGGAGAATTACGGCATCGCCTTCCCGCAGCCGGCGCTGCCGGCCTATCAGGGCTACAACGCCGCGCAGGCGATGTACCGCTCGCCCTACGCGGCGCCGCCGACCAATTACGGCGGCGCGGTGGTCGGCGCCCAGACGACCTTGCAGCCGCCGGGCTACACCACCTATGGCCAGACCTTCTATCAGCCCTATGGCGCCCAGCCTTACGGCGCCGGGCCGTACAATGGGGGCCAGCCGGTCGGCCTGGTCTATTTCCGCGACGGATCGGCGAAGTTGTCCTCGGATGACCGCAAGGTGCTGAAGCAGATCGCCGAGATGCACCGCATGTATGGCGGCGTCATCCGCATCGTCGGTCATGCCAGCATGCGCACGGGCTCGATGGACCTGGCGCGCCACCAGCAGGCCAACCAGAAGATCTCGGAGGCGCGCGCCAACGCGGTGGCCCGCCAGCTCACCCGCTATGGCGTGCCGGCGCAGGCGATCCAGGTGCTGGCCGCGGGCGATTCGCAGCCGGTCTATTCCGAGGTGATGCCGACCGGCGAGGCCGCCAACCGCCGCGCCGAAGTCTATCTCTCCGCCTATTAGTCCGGGTGTCATGGTGAAACTGGGAACGATCGGGATTCCGGTCGGCGCGGCCGATGGCCGTTAGCGCCGGCCACATGGCGCGCGGCGCCAACCGTCCTTTGAAAGTCGGCATCGCCGGCCTCGGTACCGTCGGGCTCGGCGTGGTCAAGCTGCTCGACGAGAACGCCGACATCCTGCGCCTGCACTGCCCGCGCGCGATCGAGGTGGTCGCCGTCTCGGCGCGCGACCGCAACAAGGACCGCGGCGTCGATCTGAAGCGCTTCGCCTGGTGCGATGACCCGCTGAGCCTGCCCGACCATCCCGATGTCGACGTGGTGGCGGAAATGATCGGCGGGTCGGAAGGCCCGGCCAAGGCGCTGGTCGAGAAGGCCATCGCCAAGGGCAAGCACGTGGTCACCGCCAACAAGGCGCTGCTCGCCAAGCACGGCACGGAACTCGCCATCGCGGCGGAGAAGGCCGGCGTGGCGCTGGCCTACGAGGCGGCGGTCGCCGGCGGCATCCCGATCATCAAGGCGATGCGCGAGGGGCTCGCCGCCAACCGCATCGATCAGGTGTACGGAATCCTCAACGGCACCTGCAACTACATCCTGACCCAGATGCGCGAGACGGGGCGCGAATTCGCCGACGTGCTGGCCGAGGCGCAGAAGCTGGGCTACGCCGAGGCCGATCCCAGCTTCGACGTCGACGGCATCGACGCCGCGCACAAGCTCTCGATCCTCACCAGCGTCGCCTTCGGCTGCCAGATCGATTTCGGCGGCGTGCGCATCAGCGGCATCCGCAACGTCTCGGCCATGGACATCGCCTATGCCGACGAGCTCGGCTACCGCATCAAGCTGCTCGGCATCGCGCGGGTCACGCCGCGCGGCGTGGAGCAGCGCGTGCACGCCTGCATGGTGCCGGTGGCGGCGGTGATCGCCAAGGTTGACGGCGTCTACAACGCGGTCGTCACCAGCGGCAACTATGTCGGCCAGAACGTCGCCATCGGCCGCGGCGCCGGCCAGGGGCCGACCGCCTCCGCCGTGGTCAGCGACTTGATGGACATTGCCCGCGACCGCATCCTGCCGGCCTTTTCGGCGCCCGCCGCGCAGCTGAAGAAGCTGCCCTCGGCGCCGCCCGGCAGCCATGTCGGCGCCTATTACCTGCGCCTGATGGTGGCCGACCGGCCGGGCGTCATCGCCGACATCGCCGCCGCGATGCGCGACGAGAACGTGTCGCTGGAGGCGATGATCCAGCGGGCGCGCGGCGATACCGTGCCCGTCGTGCTCACCACGCATGAGACGACCGAGGCGGCGATCGACCGCGTGGTGCGGCGCCTCGGCGGCATCAACTCCATCCTGGAGCCGCCGCACGTCCTGCCGATCGAGCTGCTGAGTTAACCCCTGCGCGGCTGGCGCCCCCGTCGACGGGCGCGCCGCCGCCCGCAACGGAGTTTCTGTGATGGATCGCAACCTCGCCCTTGAAGCCGTCCGCGTGACCGAAGCGGCGGCGCTCGCCGCCTCGCGCCTGATGGGTCGCGGCGACGAGAAGGCCGCCGACCAGGCCGCCGTCGACGCCATGCGCCGGGCGCTCAACGACCTCGCCATCGAAGGCACGGTGGTGATCGGCGAGGGCGAGCGCGACGAGGCGCCGATGCTCTATATCGGCGAGAAGGTCGGCGCCGGCGGCCCGAAGATCGACATCGCGCTCGACCCGCTGGAAGGCACCACCATCACCGCCAAGGGCGGCTCCAACGCGCTCGCCGTCATCGCCATGGCGGAGCAGGGCGGCTTCCTCAACGCGCCCGACACCTACATGGACAAGATCGCCGTAGGCCCGGGCCTGCCCGACAACCTGGTCGACCTCGACGCCGGGCCGGAGGAGAACCTGAAGCAGCTCGCCAAGGCGAAGAAGATGGAGATCTCCGACCTGGTCGCCTGCATCCTCGACCGGCCGCGCCACACTGACCTGATCGCCCGGGTGCGCGCGGCGGGTGCCCGCATCATGCTGATCTCCGACGGCGATGTCTCCGGCGTCATCTCCACCGCGACGGTGGACAGCGGCGTCGACATCTACATGGGCTCGGGCGGCGCGCCGGAAGGCGTGCTGGCGGCGGCGGCCTTGCGCTGCATCGGCGGCCAGATGCAGGGCCGGCTGGTGTTCCGCAACGAGGACGAGAAGGCGCGGGCGCGGCGCCTCGGCGTCACCGATCTCACGCGCAAATACGGCCTCACCGACCTGGCCAAGGGCGACGTGATGTTCGCGGCGACCGGCGTCACGGATGGCGCGATGCTGAAGGGCGTGCGCCGCTCGGCCAAGGGGGCGGTGACCCATTCCATGGTCATGCGCTCCAAGTCCGGCACCGTGCGCATCGTCGAGGCGCACCACAACTGGTCGATCAAGCGGCCGAAGGACGTATGAGGCCGCGGCGGTCCCCCCAGCGATGACCGCGCCCGCGCCGTATCTGGGCGTCGGAAAATCCTTGAGCGGCAAGCTGTGGCTGGAGCGGCCCGGCGATGCGCGCCTGGCGCAGGCCATCGCGCAGCGCTGCCAGGTGCCGGAGCTGATCGGCCGCCTGCTCGCCGCGCGCGGGCAATCGCTCGACAGCGTCGAGAGCTTCCTCAATCCGCGCCTGCGCGACCTGCTGCCCGATCCCTCCGACCTGCGCGACATGGACCGGGCGGCGGATCGCCTGGCGCGCGCGATCCAGGCCGGCGAGACCATCGGCATCTTCGGCGACTACGATGTCGACGGCGCGACCTCGGCGGCGCTGCTCATCCGCTTCCTGCGCGCGACCGGCGCCAAGGACCCGCTGCTTTACGTTCCCGACCGGCTGCGCGAGGGCTATGGCCCCAACGCCGCGGCGCTGCGCCAATTGAAGGCGGCCGGGGCCGGAATCGTCATCACCGTCGATTGCGGCATCACCGCCTTCGCCGCGCTGGAGGATGCGGCGGCGAACGGGCTCGACGTCATCATCTCCGACCACCACGTGGCCGAGCCGGCGCTGCCCAAAGCCTGCGCCGTGGTCAATCCCAACCGCCTCGACGAAAGCTCGCCGCATCGCAACCTGGCGGCGGTCGGCGTCACCTATCTGCTGGTGGTGGCGGTCAACCGCGCCCTGCGCCGCGCCGGCTGGTACGGCGCCGGGCGGGCGGAGCCGGACCTGCTGCAATGGCTGGACCTGGTGGCGCTGGGCACGATCTGCGACGTGGTGCCGCTGGGCGGACTCAACCGCGCGCTGACCACCCAGGGCCTGAAGGTGATGGGCCAGCGCGGCAATCTCGGCATCAACGTGCTGTGCGACGTGGCACGGGTGACCGAGCGCCTCGAAGGCTTCCATTGCGGTTTCCTGCTCGGACCCCGGGTGAATGCCGGCGGCCGCGTCGGGCGCTCCGATCTCGGCGCGCGCCTGCTGTCGACGGAGGATCCCGCGCTGGCGCTGCAGCTGGCGCGCGAGCTCGACGCGCTGAACGAGGAACGCCGCGCGCTGGAGGCCGAGGTGCTGGCCGAGGCGACGCGGATGGCGGAGGCCGCGGCGGCGCACAACCCGCATCTGCTGATCCTCGCCGGCGAGAGCTGGCATCCGGGCGTCATCGGCATCGTCGCCGGCCGGCTGAAGGACCGCTACCAGCGGCCGGTCTGCATCGTCGCGCTGGAGAACGGCATCGGCAAGGCGTCCGGCCGCTCGGTCGCCGGGCTGCATCTGGGCCAGGCGGTGATCGCGGCGCGCGAGCTCGGCCTCGTCCTCAAGGGCGGCGGCCATGCGATGGCGGCGGGCTTCGAGATCGCGGCGGAGAAGCTGCCGGCGCTGCAGGATTTCATCGCCGCGCGCTTCCGCGACGAGCTGGGCGGCGCACCGCTGGTGCCGACCCTGCTGATCGACGGCATGGTCCAGGGCCGTGGGGCGACGCCGGACCTGCTCGGCGCGCTGGAGCGCCTGGCCCCGTTCGGCGCCGGCAATGCCGAACCGCGCTTCGTGCTGCCGGAGCAGCGCATCGCCATGGCCGACGTGGTCGGCACCAACCACGTGCGCTGCCGCCTGACCGGCCCGGACGGCACGAGGCTGAAGGCCATCGCCTTCCGTGCCGCCGGCGAAGACCTGGGCAAGGCGCTGCTCGGCGCCCGGGGTGCTGCCCTGCACCTGGCGGGCAGGCTCAAGCGCGACAGCTGGCAGGGCCGCGACGAGGTGCAGCTGCAGATCGAGGACGCCGCCTTCGCCGCCGGGTGAGCCGTTTCGGGAATTCGTTAACGATTCCAGAGCCCTGGCTCTCGCCAGGCGGCTCGACGGGTGAGCCGCCCCGCGCGGTTGATCTTGGCCCCCAAAGCGGCTAAACAAGCCGCGGCCGCGTTGGCCGCCTCTTGCGTCCCCATCGTCTAGAGGCCCAGGACATCACCCTTTCACGGTGAAGACACGGGTTCGAATCCCGTTGGGGACGCCAGCAAATTCAGCAGTTTGCCACTTCGAGCGATTCAAGTTGGCTGGTTTTCCCTAAGCACGCCCCCAATAGTCAGCCGCCGGAATCGTGCGGATTGGGTCCCTGATATTTAGCTTTTCGCTTAAAAGCCATGCGGGGAAATTTCTCAGGGGAACCAATGGGATTAACTTGACTTTAACCCCCATAATCCCATATCTGAGGACATCAATTCTTCCCCGCCGGACACGCCGCAAGGCCTCTGGCGGGGTTATTCTTTTTTGGGGCATTATGGCCATAACTCCGCATCTAAGAGTTATGTATGCCTGCAGAGCCCAATCCAAAAAAAGCAGTCGCATTCTTTGACGGGCAGAACCTCTTCCACTCTGCTAAGTCCGCGTTTGGATATACGTTCCCCAACTATGATCCGGTATCGTTGAGCAACGCGATATGCGTTCGACAGGGCTGGGTTCAATCTGGCGTTCGATTTTACACTGGTGTTCCTGATGCCAGCGATAACGCCTTTTGGAATCACTTTTGGACGGCGAAGGGTGCTCAAATGGGGCGGGAAGGCGTAACGGTTTTTACCCGTCCACTTCGCTATCGAAACAAGCAAATTAAGCTACCTGATGGTTCAACGTATGGTTTTTTGGATGGCGATGAAAAAGGCATAGATGTTCGGATCGCACTGGATGTGATTCGCCTAGCTCACCAAAAGGCGTATGACGTCGCCCTGTTGTTTTGCCGAGACCAGGACTTATCGGAAGTAGCGACGGAGATAAGACTGATCGCCCAGGATCAACACCGGTGGATAAAAGTCGCCTCCGCCTACCCGCACAGTCCGGCGGTAAAGAACGTCCGTGGAATCGATCAGACGGACTGGATAAGAATAGATCGAGCAACTTACGATGCGTGCGTTGACAAGCGAGACTATCGACCCAAAAAGGCGTGATGTATGACAGCGCGCCTGGGCAATGTCATCTATTGGCTTCTCTGTGGAACTGCCGGTCTGTTCGGTGTTTGGTTCTTACTTGCGGCATACGCCGGACTGATGGGAGATGTTTCAAACTGGGTTGTCTTCTTGGACCCTTTTCACTCCTGGAAGGATGGTTTCGAGCCGACGGCGAGCCAATTAGCTATGATCTCAATTGGGTCTTGGTTGTTTGGCAGAGCCGTGAGGTACATTCTTTCTGGCAAGTAGCCTGTGCTCGACACTCCGTCCTACATCCTGACTACTGGATCGCCTCTTAGTGCTCCGCCGAGATTCGATCCAAGTTGTTGCCTTAGACCTTTCACGATGAAGACACTGGTTCGAATCGCGTTAGGGACACCGCTCCGTTCTATGCTTCAATCGGAGAAGCGTATTGCGCGCTGCGAACCTGTCGCGCGCGATCTTGGCCGTTGCCGGCGCGATGCCGCCATACTGAACTCCTTGGCGCGCGGCACTGCGCCGGTGCCATGAAACCTGGCTCCGATGCGGGATCGCGGCATCGGGAGACTTGGAGGCGCCATGCGTAGCGGATGGATCCTGTTGCCGCTTGTCCTGGGGTTGACCTTTGCGACCGGGTCGCCGAGCATCGCCGACTGCAGCGACGGCCCCGGCCCGGGCGTCGACTGGACGGGTTGCACGAAGATGAACCGGTTGATGAGCGGCGACGATTTTCGCGGCGCCAAGCTGGTGGGGACCAATCTCAGCGCCAGCGACCTGACCGGCGCGGACTTCACCGGTGCGGACCTGACCGCCGCGATCCTGGTCAGGACGCAATTGACCGGGGCGGTGCTGAAGCGCGCTGAACTTGCCAAGGCGATGCTGGACCGCGCCGATCTGCAGAAGGCTGACCTTGGTGCGGCGCAGTTGGTCAAAGCCGAGCTGTCGCGGGCCAATCTGACCGATGCCCAGCTGGTCGGCGCCAATCTGGAGCGCGCTGAGCTTGGCCGGGCCATGCTGTTGCAGGCCAATCTCAGCGCCGCCAGGCTGGAAAGCGCCTATCTGGCGCGGGCCGATCTGCGCAATGCGGTGCTTGCCGGGGCCGATCTGACTGACGCCGAACTCTATCTCGCGGACCTGCGCGGCACCGATCTGTCGGCGGTACGCGGGCTGGCCGCGCAGCAGCTGGTCGACACCTGCGGCGACGACACCACCAAGCTGCCGGCGGGCGTGGCGCGGCCGCCATCCTGGCCGTGCACGAGCCGCGAGGCGGATTGACATGTGGACATGGCCGCAATCGGCAGATCCAAAATGAATTCGAAACCCAAGACCGCATCCCTCGCCAAGGACATGCTTGGCACCTGGCGGCTGGTGAGCCGGGTGGACCGCGCCGCCGACGGCGCGCTGCGCAGCGAGCCGATGCTGGGCGCCGATCCCCTCGCCATGCTGACCTACACGCCGCATCACTTCTCCGCCCAGTTCATGAAGCGGGACCGGAATAGTGCGGCGCCCGCCCATCCCTGCGGGTCGGGGCAGAACAACACCAGCGCAATCGGCGGCTACGACGCCTATTTCGGCACCTACCAGGTCTGCGACGGCGGGGTGGTGCTGCATCGGCTGGAGGCGGCCCTGACGCCGGCCAATGTCGGCATGGAGGTCGCCCGTACGCTGGCCGTGGACGGCGACACCCTTACCATCACGCTCGAGACGACGAGCCACGAGCACGAGCCGGTCACGCGCACCCTGACCTGGACCCGCCTGGCCTAGGCGCCGCTCATCCTGGGGGCGGCCATGCTGGTGACGCCGCTCCTGAACAACGCGGCGACGGTGCTGGTGATGGCGCCGATCGCGGTCGGCTTCTCGCAGGCCCTGGGCTACAAGCCGGACGCCTTCCTGATGGCGGTGGCGATCGGCGCCGGCTGCGACTTCCTCACCCCCATCGGGCATCAGTGCAACACGCTGGTGCTCGGGCCCGGCGGCTACCGCTTCGACGACTACGCGCGGCTCGGCGCCCCGCTGTCGCTGCTGGTCATCCTGGTCGCGGTGCCGATGCTGCTGCTGGTCTGGCCGGTCAGATAGGCTGCGGCGGATCCAGCCAGCCTTCGTAGCGCACGATCAGCCCGCAGAGCGGATGCGAGATCGCGACCGAGAAGCGGAACCGGCCTTCCGCCTCCATCTCGTAGGCGTCGCCGCGCGGCGCCCAGGAACGCGGCAGCGGGAGGCCGAGACAGCGCCAGCCGCGCAGGACGAGCTCCAGCCGGCCATCGGCAAGAACCACGGCGAGGGCGAAGTCGAAGATCCCGAAGCGCTCGACGATCAGGTATTCGTCGGAACCGGTCCCGGCGCGCTGCGTGCTGGAAAATGAATGGCCGGCGAAGCTGCGGCGCCAGAGTTCACTCGCCGCATCCACCGTGAAGGTGACGCTGACCGGCACGTCCTCGGCGGCGGCGGGAAAACGGAACAGCGCCGCGACGAGCCGGGCTAGCGGATGGCGTCCGCGCGTCACCTTCGCGCGGCCTGAAGCGCGGGCGGAACAGGACAGGTCGTGCATCGCTTGCAGGCTGGGCGGCAAGGTCGCATAGGCCTGGCCGAGGATGCGGCGATAGAGCGGCAGGTCGCGGACGGCGTCGAGGTCATCGCGCGTGCCCTCGACGATCCGCCGGCCGGCGAACAACGCCCGATAGTCGTCCAGTTCCAGTTCCGCGATGGCGGCACGCGCGCCCGGCGCCGGCGGCCCCCCCGCCAGCATCTTGCGCAGGATGGCCTCGGCCGCCATCGAGGGGATCAGCGGCCCGTCATCGCCCTCGGCCACCATGTGCCAGGAGCGCGCGATCTTCCGCAACTGGGCGTCATAGCCGAACACGGCCACGAACATGCCGCCGCGATGCTCGCCCCAGCGCAGCCGGTTGATCGCCCAGTAGAACAGGCCGGCGAACGGCGCCAGCGAGGGCAGAAGGCCGAGCGCCACCAGCCTCGCCAGCAATCCCAGCCCGCGATGCAGGACCTCCGGCACCGGCCCGGCGCCCATCCACACCTCGCGCAGCTGCGGATAGCGCGCCGGGATCGCGCGCAGGTCGGGCACGTCGACCAGGGAGAACAGGATGTTGCGCAGCGGCAGCCGGCCCGGCGGCGCGATGGTGTAGCGCAGGCTGTCGATCAATGCGCGCGGCCTGGCGGGCTTGCCCTGGCGCAGCATCGCCACCTCCTGGCCGGCATAGCTGGCGATCGCGCGGATGACGTTGCGCCCGACCCCGGCATAGGGCGACGGGGCGATGCCGCCGCGCAGACTGTCGATTTGTGCCATGCCTTGGCTGAGCTCGCGCAGCACCGCCGCGGTCAGCACGGGAAAGCTGCTGACCCCCGCGAGGACGAAGATGCCCTTGCGGCGGGCCTCCGCGTCGAAGCGGTCGATCCCGGCGACGAAATCGGCGCCGTCGGCGAGATCGAGATAGGGGATGCCGAGTTCCAGCGCCGCCTCGACCACGCGGTACGGCCGCGCGCCATAGGCCTGGAACGGTCCGGTGGCATCGACGATGACGTCCGCCCCCAGCGGCCGGATCTGGTCCGCCAGGTCGCCGTCGCGATCGATGGCGGCGGCGCGATGGGCGGCGGCATTCGGCAGGTGCGCCCGGAATTCCTCCGCCTTGGCCAGCGAGCGGCCGGCAATGATCAGCCCCGCGCCCTCGGCTTCGCAGATGAGCTGCGCCAGGCGGCCGCCAAAGGTGCCGTAGCCGCCGAGGATCAGGATGGTGCAATCACCCATGCGGCCGCGCCAGGACGTGCGGGCGATCGGGATCGGCCGGGCAGCAATTCACGATCGCCTCCGGGCTTGCCGCCGAGAACAGGCCGGTCTTGAGCCCGGCCAGCATGCGCACCATCTCGCGCCGCAGATAGGGCACGCGCTTGAAATGGCGGAAGCTGAGATCGCGCAGCAGCGCCAGCGCCGCGGAATCCGACTGGAAGAACGGCGTCATCAGCGCGCTGGCGTATTGGTAGAAGTGCACGTGGCGCCGCCGCAGGCGTTGATAGTGCCGCAGGGCGGCTGGCAGATCTTCGCCGGCTTCCAGGCAATCGGCCAGCACCACCGCGTCGATCAGGCCCTGGTTGGCGCCCTGGCCGAGCTGGGGCGAGGTGACGTGGCCGGAATCGCCGACCAGCACGATGTTGCCCCGGGCTGCGGCCGGCGCGGTGAAATGGGCGTAGCGCGCAAGGGTGAAATCCTCCGGCCCGGACAGGCCGGCCAGGACCGGCTCCAGCTGCGGCCACAAGCGCGCCGCCCCCTCGCGCCAGGTCTCAAAGCCGTTCCGCCAGGCGTCATGCGTCTCCGGTTTCAGGCTCCAGAACAAGGCGGCGCAGGGTGCGTCGACGGCGGCGATGCGGCCGAGCGGCAGATAGCCGATCATCACCCGCGCGGCGTCATAGCGCTGCGCCAGCATGCCGTCGGCAAGGCCGCGATCCGGCACCGTCGCCCAGACCGCGCCATAGCGGAACGGCCGCGGTGCCCGCGCGGTGATCGCAGCGCGCATGGGCGAGCGCGCGCCGGAGGCGTCGATAACGAGGTCGGCCGCCGGCGTGCGGCGTCCCTGAGCATCGACCAGCGCCGTCCTGCCATCGGCGCCGGGCTCCGTCGCCACGATCTCGCGCGCCAGCTCCAGCGCCGCGCCCGAGCCGGCGAATCCGCCCCACAGCACGCCATGCAGGCTGGCGCGGTGCACCGCCAGCGCATGCAGGTCCGGCGCGAGGTCCGTATAGGCGAGGTCGAAGACGGTGGTGCCGCGCCGGGTCAGGCCGTGCAGGCGCCGGATGCGATGGCCCAGCGCCTCGAGGTCCCGGCGCAGCCCGAGCCGCGCCAAGGCGGCAAGCCCGGTCGGCTGCATCATCAGGCCCGAGCCGAGCGGTTGCACCGCCGCGAACCGCTCATAGACGACGACGCGATGACCGCGGCGCGCCAGCAGGATGGCGCTGGCCAACCCGGCGATTCCGGCCCCGACGATCGCGATTTCCCGCCTGTGCCGCACCAACACCCCCGCGCGCCCCGTCGTGGCCGCCCGATGCCGGCCGCCGCGCTCCTCCTTACACTGATCGCGCAATGGTTGCGATTGAATGACCAGGCGGCCGCGCAAAGGCCGCCGGGGCCGCGCCGGGGATTGCCAGGATGTTGAAGAAATTAAGCTTTCTTCGGGCATCATGGGAGGCTACCGCCGGCTATGGGCGAGACAGGCCGGTATACGGCACTATGGGACCTGCAGGGGAGGGCGCCGAGTCGCCCGTCAGCGTATGAAACCGAATCGATGAAGCAGATCGAAGTCCGGCTGGCCGTCGTCCTCTATGGCGGCGTGTCCCTCGCCGTCTACATTCACGGCGTCACCCGCGAGATCCTGAACCTGGTGCGCGCGTCGAAGCTGTTCCGCGCCGCCAAGTCGCGCGAGGCGGCGGGCGGCGCCTGCGTCGAGGATCAGCGGCCGAAAGACGATTCCACCGCGGTATATTACGAGCTGCTGCAGGCGCTTTCGCCCGACATCGACTTGCGGGTGGTCGTCGACCTCATCTCCGGCGCCTCGGCCGGCGGCATCAACGGCGTCATGCTGGCGCGCGCCCTGGCGCATGATTTGCCGCTGGAGCCGCATCGCGACCTGTGGCTGAAGAACGCCGATGTCACCAGCCTGTCGGCGCCGGGCAGCCTGCTCGGGCGGCTCGGCAAGGCGGCCGTGGCGCCGGTGATCGACGCCATGCTGACCCGGCGTTTCGGCCAGCAGGTGGCCGACCCGGAAACCCGCGCCAAGATGCGCCAGTTTGTCCAGGCGCAATGGTTCACGCCGCCCTTCTCCGGCGAAAGATTCTGCGGCTGGATGCTGGATGCCTGCGAGGCGATGGGCGTGGGCGGCGTGCCGAACGGGTCGCTGCTGCCGCCCGGCCATCGGCTCGACCTGTTCGTGACGCTGACGGATTATCGCGGCCATTCGCATCGCATCCTGCTGCACGACCCGCCCAGCGTCGACGAGACCGAGCACCGCCGCATCCTCGCCTTCACCTGCCGCCGCGCGCTATCCGGGGAGATCAGCAGCGAGTTCACCGCTGGCGATGTGCCCTCGCTGGTCTTTGCGGCGCGGGCCACGGCTTCCTTTCCCGGCGCCTTTCCGCCCGCCACCATCGCCGAGATGGACAAGGTGCTGGCCGAGCGCGGCGGCGCATGGCCGTCGCGCCAGAGCTTCATCCACGATAAGCTGCTGGCTGCCGATGCGCACCAGGTCGGTAGCGGCGGCGGCTATTTCATCGACGGCAGCGTGGTGATGAACAAGCCGTTCTCGCCGGTCATCCACGCCCTCGGCAACCGGCCGGCGAGCCGCGAGGTAGTGCGGCGCATCATCTATGTCGACCCCAATCCGCAGCGTCATGCGAGCGGCCGCAGCGATCAGGGCACGCCGGGATTCTTCCGCACCATCCTGACCGCGCTGGCGCTCATTCCCCGCAACGAGCCGATCGCCGACGACCTGCTGGCGATCCAGGAATGGAACGAGCGGGCCCGGCGCATGGCCGAGATCCTCGCTGCCGCCGACCCGCAGGTCGAGCAGCTGGTCGACGAGATCGTCGACGCGCATCCGGAAAACCCGCCCACCATCGCCGAAGTCGGCCGCTACCGCGCCGTCGCCAATGAGCAGGCCCATGCGCGCGCCGGCTACGCCTATCTCAGCTACCAGACGCTGAAGCTGCGGCGTCTGACCGAGCGCCTGGCGGGGCTGATCGCCGGCATCGCCGCTGCCCGCGGCGCGCCGGCCGACACCGCGCAGATCGAAAGGCTGATCGACCGCTGGATCGCGCAGCAGAACGGCAGCGGCGCGCCGCGCCTGGTGCCGTTCCTGCGCGGCTTCGACGTCGATTTCCGGCTGCGCCGCGTGCGTTTCGTCATCCGCCGGTTGAACGAGCTCTATCGCACGGCAGGCGAGACCGGCATCGCGCTGCAATCCAAGGCGATCGACGACCTGAAATCGGCGCTCTACGACGTCGCCGACCGCCTGCTGCTGCTGTGGAATCCGCCCTTCTATGCCGGTGCCGACACGGCGGAAGCCGCCGCCGCCGCGGTCGTGATCGCCCGCGCGGCGGCGGACGACACCGCGCCCGACCCTGCCGCCTTCACGGCACTGGAGCGGGCGATGGGCCTGGTCGAGATCGATCGCGGGCTGGACGAGGTTATCTCCCTCATGGGCCTCGCCTATCTGGCGCCGGAGCCGCGCCGCGCCGTGGCGATGGCCTATGTCGGCTTCGCGTTCTATGACCTCATCACCTTCCCGATCCTGCAATGGACCGACATGGACGAGATCAACGAGGTGCTGGTGGACCGCATCTCGCCGGCCGACGCGCATGGCATCGGCGCCGGCGAGGTGGTGCTGAAAGGCACCTCGCTGATGAGCTTCGGCGCCTTCTTCAATCGCGCCTGGCGCGAGCACGACTATCTCTGGGGTCGGCTCAACGCCGCCGACCGCTGCATCGACGTCCTGGTTTCGGCGATCGGCGCGCGCCTGCCGGAGAACCTCGACATCGACCGCCTGCGCGCCCGCGCGTTCCGCGCCATCCTCGATTCCGAGGCCCCGCATCTGCTGGCCGATGCCGGGCTGATCCCCGGCCTGCGCCGCGAGCTGGACGAGGCCGGCGCGCCAGCCGGCTGAGATTCCAGACGCGACAGATCCCGGCCTCCGGGTCCTGGATCCCTGGGATCCGGCCCACGGCAGATCTATGCCGGAACGCGCTCCGCCGGGGCTGTCCCGGCAATCATGACGGATTGCCCGGGCGCGCCGGCGACCGGCGCCCAGGAAGGCGGCCCTCGTATTGTCGGGGCGCCCGGCGCATGCATGCGCCCGCACGGACGGCGCTAGGCCGAAGGATATAGGGGTCGTCCCCGCGCCTGCAGGAGCGCCTGGATTCCCTGGACCTTGCCGAGATTGCGGCCCAGGATGGGTGTCGCTACCCGTCGATCCGTGTCCTAGATGAACAGCCGCTGCGTCTTTCTCGAAGCTCGTGACATCACCGCGCCCGGTCTGAAGGATTTTGCCGCCTATTGGCGCGGCAAGATGTCAGGTGGGCGCCTGCCGCATCCGAGCGCGATAGATCCGCCGGAAATCACCGGCCTGCTGCCTTTCATCGTCATCGCTCAACTCGAAGCGGCGCCGCTGCGCGTGCGGTACCGGCTGGTGGGCACCCGGGTGGTCGAGGCGCACGGCGCCGATTACACCAATCGCTATCTGGATGAATGCGGCTTTCTCATCGAAGCAGAGCTGACCGAATGCTATCGGCGCCTGTCGTCGCAACGCATCCCGATCTTCATGTACTACGAATGGGAACGCCACACCTTGCCGCGAACGCGCAGCATCCTTGGCGCCAGCGAGAGCGGCTTTTTTCCGTTGAGCAGCGACGGCATCACCGTCGACCGCGCCATCAGCTTTGCCGACCCCAGCGTGGCGCCGCGTGGCCTCGCCTTGAAAGCCTAGGGCCACCACGAAAAAAAGGCCCGGCGGGGATCGAGCCGCCGGGCCGGAGGGACGGGAGGAGGGTGGTTCAGCCGGAGATCGATGCCGCGATCAGGCCGGCCGATCGCCCAGGATGGTGGCGCGATGCATGCGCCGGTGACGCGGCCAGTAATCGGCCACCACCATGTGCTGGGTGATGCGGTTGTCCCAGAACAGCACGTCGCCGGTCTGCCAGCGGTGGCGATAGGTGAATTGCGGCTTTGCCTGGTGCCGGATCAGGAAGTCGATCAGCGCGCGGCTCTCGTCCGGCTTCAGCCCCTCGATCTCGGTGGTGAAGCCCTCGTTGACGAACAGCCCCTTGATGCCGGTCTCGGGATGCGTGCGGATCACCGGATGGCTGACCGGCGGGTTCTTCTGGCGCGCCCTGGCCCATTTCTCCTGGTCGATGGTCTCGCCGTAATAGGTGCTGGCGCGGAAGCTCTTGGTGAAGTCGTGCGTCGCCCGCAAGCCGTGCAGGAAGCTGCGCACCGGCTCCGACAGCGCGGCATAGGCGGCCGCCAAGTCGGCGAAGAGCGTGTCGCCGCCGACCTCCGGGATCGCCGCGCCATAGAGGATGGAGCCCAGCGGCGGCGTCTCGATGAAGGTGACGTCGGTGTGCCATTCGTCGGGCTCCGGCGGCCGGTCACGGTCGTAATTGAGGACGATGATCTCCGGCAGTTCGTTGTCGTGATCGAGCAGCGGATGCACGTGCAGCGGCCCGAAATGAGCGGCGAAGTCGCGCTGCTGCCGGGGCGCGATCTTCTGGCCGCGGAACACCAGCAGCTTGTGCTCGACCAGCGCGGCGCGGATGGCCGCAATGGTCTCGACGCTCTGCGGGCGCGCGATGTCGATGCCGGACACCTCCGCCGCGAAGGTGGGGTTGAGCGGCTTCACGGCGAGCTTGGTCTCGACTTGCGGCGTGTGCCGCAGGACGACGCTGGTCATGCAGGTTCTCCTTGTTCGGTTGCGTTGGGGGTGGCGGTCATTCCTGGCCCTTCCAGGGCGTCAGGAGGCGTTCGGCCAGGCGCAGGGCGGCGAGGCACAGGATGGCAAGCGCGGCGATGGCGAAGATGCCGACAAAGACCACGTCGGTGACCAGGAACTGCGCGGCGGACAGGGTCATGAAGCCAAGGCCCTTCGTCGCCGCGACCAGTTCGGCGGCGACCAAGGTTCCCCAGCCGGCGCCGATGCCGATGCGCAGCCCGGTCAGGATCTCCGGCAGCGCCCCGCGGGCGATGACGTGGAAGAAGACCTGCGCGCGCGAGGCGCCGAGGGACAGCGCCGCCTGGACGCGGCCGGGCGACACCGAGCGCACGCCGGCCTGGGCGGCGATGACGATGGGCGCGAACATGGCGAGCGCGATCAGCGCCACCTTCGCCGCCTCGCCGATGCCGAGCCAGATGATGATGAGCGGCAGGTAGGCGAGCGGCGGGATCGGCCAGTAGAAGGCGATGGGCGGGGCGAACAGCCCGCGGGCCCAGCGGTTGACGCCCATGGCGAGGCCGAGCGGAATGCCGATCCCCGCGGCGAGGGCGAAGGCGAGGCCGACCCGCTGCAGGCTTGCGGCGGCATGCTGCCACAGCGTCGCGTTGGAGAATCCGGTCTCGGCGACGGCGATGAACTGCCGCAGCACGTCGAGCGGCGCCGGCAGGAAGAGGGGCGGCACCAGCCGCGCCGCGGCGGCGACCTGCCAGGCGAGCAGCAGGACCAGCGTCGAATAGGCGCCGATCGGAATGCGGCGCAGCCAGCCGAAGAACGGCAGGCGGGCATCCTTGCCCGGACCCTCCGACAGGGCCTCAAGCTGCAACAGCGACAGATCGGTCATGGTTCTGCTTCCCGGTCTCGTGGATGAGGGTGCGGATCTCTTCGCGCAATGCGATGAATTGCCGGTCGGCGCGCACCGCGCCGGGGCTGTCGCCGGCGGCGACGCGGCGGACGAAGTCGGTCCGGTAGCGCCGCACGATGCGGCCCGGCCGCGGCGACATGACGACGATCTCGGTGCCGAGGAACAGCGCCTCCTCGATCGAGTGGGTGATGAGGAAGACGGATTTGCGGGTCCTGGCCCAGATCGCGGCCAGCAGCTCCTGCATCGATTCGCGGGTCAGCGAATCGAGCGCCCCGAAGGGCTCGTCCATCAGCAGCACGCGCGGATCGGTGGCGAGCGCCCGGGCGAGCCCGACACGCTGGCGCATGCCGCCGGAGAGCTGGTGGATGGCGGCCCCGGCGAAGTCGCCGAGGCCGACGAGGTCGAGAAGTTCGGCGGCGCGGGGGTGCCGCGCCGCCGCCTTCCATCCCTGGAGGCGCAGCCCGAACGCGACGTTGTCGCGCACGTTGAGCCAGGGATAGAGCGTGTCCTTCTGGAACACGACGCCGCGATCGCGCCCCGGCCCGGCGATCGGCCGGCCGTCGAAGCTGGCGCGGCCGCCGGTCAAGGGCTGGAACCCGGCGAGCACGTTCAAGAGCGAGGTCTTGCCGCAGCCGGACGCACCCAGCGCCACCACCAGGGCCCCTTCGGCGATCTCCAGCGACACGTCGGAAAGCGCGTGCACGCTGCCGCCCCTGGGTCCGGGATAGACGATGCTGCCGTTCTCGATCGCGAGCGTCATGGCCCGGTCCTCAATTCGCCGCGACGGTGGCGGCGACGAAGCGCGGATCGAAGAACGGCGCGTAGCTGTCGAGCACCGTGGTGATCTTCTGCTGTTCCTTGAGGAACTCGGCGGTATCGAGCAGCACCTTGGCGAGCTTGCCGCCTTCGCCGCCGCCCAGCCATTCGGGGCCGGCCTGGGTCGAGGCGGGGACATAGGCCGAGACCTTCAGGCGGTCGGCGATGTCCTGCGGCTTGGCCCCGGTGAACTGGGCCAGCGCCTGGACGTTGGGGGAGTCCGCCGTCCAGCCGCCCGGCGTGTTCTGCAGGTCGCGATAGTATTTGTCGACGACATTGACGAAGGCCTGCAGGAAGTCGGCGTGGACCTCCACCGTCTCGGCGGTGGCGACCAGCGCGCCGAAGGTCACGGCGCCGCGCTCGGCCGCCTCCTTCGCGGTCAGCAGCCGCTTGCCGCTTTCCAGCAGCTTGCCCAAGGCGGGATCCCAGACGAAGGCGGCGTCGATGTCGCCGCGCTGCCAGGCGGCGACGATCTCGGGCTGCGGGATCGCCAGCACCGTCGCCTCGTCCGGCTTGATGCCGAGCTGCTTCAGCGTCGAGAGCAGCATGAAGTGGTCGGTGGAGACCGGCGCCGCGGCCAGGCGCTTGCCCTTCAGGTCCTCCAGCTTCCCGATGCCGCTGCCGTTGCGGGCGACCAGGGCCTCGTCCTCGCCGGCGGCGCCGCTGATATAGATCGCCTTCACGTCGATGCCCTTGCTGGTCGAGGCGGCGAAGGGGCTGGAGCCTACGTCGCCGATCTGCACGTCGCCGGCGGCGATGGCGGCGAAGATCTCGGCGCCCGAGTTGAACTGGCGGAACTCGACCTTGAAGCCCGGGATCTTCTCGATCTCGCCCGAGGCGACGGCGCGCACGAAGGGCGAGAAGCCGGTCTGGTAGGCGATGGTGATGGTCTGGTCCTCGGCCCGCGCCGCCACTGTCAGGAAGCCGAGGCTGAGGCCGAGGGCGAAAAGCGAGGTGAAGCTGCGTCGATTGATGAACATGCGTCTCTCCATGCGCGGACGCGCCTGGCGCGCCCGCGTGATTGCGATTGGGAATCCGGTTTCTGCTAGCGCCGCGTCAGGGACCGGCGGCGATCAACGGCCGACATCGATTCAACACATCGCGATCTCCTTCCGCCGTTGGCTGTTGTGGTTGAAAATTCGTTACGCAATCAATCTACGTCTGCCTGGCCTCGGCACAACCGAGGAGTTCTCGGGCCGCGACGCGAGCATTGCTCGTGTCAGGCGGAGGCTGCGATCTTTTCCTTCGCGCAGGCGGAACCCGCGAGCAGCCTGTGCGCCAGGCGCTCGCAGGCGATGCGGATGTCGGGCACCGCGATGATCTCCCAGAAGGTGCCGCGGGTGATCGGGCCGATGGCGAAGATGTCGCTGGCGCGCCTGCCGTCGCGATCGATGAGCGCGCCCTCGGCCGTCACCTCGATGCCGAGATTGAGGGGGTCGGGCCGGGCGATGCCGTCGGCGAGCAGTTGTCGGATCACCGGCTGCTCGATCCGGGTGAGGTCCGGCGCCAGGCCGGTGCAATCGATGATGCGCGCGGGCGAGAGGGTGATGACATCGCCGCCGTCGCGCTTGCGCAAGGTGATCGCCGGTTGGCGTTCGAGATCGGTCATCGCCTCGATGCGGCCGGCGACGATGGAGAGCTGCCGGCGCTGGATCGCATCGAGGACGCGGGCCATGACGCGTGGCGCCGAGCGGTGGCGGTGCACGTCCCAATAGGGGCGCAGATGGCGCAGGAACCGGCGCCGTTCGACGATCGGCATCTCCTGCCACAGGCGCTGGGTATGCGGGCGCAGCCCGTCGATGACGATGCGCCAATCCTCGCCCGCGGCGGTCGCGTCGCGGCAGGCGGCGCGCACCTGGCGCAGCAGCCGGAGGATCGAGACGCTGGAAAGCGGCTGGCTGAAATGCCATGGCCGCGGCAGGTCGTCGATGCCGCCCGCCAGGTGCAGGCGCGGCAGCAGGCCGCGGCGCGAGACGGCGGTGATCCGGCCGCGATGTCGCTGGTCGAGCAGCGAGACCACGGTGTCGACCATGGTGAGGCCGGTGCCGATGACGAGAATCTCGGCCTCCGGGTCGAGGCCCTTGGTCGTTGCCTCGTCCCAGGGATTGCCGAAATAGGCGCCCTTGCCCTTGCGCGGCAGCAGATTGCCGCTGGCGACGACGATGCGGTCGACGGGCAGGCGCCGGCCGACGGCAAGCTCCACCGAGAGCGGCTTGCCGGCCTGGGGGTCGCGGTGGATGGCGACCGCCTCGTCGGTGACGAGGAACAGGTTCTTGCCGTTGCCGCGGCGCCAGATCTCGTCGCCCAGCTGCTGCTGGATGTAGGAACCATAGAGGCCGCGCGGCACGAAGGTGGTCGGGCCGGGATACTCGCCGAGCAGCGCGCGGGTCTCCTTGGGCAGGTTGCGCAGCCAGCGCACGAAGTGATCGGGCGCATCGGGATAGGCGCTCATGTTTCCCGCGCGCACGTTCAGCAGGTGGTTCGGGTTGCCGGTGGCGTAGGCGAGGCCGCGGCCGAATTGCGCGTTGCGCTCGATGAGATAGATGCGGTCGTCGGGCCTGACGTTGCGCAGCAGATGCAAGGCGGTGAGGGCGCCGCTGAATCCGGCGCCGATGATGGCGATGCTGCGCGGCTTCGATGTCCTGGAAGTGGCGATTCCCATGTCCGTCTCCCTGCTTGGCGCGGCATGTCCGCCTTTCGGGCCATGCGTGGCGCGTGATTGGCACATGAAGAAAGCGCGGGCGCGTCGAGACTGCTCAAGATCGCGCCCGCCCCAAGACCTCCTTCGTCGTTGCCGGCCGCGGCGGCGCCGAATCCGCCGCGGCCGTCGATGCTCGCTCGGTTGCGTCAGTGGCTGCGTCAGTTGCTGGGCTTGTAGATCTGGTCGAAGATGCCGCCATCGGCGAAATGCGTTGCCTGGGCCTTCTTCCAGCCGCCGAACACGTCATCGACGGTGAAGGTGGCGATCTGCGGGAAGTCCTTGGCATGCTCCGCCGCCACCTTGGGGTCGGTCGGGCGGTAGAAGTTCCGCGCCGCGATCTCCTGGCCTTCCGGCGTGTAGAGGTAGTTCAGATAGGCCTCGGCCAGTGCGCGGGTGCCGCGCTTGTCGACCACCTTGTCCACCACGGCGACCGGCGGCTCGGCCAGGATCGAGACGCTGGGCACCACCAGCTCGACCTGGTCGGGGCCGAGCTCCTTGATCGCCAGGAAGGCCTCGTTCTCCCAGGCCAGCAGCACGTCGCCGATGCCGCGCTGGACGAAGGTGGTGGTGGAGCCGCGGGCCCCGGTGTCGAGCACCGGCACGTGGCGATAGAGCTCGGTGACGAATTGCTGCGCCTTGGCGTCGTCGCCGCTCGGCTGCTTCAGCGCCCAGCCCCAGGCGGCCAGGTAGTTCCAGCGCGCCCCGCCCGAGGTCTTCGGATTGGGCGTGATCACCTGCACATCGGGCTTCACCAAATCGCCCCAATCCTTGATGCCCTTGGGATTGCCCTTGCGCACCAGGAACACGATGGTCGAGGTGTAGGGCGAGGAATTGTGCGGCAGCCGCGCTTGCCAGTTGGCGTCGATCAGCCCGCCCTTCTCGGCGATCTGGTCGATGTCATAGGCCAATGCCAGGGTCACCACGTCGGCTTCCAGGCCGTCGATCACCGCGCGCGCCTGCTTGCCCGAGCCGCCGTGGGAGGCCTCGATCTTCACCTCCTCGCCGGTCTTCTGTTTCCAATAGGCGGCGAAGGCGGCGTTGTAGTCCTGGTACAGCTCCCGCGTCGGGTCATAGGACACGTTGAGCAGAGTGGTTTCGGCCTTCGCCGCTGTCGCGGCGAGCGCCGCCGCGACTGCCAAGGCCAATCCGACGCCCAATGATTTGTTCAATTTATTCAGCATACTAGCCTCCATGAAGGGAAGGGTGGCCGGCCCGGGACGATCTCGCGATCGGCCCTTGACAGGCGTTCAAACTTTATCTCTATTAAATAGATAGACAAACTAGAATAAATTGTCAGCGGGGAGAGTTTTCCTTATGGCGAAGCGGTTCAGACGGTTGCCGTCGCTTAACGCCCTGCGGGCCTTCTGGGCGGCCGCGAAGCATCGCAGCTTCGCGGCCGCCGCCGCGGAACTGCACGTCACCGCATCGGCGGTGAGCCTGCAGATCCGCCAGCTCGAGGATGAGCTGGAACTGAAGCTGTTCGAGCGGACGCCGAAGGGGCTGGTGCTGACGGCCGATGGCGCCAAGCTGCTGCCCGGGATCAACCTTGCCTTCGAGAACCTGCGCAGCAGCATCGCCGCGCTCGAGGACCAGGCGGAACGCGTCGCCCGGTTGCGGATCTCGGTGGCGCCGTCCTTTGCCACCAAGTGGCTGTTGCCGCGGCTCGGCAATTTCCTGGATCGCCACCCCGAGGTCGAAGTCGACGTGAAGGCCAGCATCGAGCTCACCGATTTCGCGCGCGACGAAGTCGACCTGGCCATCCGCTACGGCGCCGGCAACTATCCCGGCCTGGCGGTCGAGCTGCTGCTGCGCGATCGCATGTTCCCGGTCTGCAGCCCGGAACTGCTCATGCGCTTCGGCCACCGCGACCCGGCGAACGATCCATCGCGCGTTTTCGCCTCGGCAACGCTGCTCCACGATGCCAGCACCGACCGCGATCCCGCCGTGCCGAGCTGGAAGATGTGGCTCAAGGCGGCGGGGCTCGGTGAGGTCGACTGGCGCAAGGGACCGCGCTTCAACCAGACCGCGCTGGCGCTCGACGCGGCGCTGGCGGGGCTTGGCATCGCCCTTGCGCCGGCGGTCCTGATCGAGGCGGATCTTGCCGCCGGGCGCCTGGTGCGGCTGGCGAGCGACGAGTTGCCGGGTGACTTCGCCTACTACCTCGTGCATCCCCAGGAGAAAGGCGCACTGGCATCGCTGCGACACTTCAAGGACTGGCTGCGCGCGGCGCTGTGAGGGCTGGCGCGTCACGGCCAAGCCCCTCTTCCGCGCGCCGCGCTCGCGGTCTAGCATGAACGCATGGCGCACGCCGGGTTGCGCAACCAGGGATTGCTGCATGCCGGTCGAGATCGAAGAACAGACCCTCAACTGGATCGCGGCAAACGAGGACCGGCGCTTCGCCGTGCTGCTGGACTACTGGCGTGGCCTGGCGGGGCGGCTCGGTCGCCTGCCGAAGCGGTCCGAGTTCGACCCGGTCGATACCCCGGGCGTGTTGCCGAACCTGTTCCTGGTCGACGTGGTGCGCGACGGCACCGCGGAACCGCGCTTCCGCTTCCGGCTGCTGGGCGGCGCGATCACGGCGCGGGAATCGGTCCGCCCGGGCCGGTTCCTCGACGAGTTTCCGGCGATGCGCGATTCCGACCGCATCATGCGGCACTACCACGACGCGCTGGATCTGAAGGTCCGGGTGCGCGCCGCCACCCTGGCCTGGGATCATCCGACCAAGGACTTCATCACCTACCACGCCTTGCTGCTGCCGCTCTCCGAGGATGGCCATCGGGTCGACACGCTGCTCGGCCTCGCCATCTACGAGGCCTAGGCGGACCCTCCCCCTTGCCCCGATTAAGGGCTTGTTAAGCATAATATGTGTGGATGGAGGCTCGGCGATCGGCCGATGCAGTTTTTCATCCGCTGGCCATGGACCCCATTCATCCGCGCGTCGAGCCCAGTTTCGTCCGCGATCCCGCGGCGCCGGCCCAGGCCGCGCCCGCGGCGGCGCCGACCCAGGACGCCGACGCCGGATCGCATCCGACGGCGGAGGGAGCCGACGCGCCGGGTGCCGGCGAGGAAGCGGCCGGCGGCTTCTCCGGTGTGTCGCTCACCGCGATGCACTGGGGTGCCCTGGCGGCGCCGGCGCCGCAGGCCGAGCACGTGGCGCGCAATCCCAGCCTGCCGACTTTCGTCGGGCTGATCATGCTCATCCTCACCTTCTTCATCGTGCTGAGCAGCATCTCGATCAACGACCGCAAGAAGTCCGAGGCGGCGATGGCCAGCCTGCAGGACGCCTTTTCCGGCGTCGCGGCGCCGCTGCAGCGGATGGATAACCTGGATGCCGACCGCGCCCAGCGCGATTTCGTGCAGGGCCTGACCAGCCAGATCCAGTCCCTGGTGCCGCTGATGGGCGGGCAGAAGGCGACGCCGGCGGAGGACCAGGTGCTGTGGCTGCCGCTGTCGCTCGCCTTCGCCGGGGACCAGACGGACCTGCTCGCGGACTTCACGCCGGTGCTGCGCGAATTGCTGAATGCGAGCGACAAGATTCCGGCCCGCTTCGACTACAAGGTCGAACTGCGGCTGTGCGACGACGAGGCGGGCGAGCGGCTGCGCCGGCGCGCGGCGGCGCTGGCCGACGGCCTGGCGCGGCTGCAGGCGCCCCTGGCGCGCTTCGTGATCGGGGTGCAGGCCTGCAAGCCGGACCGCATGGCCTTCGCGGTCGCCCTGGCGCCGCTGCCGGCCGAGCCCGCGCCATGAGCAAGCCGCACAGCCCGCCGCCGATCCCCCTGCCGCAGGAAGGCCGCCAGCCGCCCTGGCTGATGAGCTTCGCCGATTTCGTCAGCTGCCTGCTTGCCTGCTTCGTGCTGCTGTTCTCGATGGTGTCGATCGACCGCGAGAAGTTCCTGCGCATCCTGGGCAACGTGCCCGGGCGGCAATATGTCGATGAGCAGGCGCCGCAACCGGTCGAACGCGGGATGACGCCGGACAGCACCGCGCCGGCGCGCGACGCCACCTATCTGCTGGCGCTGCTGCGGGATTCCTTCGCCAAGGACAAGCAGCTCTCCGCCCTGACGCTGACCGGCGAGGGCGAGAAGGTGCGCATCGCGCTGCCGGTCGCCACCCTGCTCGAGGAGCTGCGCGCCGGCACGGCGGCCAAGCCCGGCGGGCTGCTCTATGCGGTCGCCGGTACGCTGCGCAGCTTCCCCAACGAGATCGTGGTCGAAGGCAAGGGCGTTGCCGCGGCGGACACCGAACGCTGGGGCAACCTCCTGCTGCTCACGCAGATGACGGCGCTGGCGCTGGAGCGCGGCGGCGTCGCCGGCGCGGTTCCCGCCCGCACCGACCTCGCGGCTTCCGGCGCCATCCGCGTCGAAGTGGTGATCACGGAACGCGACGCGGCCGAGACCGCGCGCTAGCTGGCCCTCGCTAGACCCAGCCGCCATCGACGGTGAATTCCTGCGCCGTGCACATCCGCGAATCGTCGGCGGCGAGGAACAGCGTCATGCGCGCCAGGTCCATCGGCTGCAGGCGGCCGGGCAGGCATTGCGAGCGGTCGATCAGCTCCTCCGCCGCCGCGTCGACCCACAGCTTCAGCTGCCGCTCGGTCATCACCCAGCCGGGCAGCACGGTGTTGACGCGGATGCGGTCGGGCCCGAGGTCGCGCGCCATGCCGCGGGTCAGGCCATGGATCGCCGCCTTGGCGGTGACATAGGCCGGCATGTTGCCGCTGGCCATTTTCCAGCTGATCGAGCCGAAATTGACGATCGAGCCGCCGCCGCGCCGCTGCATCTGCGGCGCCACCGCCTGGATGGCGAAGAACATCGGGCGCAGGTTGATCGCCATGCGCTCGTCCCAGTATTCCGGGCTGACGTCCTTCCAGTCATAGCGCGCATCATTGGCGGCGTTGTTGACCAGCACGGCGATGTCGCCCAGCTCGCGCGCGACCCGCGCGATGGCGGCCCGCAGCGCCGCGATGTCGGCGATGTCGCAGGGGACGAAGAGCGGCGCGGCGCCGTACTGCGCGCGCAGCTCCTCGCACAGCTTGCGGCTGGCGGCCTCGGCGATGTCGATGAAGGCGACCTTGGCGCCCTGGTCGAGGAAGCTCTCGACGATCGCGGCGCCGATGCCCGATCCGCCGCCGGTGACGAACACGACCTTGTCGCGCAGGCTGGGATATTTCGCGAAACCCGAAAGATCCATGGCAATCCGTCCTTCGTGCAATCTGCCGCCGCGCCGCCCGCCGGGACGCGGCCTAGGGTCTGTACTCAATTGCAACTAACATATTGAAAATGAATCAATCTGATTCCTGTAGCGATGAGTCGACAGTGAGTCAGATCAACGAGTTGGCGTCTATTGAGTCCAGACCCTAGCGCTTGCGCCCCCTTGCCCTCGCGGTCCGCGCCGCGGAGCGCCGCGAGCGCCCGATCACCGTGTTGGTGTCGGCCAGCAGGTTGCGCGCCGCGCGCCGCGCCGCATCGGCATTGCGCCGGCGGATCGCGTTGAGGATGGCCTCGTGCAGCGGCAGGGCCTTGCGCATGTCGGCGTTGTGCGTCGCGGTGAAGGCGAACATGTTGCTCAAAGCCGATTCGATCAGGAACCCGAGCGGCACCAGCAGCTCGTTGCCGGCGGCGCCCAGGATGGCGAGGTGGAACTTGACGTCGTTGGTATTCCAGTCGCCGACCGTGGCCGCGTCCAGCATGCCGCGATAGGCGGCATCGATCTCCGCCAGCTGCGGCGCGGTGTGGTTGAGCGCCGCCAGCGCCGCCACTTCCGGCTCCAGGATCTCGCGCATCTCCTGCACGTTGGCTAGGAAACGATGCTGGTCCGAGGTCGCCCAGTACCAAGCCAACACGTCGCGGTCGAGCAGGTTCCAGGAATCGCGCGGCTGCACGCGCGAGCCGATCTTGGGCCGCGACACGATCAGGCCCTTGGCGGCCAGCATCTTGATCGCCTCGCGCACCGCGGTGCGGCTGACGCCGTAGGCGTCGCACCATTCCGCCTCGTTCGGCAGCAGCGCGCCGGGCGCGAACTCGCCCTTCAGGATGCGCGCCCCGATATCCTGCGCCAGGCTGTGATGGAGACGCTCCCCACGCGCCCGGGCGGCTTTTTTAAGTTTCCTCATCACCTGATCGGCGTGTATGACATTGGTCTGCGAACCTAGCACAGGCTCCCGCTTTTTGTAATACAAATTAGGCGATGCCTGCCGGGGCCATTGGCCGCACTGGTCCGGCGCCGCGGCCCCGGATTTCCGACCTAGGGCCGTGCGCCGCCCGCGTCCCGGGGCGCCGTCTCGCGCCGGCCGGAAACGATGACCTCGAGCACCTCCTGCTCGCTCGACTGCTTGATCCAGCGTTCGCCGACATTCTCGCCGCGCTTCAGCACCATCACCCGGTCGCCGACGGCGAAGATGTCCTGCAGGCGGTGCGAGATGATGATCTGCGCGACATTGTGCCGCTTCAGCTCCAGCATCGTCTCCAGCAGCCGCTCGGTGGCCATGACCGAGAGGTTGGCCGTCGGCTCGTCGAGGATGACCACGCGCGGCTCGAAGGAGATGGCGCGGGCGATGGCGACGGATTGCTGGCGCCCGCCCGACAGGCTCTCGACCCGCTGATAGACCGAATTGACGTCGACCTTCAGCCGCTTCAGCACGCTGCTCGCTTCCGCGTACATGGTCTTGCGATCGACGAACAATCCCTTGCGCGGCCACCGGCCGAGGAAGATGTTCTGCCCCACATCCATGTTTCCGCACAGCGCGAAGTCCTGGTAGATCATCTCGATGCCGGCGCCGCGGCTTTCATGCGGGCTCCGGAAGCTGGTCGCGGCGCCCGCCACCAGGACCTCGCCGGAATCGCGGTGATAGGCCCCGGTCAGGATCTTCATCAGGGTCGACTTGCCGGCGGAATTGTCGCCGACCAGGCCCAGGATCTCGCCCGGATAGAGCCGCAGATCGACCTCGTTCAGCGCCTGCACGGCGCCGAACGCCTTGTTGATCCGGCGCATCTCGACGATCGGGACCGCGGGCTCCGGCAGTATCTCTTCAGGCATGTTCCAACCCCGGTTTGCTTCTTCCAAGGCGCAGGCGCCGCCGCAACGCCGCCAGTAGATCGGCTTGGCGCAGCCAGATGTCGATCAGCACGGCGACGATCAGGATCAGGCCGGTGAAGACGTTGACCCAGTGCTGCGGCATGACGAAGGACTTGCCCTCGCCCAGGATGATGTTGAGCTGCAGCAGGGCGCGGATCAAGGTGATGACGGCAGCACCCGCCAGCGAGCCGATGATGGTGCCGTAGCCGCCGAAGATCGAGCCGCCGCCGATGATGACGGCGGCGATGGCGTCGAGCTCGCGGAACTGGCCGGCGGTCGGGTTGAAGCTGCGGAAGAAGGCGGTGTAGATGATCCCCGCCATGGTGGCGCAGAGCGCCGAGAACATCAGCGAGATGAATCGCACCCGCCGGGTGTTGATGCCGGCGTAATCGGCGGCCCGGCGGTTGCCGCCGGTGGCGTAGATCATCTGCCCGAACGGCGTCAGCGCCAGCACCACGGCGGCGAGCGCGGCAACCAGCAGCATCCAGAGGGTCTGCACGCTGACCGCCTCGCTTACCAGCCGCAGCGGGCCGGGCGGAATCTCGATGCCGAAATGGCCGAAGATGTCCGCCAGCTTGCGGCCCAGCAGGTTGAAGCTTTCCGGGAACCCGGTCAGCTGCTGCCCGGCGACGATCCAGGCCGCGGCGCCGCGCGCGATGTAGAACATGCCCAGCGTGGCGATGAAGGACGGCAGCCCGAAGCCGACGGTGATCAGCGCGTTGAGCAGCCCCGCGGCGCTGCCGGCGATGAGCCCCATGAACACCGCCACCATGGGGTCGAAGCCCAGCACCTTCATGAAGAAGGCGGTGGCCGCACCCGCCAGGGCGAGCACCGCGCCGACCGAGAGGTCGATGTCGCCGGCGGCGATGACATAGGTCAGGCCGATGGAAAGCAGCGCCAGCTCCGTGTAGTTGAGCAGGATGGCGAAGCTGTTCTGCAGGTTCCACCAGTAATCCGGCCGCAGCCAGAGCCCCACCAGCCACAGCACGACAGTGAGGATGATGGCGAGCGCGTCGCGCCGCGCCAGGAACCTGCCAAAGCCGCGCGCGGTCAACGCCTTGTCGCTGGTCACCGTGCCCCTGGTCTGCACGCCCTCGATGGCGACGCCGCCGGATTCCAGGACCGGCGGCGGCGCCTTGCGCCGCAGCCAGGCCCAAAGCCGCTCCGGCACCCGGCGGCGGATCACGTATGGCTCCACCAGCACCGCCAGCAGCAGCAGGGCGCCGAGCAGCGCCGGAACCGCGCCCACCGGCAGCTGGCTGATGGCGTTGACGGTCACGTCCTGGCCGTCGATCTGGATCACCCGCGTGGTCGGCCAGCCTTCGCGCAGGACCTTGTCGATGACCACGGTCAGCATGGCGCCGAGACAGGCGCCGACGACCCGCCCACGGCCGCCCAGGATCGAGGCGCCGCCGATGATGACGGCGGCGATGACGATGAGCTCGGAGGAGAGGCCGGCCTGCGCGGTGACGCCCTTGTCCTGGGTGATCGACATCAGGCCGGCGATGGTGGCGCAGAGCGAGGAGATCAGGTAGGCGCGGATGCGCACCCAGCGCGTCGGGATGCCGGCATAGATGGCGGCCTGCTGGTTGCCGCCGGTGGCGAAGGTCTCATAGCCCCAGCGCGTCTTGGCCAGCACGACGGCGCCGACCGCCACCACGGCCAGCGCGATCGGGACCTGGTTGTTGAAGCCGAAGGCGTTGGTCTCGCCCAGATGGAAGAAGCCCGGGTAGTCGCGCGCCTTCACCGCGTAGCCGATCGACTTGCCGCCGGTGAGGCCGAGGATGATGCCGCGCCCGATCAGCAGCATGGTGAGCGTCGCGATGAAGGACGGCACCCGCAGCATGGTGACCAGGACGCCGTTGAGCAGGCCGATCAGCAGGCCCAGCGCCAGGCAGAACAATGTCGCCGGCAACGGCCCCCAATCGGCGAAGCTGGGCGCGAAGAGCAGCGAGAAGGCGACGCCGACCAGCCCGTTGGTCGAGCCGACCGACAGGTCGAGATCCTTGTTCACGATGACGAAGGTCATGCCCACGGCGACCACGGCATAGCGCGCGGTGTCGCGCAGGATCGCCAGGAACGCGTCGCCGCTGCCGAAGAAGGCCGGGTTGATCAGCGCGCCGATGGCGAAGAGCAGCGCCATCAGCACCAGCAGGCCAAGCTCCCAGCCGCCCACCAGCTGGGTGGGCATGCGTGCCATTCTGTTCGCGGAAATGTCGCTCATCGCGCTCCTGCCTGGCCGCTGCGCAACGCGGCAAGCCTGGACCGGATCGCGGGAGGGGTCAAACCCTCCCGCGATGCCCAGGGCCGTATGCGGTGCCGGTCAGTTCTCGAAGCGCTTGCCGACGTTCTCGACGGTTTCCTTGGTGACCAGCTGGGCGCGGGTGTCCAGATTGGCCGCCGAAATGCCGCGGTCGATCTGGAGATAGAGCTGCATCACCGGCCAGAAGCCCTGCAGGAACGGCTGCTGGCCGAGCGAGCCGGTCAGGTCGCCGCTGCGGATCGCGTCCTGCTGCGCCGGGCCCAGATCGAAGCCATAGGCGCAGATCTCGCCGGTCTTGCCCATCTGCGCGACGGCCTTCGCCAGCGCCGGAGTGAAGACGTTGTTGGCGGTGAAGGCGCCGACCACGTCGCCGCGCGATTCGAACAGCGACACGATGGAATTCACCGGGTCCTGCGGGTTGGCGTCGACGCCCACATTCTCCGGCCCGGCATCGACCTTGAAGTTCTCCAGCTTGCCGGCGTCCTTCAGGGTCTTCACCACGGCGTTGAACGCCGCCGTCACGCGGTTGTTCACCTCGACATTTCCCATGGCGGTCGAGGAGGGCAGGATGATCGTGCCCTTGTCGACGCCCTTGGCCAGCACGCATTTCGCCAGCGCCTCGCCGCCGATCGCCGCCGCCGAGGCGTCCTGCCCGGTATGGCTGATCGCGCTGCGGTCGAGCAGGCCGCCGTCGAAGGAATTCGTGGTGGCGACCGGGATGCCGGCCTTCTCCGCGGCCTTGACGATGTCGTTGTAGGCGCCGGCCTGCGGCGTGGTCATGATCAGGCCGTCGATCGTGGGGTCCTGCACGATCTGGTTCAGGATCTCGATCTCGCGCTGCGGGTCGTCGGTGGGGGATTCGGAGCCGAGCAGCAGGATCTTGGCGCCGATCATGTTGCCGGCGACAGTCGCGCCGACATAGACCGGATCGAAGAAGCCGTTGCCGGCGGTGTGGGTGACAATGGCGAAGGTGAGGTGACCGTCGGCGGAATGAAAATTCTTCGTGCCTTCGGCTTCTTTGGCGGCGTCTTCGAAGGTGTAGCCGCCGACCGCCTTGGCGATGGTGCCTTCCTGCGCTTGGGCGGCGCCGGTGAACGTCGTCGCCGCGAAGGCGGCTGCCACGACGGCCATACTCACGGAAGCAAGCATTCGGGTCATGATATCCTCCCAGATATTTTCGCGGCACCTCTGTCGAGCACGGGTGCCTGCGGCCACTATAGGCGCGCATTCGGCGCGGCGTAAACAGCAGTTGTGCCTGTGGCACAGGCATAACTCACCTCAATTAACCTCAATCGTTACGATGCGCCGAAAGCGATGCGGGCCATGCCGGGGCCCGGATGTCGCGGCGCAGCAAAGCGCCAAGGGCCGGGGATCAACGGTTTTTATAATACAATACCGCGTTGCCGCGCCGCGCTTCGGTATGTTATCCGAGGGCCGCCCGGTTTCCGGGTCCGCTTAACCGACGCTGTTTCAGGCAGGAAGGGTTCCGTCGCATGCGCCTCATCCAGTTCAAGACCGAGAGCGGCGGCCGCGCCGTGGCGCGGATCGAAAACGGCCGCGCGGTGACCATCCCCAATGTCGGCAGCACCATCGATCTGGCCAACAAGGCGATCGCCGCGCACCGCACGCTGGACCAGATGGCGGCCGCGCTGGGCGCCGGGCCGGAGTTGAACTATGCCGTCCTGCTGGCCGAGAAGCGCGTGCTGCCGCCGGTCGACCATCCGGATCCGGCGCATTGCTACGTCACCGGCACCGGCCTCACCCATCTCGGCAGCGCCGATGCGCGCGACAAGATGCACAAGAACCTGGCCGGCGACGTGGAGCAGCTCACCGATTCCATGAAGATGTTTCGCTGGGGCCTTGAAGGCGGCAAGCCGAAGGGTGCCGGCGCCGGGGTGCAGCCGGAATGGTTCTACAAGGGCGACGGCAGCATCATCGTGGCACCGGAAGCCGATATGCCGCTGCCGGACTTCGCGCTGGATGGCGGCGAGGAACCGGAAATCGCCGGCATCTACCTGAACGGGCCCGACGGCACGCCGCATCGCCTGGGCTTCGCGCTGGGCAACGAATATTCCGACCACGTGACCGAACGGCAGAACTATCTCTATCTCGCGCATTCCAAGCTGCGCCACTGCTCCATCGGGCCGGAGCTGCGCACCGGCGACCTGCCGCCGCAGCTTGCCGGCGAAAGCCGCATTTCCCGCGGCAACGAGATCATCTGGCGCAAGCCGTTCCTGAGCGGCGAGGCGAACATGTCCCACACCATCGCCAATCTGGAGTTCCACCATTTCAAATACCCGCTGTTCCGCCGCCCGGGCGATCTGCATGTGCATTATTTCGGGACCGCGACCCTGAGCTTCGCCGACGGCATCCGCACCCAGCCGGGCGATGTCTTCGAGATCGAGATGGCGGAGTTCGGCGCGCCCCTGCGCAACCGCTTGGCACCGCAGGCGGCGGGCTTTACCTATGGTGGCGTCGCCAGTCTTTGACCGGGTCCGCCGCTCCATGAGCAAGTCTTCCATCGCCTGCATCGCCGTCGATTGGGGCAGCAGCAACCGTCGCGCCTGGGCCCTGGGGCCCGATGGCGGCGTCCTGGACCAGCGCGCCGATGCCCTTGGTCTGCTGGCTCATGCCGATCGCCGCTTCGCCGACTCCCTTGCCGCCTTCCTCGACACCTGGCTGGCCGCGGCGCCCGGCGCTCCCGTCATCATGGCGGGCATGATCGGCAGCCGCCTCGGCTGGGTCGAAGTGCCCTATCAGCCTGTCCCGCTGCCGCTGACCGACCTGGCAAAGCACCTCGCCAAGGCCGGCGAGATCGGCCGCGGCAGCGGATGCTGGATCGTGCCGGGATTGAGCCAGGACGATCCGGTGCAGCCGGAAGTGATGCGGGGCGAGGAATGCCAGGTGCTGGGCGCCCTGCTGGCCGGCCATGCCGGGAGCCGGCTTTTCCTGCTGCCTGGGACGCACAGCAAATGGGCGCGGGTCGGCGATGGGACCTTGCTTTCCTTCCGCACCTATCTGACCGGGGAACTGTTCGACCTGCTGTGCAAATCCGGCACCCTGGCGCAGTTGATGTCGGGCTCCGGCGAGGACGCGGGCGCCTTCGCCAAAGGGGTCGACGCCGCCAGGAACGCGCAATTGCTGAACCGGGTGTTCAGCGTGCGCTCGCTTTCGCTGTTCAACCGGCTGAGCGGCGCGGCGCCGCGCAGCTACCTCTCCGGCCTGCTGGTCGGGACCGAGATCCGCGATGCGATGGCGGCCTGGCCGGAATGCGGCGCGAGCGGCGTGGTCTGCATCGGCTCGGCCGGCATGATCGCGCGCTATGGCAGCGCGGCGGCGCAGCTTGGCCTGAAGCTCCAGGGCTTCGACAACGCGGCCGTCCTGCCGGGCGCGCTGCACTGGATCGCCCGCCAGGCCGGCCTCCTGGGATCATAGGCCTAGCCGGGCGGCAATTCTAACCAAGCCTTAACTCCTTGGGCGTAGCTGTTGCGGAGGTGCCAACAGGGCGGTCGGGGGCCGCGCGACCATGATCGATACCTGGGATCTTTCCCTGCTGATCGACCACTCGACCAGGATTCACGATGCGCGCGGGATGACCGCCCAGCATTTCGGCGTGGCGCTCCGCGACATCACCGAGCGCGCCTTCATCGACTTCGTCGTTCCCGAGCAGCGCGCCGCTTTTCGCCGCTGCATCGCCCGCATCTATGGCGGCCGCGAGATGGGCCTGACCGCCGCCAAGCTGCTGACCTGCGAGCCGGAGCCGCGGCAGTTCTACATGATCGCCAAGCGCTCGAATGAATCCGAGCGCTGGTGGCTGATGATCGCCGCCGACAATGCCAATACCGCCGCCAGCGCCGAGCTGATGGCGACCGCCCCGGTGCTGGCCGATGACGGCGAGTTCATCGCCATGGTCGAAGGCGCCGCCGACCAGCTCAATGGCCGCGTCGACATGATGCGCGTCGCTTCCTCGCTGCTGTCCGGCAAGAAGAAATCCGCCCGCGCCTCGCGCGAGAAGACCGAAAAGCTGGAGACGAAGTTCACCAAGATCGTGCTGGACAACGCCTTCGACGGCATCGCCACGCGGCCGGCGCCGGGCGAATACGTGATGCTGAAGGACCGCGAGAAGCCCGAAGGCGAGATCGTCCATCAGCTGGAGGAAGCGGCCGAGCAGCTGGAAATTTCGCGCAGCGACCTGGGCCTGGAAACCGCCACCCTCGGCCTGGAGAAGCTGGGCCGGGACCTGCGCGCCACCAGGATCGTCCGCGCCATGGGCGAACTGGTCGAGGATAGCCGCGATCGCCAGGACGATTGGGGCGAACGCGTGCCGCCGAAGAAGCCCTGGCTCAAGCCGGCGATGGCCGCCGCGGTCGCCGGCGTGGCGCTGCTCGGCCTGCTGCTGTTCCTGGTCTAGAACAAATCCGCCTGGTCCTTCAGCCGCGGCCAGGCCTGGTCGCGCGGGGAAAGGACGCGGGTGCCGGTTGCCGGCCAGGCGATCCCCAGATCCGGGTCGTCCCAGGCCAGGCCGCGCTCGGATTGCGGCTCGTATCCCGCCGTCACCTTGTAGGCGACCAGGCATTCCGCGGTCAGCGTCATGAAGCCATGCGCGAAGCCCGCCGGCACGAAGACCTGTCTGCCTTCCTCCGCCGCCAGCTCGACACCGACATGTCGCCCGAAACTGGCCGAGTCGCGCCGCAGGTCGATGGCGACGTCGAAGATCCGGCCGGCCAGGACCTGCACCAGCTTGGCCTGGGCGAAGGGTTGCACCTGATAGTGCAGGCCGCGGATCGTGCCGGCGGCGGCCGAGCGCGACAGGTTGTCCTGGACGAAATGCGCGGCGCCCAGAAGCGGCCGCCAATCCGCCTCGCGATAAGTCTCGGCGAAGCTGCCGCGCTGGTCGCGATGCACCTTCAGCTGGATCAGCTTCACGTCCGGCAGGGCAAGGTCGGTGATCTGCACGCTGGATATCCGCGGCCGGTGGGACAAGCACCTGCTTAGTCGACCGGCCATATCCGCACAAGCCGAAACGCGCCGGTCGACGGGCGCCCGGCAACCGGCCACTTGGCGCGATAGCGCCCAGGGGTTATTGAAGAACGGGGTTATTGAAGAACGGGGCTATCGAAGAACGGCGCTGTTGAAAAAGCGATGCCGCCTGCGCCGCGCCAGCATCGCCGCCGCGAAGGGGGAGCGGTCCATGGCCTTTGGCCGTCTACGCAAACTGTTCCAGCGGGAGCCGACCCGCCAGGAGCTCTATCTGCAGCTGCAGCGCGGCCTCAATATCGAGCGCGACTATCAGCGCTGGATCGACTTGTGGGAACGCTATGGGCCGGTCGAAGGCGGCCCGCCGCCGCCGCTGCCGCTCACCATCGTCGTCAGCGGCAAGCCAGCGCCGGCGGACGAGTCCTACTGGAGCGGGCTCGGCAAGGTCTGGCCGGAGAGCGACCTGCTGCGCCTGCCCGACGCGACGGCGATGGCGGACCTGCTGCCGGCGGCCCTCCAGGCGGCCAGGGCCGATCGCCTGATCTTCTTGCGCGCCGCCGATCGGCTGGCCGCGATCGCGCCCTTTCGCCTGGCTTCGGCCATCGCGGCGCGGCCGGATGCCGACCTGATCTTCGGCGACGAGGACCAGATCGATGCCAAGGGCCGGCGCTTCGCGCCCTGGTTCAAGCCGGATTACGGCGACGATCTCTTTCTGTGCCAGAACGGCTTCGGCCGCGCGGTGGTGTTTCGCAAGGCGACCCTGCAGCGCATCGCCGCTCCCGCGACCGGGGATTTCGACGCGGCGATCTACACCATGGCCCTGCGGCTGGTGCCCGGCGCCCGGCACGAACCGCTGCACTGCCCCGGCATCCTGCTGCATGTCGGCGGCGATCCAGCGACGACACCGCGCGCGCGCGTGCTGCATCTGCCGAGCGCGCCGCGCCTTGCGGCGGCGGAGGATTTCGTCGCCCGCCGTCCGTCGCTCTCCGGCGCTACGGTCGAAGGGCCGGACCGATACGGCAACCTGCGCCTGCGCCATCCGCTGCCCGCGTCGCCGCCACTGGTCTCCATCGTCATTCCCACGCGCGACCGCAAGGACCTGCTCGAGCAGTGCGTGAAGAGCCTGGATGACAAGACCGCCTATCGCAATTTCGAGATCATCATCGTCGACAACGACAGCCGCGAGGCGGAGACCAAGGCCTATTTCGCCGCGCTGGCGCAGCGCCCGAATGTGCGGATCGTCCCGGCGCCGGGTCCTTTCAACTATCCCAGGCTGATCAATCTCGGCGCGGCGCAGGCCGAGGGCGAGCTGCTGATGACCCTCAACAACGACATCGAGGCGATCGAGCCCGCCTGGCTCGACGAGCTGGTGAGCCAGGCGCTGCGCCCGGATGTCGGCCTGGTCGGCTGCCTGCTGCTCTATCCCGACCGCAGCGTGCAGCATGCCGGAGTCATCATCGGCTTGAGCGGCGTCGCCGGCCACATGTACGCGGAAGCGCCGGCGGACGATCCGGGCTATGCCGGGCGCATCCTGGCGACCCAGGACCTGTCCGCCGTCACCGGCGCCTGCCATGTCCTGCGCAGCGATCTCTACCGGCGCCTGGGCGGGCTCGACGAGGCGCACCTGGCGGTCGCCTATAACGACATCGATTTCTGCCTCAAGGTGCGCGCGGCGGGGCTGCGCGTCATCTACACGCCGCATGCGAAGCTGCTGCATCGTCATTCGGCCAGCCGCGGCTCGGACGTGCGGCCGGAGCGACTGGCAAGCTTCACCTGGGAGCGCGACTTCATGCGCACGCGCTGGGCCGCGATCATCCAGGACGACCCGTTCTTCAATCCAAACCTGTCGCTGTCCGGCAAGAAGGGGCGGCTGGCGACCGCGCCGCGGCCGCGGCTCTATCGCCGCTAGAGCAGCAGCCCGCGCAGATACTGGCCGTAGGTCGAGGACATCAGCTCCGCCGCCAGGCGCTCGAGCTGCGCGGCATCGATGTAGCCGTTGCGGTAGGCGACTTCCTCCGGACAGCCGATCATCAGCCCCTGGCGGTGGAAGATGGTCTGCACGTAGTGGCAGGCCTCCAGCCAGGAATCCGTCGTGCCGGTGTCGAGCCAGACGTTGCCCGGGCCCAGCTTCTCGACCTGCAGCAGGCCCTGGTCGAGATAGCGCTGGTTGAGGTCCGTGATCTCGAGCTCGCCACGCGCCGACGGGCGCAGCTCGGCGGCCAGATCGGAAGCGCGACTGTCATAGACGTAGAGGCCGATGATCGCCCAGTTGGATTTCGGATGCGCCGGCTTCTCGACCAGCCGGATCGGCTTTCCGGCGGCATCGAACTCGACGATGCCGTAGCGCTCCGGATCGGACACCCGATACGCGAAATTGACGGCGCCGTGGCGCAGCGTGCGGATGCGGGTCAGGCTCTGGGACAATCCCTCGCCGTGGATGAAGTTGTCGCCGAGAACCAGGGCCACCGGCTCGCCGCCGAGGAAGTCGCGCCCGAGCAGGAGGGCCTGGGCGATGCCTTCGGGCTTCGGCTGGGCGCGATAGGAAATGGAGACGCCCCATTGCCCGCCATCGCCGAGCAGATGGCGGTAGCGTTCGGCGTCCTCCGGCGTGGTCACCACCAGAAGGTCGCGGATGCCCATCTGCATCAGCGTGGTCAGCGGGTAGTAGACCATCGGCTTGTCGTAGAGCGGGATCAGCTGCTTCGACACCGCCTTGGTCGCCGGATAGAGCCGCGTGCCGCGGCCGCCCGACAGGACGATACCCTTCATCGCGGCGAGGTCCCCTTTCTTCGCTTCAATGTCGGCTCAACGCGGCGCGACGCCGGCAAGCTCTTGGTTCTTGGTATTCAGGCCCAGGCGTTCGCCGCCATAGCGGCCGGAGCGGAAGATCTCCTCCCACCAATCCTTGCGCGCGAGATACCAGGCGACGGTCTCTTCCAGGCCGGTCTGCAGCGGACGCAGCGGACGCCAGCCGATCTCCGCCGCCACGCGCGAGGCATCGATGGCATAGCGCTGGTCGTGGCCGGGCCGGTCCTCGACATGGGTGATCAGCGACCGGCTGCTCAGGTTGCGCGGCACGGCGCGGTCGACCAGGTCGCAGATCATCTCCGCCAGGTCCAGGTTGCGCCGCTGCTCGGCGGCACCGATCAGGTATTTCTCGCCGACCGCGCCGAAGGCCAGCACGCCCAGCAGCGCCCGCGCATGGTCCTCGACATGGATCCAGTCGCGCACGTTGCCGCCGCCGCCGTAGATCGGCAGCGGCTGGCCCTTCAAGGCGCGGATGATCAGGGTCGGGATGAACTTCTCGGGAAACTGGAACGGCCCGTAATTGTTGCCGCAATTGGTGATCAGGGTCGGCACGCCGAAGGTGTGGCGCCAGGCCGCGGCGAGATGATCCGACGCCGCCTTGGTCGCCGAATAGGGCGAGCGGGGATCGTAGCGGCTGCTCTCGTCGAACAATCCGCCCTCGGGCAGCGAGCCGTAAACCTCGTCGGTGGAGACATGCAGGAAGCGGAAGGCGGAGCGCGCCTCGGCGCCCAGCTCCTGCAGCCGGGCGCGGCTTGCCTCGAGCAGGTTGAAGCTGCCGACCACGTTGGTCATGACGAAGGCCTGCGGCCCGTCGATCGACCGGTCGACATGGGATTCCGCCGCCAGGTGAATCACCGCATCCGGACGGTGGCGACGGAAGATCTCGCTGAGCGCGCCGCGATCGCAGATGTCGGCGTGCTCGAAAGCATAGCGCGGGTCGCCGGCGAGCGGCTGCAGCGCCTCCGGGCTCGAGGCGCAGCCGAGCTTGTCGAGATTGACGATCCGGCAATCGGTGGTCGCCTGCAGCAGGCGGCAGACGGCGGAACCGATGAAGCCGGCGCCGCCGGTCACCAGGATGGTCTTGCGGCCGAGCGCGGCACGCAACTCCTGATCGGTCAACCCGGCTTTCGTCTGCACCATTGGCACGGCTTCTGGCTGCCCCGCGGGGCGAATGGGAATGGTTCTATAGGGCCGCCGGAGGCCCGTCTACCTGGCCGGTCAGCGGCCGCCCGGCCGGCCCTGGCGCTGGCATTTCCGGGTCGGATGGGGCTGGAATGCGGCAGGTTATCTCCTTGAATTGGCAGGGTGGATTGGATAGTACAAAATAGGGTGCCGGTGTTGCCGGCAGGGGTGCGGACGCGCTGCAATCTCTTCCCGGGTTCGAGATTGGTATCGCGGAGTAACATATTGCGAAATAAAGAAAAATTTTTAACTTGGCCGTCTGGCCCGGCGAACGGCCGGGGTTCGGGCCCATGTCCGGCCCGCAGCCTGTGGCAGACGCGTTTCGGTTTCAAAGGCGCCCGCCGATGAAACTCGCCTGGATCGCCGCCACCGCCGACCCCAATGTCGCCAGCTTCCGCTATCGCTGCCTGGTCCCGGCCTGGGCGCTCAGGGAACAGGGGCATGAGAGCACGATTTTCGTCGACGACTTGCCCAATACCGACCACTTCGACGCCCTGATCGCGGTGAAGAACGCCGGCGGCCGCCTGGACGACGCCGCGCGGCAATTCCGGGCCCAGGGCAAGCCGGTCTTCCTCGACCTGTGCGACAACATTTTCATTCCCGGCTACGCCCAGCGGCGCGGACCCGACCTCTCCGCCGAGGCGGCGCGCGACCTGGCGGCCCATGCGGCCGGATTCATCACCCCCAACACCGCGCTGGAGCGGATCGCCCGCGCCCATCTCGGCCATGGCGCGGATAGCTGGGTGATCCCGGATGCGGCGCTGACGCCGGACGCCTATCAGGCGATGAGCGCCTGGTTGCCGGGCCGGGTGGCCAGCACGCCGCGGCGCGGCATGGACCGGCTGCTGTCGGGGTCGCGGCGGCCGTTCGCGGCGGAAGCCGGCGACGCCGTCCCGCCGTCCAAGGAGCGGGATTCCGGGCACGACAAGCACGACCAGGACATGTTCGGCGCCGACACCGACTGGCAGGTCGACCACCTGCCGGAAGACACCGCACGGGTGGTCTGGTTCGGCCGTCATGGCAGCTTCCATTCCGATTTCGGCATGGGCCTGCTGAAGCCGGTCCTGGCGGAGCTCGAGCGTGTTCATCGCGACCGGCCGATCGAACTGGTGGTGATCAGCAACAACCGGATGCGATTCGACGCGTTGACCCACGACGTGCGGATCTTCACCCGCTACGAGGAGTGGTCGAACGAGCGGGTGTTCTTCGAATTGGCGCGCGCCGACCTGTTCGTCATGCCGGGCGGGCTCGATCCCTTCTCACTGTGCAAGTCGGCCAATCGCGCGGTGATGGCGCTGGCCAACGGCGTGCCGGTGGTGGCGTCCTATCTGGAATCGCTCGAGCCACTGCGCGGCGCGCTGGTCATCGACGACTGGCGCGGCGGCATCGAAGGTTATCTGCTCGAGCCGCGTCTTGCCGCCCTGCACCTGGCGCTGGCGCGGCCGATCCTGGCCGCCGAATACAGCATCGAGGCGATCGGCCGTAAGTGGAATGCCGCTTTGCAGGCCGCAATCCCCACGGTGGATTCCCGTGCCGCCGCCGTGGCTCTTGCGCAATTGGCCTGACAGGCAAGCCAGGGCCATGCCGCAATCCTTCCTGTGCGTCGAAACCGCCGCCCGCCGCCGGGCCGGCATGCGTAGGACGGCGGCCTGATGGCCAAGGCCGACCAGTCCCCCTCGTTCTGGCGCGGCATGTGGGAGGCGTTCACCGCCGTCCCGCCGCTGCAACGGACGATTGTCGTCATCGGCCTGACCATCGCCGGAATATTCGAGCTGTTCGGCCTTGCCACCATCGTGCCGCTGATCCTGGCCCTCGACCCGTCGGCCGGGCTGGATGTCGGCGGGCGCAAGGGGATGATCCGCGACGTCATCGCCAAGGCCTTCAATTCGGTCGGCCTGCCGATGAATTTCGTCACCCTGCTCCTGGTCATCCTGCTCTTTCTCGTGATCAAGGCGGCGGTCGGCATCCAGGTCATGCGCTACGTCACCGGCGTGATGGCGCGGATCAACAACGAGGCCCGGCTCAACATCATCCGGACCCTGATGCAGGCGCGCTGGAGCTTCTACACCCGGCAGCGGCTGAGCCGCCTGGTGGCCGCGGCGGGCGAAAGCTCCAACGCCGTGGGCGAGGCGTTCCAGATCAGCGCCGATCTGCTGACCTCGATGTTCCGCATCCTGGTCTACCTGTTCGTCTGCTACGTCATCGCGCCGCCGATGGTCCTGGTGGCCGCCGCCGCCGCGGTGATCATGGCAGTGTCCTACGGACAGCTGGTGCGCCGCTCGAAGCGCGCGGCCAAGGCCCAGAACAAGGCGATGAGCCGGATGAAAGCGGACCTCACCGACATCTTCATCGGCATCAAGTCGATCCGCGCCATGGGCCGCCAGGCGCAGATGGCGACGCTGCTTTCGGCGGACAGCGACGAGCTCGACGAGCGGATGAAGTCGCGCGTGCTCTCAGCCGAATATGCCGAGGAACTGCAGGCGCCGCTCATCGCCGGCTGCCTGGTGCTCGGGCTGGCCGGGGGCAACGTCTTCCTGCACCTGGGCGGGCACGAATTGCTGCTGATGTCGATCCTGCTGGTCCGTCTGGTCGCCACCTTCGGCGGCGTGCAGCGCTCGATCCACCGGCTGGCGGCGACCTATGTCTGGCTCAATTCCGGCACCAAGCTGCTGGAGGAGGCCGAGGCGAGCCAGGAGCAGTTTACCGGCAAGGAAGTGCCGGACCCGCGGGCCGGCGTGCGCTTTGCCGGGGTTTCCTTCAAGCATCGCGACGGGCGCCCCCTGCTGGCCGAAGCCGACCTGACCATCGAGCCCGGGCGGATCACCGCGCTGATCGGTCCTTCGGGAGTTGGCAAGACCACGACGCTGGACCTCATCCTGGGCCTGCTGCCGCCGAAGGAGGGCGCGGTCATCCTGGGCGGCGTCGATTTCGCCGCGGTCGACCTGCTGAAGTGGCGCCAGATGCTGGGCTACGTGCCGCAGGACGTGACCCTGTTCCACGATACCATCCGCAACAACATCGCGCTGGGCGAGGACACCTACAGCGACGACGAGGTCTGGCGGGCGTTGCGCGCGGCGGGCGCCGACGATTTCATCGAGGCGCTGCCGCTCGGCCTCGACCATGTGGTGGGCGAGCGGGGCCTGATGATCTCCGGCGGCCAGCGCCAGCGCATCGCGCTGGCCCGCGCGCTGCTGCACCGGCCGGCGATCCTGATCCTGGACGAGGCGACGGCCGGGCTCGACCGCGAGACCGAGGCCGGCATCTGCGGCCGCATCCGCCAGATGGTGGATCAAGAGGGCCTCACGGTGATCTCGGTCAGCCACGGGGAAGCCTGGCGCTCGATCGCCGACCGCGTCTACAAGCTCGGCGACGGCAAGCTGACCCTCATCGAGCCGGGGGCCGGGGCGGAAGTGGTGCCGCTCGGCAAGCCCGGCCCCGCCCTGAGCGCCTAGACAAGTCCGTGGCCGAGATCCTGATCCTCGGCGCGGCCGGCCAGCTCGCGACCGCGCTGCGCGCGCTGTCCTGGCCGGCAGGCTGCAACCTCACTTTTCTGGGCCGGCGGGACCTGGTTTCCCCAGGCGATCCCGGCGGCGCGGCGCGGGCGGCGATCCTGCGTTCGCGGCCCAATCTCGTGTTGAATGCTGCCGCCTACACCGCGGTGGACCGCGCGGAGGCGCAGCCTGAATTGGCCGCGGCGATCAATGCCGCGCAACCGCTGGCGATGGCGCAGGCATGCAGCGACCTGGACATACCCCTGGTGCACGTCTCCACGGATTATGTGTTCGATGGCGACAAGCCGGGAGCCTATCTCGAGACGGATGCGCCAAATCCGCTCGGGGTCTATGGCCGGACGAAGCTCGCCGGCGACCGCAACATCGAGCAGCACTGTTCCGCGCCCTGGGCAATCCTGCGCACCTCCTGGGTGTTCAGCGCCGCCGAGGACAGCTTTCCGGCGAAGCTGCTGCGTCGCGCCCGCGCGGGCGAGACGCTGCGCGTCGTCGACGATCAGATCGGCTGTCCCACCCCCGCCGCGGCCCTGGCCGCCGCCATGCAGGCGGTCGGCTTGCGGCTGCTCGACCACGACCGGGCGGCTGAAGGGCTGTTCAATTTCTGCGGCGCCGAGGCGATGAGCTGGTACGGCTTCGCCGGCCGCATCGTCGCGGCCGCGGTTGCCGCCGGCCTGCGGCGGCCGGAACTGCAGCCGATCAGCAGCGACCAATTCGCGGCGGCGGCGCGCCGTCCACGGAACTCGGTGCTGGATTGCGGCAAGATCAGGCGCCAATGCGGCCTCGAGCCGGCGCCGATCACGGCGGCCGTGGAGCACGTCGTCGGCACGATCCTGGGTCGATAGGCTGGGCTAGGGCTTTTCCGGCGGCCGGTGGAAGATCGACCAGCGCGTCCTCGCCCAGCGGTGGGCATCCATCACGGCGATGGCGTAGATGAAGAAACCTCCGGCATAGCGGCCGACGAAGCTCGCCTCGGGCGGCGCGAATTGCAGGGTGACGAAACCCAGCACCACGGCGGTGAAGGCGAACAGCAGGCCGCGGGCCGGCTGGTCGTTCAGCACCTGGCCCATGCCGGGCAGCACCAGGGCCACCGCCAGGACCAGCAGCGGATGATAGGGCGGCTTGATCGGCCGCTCGGCCGGCGGCGTTTGGCGTCGGTTCATGTCTCGTCCCGCGTGGATCGAAGATCGGCGTGCAGCAGAATGGTCCGGTCCATCAGGTCGCGCAACAGGGCGGGGGCCAGGCTGGCATGGTCGAATTCCGCCTGCCGGAGGACCAGGTATTCGGCCCGGCGCGCCTGGTCGAGCAGATAGACGATGCGCACCCCCTTGGGCGTGATCAGCAGTTCCTTCACCTGCGGCGTCTCGAACATCGCGATGTGGCGGTCGATGACGGCGACGTCAGGCGCCCGCGCGATGTCGTCGGTCTTCACCATCGCGTCCGCCGGCCAGCCCGGCCGCGGCTCGATGCGATGCGGCAGATCGGCGGAGGGGGAATAGAATTCGACGTTCTGCGACCGCACCAGGATGTCGAGTGTGCCGGTGCCGGGAAGCGCGGCCACCAATGACACGCGCAACCACAGGACCGGCAGCTTGCGGAAGGTCAGCGTGTCGGTCACGAGGTCGAGGTGGAAATCGTGGCCCCGATAGCGCCCGCGCAGACTCGGGAAATCGATGCCGTCCTGGGTGACCCGGTAGCTTTCGAACAGGTCATAGGTCGCGGCGAAGACCGCGGCGCGGGCCGCGGCCAGGCGCCGGCGGCCGCGCCG
>JBDHTX010000007.1:0-158114 GCA_039808885.1 Dongiaceae bacterium | reverse complement strand
TGATCGACCACTCCCGGTCCGACAGATCGAAGCGAGCCATGACCAAACTCCCTCTCGTCTACGGAGTTTGAATCACAATCCCGCCCGCAAGGGAATCCCCTTATGAGTACAGAACCTAGTCGATGTGGATGTAGTTCTTGCCGGCCGGGCGGTGCACCACCGGCATCGGGCCGCTCTTCGCCGGCGCGCCGGCGACGCGCACGATGAGCGGCTCGAAGCTCGGCCGCGGCGTCTCGGTCAGGCCGACATAGGTGTAGCCCGCCGGCTCGTTGAAGGCGCCGGTAGCGACCGCGGCGGCCTGCTGCCCCGCCGCCACGCCCTGGGCGTAGCCATAGCCGTAATTGTAGCCATAGCCGTAGCCATAGGCGTAGCCGCGCCGGGCGTAGCGGTCGGCGCGGTAGTCATACAACGGCACGCTGTAGGCCGACGACCCCCAGGGCGGGCAGCCATAGGCGTTGCCGCTCGGCACCACGATCTGCTGCGGCCGGGCCGGCAGCTGCGCGACCGCGAAATGCCCGACGCTGGTGGCGAAACGCGGCTGCGCCCGGAACGGGCCTACCTGCGCTCCGGAGACCGCCAGCGTGGCGCCGCTATAGGTGACGGGTCCCGCCTTGATGGTGAGGGTGACGCCCGCCTGCTTGCCCGGCAGCATGTATTGCAGCGGCTGCGTCTGCGCCCCAGCCGGCATGGCGGCGCAGAGCGCGAGGCTGACCGCCGCGGCCCCGCCCGCCAACAGCCCGAGTTCCAGCCCCGCCCGCTTTCCGATCCGCCGCCGCGGCGCGGCGAAATGCGCCCGCGCGCCGGCCGAAAGCCGCGCCAGCCCGCCGGTGATCTGCCTGGCGATGCCAGCGGAGATATTGGCCGCGATTCCGGTGCCGATGCCGATCCTGGCCGCGATCCTGTTCATGCTCCTGCTCCTTGCCCCAAAGCGGCGCGTTGCCCTCGCGCGAGTCGGTTGCCGACGATCATAGCAGAACGCGCCGTTTCTGTGGATAAGGCGGGATTGCCGGCCCGGGCGGCGGCGCTTTATGAAGGGCTCCCGCCACGGGACAGCCGCCGGAAAGGACCGCTCCATGCCGCATTTCAAGGGGACCGAGGCCGAGATCTGGTACGAGATCGTCGGGCCTAAGGGCAGCCCGGATGCGCCGATGCTGGTCTGGGTCGGCGGCGGCGGCACCATGGGGCGCGACTGGCACCGCTTCCAGACGCCCCACTTCTCGAAGTCGTTCCGCAACCTCGTCTTCGACAACCGCGGCATCGGCGCCACGCGCTGCGCCGCCCCCATGCCCTGGCCGATCGAGAGCTTCGCCCGCGACCTCGCGGAGCTGAGCCAGGCCGTGGCCGGCGGCAAGGCCATCTTCATCGGCACCTCGCTCGGCTCGGCCATCGTGCAGCAGCTCTGCATCGACCGGCCGGATCTGGTGCGCGCCGCCATCCTGATGGGGACGGGGGCGTGGAGCACCGGCTGGGGCTGGGACTACCAGGAGGCGGAGATCGAGTTCCGCCGCCGGGGCGGCCGGCTCGACGGCATGATGGGCGTCACCCACTACGCCGCCATGCTCTACCCGGCCAAGGCGCTCGGCGACCGCGTGCTGTGGCCGAAGCTGAAGGCGCTGATGCTCGAATGGATGGACTCGGGCGAGAACGAGGAAAGCCTGGTCCCGCAATGGGACGCCTCGCTCCGCTTCGACCAGCGCGCGCAGCTGCCCGGCGTGCAGGTCCCCGTCCACGTCCTCGCCTTCGCCGAGGACGTCCAGGCCCCGCCCCAGGACGGCGAGGAAGTGGCGCGGCTCATTCCGGGGGCGCGGCTGCATCTGCTGGAAGGGCTGGGGCATGGGTCGTGGTACGGCCATGCGCATGAGCGGATCAATGGGGTGATCGAGGGGATTGTGCGGAATACAGACAGCTTTGTGGCCTAGACATCTGATTCGATTAGGTCTTTTTGACAAGCTCTAGCTGAGATTGCAGTGCTGCGATCACCTGTTGAGCAATCTGTGTCGGTGGCGCTTTCGAATCCACATTCATGGTGCTTAGAAGTGCGCCAAACTGGTCCGTCCAATACTGCTCGAACATCGGAAAGTCTTCGGGAGCGACGCCTTCCTGAAGCGTGAATACGGCAACGTCGTCCCCCCCGCGCCATACGTTGCGAATCCAGTCCAGGACAGGCCCAGGCTCTTTGTCCAGCGCGCTCGTTACAAGCCGTTTGAACTGATAGCTGACCTTCTCGTCCGTCCGGCCCAGATACCGTGGAATGCCGTCCAGTGTTGAATAGAGGCAATAAATGTAACCGCTCATGGCTGCTCCAGATGGATCGGCAAAAATTTCGCCGAATGAGTTTACAAGTCAACCGAATGTTGTAGGATGAATATATAGGGGGTTCGCTTGGTGGCGGAAATCGCTGCCGGAAAAACGAGCGGATCAACTCCAAGCACGTTTGCTGTGGGCCTCCTTTGGTTTGTAAACCCGATGGAGGCTACCCATGCGGCTAGATGCCGATTCGTACGTGTTTCCTGGGGCTTTTCGTCCCATCCTTTCCCTTGACGCGCTCTTTGAGATCGATGCGGACGGTCTCGTCGACTTCAATATCGCAGGCGATTGGCCCGGACCAGATGCGTGTGCAGAGCGGTCTGAAGCCATCGCGGCGGTGAATAGGTTTGTCGACGACCTTCCTCAACGCGACCGCATCATTATCCAGTCCTTGTTTTGGGAGGATAGGACGCAGACGGAGATCGCCTACACGCTTGGCGTTAGCAAGATGGCTATCAGCAAGGCGGTCTCACGAATCCTCCGGCACGCTCGTCAATTCTTGGTAGGACACGAACAAACCGCATTCGCTCACTGAATGCGGAGTGCAGCCTCCGAGCCCAGCTGCGAAATCAAGGGCTCATTCCTCGCGGCGAGAAATGCCGCAAAAAAGAAGGACTCTTCTACCATGGCTACGAACAAGACTGTGCCCGCAATTGATCGTCAGAAGGCTTACGTGGAGGCTCTTCAAAAGAGCAAATTCAAGTATGGCCTCACTGTGGGTGCCGCGTTTGTGCGCGGCATCCGGGACATCGGATACAAGCATACAGGTACCGCTCTGGATGAACTCGTTGATAACGGCTTCGAGGCCGGAGCGTCCAGCATTCATGTTGTTCTAAACGACGACGGCGGCGGTCGAAAGGGCAACGTCTCTCAGATCGCGGTAATCGACAATGGCTGTGGGATGATCCCCGAAATGATTCGAGTGGCAATGCTATGGGGTGGCACTGATCGCGAGAACAATCGCACGGGTATTGGTCGCTTTGGGTATGGGCTGCCAAGTTCTTGCGTGAGCTTGGGGCGACGTTTTGAAGTCTACTCCAGCATCGAAGGCGGGAAAATTCATGTCTGCGCCATTGACCTGGATGAAATCGAGTCTGGCAAATGTATGGACGGCGACGGGGAGATTGTTGTTGCACCCGCGAAGCCATCGAAGCTGCCTCGATTTGTTCAAGACTACATCTCAGAGAACTTCCCCGGCGGAGTTCAGTCCTCAGGAACAGTGGTCGTAATTGATAAGCTCGACAAACTGACTTGGAAGTCGATGGGCGCTCTGCAGAACAACCTGCTTGAGCACTTTGGAATCGTCTATCACAAATTGCGGAGTCAGTTTGACTTGGTGGTCAATGGGAAGCGAGTAGATCCAATTGACCCGCTGTTCCTCACGCCGGGTTATCGCTGGTACGATTTGGATGCAGAGCGGGCAAAGCCGCTGGACCCCATGCGAATCGATGTGAAAGACAAGGAGACCAAGGCGGTCGTCGGTCATGTGAACGTGCGGTTTTCCTACATGTCGCCTCGGTTTGCGTCTATTGACAAAACCAAAGACGCGCAGGGGAAAAACGCGAACGAGCGTTTCGCGATTCTGAAGGAATACAACGGGTTCATTGTCGCCAGAATGGGGCGAATCATCGAGATTGTCCGACACTCCCCTTTGACGACCTTCATGAACTACGACCGCTACATCAAGATCGAGGTCGATTTTGATGCCACGCTTGACGAAGAATTCAATGTGCCAACGTCGAAACAGCGTGTGGATATTTCCGATCGCGTTTGGCAGATCCTCAAGGAAGCGGGAGTCGAGAAGGCGATTGAGCAGCTCCGAAGGAAATTTAAGGAGGAGAAGTCCTCACTTGAGAGCGAGCAAGACAAGAGTGATGAAGGAAAGCGCGCGTCCGAGCAGGCGATGGAGGAGGCTAGCAAATTTCGAAACGTCGTCCCTTTGCCAGTTGCCGAGAAGCGCGCTGAAGAAGGCAAAAAACGGCTCCAGCAAGAGGCTGAACAGCGAGCCGCTGTTTCGGGCAAGAGCACCGAAGAGGCGAAGCGCGAAATCGAAGCGGAACTCGGCGGCAAGCCGTACAAAGTTGGAAGGCGATCTTTGCCAGGCGGAGCGTTTTTTGAGGTTGAACAAATCGGCGGAACCAAAGTGCTGTGGCAGAACACCGCCTCGAGATTTTTCCAAGAGGTTCATTCCGGACCTACTAGCTCTCCGGCTGTCCGCGCAGCACTAGAGATCCTTTTGTTCTCGATTGGGGATCGGATGCTCGATGGAAACGATGAACTGAGGGGATTCTATGTCCATGAGATCCCGGAGTGGTCGAGGAAACTCGAAGTTGCGCTCACTTATCTAGGAGAGCAGTTGGGTAGTCAGCATGACAACTTGCCTCCCGAGGCCGCATCAGCCTGACACGGTGCACAAGGCGTGGTATTTGGAAACCGGGCCAGATCTTGGCCCGGTTTTCTTTAAGGGGATGAGTATGGCGGGCGCCGAAGCATCAGACGATAACTCGTCGCCGAATATAGCCTTGCGGGTCGTGACCCCTCTTTTGCCGCGTTGGGTCATGAGCAAGCTCAATGCATTCATCGAAGTCAAACGACCGATGGGGCGCGAAGCACTGTCCGCTGCTCTTAGGAAGCTCCATGAACTCTGGCAAGATGAGACCTGGAGCTTGGAACTTCGAGCCGTCGCGCTTCTCCTAGCTGATCTGATGGATCAGGGCTGGGAGGTCACGACTAATGATGACACAATACAATTGCGGCCTCCGGGATTGAGATTGATTGGAGAAACGCCAGAGAGCGCGAAGGATCGATTGCGGCGAGCGCTGCAGAGAGGTCGCGATCGGCAACTTACTGACCGTGGTGTGCAGAAGTTCTTGGGGCGGATGCACCGTATCGTGCCCCGTGGCGCTGCTCGAACCTCAATCGCAGACGTAATCGATGATGGAGTGAAACTCGCGGCGGCCCTCGAACCGTTTGCATGGTTGCCGCCTATTGAAGCGGCAGATCGACTCAAGACTGTGATCGATCCTGTAATAGAGGTTTGTGATGAAGATGCGCGATGTTCAATAACGGGTCTCCGGTTAATAGACATCTGGCGCTACTTTCGGCACACTTGGTCACTCGAGTATCGATCCACGCCTGGCAGATCAATGGCAATCCTCATCCGGAATGCCGCTCGGCCCAAACGGCCGATTATCGGCATTGCGATGTTGGCCAGCCCCGTCGTGCGAATGCGGGTGCGCGATGACTGGATCGGGTGGAATCCAGAGCCGTTCATTCAGCAACTTCGAGCGGGAGTGTGGGATTGTGAAGTAGCGCTTCGCGCTCTGGTAGCCCGGTTGGAGCGCAGCATTTCCGAGATTCGATCCGATGATTTGGTTTCACCGGATGAACTCGCTTTTCCGTCAGAGCGTACTATCCTGCGACTAGAGCAGCGAGTAGCTGGAGCTGCTCTAGCACGTATTCGCCAGCTCGAAGCGGCCTATAGCGAAGCGGAGCAGTCAAACGCGAGCGTTCGATCACAGCGGGATGCTTCAAAGGCTCACGCTGCAAATATTGATTGGAGAGCTGCATCCGAAGACCCTCTGTTTGTCCGGAAAAGGGCTGAAACGCTAGGACAGTTGCTCGATGCCAAGAGAACATTCCAAACTCTAGATTGGAGTCAGCGCGGCCTTGCGCTAGTTGAGTTGATTCTACGGCACCCGAATGGCCTGAGGACGATTGGCACCGCCTTGGAGGAAGTGAGAAAAGCGGGGATGTCCAGCCAGGTAGTAGATGTGAGCGTTTGCGGCGCAGTAGCGCCCTACAATTCTATACTTGGCGGAAAGCTGGTAGCGTTGCTGATGGCCTCGCAGGAAGTACGCGAAGCTTATCGCAATCGTTATTCTCGCCAAGTGAGCATCATTAGTTCGCAAATGGCTGGTCGCGCTATCTTTCGCCCGGCCGAGCTAAAGGTGCTCACTACAACAAGCCTCTATGGAAACGGTAGCAGCCAGTACAACCGATTGCGCCTCCGAGCGAAGGACTACCCGAATTTGGAGCAAGACATCGAGTGGCTCCAACTTGCGAAGACCGCTGGCTTTGGCACGGTGCATTTGGGTCCGACGACAGTGAAAGTCTTGAGAGAGGTTAGTGAACGCACACACCGTGCTCGGCGCATAAACAATCGATTTGGAGAGGGCGCAAGCCCTCGGCTGCGCCAGATACGTGAGGCGGTAGATATCCTTGGAATGGACTCATCGGCGGTGTTGCATCATGCTACACCCCGGATCTTCTATGGGTGCGAACTACACTCCGGCGCGATAGCGGAGCTGATTGGAATGCAACCGGCAACTGAGTGTAGAGGGAATCCCGCTAGCGTCATCGGAGGGATCTGGCGGCAACGCTGGTTGTCAAAAAGGATTCAGAATCCAAAGATTCTTGAGCAAGTGGCGGAGTCAAACGCGCAGACCCTCGCAGACTTCTTCGGCGGTGCGAAGTTAGCCGCCACAGAGGATGCGGATCTGCAAGGCAATCTCTTTCGAGTCGAGGATCAGACTGCAGAAGGGTAAGTGAAACTTGACACCCCCTGCCACGTGCCCCAATTATCTCCCCTCTTTCCGGCGTTCTCTCTCCGTTCCAGCGGGCCAGCGGCCCGCTGAATTGCTTTCAGGAGTGTGTGCGATGAGTGCTGCGGTCTCCGCTCCATCCGCTTCTTCCAGCGCCACCGCCCCCGGCGCGGCGCTGATGAACACCTATGCGCGATCGGAGCTGGCCTTCGAGCGCGGCGAGGGGGCGTGGATGATCGCGACGGATGGGCGGCGCTTCCTCGATTTCGCCAGCGGCATCGCGGTGACGGCGCTCGGCCATTGCCACCCGCACCTGGTGGCGGCCATCACCGACCAGGCGCAGAAGATCTGGCACACCTCGAACCTGTATCGCGTGCCGGGGCAGGAGCGGCTGGGCGAGCGCCTGGCCGCGGCGTCCTTCGCCGACCAGGTGTTCTTCGGCAATTCCGGCGTCGAGGCCATCGAATGCGGCCTCAAGCTGGTGCGCAAGTATCACGACGATTTCGGCGATGCCGGGCGCTATCGCGTCATCGCCTGCGAAGGCTCGTTCCACGGCCGCACGCTGGCCGGCCTCGCCGCGGCGGGCAACGAGAAGTATCTCAAGGGCTACGCGCCCACTGTCGAGGGCTTCGACCATGTGCCCTTCGGCAATCTGAACGAGCTGCGCGCCAAGATCGGCAAGGAGACGGCCGCCATCCTGGTCGAGCCGGTGCAGGGCGAGGGCGGCATGCGCGCCGCCTCGGTCGAATACCTGAAGGGCCTGCGCGCGGTCTGCGACGAGTTCGGCCTGCTGCTGTTCTTCGACGAGGTGCAATGCGGCATGGGCCGCACCGGCAAGCTCTTCGCCCATGAATGGGCCGGCGTGACGCCGGACATCGTGGCGACGGCGAAGGGCATCGGCGGCGGCTTCCCCCTGGGCGCCTGCCTCGCGACCGAGAAGGTGGCCAAGGCCTTCGGCCCGGGCAGCCACGGCACCACCTTCGGCGGCAATCCGCTCGCCATGGCGGTGGGCAATGCCGTGATGGACATTCTGCTGGCGCCCGGCTTCCTCGATGACGTGGTGGCGCGCGGCGCGCAATTGAAGAAGGGCGCCGAGCGCCTCGTCGCCGCCTATCCGAAGGTCTTCGCGGAGGTGCGCGGCAAGGGGCTGATGCTCGGCCTCAAATGCGTGACCCCCAATCTGGAAATGGTCGATCGCCTCCGACGATGCGGGCTGCTGACCGTGGGCGCCGGCGACAACGTGGTGCGCCTGCTGCCGCCCCTCATCATCACCGCATCGGAAATCGACCAGGCCCTCGGGATGCTCGAGCAAGCCGCGAAAGAGACCGGTGCTTAGTCTCGAAAGCTAATTGCGCCCCTTCTACTCGTCATCGCCGGGCTTGACCCGGCGATCCAAGTTCCGGCGAAGCGACCGGCAAGAAATTTGGATTGCCGGGTCAAGCCCGGCAATGACGAAAAGGTGAGGGGGCGGGAAGAAAGTCTGATCCATCATGTCCAACCTCTCCGCCAACCAGAACAAGCCAACTCCCCGGCATTTCCTCGACCTCGACAAGGTCTCCAAGGCCGATCTGCGCAAGATCATCGACGTGTCGAAGCAGCTGAAGGCCGGCACCCATCCCTTCGCCAAGTCGAAGCCGCTCGACGGCAAGGCCCTGGCGATGATCTTCGAGAAGCCCTCGACGCGCACCCGCGTCTCCTTCGAGCTCGGCATGAAGCGCCTGGGCGGCGACGCCGTGGTGCTGGAGCGCGAGAGCTCGCAGTTGGGCCGCGGCGAGACGGTGGCGGATACCGCGCGCGTCCTCTCGCGCTACGTCCACTGCATCATGGTGCGCACCACCAAGGAGCAGAAGCTGATGGAGCTGGCGGAATATGCCAGCGTGCCGGTCATCAACGGTTTGACGGACCGCACCCATCCCTGCCAGCTGATGGCCGACGTGATGACCTTCGAGGAGCATCGCGGGCCTATTGCTGGAAAACGGATCACGTGGTCCGGCGACGGCAACAACATGGCGACCTCCTGGATCCAGGCGGCGGTGATGTTCGATTTCGAGCTGAACGTCGCCTGCCCGGAGATGCTGATGCCGCCCCAGGATGTGGTCGATTGGGCCAAGGCGCAGGGCGGCAAGGTCAACCTGGTCGCCGACCCGGCCCGCGCGGTCGAGGGCGCCGATTGCGTCGTCACCGACACCTGGGTCTCCATGGGCGACGCCGACACCAGCGACCGCCACAACATGCTGCGCGCCTTCCAGGTCGACGACCGCCTGATGAGCCTGGCGAAGCCCGGCGCCATCTTCCAGCACTGCCTGCCCGCCCATCGCGGCGAGGAGATGACCGCCAGCGTCATCGACGGCCCGCACAGCGTGGTCTGGGACGAGGCGGAGAACCGCCTCCACGCCCAGCAGGGCATCCTGCTGTGGTGCTTCGGGAAGATTTGACAGGCGGCGGAGCGTCGCGGCGCGGCTACGGTTTCTCTGGTCGAGAGTCATCGGGCATCAACCCCCACCCCAACCCTCCCCCATCTTGGGGGAGGGAGACTTACATTCCCCTCCCCCGAGCCGGGGGAGGGCTAGGGAGGGGGCGCTGCAGCCGTATTGCACAAGAACCAGCGCGATTTGATTCCCGCATCCTTAGACCCCATCTAACACCGAAGCGCTGCACCCCCCTTCCTGTCCTTCCCCCGCCGTCGGCGGAGGCCGACTTCGTCGGCTGGGGGGAAGGGACGCGTTGCGGAAGTCTTCCCCTTCTTGCTTCTACCCAGTGGTGGCGACGGGAGAAGAAAACCCCTTCCCCCCTTGCGGGGGAAGGTGGGGAAGGGGGGTATGGTTGCAGCAGACTCGATTGCGGAACTAGAATCTCAGGACCATGCACACAGGACTCCCCGCGGGCGATGCCCGCGATTTCATCCAGCCCTTCTCGATCGAAGGCCACGGCGTGCGCGGGCGGCTGGTCCGGCTCTCGGACGTGGCCGACCGCATCATCCGCCAGCACGACTACCCCGACGCGGTGGCGCGGCTGCTGGCGGAGATGATGGCGCTCGCCGCCGCCTTGGCCGCGGCGCTGAAATACGAGGGCGTCTTCACCCTGCAGACCAAGGGCGACGGGCCGGTCAAGCTGATGGTGGTCGATTTGACCAGCGGCGGCGCCATGCGCGGCTATGCCCAGTTCGACAAGGACAAGGTCGCCGCCATCCCGCTGAAGGATGCCAGCCTGCCGCGGTTGCATGGCAAAGGGTACCTGGCATTTACAGTCGACCAGGGCAGCCACACCGACCGCTACCAGGGCATCGTCGAGCTGGACGGCGCCACCCTGTCGGACTGCGTGCACCATTATTTCCGCCAGTCGGAGCAGCTGCAGGCCGGCTTCAAGGTGGCGGCGAGCCGCGGCGACGCGGGCTGGCGCGCCGGCGCCATCATGCTGCAGCGCCTGCCGCAGGAGAACGTGACCGAAATGGCGGCGGAGGTGGCCGATGACGCCTGGCGCCGCGCCTTCATCCTGATGGCGAGCTGCACCGACCGCGAATTATTGGATACCGGCACGCCGGCGACGGAGATTCTCTACCGCCTGTTCCACGAGGACGGCGTGCGGGTGCCCGACCCCCAGGGCGTGCAGGCCAAGTGCCGCTGCTCGCGCGACCGCGTCGAGGTGGTGCTGAAGGCGATGAGCCGCGAAGAGCTCGCCGACCTGCAGATCGACGGCCAGCTGCAGGTCACCTGCGAATTCTGCAACGCCCGCTACGATTTCCCGGTGACCGATTTCGTGCCCCAGAATTGAGGGGGAATTGACACGATTCGACGCCATCATACTCTATCGTCATTGCCGGGCTTGTCCCGGCAATCCATGCAGCCTCGCGGCCTGCATCGATGCCGCATGGATCACCGGGACTTCGCCCGGTGATGACGTTGGCGAGGGACGGGCGACGGAGTGCTCACATCGATGAACCGCCGATCCTTCCTGCTGCTTCCCCCGCTCGCTGTCTTTGCATCTGGCTGCGATACACCGCCGAAGCGGCAGAGTTTCGCCACGCTGACCTTCCAGGACCGGCCGAACATCCGCCTCGACGTGGCGCAGATCGAGATCGTCCAGGCCTACAAGGCGCCGGGCAAATCGCCCAACGTCGATCACCTGTTCCCGCAGAAGCCGGTCGACGTGGCGACCGCCTGGGGCCGCGACGTGCTGCGCGCGGTGGGCGAGCGCGGCATGGCCACCTACACGATCCTCGACGCCAGCGCGATCGACACGCCGCTGCCGCGCTCGACCGGCCTCACCCAGGTCTTCAAGACCGAGCAATCCGACCGCTACGACCTCAGGATCGCCATCCGCCTCGACGTGGGCAACCCGCTGCTGCAGACGACCGGCAGCGCCGAGGCGACCGCCACGCGCAGCCAGACGGTGGCGGAGAACATGACCCTCAACCAGCGCGAGGCGGTGTGGTTCGCCATGACCGAAAGCGCCATGCGCGAACTCGACCAGAAACTCGAAGCCGCCATCCGCGACAAGCTGCGCGTGTTCGTGCGGTAAGGCGCCGGGTCTGGCGGGTGCCGGGCGGCCGTGCTATTCTGTATATACACATAAACATATACGAGGCTGGAAATGGCGAGCCCGGTGCGCTGGAACATCGTGGTGTCGGAGGAAACCGACCTTTCCCTGCGCCGCCACCTTGGCACGAGCGGCATGCGCAAGGGCGACCTCTCGAGATTCATCGAGGAGGCGGTGCGCTGGCGCCTGCTGGACGAGGCGGCGCAGAAGGTCAAGGCGCGGAACCGGTCGCGATCGGCGCGGCAGGTCGACACGGCGGTCGATCGCGCCGTGGCCGCTGTGCGTCGCCGGCCGCGCTGACCAGCCACTCTGACCGCCCACGTGTCGCTTGCGCGTCGTCCTCGACACCAATGTCCTGCTTTCGGCCTTGATCACGCCCGCCGGCCCGGCGGACCAGGTCTATCGCGCTTGGCGCGGCGGTGTCTTCGACCTTGCGAGCAGCGAGGAGCAGCTGGTGGAGCTGCGGCGCGTCTCGCGACGGCCGGAACTGCGCGCTCTGTTGCGGCCGGCCGAGGCTGGGCGGCTCATCAATCTGGTGCGGCATCTCGCCGTGATCGTCGACCCCGTGCCCAAGGTGGTCCTGTCGGCTGACCCACTGGACGACTTCCTGCTGGGGACGGCGCTTGGAGCCGGCGCGCAGTACCTGGTCTCTGGTGATAAGGGGGGCCTATTGGCGCTCAGACGCATCGGGACGACGCGGATCGTCTCCGTCCGGCAGTTCCTGCGCGAAATCGGCTAGGCCCAGCGCAGCGCCGGCCAGCCCAGGCCCATCCGCCGCTGCCGCTGCGCGCAGAGCTCGAGCCGTGCGTCGGGCGAGGGCTTCAGCGCGCGGCCGAGGCTTTCCACCACGTTGCGGGTGATGCGGCCGTCGCGGTCGAGGTCCGGGTTGAGGATGGTGACGTCGAGGCCGAGCGCCTTGCCGCTGCGCAAGGCGGCACTGAGCACGGTTTCCAGCTCCTGCCAGGAGAGCCCGTCCGGCATGCGGTAGTCGACCGCCGGCATGACTGCGTCGTCGAGCACGTCGAGGTCGAGATGTATCCAGAAGCCGGCCAGTTCCGGCCGCGCCAGGTGCCACACCGCGTCGCGCGCCGCCGCCGCGGCGCCGTTGCGCCGCAGCGTCGCCAGGTCCTGGGCGAAGATCGTCGATGGCAAGGGCGGACAGCCATTGCCGGCGGCCTCCGCCGCGTCGCGGTGGCCGAGCAGCGCCACGTCCTCGTCGCGCACCAGCGGGCGCAAGTGCTCCAGGTCGGTCAGCAGGTCGGGACCGCGCCCGGTGCTGAGCGCCAGGTCCATGTCCGCCGCCTCGCCGGTGGGCGAGGTCTCCGGCTGGTAGAAATCCGCGTGGCCGTCGAGGAACAGCAGCCCGTGGCGCTTGCCGGTGCGGCGCAGCGCCAGCAGGTTGCCGAGCAGGATCGAGCAATCGCCGCCGAGCACGACGGGGAAGCCGCCGCGCGCCGCCACCGGACCGACCAGGTCGGCCAGCATGATTGCGAAATCGCGGATGCGCGGCGCGTTGCGGATGCCGGTCGCCGGGTCGCGCATGGCGCTGTAGGGCGGCACCGCGAGGCGCGCATGGCACGTGGCGTCGAGCCGGCGGGCGAGGCCCGCCTGCAGCAACGCCTCGGGCAGGCGCTCCACGCCCGGCTTCAGGCCGAGGCAGGAGGGCGCCTCGATGAGGGTGAAATCGGTCATCTCGCACCTTTCTCGCTGGTTCGCCCTTTACCGCCAGGCCTGGGCGTATTATATGTATGCAGTCTGCATAGAAAGCAACCGGAATCTGCAGCGGAATCTTCAGCGGGATTTTCAGGGGCCCGGCGGATGGCCGGACGCTTGCGGGCGCAGGCGGGGGATAGCAGGATGCGGCGCGAAAGGCGGCTGAGATGACATCCGGGACCAAGCAGGACAAGGCGCCGGCCGGCGCGGCGCAAAACGCCAAGAGCCACGGAATCCAAGGCCAGGATCGCAAAGGCCAGGTCGCGCTCGGCGCGGGGCCGGTGGACCCGCTGGGCGCTGCCAACTGGCTGGGCACCCTGGCAATCCTCATCCAGGACCGGGTCGAGGCGCGCTGGCAGGCGGAGCTCGACCTCTCGCCCATGTCGGCCGCCGCCTTGGTCCAGGTCGAGCAGGAACCCGGCTGCGCCATCGATCTGGTGGCGACCCGCATCGGCCTCAGCCATTCGGCGACCGTGCGCCTCATCGACAAGCTGGTGGAGCGCGACCTGGTCAGCAAGGACCGCGCCCGCGACGACCAGCGGGCGCAGAGCCTGAAGCTGACCAAATCCGGCCGCAAGCTGGCCGCACAGCTGCACCAGATCCGCAACCGGGTGACCGACGACCTCCTCGGCCTGGTCTCCCCGGCCGAGGGCCAGGCCCTGGGCAAGGCCGTCGCGACGATCCTGCACCGGGCGGTGACCACCAAGCGGGAGGGCGACATGGTCTGCCGGGTCTGCGACGAGGGCCGCTGCCGCCCGGAAATCTGCCCGATCCAGACGATGTAGCGATCGTTACGCCGCAATCGGCGCGGCGCGTTCGATGCGCTTGCGGCGCTTGGGCGAGTTCATCGCGTCCCACAGATCGACGCGGCGCTGGATGTTGAGCCAGAACTCGGCGCTGTTGCCGAAGACCCGCGCCAGGATCAGCGCGGTATCCGCGGTGATCGCGCGGCGGTCGTTGCACAGCTCATTGGCGTGTTTGCGCGGCACGCCCATGGCCTTGGCCAGCTGTCCCTGCGTCAGGCCCATGGGGCCCAGGAATTCCTCGGTCAGGATCTCGCCGATGCCGGCTGGCTTGCGGGTGGTCAACATGATCAACCTCGATAGGCGTGGTTGTCGAGATAGAGTTCCGAAGCCTCGCCTGTGGCTCCGTCCCATTTGAAGATCAGCCGCCACTGGTCGTTGACCCGGATCGCGTGCCAGCCCTTCAGACTGCCGGACAGCTTCTCGAAATGGTTGCTGGGCGGCACGCGCAAATCCAGGTCGCAGGTCGAATCGTCGATCATCTGCAGCTTGCGGAACAGCCGGGACGCCAGATCGGGGGGAATTCTCCGGTCATGCCGGTCCGCGACGAAAAAGGCTTCGAGCCAAGAGTCCCGAAATCCCCGGATCATGCCGTCCGCTCCGTATTTGAGTTATTGTACCACTCCATGGGTCAATCCGCAAGATGCCCTGACCAGCCGACGGCCTTGGCCGTTCGGCCTTTGCCGATCTAGGCACGCGGGAAGCCGGCCCGCAGCCTTGCTCCGACTACCCCCACCGCCCTATAGTGCCCGCCGTTTTTGCACTGCAACAGGGATCGGGGACGTCATCATGGCGTTGGCGGACGAACTGCGCGGCAAATATGTCGACGAGATCGAGGTTGGCGCCACGGCCGTCTATGCCAAGACGGTGACCGAGGCCGACATCGTGCTCTATTCCGGCATTTCCGGCGACACCAACCCGGTGCACCTGAACGAGAGCTTCGCCCAGGGCAGCATGTTCAAGACCCGCATCGCCCACGGCATGCTGACCGCCGGCTTCATCTCCGCCGTGCTCGGCACCAAGCTGCCGGGACCGGGGGCCATCTATCTGGGCCAGACCCTGAAGTTCAAGGCGCCGGTGAAGATCGGCGACACCGCCGTGGCGCGGGTCACCGCGACCGCGGTGGACAAGGAGAAGGGCCGCTGCACCTTCGCCACACTCGTCCATGTCGGCGAGACCCTGGTGATCGAGGGCGAGGCGCAGATCCTGGTGCCGAAGCGCCCCAGCTGATGCCCTTGGCCTGAGCCTTCCCGCTATACTCCGATCATGCGCCTGTTCCGCCATCCCAACGAGGTGACGCCCGAATGCCGCGGCGCCGCCGTGGCCGTGGGCAATTTCGACGGCGTGCATCTCGGCCACCAGGCGGTGATCGGGCGCGCCTTCGAGCTGGCGCGGCGGCAGGGCGGGCCGACCGGGATCCTGACCTTCGAGCCGCACCCGCGCAGCTTCTTCCGCGCCGACCAGCCGCCGTTCCGCCTGACCCCCTTCCGGCTGAAGATGCGCCTGCTGCAGGCCCTGGGCCGGGAGCAGGAGATGGCCGTCGACTACACCTGCTGCCTGCATTTCGACCAGGCGCTGGCCGGCATGACCGCGCCGGAATTCGCCCGGTCCGTGCTGCGCGACGGCCTGCATGCCAGCCACATCGTGGTGGGCGAGGATTTCTGCTTCGGCAAGGGCCGCAGCGGCGACGTGAAGACGCTGAAGGCGCTCGGCGCCGAGCTCGGCTTCGGCGTCGAGGCCGTCTCCGCCGCCGTCGACGGCAAGGGCGCGGTGCATTCCTCCACCCTGGTGCGCGAGCATCTGCAGGCGGGCAATCCGCAGGCGGCGGCGGCGATCCTCGGCCGCGCCTGGGAGATCGCCGGGCGCGTCGAGCACGGGCAGAAGCTGGGGCGCAAGCTCGGCTACCCCACCGCCAACATCACGCTCGGCGACTATCTGCTGCCGAAGCTCGGCATCTATGCGGTGCGGGCGGCGGTGGACGAGACCGACCATCCGCAGTGGATCGACGGGGTGGCGAGCCTCGGCTACCGGCCGACGGTGGGCGGCGACGCCATCCAGTTCGAAGTCTACTTGTTCGACTATTCCGGCGACCTGTATGGTCGGCACCTGCGGGTGGCGATGCTGGACTTCCTGCGGCCCGAGCTGAAATTCCCCGGCCTGGACGAGTTGAAGGCGCAGATCGCCGCCGATTGCGACCAGGCGCGGCAATTCCTGGCCCAGTACCAGGGCCCGAAGCCGGGGCCGCTTGGCCCCGGTCAGTTCTAGGCGGGTCAGTTCTAGGCGGGGCAGTTCCAGCTCAGCCAGTTTTCGATGTGAGTTTGAGGACCGAGGGTTACGTGGATTACAAGGCGACCGTCTTCCTGCCCAAGACCGACTTTCCGATGCGCGGCGACCTGCCCAACAAGGAGCCGGCGATCCTGAAGTCCTGGGCGGACATGCAGCTGTTCCAGGAATTGCGCAGGCAGTCCAAGGGCAAGACCAAGTTCATCCTCCACGACGGCCCGCCCTACGCGAACGGCAACATCCATATCGGCCACGCCCTCAACAAGATCCTGAAGGACGTGATCAACCGCCAGCAGCAGATGCTGGGCAAGGACGCGAACTACGTGCCCGGCTGGGACTGCCATGGCCTGCCGATCGAATGGAAGATCGAGGAGGAGTACCGCAAGGCCGGCAAGGACAAGGACGCGGTGCCGATCAACGAGTTCCGCAAGCAGTGCCGCGACTTCGCCCAGAAATGGATCGACGTGCAGCGCACGGAGTTCAAGCGCCTCGGCGTCGAGGGCGACTGGGACAATCCGTACCTGACCATGGCCTATGAGGCCGAGGCGGTGATCGCCGCCGAGATCGGCAAGTTCGTCATGAATGGCGGGCTCTATCGCGGCTCCAAGCCGGTCATGTGGTCGGTGGTGGAGAAGACCGCGCTCGCCGAGGCGGAGATCGAATACGAGGACCACGTCTCCGACACCATCTGGGTCAAGTTCCCGGTCACCGCCGCGCCGGTGCAGGAGCTGGTGGGATCCTCGGTCGTCATCTGGACCACGACACCCTGGACCATCCCCGGCAACCGCGCGCTGGCGACGGGGGCCGCGATCGACTACGTGGCGCTCGAGGTCAAGGCGGTGGCCGACGGCGCCAAGACGCAGCCGGGCGACAAGCTCATCGTGGCCGAGGCGCTGCTGGGGCAGTTCCAGAACGATTGCGGCATCACCGGCTCGAAGGTGTTCTGGCGCGGCAAGGGCGCGGCCCTGGTCGGCACCGAGACGCGGCATCCCTTCCACGGGAAGGGCTACGATTTCGTGGTCAAGGTCTTCGCCGGCGATTTCGTCACCACCGAGGCTGGCACCGGCTTCGTGCATATCGCGCCGGGCCACGGGACCGACGACTACGAGCTCGGCCTCGCCAACAACGTGGAGATGCCGCAGACCGTCGGCCCCGATGGCCGCTACTACGACCATGTGCCGCTGTTCGCCGGCAAGGCGGTGCTCACCCACCGCGGCAAGGCGGGCGACGCCAATCCGGCGGTGATCGAGGCCCTGGAGAATGCCGGCGCCCTGCTGAAGCATGGCAAGCTCACGCATTCCTATCCGCATTCCTGGCGCTCGAAGGCGCCGCTCATCTTCCGCAACACGCCGCAATGGTTCATCTCGATGGCCACCAACTCCTTGCGCGACGTGGCATTGAAGGCGATCGCCGAGACGCGCTTCGTGCCGGCGACGGGCAAGACGCGGCTCAATTCCATGATCGCGCAGCGCCCCGATTGGTGCATCTCGCGCCAGCGCGCCTGGGGCGTGCCGATCGCCGTCTTCGTCAACAAGAAGACCGGGCAGCTGCTGAAGGATCCGGCGGTGATGGACCGCATCGTCGCGGCCTTCAAGGCGGAGGGCGCGGACGCCTGGTTCGCATCGCCGCCGGCGCGTTTCCTCGGCAACGACTACGATCCGGACGAGTTCGAGCAGGTGAAGGACATTGTCGACGTCTGGTTCGATTCCGGCTCGACCCATGCCTTCTGCCTGGAGCCGCGCCGGGACGCCGACCTCGCCTGGCCGGCCGATGTCTATCTCGAGGGTTCGGACCAGCATCGCGGCTGGTTCCATTCCTCGCTGCTGGAATCCTGCGGCACCCGCGGCCGCGCGCCCTACAAGACGGTGGTGACGCACGGCTTCACCCTCGACGAGCAGGGCCGCAAGATGTCGAAGTCGCTGGGCAACACGGTGGCGCCGCAGGACGTGATGAAGCAGTACGGCGCCGACATCCTGCGCCTGTGGGTCGCCATCGGCTGCGACTATGCGGAGGACCAGCGCATCGGCGAGCACATGCTGAAGAACATGGCCGACCACTATCGCCGGCTGCGCAACACCTTCCGCTACGTGCTGGGCGCGCTGGACGGCTGGAGCGAGGCCGAGCGGGTGCAGCCGGCGGCGATGCCGGAGCTGGAGCGCTGGGTGCTGCACCGCCTCTCCGAGCTCGACGCCAAGGTGCGCGACACGGCGGAGAATTTCGAGTTGCACGATTGCTACATGGACCTGCACAATTTCTGCGCCGTCGATCTCTCCGCCTTCTATTTCGACATCCGCAAGGATTCGCTCTATTGCGACGCGCCGAAAAGCGCCCGCCGCCGCGCGGTGCGCACCGTGCTGCATGAGATCTTCGTGCGCATGACGGCGTGGCTGGCGCCGGTCCTCGCCTTTACCGCGGAAGAAGCCTGGCGCGCCCGTCCGTGGCAGGAGGGCGCGGCGAGCGTTCATCTGCGCACCTATCCGGAGACTCCCGCGGCGTGGCGCGACGACCGGCTGGCGGCGAAATGGGCGAAGCTGCGCGACCTGCGCCGCGTCGTCACCGGCGCCCTGGAACTGGCCCGCGCCGACAAGAAGATCGGCGCCAGCCTGCAGGCCCATCCGGTCGTCTATCTTTCCGCCGAGCAGCGCGCCCTGCTCGCGGGGCTTGACCTCAGCGAGATCGCCATCACCTCCGGCGTGACGCTGAGCGATGCACCGCCTTCCGCCGGCGCCTTTACCCTCGCGGATGTTGCCGGCGTGGCGGTCGAGGTCAATCTGGCCGAGGGCGGCAAGTGCGAGCGCTGCTGGCAGGTGCTGCCCGAGGTCGGCGCGCACCAGGACCACGCGACCCTGTGCAACCGTTGCGCCGACGCGGTGGGAGAGGTGGCGGCATGAAGATGCGCCTGGCGGAGCCGAAGCTGTTCTACGCCATGTCCGGCGTGGCGGCGCTGGTGGTGCTGCTGGACCAGTTCAGCAAGTTCGCGATGTTCAACTGGCTGCTGCAGGACACGCCGGAAATTCCGGTGGCGCCGTTCTTCAGCCTGGTCGAGCGCTACAACACCGGCATCAGCTTCTCGCTCTTTGCCACCGACCACGATGTCGGGCCCTGGGTCTTCGCCGCTTTGGCCGCCGCCATCGCCCTCGGCCTGCTGGTCTGGCTGTCGCAGACGACGGACCGGTTGCCGGCGACCGGCCTGGCCCTGGTCATCGGCGGCGCCATCGGCAACGTCATCGACCGGGTGCGGATCGGCGCGGTGCTCGATTTCCTGCTGTTCTATTGGCACGACTGGGCCTGGCCGGCCTTCAACCTGGCCGACAGCGCCATCACGGTGGGCGTCGCCCTGCTCATCTATGACGGCGTGTTCGGCGAGCGCCGGCGCCGTTCGGCGGCCTGACCCGGGCGGGAAATCACATTTATATGAACGGGTTAGCCTGCCCGACGGGGTGGGTTGTTTGGCGCCCCGGATCGCGGTAAAAACCTGCCAGCCGGTATGGCTCCCAGGTTGCGACCTGTGAGGAGATTTGCCCATGAATCGTAAGCTTACGCTCGCCGCCCTGGCCGTTGCGCTTCCCGCGCTGGCGGGCGGCTGCAGCAGCGTCAAGGAACAGCTTGGCCTGACCAAGCAATCGCCGGACGAGTTCAAGGTCGTGTCGCGCGCGCCGCTGTCGATGCCGCCCGACTACAACCTGCGTCCGCCGACACCGGGCGCGCCGCGCCCGCAGGAAGGCACCACCCGCGACCAGGCGGCGAATGCGGTGTTCCAGTATTCGGGCAACGGCAGCACGCTGCAGCCCGACCAGATCCCGCCGATCGGCGAAGGCGAATCGGAATCGGCGCAATCCTCCGGCGAATCGGCGCTGCTGCAAAGCGCCGGGGCCAGCGGCGTCGATCCCAACATCCGCCAGGTGGTGGACAGCGAGACCTCGGCCGACGAGGCGGATTCCCGGACCCTCGCCGACACGCTGGTGTTCTGGCGCGACCCGGAGCCCTATGGCGAGGTGGTCGACCCGGCGGCGGAGCAGAAGCGCCTGCAGGAGAACGCCGCGCTCGGCAAGCCGACGACCGAAGGCGAAACCCCGGTCATCGTGCGCAAGAAGCGCGGCATGCTGGAAGGCATCTTCTAGAATCATGACACAGCAAATCCGGTCCAGGCCGGCGGCGAAGGCCGCCGGCCTTTTGCTTGCCGCTTTGGCCATCGGCGTGACCATCTCCCTGGCGCCCCTGCCGCTGCCGGTCCACGACGCCCGCGCGCAGATTTTCGAGGCGGAGGAGTTCACCCTCGCCAACGGCCTGGAGGTCGTGGTGGTGCCCAACCACCTCTCGCCCGTGGTGGTGCAGGCGGTGGCCTACAAGGTCGGCGCCGCCGACGGCCTGCCGGGCAAGAACGGCATCGCCCATTTCCTCGAGCATCTGATGTTCAAGGGCACCAAGAAGCTGGCCCAGGGCCAGTTCAGCAAGGAGATCGACAAGCGCGGCGGCAGCGACAACGCCTTCACCACGCAGGACGTCACCGTCTTCCACCAGGAGATCGCCAAGGAGCATCTCGACCTGGTGATGGGGATGGAGGCGGACCGCATGGTCAACTTGCAGCTCAGCGATCCGATCGTGCTGCCCGAGCGCGACGTCATCATCCAGGAGCGGCTGGAGCGCATCGACAACGAGCCCGGCGCCCGGCTGCAGGAGGCGATGGACGCGGCGCTCTACCTCAACCATCCCTATCGCCTGCCGGTGATCGGCTGGCGGCACGAGATGGAGCAATACACCACCCAGGACGCGATCGACTTCTATCACCGCTTCTACGCGCCCAACAACGCGGTGCTCGTCGTCGGCGGCGACGTCACCGTGGACGAGGTGCGCAAGCTGGCGGAGAAGAATTTCGGCCCCATCCCGGCGCACGACCCGGTGACCCGGAACCGGCTGCAGGAGCCGCCGCCGGCCGCGGCGCGGCGCCTGACGCTCGCCGACGAGCGGGTGCGCCAGCCCTATCTGCTGCGCCGCTATCTGGCGCCGAGCTTCCGCATCGTCGAGAGCGGCGCGGCGCCATCCGATGTGGCGCGGCGCGCGGAACCCTATGCGTTGACGGTGCTGGCGGAAATCCTCGGCGGCGGTTCGGCCGGCCGGCTCTACCAGCACATGGTGGTCGAGCAGAAATCCGCGCTCAGCGCCGGCGCCAGCTATAGCGGCGAAGACTACGACCTCGACACCTTCACCTTCTACGGCACGCCGCGCCAGGGCGGCGACATGGCGGCGATGGAGCAGGCGCTGGACGGCGAGATCGCGGCGTTGCTGAAGGACGGCATCACCGATGCCGAGCTGGCCGACGCCAAGCAGCGGCTCCAGATCGACGCGATCAAGTCGCGCGACAGCATCGGCGGGCCGACCTTCCTGATCGCCGGCGCCCTGGCCAAGGGCCGCAAGCTCGCGGACGTGCAGGCCTGGCCGGAGCGGATCGAGGCGGTGACCAAGGACCAGGTGATGGACGCGGCGCGGAAATACCTGCGCGCGGAGAATTCGGTGACCGGCACGCTGCTGCCGAAGGCGCGGCAGGAGGCCAGCCAATGATGCGCGTGATGGCGAAATATGCGCTGGTCCTGGCGCTGCTGCTGGCGCCGCGGCTCGCCGTGGCGCTGGATATCCGGAACGTTCCCAACGATGCCGGCATCGAGCTGTGGCTGGTCGAGGATCACGCCAACCCGATCGTCTCGGTCGCCTTCGGCGTCAAGGGCGGCTCGGGCTACGATCCCGCGGGCAAGGAGGGGCTGGCGGAACTGGCCTCCGGGCTGTTCGACGAGGGGGCTGGCGATCTTGATTCCGCCGCCTTCCAGAAGCAGCTGAACGAGCACGGCATCGATTTCCGCTTCTCCTCCGGCCAGGACGACTTCACCGGCGACCTGCGCTTCCTGTCCAAGGACAAGGACATCGCCGCCAACCTGCTGAACCTCGCCTTGACCAGGCCGCGTTTCGACCCCGAGCCGCTGGAGCGCATCCGCAACGGCCTGCTGATCGAGATCGCCCAGGGCGAGGGCGACCCCGGCACCATCGCCGGCCGCAACCTGGATGAGATGATGCTGGACGGCCATCCCTATGGCCGGCCGGCGAACGGCACCGCGGAATCCGTCACGGCGCTGACCGCCGCCGACCTCAAGGATTTCGTCGCCCGCCGTTTCGTGCGCGACCGGCTGCATGTCTCGATCGTCGGCGACATCGACGCCGCCGCGGCCAAAGCCTGGGCCAACGCGGCTTTCGGCGCCCTGCCGCGGACGGCGGAGCTGGGCGATCTGCCGCCGCTGAAGCTGCCGGAGAAGGGCCGCGCGCGCGTGGTGGATTTCGCCGCGCCGCAGGCCACCATCCTGTTCGCCCAGCCCGGGATCAAGCGCAGCGATCCGGACTTCTTCCCCGCCTACCTCGCCAATTACGTGCTGGGCGGCGGCGGTTTCTCCTCGCGCCTGATGAACGAGGTGCGCGAGAAGCGCGGCCTGGTCTATGGCATCGGCAGCGATTTGTGGACCATGGATGCCGGCGGCCTGATCGCCGGGCAGTTCCAGACCGATCCGGACAAGGTGGTGGGCGCCGTCGACATCGTGCGCGCCGAATGGGCGCGCATGGCCAAGGAAGGCCCGAGCGCGCAGGAACTGGCCGACGCCAAGACCTATCTGATGGGCTATTACCCGCGCAATTTCACCAGTACCATGAGCGCGGCGCAGGCCCTGCGCGGCCTGCAGCTGGAGGAACTCGGCATCGACTATGTCGAGCGCCGGCAGAAGGAGATCGCCGCGGTGACGGAGGACGACGTCCGCCGTGTCGCCGCCAAGCTGCTGCATGCCGACCAGCTGAGCTTCATCGTCGTCGGCCCGGTGGCGCAGATCCCGCTCGACGGCGCCGAAGTGGTGAAGGCCCCGGCGGCGCAGAACTGAGCCGCACCGCGCGCTTTTCCGGTTCGTCGTGCCCGGGCTTGACCCGGCGCTGACGACAGGGGATTGCGCACTGACCGCGCAACGCTTCGCCCGTCATCCCGGCCTCGAGCCGGGATCCATTTCTCGAAAGCACGAACGGATCGCCCCTTGCGCCGTCCTCGCGGCTGCGCCATGGACCCCGGCTCAAGGCCGGGATGACGCGGGAGCGTGCGTGGGCAGCGCGGCGAAGCCGGCTATTTGTTGTTGCCCTGGGTCGGGCGCAGGCCGGTCTTCTGCTGCTTCTGCTTGGCGCCGTCGGCGGATCCGCCGTTCAGCAGCTTCTCGATCCAGGAGCCGTCTTCCTCGGGCGTCCGCGCCTCGCCGGTGTCGCCGGGCGTGGCGATCGCCACCGCCTCGATCTGCTGCGGCCGGCGCACATCCTCCGGCGGCGTGCCGGCCAGGGCCTGGGCCATGAAATCGTGCCAGATGGCGACCGGCAGCGTGCCGCCGGTGACCTTGTCCATCGGCGTGTTGTCGTCGTTGCCGACCCAGACGCCGGCCACCAGGTCGCGGCTCAGGCCGATGAACCACGCATCGCGGAAGCTCTGGCTGGTGCCGGTCTTGCCATAGACCGGGCGATCCTGCTTGGCCTTCTTGGCGGTGCCCCACTCCACCGTCGCCTGCATCACGTCCAGCATCTTGCGCACCGCCTGGCCGCTCGCCACCTCGCCGGGGCCGGAGCCGAGCCGCTCGTAGATCACCGTGCCGTCGCGCGCGGTGATGCGATCGATGCCGCGCGGCCACACCCCGTTGCCGAGATTGGCGAAGGTGGCGTAGGCGCCGGTCATCTCCAGCAGGGTCGTCTCGCTGACGCCCAGCGCCACGGCCGGCGTCGAATCCAGCGGCTCGGTGATGCCGAGGCGCAGCGCGGTTTCCACCACGCGCTTGCGGCCGACTTTCTCTGAAAGCTGGATGGCGACGCTGTTGAGCGAGCGGGCGAAGGCCTCGCGCAGCGTCACCTTGCCGTAGAACTTGTCCTGGTAGTTGCCGGGCGACCAGTTGCCGATGCGGATCGGCCCGTCGACGAAGTTCTGCGTCGGGGTGAAGCCGTTCTCGAAGGCGGTGAGGAAGACGAAGGCCTTGAAGGCCGAGCCCGGCTGGCGCAGCGCCTGGGTGGCGCGGTTGAACTGGGTGGCGCGGTAGTCGGTGCCGCCGACCAGCGCCACCACCGCGCCGTCGGGCCGCATCGCCACCAGCGCGCCCTGGCTCGCCTTCATCTGCGCGCCGCGCTCGGCCAGCACCTGGTTCAGCGTCGCCTCGGCCTCGCGCTGCAGCTTCGGGTCCAGGGTCGTCTGCACCACCAGGTCCTGGTCGGCGCCGCCGACATAGGACGAGACCTGGTCGATCACCCAGTCGGCGAAATACTGGCCGATCTGGCTCCGGGTCTCCGGCGCCACAGAGGGCGCCGAGGCTTCCGAGATCGCCTGCGCCTCCTCCTCGGAGAGCTGGCCGGCGGCGACCATGTTGGCGATCACCAGCCGCGCCCGTGACCGCGCCAGGTCTTTGTCGTTGAACGGGTTGTAGCGCGACGGCGCCTTCAGCATGCCGGCCAGCATGGCCGCCTCGAACACGCTCACCTCGCGCGCCGAGCGGCCGAAATACTTGCGCGCCGCGGCATCGACGCCATAGGTGCCGGCGCCGAAATAGACGCGGTTCAGATAGAGCTCGAGGATCTCGTCCTTGGTGAAGGTCTTCTCCAGCCACAGCGCCAGCAGCATCTCCTGGCCCTTGCGGTGCAGGCTGCGCTCGGGGGTGAGGAACAGGTTCTTCGCCACCTGCTGGGTGATGGTGCTGCCGCCCTGCACCAGCTCGCCGCTGCTGAGGTTGACGTAGATCGCCCGCGCGATGCCGCGCAGGTCGAGGCCGAAATGGTCGTAGAAGCGGCGATCCTCGGTGGCCAGCACCGCCTCGGGCAGATAGGGCGGCAGATCGGCCAGCCGCACCGTGTCGCCGAACAGATCGCCATAGGAGGCGATCAGCGAGCCGTCGGCGGCGAGCAGGGTTACGCTGGGGCGCCGCTGCAGCTCGTTGAGCCGCTCCGGCCCCGGCAGGTCATAGGCGCACCAGGCGACGAACAGCAGCGCCAGGAACCCGGTCCAGATGGCGCCGACCAGGCTCCAGCGGGCCAGGAACCAGGCCCAGGCCCGCCGGCGGCGGCCCTTCGGCCGCGGCGCTGCTTGTCTCGACTCGGGGATGTTCATGCGCGCTGTTTACCAGATCGTCCGGGTCGCCCAAAGCAACCTCTCGGTGACCGCGATAGCGGCCCGCGGCGGCGGATTTGTGGCGGGAATCCGCCCATAAGCGGATATGGGCGGCGGCGGCCCGGCGCGGCTTCACATTACGCTGATCTGGGGGCTGGATCGGGGCGTGGCCCTACCGGCCGAGCTTGCCGGCCAGCAAATCCGCGCGGTGGCCACTAGGGCCCGTGGCACGCTCTTCCTCTAGCTCGATGAGGACCTCGGTGACCACCTGCTCCAGCGACCAGTCGGGATCGTAGTTCTGCACCCGCTTGCGCAGGATCGGCGTCGCCAGCTCCAGCCAGCCCATCGGCGCCTTGCCGTCGCGGGTGGCGGGGAAGTTGCGCGCCGCATAGGCGAGATCGACGAACAGCGCGCGGAACATGTTGTCGAGCCCGCAATGCTCGAACAGCTCGGCCTGGCCGCGGCCGCCCTCGTCGGCCATCAGCTTGCGCACGTTGCTGATCGGCACGTTGGCCTTGATCGAGAGCGCCTGCAGCAGGAAGCCGAACTGGCCGATCGCCATGGCGCGCATGACCAGCGTCGGGCTCAGCAGCCGGTTGTCCTCCAGCCGCTGGGCGAAGGCGCGCAGCTCCTCGGCCGGCTCGCCGGCGATCGACTGCAGCAGGAAATGCTCGCGCGAGTGATGCAGGATCAGGCCGACGCGATGCGCCGGCACCGCGTAGCGGCCGATCAGGCGCTCCAGCGTGCGGCCGGTGACCAGCGTCGCCAGGCGTTCGACGATGGCGAGCGGCAAGGCCGGGCGATTGCCGACGGCCTCGGCGATGCGCGCATGGTCGCCGAAGCGGTCGAGGATGTGATGGAAGCCGCCGGCCGAGATGCGGGCATTGGTGTTGGCGGCGACGCGCACCACGACGACTTCGTCATCCGTGCGGATCAGCGCGTCGGTGACGGTCACGTTGAGGGTCGGGCGCATGGCGACCGCCCTTGCATGGTCGATCGAGCAATTCTGGATGACCTGCACCAGATCCTCGTCGCTGAGCGCCAGCGAATGCACCAGGATCGGCGTCGCCACGTCGAGCACGTCCTGCGCCAGGCGCTTGGCCAGCTCGCGATCCAGGTGCGGGGTGGACTTCAGCGTTTCCGCGAGCCGGCGCCGAATCTCCAGCTCCGCCTCGGGCAGGATGGTCTGGACGATCGACAGCGCGATCTGCCGTTCGGAGGCCGAGAGCGGCTCGGAACTGTACAACTCGCCGACGCGCAGCATCGTCGCCTGCCGGTTGGCCGGGTTCGGATCTGCCGCCAAAAGCTCTACGTCGCGCTGCGATATGCGGGCCACCTTGGGTTCCTAAACTGTCGCCTTCCGTGCCCTCAGAGATACGATAGGCGTCAAATCTCGCAATTACAATAATAAGATAGGTTGAGCCTATCCCTAGGAAGTAAACGAATTCTTAATCTCTCGTCCGGCCACAATTCGACTCGAACTCGCGGCAAATTGCTGCAATGCAAAAAAGCACTGTTGCTGCAATGGCAAGCGCCCGATGAGCCTTGTTATTCCAGGACCTGCCGGCCTTGCCAGCAGGAAAATCTTATCTATGATGCCGCGCGATTCCGGGGCCGCCTGTGCGGTCGCGGCATGAAACCGGCCCTCCCGGTCGGCCCCTGTGGCGGAATTGGTAGACGCGCCTGACTCAAAATCAGGTTTCCGCAAGGAAGTGCTGGTTCGAGTCCGGCCAGGGGCACCAAAAAACACTCTCTTAGACCGGTTTACCTTTTGCTTGTTTGGCAATGTGAAGGGGCGCTCGCGCGTGTACCGTGAGTCGCGGGATGCGGCTCGTCGGGCGTGGATCCGTAGGCGACTTTTGTCGCCAGAGTGCCTCTGACTCAGCGATTTAAGAATTTTCTTCGGGCGATATAGGGATCTTGCCCTTTGCATCCGACTGCCCGCTTGGCTTGGAGCGTGTCCTAGCGTCGCTCCATTTCCTGTGCGCCTTGCGCTTCAGGCTAAATTTTGTGGCGACGTTCGAATCGATTTGAGTGGCTACCCTCATAGCATTTTCGGACAGCTTGATCAGTGCCTCAAGATCGATGTGGAGTAGTTTTCCCGTGACGTAAGGAAACCCATCAACGGTTCCTACGCGACTAGCGAACAGATCGTTTACGATCCCTCCATTGTGAACATTGATGTTCCGCACTTCGACGAAGAACTTCAATAGGTCGCGTTGGCGATCATCGTTGAACATTCGAACGCCCAATCGATCGTCGAAGTATTTCTCCATTTCCGTAAGGCCACCGTATGAGAGATCGTTGATCTTCCTGTCAATGATGAAGGCGACCAAGTCCTTGTGACGCGTGAACCTCAAAATGTCGTCGACGCGTATCATTTGTGATGAGGATATCATCTCTGGCCGCTTTGTTGCGGCACTGTTGATTATCGATGAGAAGTACCGTTGGAAAGCGCTTACGACGCCATTGGTCAAGTTCCTGGACGAGACCGATGAATGCTTCTGCAGTTCTCGCAAAGTAGCATCCGGATCGGCCGCGCTACCTTCGTAAATCGTTCGCTTGGTCGCATCGGGTTCGGCAGTCAGAAGTGCTTTTGCCGCGCGGACGCGCCCCTCATCAACGCGGGTGACGAGATGAATGACAAAAAAGAAATAGTCTAAGTTGGCGTGATACTCTTTGAGAAAGTGACTGAATGCCTCCGTGCATACGATATCTCTTCTCGGATAGAAGAAGTCGGGAGACATAAGTTCAGGCTTGCCTTGAGTTTCCATGTAGTTTTCTATCACGTTGCACGTTGAGGTAGAAGCTTGCGACATTGTTCCCGGTGAGATTGTCGCTCAGAGGCGGCGCAAAGGCCGCCCACGGCGCCCGTCGAGATGGCATCGCACAAGGGGAGTGTAGGTGTCGATCTGCCACGACCAGAACTACGAATTGTCGCGTGCTACCCATCGGTTCGCTTCATGGCGAGGTCCGTGAGGGTCCGAGTTCGGCGAGGGGTGCCAGATGCTGCCCCTCATCCGCCTCGCCAAAGAAGAAGGGGCCCCTTGCGGGGCCCCTGAGTGTGGCGCCTGAAAAGGCGCCGACGGAGATGGTTCGTTACTGGATGTTGACGCCGACCACGCTGTCCCATTGCTTGGTGATGATCTCCTTGGCCTTGCCCTGCACCTCGAGCGGCGGGAACAGCGCCTTGTCGTAGGCATCGGCCGGCGGCAGCTTGTCGAGCATCTCCTGCGGCACCTTGCCGTTCTTCACCAGGTCGAGGAAGCGGATCGGGTGGCAATAGCCACTGAGCCAGATCAGCTGCGATTCATCCGAGTAGAGATGCTCCATCCACAGCTTCGCCGCGTTCGGGTGCGGCGCGTAGGCGCTGATCGCCGAGACGTAGACGCCGGCGACGATGCCGGTCTTCGGCACCACCACCTGCACCGGCGGATTGCCGTTCAGCGTGTCGCGGTCGCCCAGCGCCAGGTAGTCCCAGCGCATGACGATCGGCGTGGCGCCCTGGGCCAGCGACGAGGCGCCGCCGCTGACCGGCACGAAATTGCCGCTCTTGTTCAGCTCGGAGAAGAACTTCAATCCGGCCTCCGGCGCCTTGTCGGCATCGCCGCCGGTCGCCGACAGGCCCGAGGCGAAGACGCTCTGGATCGATTCGTTGGACGAGCGCGGGTCGCCGTCCAGCGCTACCGAGTTCTTGAATTCCGGCTTCAGCAGATCGCTCCAGTCCTGCGGCGGATTGGGGATCAGGTCGGTGTTCACCTCGAAGGCGAGCACGCCGTAGTAGTTGCCGTACCAGTAGCCCTCGGGGTCCTTGCGGCCCTCGGGGATGCTGTCCCAGGTGGAGACCTTGTAGGGCTGCAGCAGGCCGTCCTTCTTCGAGGACGGGCCGAAGGAGAGGCCGACATCGATGACGTCGGGATTCTGCGGACCCTTGTTGTCCTTGTTGGCCTTGATCGCCTCGATCTCGTCACCCGAGCCGGCGTCGGGGTTGAGCTCGTTCAATTTCAGGAACGGATACTTCTTCTTGAACAGCTCGATCGAGTCGCCGTATTTGCACCAATCATGCGGCACGGCGATGATGGTGAGCTCGCCTTCCTTCTTGGCGCCCTCGATCAGCTCTTCCATGGATTCGGCACTGGCGGCCGCGGCGTTGCCCAGCAGCGCCAGGGCGGAGACCAGGCACAGCCCCGCCCGATACGCAGACGTCTTCCTCATCGTGCTTCCCCTCTTCCTCATGGGTCTCGTCGGACCCGTTCGCCGGCGCCGGCAAAAATGTCCGCGCCGATTCTCCGCCTCGCTGGATCCTGTGGAGCCGGCTGCGGACCCCTCGGACGCTAGCAGTGGGAATGTTGTAACTCAACAAGAATGTCTGTATATTCCAACACTTCAAAAAAGAATAATGTTGCGTCTGCAACATTAATGTCATCGAGAGAAGGGGATAGCTGTTGGATTTCATCTTCATGCTCACCCGCCAGGATCGCACCATTGCCGATTGCCTGGAGGTCATGGACCTGATCGCGCCGGCGAAACTGAAACATGTCGGGTTCAAGGATGTCGGCGTGCCACCGGCAATCCTGCACAGACTGGCCGACCGGATCCGCGCCACCGGGGCAATCACCTACATGGAAGTGGTGAGCACGACGCCGGAGGCCTGCCTGCACTCGGCCCGCGTCGCGGTCGAGCTTGGCATCGATCGCCTGCTCGGCGGCACGGATGTGGAGGCGGTGCAGGGCATCATCAAGGGCACCAGGATGGAGTACTACCCGTTCTGCGGCTTTCCCACCGGCCATCCGACCAAGCTCGGCGGCCGCCCGGACCAGGTGGAGCAGCATTGCCGCCGCTTCGTCGAGAAGGGTTGCGCCGGCACCGATCTGCTGGCCTATCGCGCCACGGCGGCCGAGCCGCTCGACCTGGTGAAAGCGGCGCGGCGCGGCCTTGGCGCCGGCAAGTACTTGATCGTGGCCGGCAGCGTCTCGACCGCGAAGCAGATCAACGACCTGAAGAAGGCCGGCGCGGATGCCTTCACCATCGGCTCGGCGGCCTTCGACGGCTCCTACGCGCCGGATCGCGGCCACCTGCTGTCGCAACTCGCCGCGATCCAGGCCGATTGCGCGGGCTGAGCATGGCCGACGCGATCCCCACCCTGCTGCCCCTGGCGCGCTTCGACGCGGAGCAGCGCCGCGCCGTGCGTGCGGTGCTGACCGACATCGACGACACGCTGACCGATGACGGCAAGCTCACCGCCATCGCCTATCAGGCGCTGGAGCGCCTGAAGCAGGCCGGCTTCATCGTCATCCCGGTGACGGGGCGGCCGGCCGGCTGGTGCGACATGATCGCCCGCTTCTGGCCGGTCGACGGCGTGGTGGGCGAGAACGGCGCCTTTTATTTCCGCTACGACGAGAAGGCACGGCGCATGATCCGGCGCTACGCCAAGAGCGCCGCGGAACGGGCGCGCGACGGCAAGAAGCTGGCCGACCTCGCCGCCGCCATCACCCGCGACGTGCCGGGCTCGGCGGTCGCCTCGGACCAAGCCTATCGCGAGGCCGATCTTGCGGTCGATTTCCGCGAGGATGTGCCGGAACTCGGCCGCGACGACGTCGACCGCATCGTCAAGATGTTCCAGGACCAGGGCGCCACCGCCAAGATCAGCTCCATCCACGTCAACGGCTGGTTCGGCCAATACGACAAGCTCAGCATGAGCCGCCACCTGTTCGACGAGATCTTCCATATCGACATGGAGGCGGACAAGGCGCGCATCGTCTATGTCGGCGATTCGCCGAACGACGCGCCGATGTTCGCCTTCTTCCCCAACGCCATCGGCGTCGCCAACGTGCTGGATTATCGCGGCCGCCTGGCGGCGGAGCCGCATTGGGTGACCCGGGGCAAGGGCGGGCAGGGCTTCCTCGAAGTGGCGGAAGCGCTGCTCGCGGCGCGCTAGGAGCCGATCCCCCGGCGGCGGGCCGTCAGCGGGCCGGTCGCGCCGGATTGGCGGGGGCGGATCGGGGGCGGGGTTTATCGCGCCGGCGGGGCGCAATTTCGGCCCCCGTCCTGGCGCGCATTCGGCAGGCATGGACCGGGCGGCATGAAACGCGCGAAGAAAAAGGAACGCCAGGACCGCATCCTGGCCGAGCTCCGGCTCTCCTCCGCCATCCGCATCCCGGAACTGGCCGAGAGCTTCCGCGTCTCCACCGAGACCATCCGGCGCGACCTCGAGGAGATGGCCGAAGACGGCCTCATCATGCGCACCTATGGCGGCGCGGTGGTGTCGCAGCTCGGCGTCGAGCCGGGCTGGATGGAGCGCGACAACCTGATGGTGGCGGAGCGCGAGCGCATCGGCATCCTGGCCGAGCAATTCGTGCGTCCGCGCGAGATCGTCATGATCGACGCCGGGTCCACCACCCTGCATCTGGCGCGCCGCCTGGCGCTGGCCGACAAGGAGCTGACCGTCATCACCAATTGCTACGCGGTGGCGATGGCGCTGGGCACCAATCCGCGCATCGTCATCCATGTCTGCCCGGGCCGGCACGAGCCGCAGGAGGGCGGGGTGACCGGCACCGACACGGTGGACTTCATCAACCGCTTCCATGTCAGCCGCTCCTTCATCGGCGCCAGCGGCCTCACCGCCGAGGGGGCGAGCGAGGCGAACGCCGCGGCCGCGGCGGTGAAGCGGGCGATGCTGCGCCGGGCGGAAGTGCCGATGCTGCTGCTCGACCACGGCAAGTTCGACCGCCGCGGCTTCGAGATCATCTGCCCGCTGAGGGAGCTGCGCCACGTGATCAGCGATGCGGCCCCGAGCGGCGAGCTGGGCCACGCCCTCGCGCGCGCCAAGGTGCAGGTTCACCTGGCCGCTGCCTTCTGACCTCCTCTTGATTCAACAACCCTGTTTGAAGCAGCGCACGCTGCAATCCCCTCCCCCAAGCTGGGGGAGGGATAGGGCGGGGGTTGTTCTCTTGGGCGAAAATCGTGGGTGTGGCAGACGCCGTCGCCCCCACCCTAGCCCTCCCCCGCCTCGGGGGAGGGAATCGCAGCGCGTGCCGGAGCGATAGCTTTGCGAAGCGGGTGGGCGCTACTGCCCGCGATAGCCGAACTTCACCAGGCCCGTCTTCATCAGCCCGTACATCACCGCGAAGATGACGAAGACGAAGGCGTTGACCAGGGCGGCCAGCGCGAACAGCTCCGGCCCCAATCCGAAGCGCAGCGAGCCCCAGGCGACCGAGGGCAGGGTCGGAATGGCGCCGAGGTTGTAGAAGCTGATCTCCAGGTTGTTGAAGGCCAGGATGAAGGCGATCAGGAAGGCGCCGAACAGCGACGGCCAGATGGTCGGCAGCGTCACCTCGGCGAAGCAGCGCAGCGGCCCGGCGCCGAACACCATCGCCGCGTCGTCCATGCTCCAGTTGTAGCGCACCAGCTGCGCCAGGATGATGAGGAAGCCGAACGAGGTGCCCTGCACCGCATTGGCCGCCATGGCCGAGAACAGGTTGCCCGGCAGGCCGAGCACCCGCGCGTTGAAGGCCAGGATCGAGATGCCGATCAGCAAATCGGCGACGAAAAGCGGGGCGATGAACAGGAACAGCACCAGGCCGCGCCGGCGCGAGCGGTAGCGCAGCACCGCGATCGCCCCGCCCGCCGCCAGGAAGGTGGAGATGACCGCGCTGCCGAAGGCGAGCTTCAGGCTGTTCGACAGCGCCTCGCCATAGAGCGAGCTGTCGAACAGGTCGGTATAGGCGGCAAGGGTGAAGCTCGGCGGGAACGGCCAGACGATGTCGGCGGCGAAGGACGTGTAGATCACATAGCAGATCGGCGCGTAGAGGAAGACGTAGAGCAGGGCGAGCGCCAGGGCCAGGAGGATGGCGGCGGGGGCGACGCGGCGTCCGGCGAGGGTCATTGCTGCACCGCGCCGGTGAAGCCGCTGCGCTTCAGCTTGATGGTCGGCCAGATCGCCAGGATCACCGCGAAGGACGCCAGGAACAGGAACACGCCCATGGCGGAGCCGAGCGCCCAGGTGCCGGTCTCGCCGAATTGCTGCGACAGGCTCATGCCGAACGAGGTCGCGTTCGGCCCGCCCAGGAAGCGCGGCGTCACCACATTGGCGAGGCAGGGGATAAAGACCAGGACGATGCCGATGGCGGTGCCGATCCAGTTCAACGGCCAGGTGATCTCGATGAAGGCGCGCCACGGCTTGGCGCCGTTGATCTTGGCGACCTCCAGCAGCTCGAAATTGAAGTTGACCAGCGACAAGTAGATCGCCGTCACCATGAACGAGATGAACAGGTAGACCAGGCCGAGGCCGGAGGCGAGCTGGGTATACATCAGCGCCTCGAGCGGCGGCAGGCCCAGGGTCGTCAGGGTCATGTTCACCAGGCCGATCGGGCCGAACAGGCCCTGCAAGGCGGTGATGCGCAGGATGGCGCCGGTGAAGAAGGGGGCCGCCAGCAGCAGCACCAGCAGCAGGCGGTAGCGGCCGCCCCAGCGGGCGATGAAATAGGCGACCGGCCAGCCGCAGATCAGGCAGATCGCGGTCACGATCGCCGCGGTGACCAGCGAGCGCAGGAAGAAGGTGCGATAGGCCGCCTCGCCCAGCAGCGTCCGGTAATTGTCCAGGTTCCAGTCGGCGTAGAGCTCATAGCTCTCGGTGCGCCAGAAGCTGAACACGACGACGGAGAGCAGCGGCAGCAGCAGCGAGATGACGATGAAGGCCGCCCCCGGCCCGGCAAGCCCGAGGAAACGCAGCTCCGGATGCAGCCGCTTGCCCGATCGCAGTCCCGATGCTGGCGCCGCCATGGAAGCTCAGACGCCTTCCGCCGTGAAACACGAGCCGCTGCCGGCCGGCCAGCGCACGACCACAGGATCGCTGGGCTTGAGGGCGATGGTGCGCGGCGTGTCGCTCACCACCAGGTCGCTGCCCTGGGGCAGGGCGATGATGTAGTTGGCGGTCTGGCCCTTGAAGATGATGTCGCGGAGCGTGCCGGAGATCTGGTTCAAGTCGTTGGCCGCGTGCCCGTTCGCCGCGGCGGGCATGATCTCCAGGTCCTCATGCTTGATGAAATAACGCACCCGGTCGCCCGGGCTGGCCTTGGCGGGGCGCGGCACCAGCAGCATGCCGCCCGCCCACTTCATCCGCGCCAGCGTGCCGTCAATCTCGGTCACCTCGCCGTCCAGGCGGTTGGCATGGCCGACGAAGGTGGCGACGAAGGCGCTGGCCGGGTTGGTGTAGATCTCGGTCTTGGCGCCGATCTGCTCGAAGCGGCCGTTGCGCATGACCGCGATGCGGTCGCTCATGGTCAGCGCTTCTTCCTGGTTGTGGGTGACATAGACGAAGGGGATCTTGAGCTCCTTCTGGTAGCGGCGGATCTCCACTTCCATCTCCGAGCGCAGCTCGCGGTCGAGATTGGCCAGCGGCTCGTCGAGCAGGAGGAGCGCCGGGCGCGAGATCAGGCCGCGGGCCAGCGCCACGCGCTGCTGCTGGCCGCCGGAGAGTTCATGCGGAAAGCGCCCATCGAGGCCCTGCAGGTGCAGCAGCTCGACGATCCAGCCCAGCTGCGTCTGCTGCCGGGCCTTGTCCATTTTCTGCATGCGCAGCGGGAAGATGATGTTCTCCGCCACCGTCTTGTGCGGGAACAGCAGGAAATTCTGGAACACCATGCCGACGCCGCGCCGATAGGGCGGCAGATCGGTCACCACCTGTCCGGCGATGCGGACCTCGCCTTCATTGGGCTGCTCCAGCCCGGCGATGAGACGCAGCATGGTGGTCTTGCCGGAGCCCGAGGGCCCCAGCAGGGCGAAGAATTCGTCCTGCTGGATCGCCAGGCTGATCCGGTCGACCGCGACCACCGGGCCGAAACGCCGCGTCACTGAATCGAGTTCAAGCGCGGCGTTCGGCACGGCAATCTCCGCGACAGATCTTGTGGGAGGAAGCATCACGTGATCGGTCACGGGAGGCAAGCATGTTGATCGCGGATCAGGAGGCTTCGACGTCCGACCAGATCCGTTCCCATTTCTCCGGAGACGAGGGCTGGTCGAACATGTGCAGCTGGCTGGCGTCGGCGCTCTTTTCCTGGAAGTAGAGCTCGATCTCGTCCGGCTTCAGCAGCTCGCGCACGTCGACGGTGCCGCCGTAGCCGGTGGAGCGCACGACGCGGGCGAAGTTCTCCTTGGTCAGGTACTGGTTGATCCACTTGTGCGCCAGCTCGGTCTGCTCCGAATTGGCGCCGGAGCTGATCATCCAGGTATCGACCCAGCCGAGGCCGCCTTCCTTCGGCTTCAGCACGTGCTGGACGTCGAAGTCGAGCTTGCCTTCCTTGCGCAGCACGGTCAGGTGGCGATAGGTCTCGGCGAATTCCGGCGCCGCCCAGATCGCCCCGCCGCGCATCAGGCGGTCGAGCGCGTCATAGTCCTGATAGCGCGTCATCAGCAGCTTCTTCTGCACGATCAGCAGCTTCTTGGTCTCTTCCAGCTCGGCATCGGTCAGGTTGTAGGGGTTGAAGGGCTGGCCGTCCGGCCGGTCGCCGTTGATGGTGCCGAGATTGGTCGCCGCCAGGATGCCCATCAGGGCGATGTTCTCCTCGAAGCGGGAATTGGTGGAGAGCTTGCCGGCATACTTGTCGTTGAGCAGCAGGCCGATCGAGCCGATATCCTCGGCCGCCACCTTGCTGGTGTTGACGGTGATGCCGTAGCCGCCCCAGCAATTGGGCGCCGCCACGTTGGTGGCGCCATCCGGCGTGGCCAGCAGCTTGAAGCTCGAGGGCAGGAATTCCGGGAACACATTGGCGGTGTTCGGGATCTTGCCGTAATCGACGCCCTGGGTCAGGCCCTGCTTGAAATAGAGCCGCGGCCAGAAGCCGTCGGCCTGGACGATGTCGAAATCCTTGGTGCCGCCGACCTTCATCTTGTTGAAGGCTTCGGAATTGCCGTCGAAGAAGGTGGGCGAGAAGCGCGCCCCGGTATCCGCCTCGAACTGCTCGATGGTCTCCTTGATCGCGTAAGGCTGCCACATCAACAGCCGCAGGCTGGTTTCCGCCGCCTCGGCATTGCTGATGAACGGTGCGCAGGGCCGGAAGGCGACCGCGCCGGCGGCGACCGCCGCGCCGCCCAGCAGCCGGCGACGCGAAAGGCCGCGTCCCGATTCCGTGCCGGATGATCCGTTGGAAGTGCTCCTGATGCCACTCATGCCCCATCTCCCTGTCTGGCCGAGTTATGGGCTCGGTCGTGGTTGCGTGCCGCGTTGTCTGGCGCGTCGTCTGCCGCGTCCGGCTGAACCGGATGCCACAAATTACAACACAATTGCCAGAAAGTGCAAGATAGTGCTAAAAATGCAAAACGACGACGGGGACGGGCCCGCGCGTCGCGGCGTTTCCGGCGACAGCCGGCGCGCCGGGCTTGCAAGCCATCGGCCGGACTGGGTAGGCGATGGCGCGGCAGGCCTCATATGAAGGAATCGCATTGTGCTGGCAGAGGAAAGACAGCGTCTCATACTCACGATGGTGAATGCGCGCGGCTCGATCTCAATTACCGAGATCATGCGCAAGCTGAAGGTGTCGCGCGAAACCATCCGACGCGATCTGGTTGTGCTCGACGACGAACGGCGGCTGCGCAAGACCCATGGCGGCGCGCTGTCGCTGGAGCAGAGCGAGCCGGAAATGAACGTGCGCCAGGTGACCAACGCCGCCGGCAAGCGCGCCATCGGGCGGCTGGCGGCGAGCCTGGTGCCGGACGGCGCCTCGGTGATCCTGGCCAGCGGCACCACCGTGCAGTCCGTCGCCGACGCGCTGATGGCGCGGCGCCAGCTCACCGTCTTCACCAACAGCGTGATCAGCTGCTCCATGCTGATGGGCCACAACGGCAACCGCGTCTACATGCTGGGCGGCGAGGTCCAGGCGCTGAACGGCGCCACGCTCGGCCGCGACGCGACGCAGATGCTGGCCAACTATTTCGCCGATTTCGCCTTCATCGGCGCCGGCGCGGTGTCGCCCGCCGGCTGGCTGATGGACTACACGCGGGAGGAGGCGGAGCTGCACAGCGCCATGCTGCAGGCGGCGCGCACCGCCGTGGTGGTCGCCGACCAGGGCAAGTTCGGCCGCTTCGCGCCGGTGCGGCTCAACAATTTCGAGCGCGTCACGCACCTGATCACCGACGCTTCGCCCGATCCGGAAATCAGCGCCGCCTTGGCGGCGCTGCCGCTCGACGTCCTCATCGCCAGCCAGGACCAGCCATAGGGAGCGCGCTCGGGAATCGCTGGCGGGAAGCCGCCGGCTGGCATTCGTTTCAACCATCCATCATTGCTCGGAGTGACCATGAAATACGCAGAACAGCGCCGCGAGATCGTCAAGGCATGCCAGGACATGAACCGGCGCGGCATCAACCAGGGAACCTCGGGCAATATCAGCGTCCGGGTGAAGGAAGGCTTCCTGCTCACGCCCTCGGGCATGGCCTATGACGAGATGAAGCCGGCCGACATCGTGCTGATGAAGAAGGACGCCAGCCACACCGGCAGCCGCAAGCCGTCGAGCGAATGGCGCTTCCATCATGCGCTGATGGGCAAGCGGCCGGAGATCGGCGCCGTGGTCCACACCCATTCGATGTTCGCCACCACGCTCTCCTGCCTCGGCATGGAGATTCCCGCGGTGCACTACATGATCGCGGCTGCCGGCGGCAACACCATCCGCTGCGCGCCCTACGCCACCTACGGCACGCCGGAAACCGCGGCCAACGCGGTGAAGGCGCTGGAAGGGCGCAATGCCTGCCTGCTCGCCAACCACGGCATGATCGTGGTCGGGCCGAACCTGAAGAAGGCGATGTGGCTTGCGGTCGAGGTGGAGACCCTGGCGGCGCAGTACTGGCGCGCGCTGCAGATCGGCAAGCCCAACATCCTGTCCAAGGCGGAGATCGGCCGCGTCATCGACAAGTTCAAGAGCTACGGCCAGGCCAAGGAACCGGCGCCGGCCTGCTGCTGAGGCAGTGGCGGCGGTACGGCGCACGCGCATGATCATCGGCATCGATGTTGGCACCCAGAGCCTGAAGGTGGCGGTGCTCGACGACGCGCTGCGCGTCCGCGGGCAGGGCGCCTGCGCCTATCGGCCGAGCTATCCGCAGCCGGGCTGGGTCGAGCAGGCGCCGGATCAGTGGCTCTCGGCCCTCGGCCCGGCGGTCGCCGCGGCGCTGCGCGAGGCGGGCGTGGCGCCGGCCGATGTCGGCGGCGTCGGCATCTGCGGCCAGCTCGACGGCTGCATCGCGGTCGACGCCAAGGGCGAGGCGCTGGCGCCCTGCATCATCTGGATGGATCGCCGCGCGGTGGCGGAGGTCGACGGCATTCCGGCGCATGAGGTGAGCCGGACCGGCGGCCTGGTGCTCGATCCCAGCCACCTGGCGGCCAAGGCGCGCTGGCTGAAGCGGCACCTGAAGGGCGCGCCGATCGCGCGCTTCCATCAGCCGGTGTCCTATGTGGTCGAGCGGCTGACCGGGGCGGTGGTGATCGACCACGCGCTGGCCTCCACCAGCATGGTCTACGACCTGGATGCGCGCGGCTATGACGGGGCGCTGCTCGACCTTTTCGACCTCGCCGCCGCCGACCTGCCGCGCATCGCGCCGGCGGAAAGCAGCGCCGGCGGCCTGAGCCGCGCCGGCGCCGCCTTGACCGGCCTGCCGGAGGGCATCCCGGTCGCGGTCGGCACCGGCGACGACTTCGCCACGCCGCTGGGCGGCGGGCTCTGTGCCCCCGGCCAGGTGGCGGTGGTGCTCGGCACCGGCGAGGTGGTCGGCGCCCTGCACCTGCAGCCGCTGCGCGACGAGCAGGGCCTGCTGGAGACGCATGCCTATCCGGGCGGCGCCTATTTCATCGAGAATCCCGGCTGGCTGTCCGGCGGCGCCGTGACCTGGATCGGCGACATGCTGGGCGGCCTGGATTTCGCCGCCTTCGAGGCCCTGGTCACCGCCGCGCCGGCCGGCTGCGACGGCCTGACCTTCATCCCGGCGCTGACCGGCGCGATGGCGCCGGAATGGCTGCCCGAGGCGCGCGGCTGCTTCTACGGATTGACGCCGGCGCATGGCCGCGGACATCTGGCGCGCGCGGTGCTCGAGGGCTGCGCCTTCGCCATGCGCGACGTGGTCGACCGCCTGGCCGAAATGCGGGTGGCGACGGAATCATTGCTGCTGCTGGGCGGCGGCGCCCGCAGCGCCGCCTGGGCCCAGATGCGCGCCGACGTGACCGGGCGCGCGGTGACCATTCCCAGCTGCGTCGACAGCGCGCCGATCGGTGCCGCCATGCTGGGTTTCGTGGCCGCCGGACGGGCGCGCGACCTCGCCGGCGTGGCGGCGGCGCTGCCGCGCGATCACCGCGTGCTGACGCCGGATGCGCGCAAGACCGAAATCTACGATGCCGCCTACCGGCGCTATCGCCGCTTGTTCCAAGCCCTGCGTCCGCTGCTGCCAAACCCGGCGCGCGACGACACGGGGCGCTGATCGATGGGGAGTACCAAGGAATGAAGCAAAGTCTGATCGACCGGCTGGTTGCCGGCACCTGCCCGGATCCGGACGGCGGCGCGCCGCTCACGGTGGCGACCCGCGCGGTGGCGGTGGCGCGTTCGCTCGACGGCATGGAAGCCGACCTGGTGCGGCCGCTCGGCCTCGGCCGCACGCTGGCCGTGGTCAGCGACCCGCAGACCGCTGCGGTGCTGGGCGCCCGGGTGACCCGCGTGCTCCAGGGCGTCGCGAAGATCGTGAGCGTCAACCTGCCGGAGCATCCGCACGCGGACGACGTCACCGTCGCGGCGTTGCGCAAGGCGACGGCGGCAGCCGACGCGCTGGTGGCGGTCGGCTCGGGCACCATCAACGATCTCTGCAAGTATGCGAGCGCCCTCGACAAGAAGCCCTATGTAGTGTTCGGCACGGCGCCGTCGATGAACGGCTACACCTCGGTCAATGCCGCGATCACCGTGGGCGGATTGAAGAAGTCGCTCGCCGCGCAGGCGCCCATCGGCGCGTTCTTCGACGTCGCCGTGCTGTCGGCGGCGCCGAAGCGGATGATCCGTTCCGGCCTCGGCGATTCGCTGTGCCGGCCGACGGCACAGGCCGATTGGCTGCTGTCGCATCTGCTGTTCGGCCTGCCCTATCGCACCATGCCCTTCGTGCTGCTCGAGGAGGACGAGCCGGCCCTGTTCGCCGGCGCCGCCGACCTGCTTGCCGGCGACGCCGCGGCGATGGAGCGCCTGGTCAACACGCTGCTGCTGTCCGGCTTCGGCACCGCGATCTGCGGCAACTCGCTGCCGGCGAGCCAGGGCGAGCATCTCATCAGCCATTATTCCGACATGATTCCCGAGGATGGCCGGCCGTTCTCGTTCCACGGCGAGCAGATCGGCGTGACCACGCTGACCATGGCGCGGCTGCAGGAGCGGATGCTGGCCGGCCCGGCGCCGGTGCTCGTCGCCGACGACAGCAGCGAGGCCGACTTCATTGCCCAGTTCGGCGCGGTCCTCGGCCCGTCCTGCTGGAAGGAGTTCGCCCAGAAGCGACTGACCAGGGAAAAGGCCGATGCGCTCAACGCGAAGATCGCCGCCAACTGGGACCAGATCTGCGCGCGCATCGCGGCGATCACCGTGGCCGCGGACTCGCTCGCGCTGGTGCTGGCGCGTGCCGGCGCGCCGCGCGCGCCGGAGGATCTCGGCTGGCAGCGCGATTTCTATCTCGGCGCGGTGCGCCACGCGCGCAAGATCCGCAACCGCTACACCTTCCTCGACCTCGCCGCCGATGCCGGGCGACTCGAAGGCGTGCTGCCGCAGATCGCGTGATCCGCGGCGGGTTCGACCGGCGCGGAAACCGGCGACAAGACCCCGATCCATATGGGCGTATTAATTAAGTATTGGGTCGCAGGCACAACTTGGCGCGAGAATAACGGCGGGAAATGTCTCTCGCGGCGAGGCCGGCTAAGGGCCGCGCGGAAGCCCGATTTGGCGCGTCCGCGACAACAAAATCGTTGCCTTGATAGACTGGAAAGTATCTCATTCGAGTGTGAAAATATGCCGTGGCACGGAGCGGATGGCGGAACCACTGCAAATCCTGATTGCCGATGACCATGCCCTGTTTCGCAAGGGCTTCGCGATGCTGCTGCAGGACCATCTCACTGGTTCCGGCATCATCGAGGCAACCGGTTTTGACTCCGCTCTGGATATCCTGGCCGGCAATCCGGCGATCGGGGTGGCGTTCTTCGATCTGATGATGCCCGGCATGGCCGGGGTCGAGAGCATTCGCGCGGTGCGCGAAGCCTATCCCGGCTTGCGCATTGCGGTGGTGACGGGGCTCGAGAACCGCTCGCTGGCCCTGCAGGTGATCGATGCCGGCGCCAACGGCTATATCCTGAAATCCGCCAGCGAAGACGAGATGGTGCGCGCGGTCGACCGGCTGCTCACCGGCGAGACCTATCTTCCGAGCGTGCTGCCGACGGTTCCCGACGGCCGCTCCGCCTGGACCTTGCCGCATATCGGTCTCAAGGCGGAGAGCGTCGCCGATCTGCCGTTGACGCAGCGCCAGCGCGACGTGATGACCGAACTGGCCGGCGGCCTGTCGAACAAGGAGATCGCCCGCCGGCTCGGGCTGGCCGAAGGCACGGTCAAGGTGCATCTGGCGGCGATCTTTCGCGTGCTGTCGGCGCGCAATCGCACCGAGGCGGTGCTGAAGGCGTCGAAGCTGGTCAGCAACGAACCCTGAGTGAACGAACCCTGAGTGGCGCGCGGCCGGACCTAAGGCGTCGGCGCCAGCTTCACATCGACCCAGAACTGACTGCCCCGGCCCGGCGCGGACCGCAGGCCGACCTGCGTCTGCAGCAGGCGCGCCAGCTTTTGCGCGATGGCCAGGCCGAGGCCCAGGCCGCCGGCCGCGCGTCCGGCGTCGAGCTGGACGAAGGGGTCGAAGATGGCGGTGGCCTGGTCGGCCGGGACGCCGGTTCCGGAATCGGCGACCATGAGGCGCAGGCATCCATTCTTGCGGCGCGCGCCGAGCACGATCTTGCCCGCCGGCCCGGCGCCGTGGCGCAGCGCGTTGCCGAGCAGCTGGCGCAGGAGGCGCTGCAGCAGGATCGGGTCGGTCTCGATCGCCGCGCGGCATGGCACGTAGCGGAAGGAGATGCCCCGCCTCTGCGCGTCCCGCGCGAAGTCGTCGGCGACGGGCCGCAGCATCTCCGCCGCCGGCGCGATGACCGGTCGCGGCGTCACGCTGCCCTCTTCCAGGCGCGCGAAATCGACCAGGTTGTCGAAGCTGTCCTGCAGCGCGCGCACCATGGCGCCGGCATCCACGACCAGCTCGCGGCTGCCGGGATCCTTCACCCGCCGTTCGAGGGCGCCGGTCAGCAGGCTGAGCGCATGCAGCGGCTGGCGCAGGTCGTGGCTGACCCGCGCCAGGAATTGCGATGGGCGTTCCGCGGTCACGGAATCCCGCCTTGCATCCGCAGGGGCTGGGCCGGCGGTCTCCGGCACGACCGATCTCGCCGCGCCGACTTGTGCCGGCGACTGGCGTGCCGGCATCGATGCCGGGCCGCGCGGCAGGTCATCCGCCGGCCCGGCGACGGCAGTGTCCGCGGTGGCTGTGGCACGCGCCGCGGCGGCAGGCGCGGGATGTGTCGGCGCCGCGCGGACCGCCGAGGGGGTAGCGGCCACGGTTTCCTCGAACACGCTGATGATGCCGACGATGCCGCCATCCGGATCGCGCTGCGGCACGGCGCTCACCAGCATCTCCACCTCGGTGCCGTCGCGCAGCTGGAAGCGGCCGCGGCGGCGGAACAGCTCGTTGCCGGCCAGCACCCGCTGGCGCAAGGCGGTCTCCGCCGCCTGCGCCTCCGGCGCCGGGTAGGGCGGCGGTCGGCCGATCACCTCGTCTTGTTTCCAGCCGAACAGGCGTTCGGCAGCGCGGTTCCAGGTGGTGATGGAGCCGTCGCGCGCCGAGGTCACGATCGCCGCCGGCGCGGCGTCCAGCAGGTTGCGCAGGGTCGCGGTCGCGCCGCTATCGCCGACGGCGGCCCGACCCGGCGTCAACCGGCCAATGAACGATCGCCATAGACTTTCATGCGGCATCGATGCGGCTGCCCACTTCGGTCCGGGACCCCGGCTTAGCGTTATATTCCTAAGCGGTTTTTTGTGCCGCCTAGCTTGCTTCCGCCGGCACCCGGTCGAAATAGATGCCGGCCAGGGTCATGTTAACCCGTTCGCCGTCATCGGACAGAGGAAGAACCAGCTTGTGCTGATACGTCAGCACGCCTTCGCTGCTGATGAATTCCGCCTCGTAATAGGCGGGCTCCTTGGTCTCGACGACCGAGAAATACTGCGGCAGCACCACCTGGCGCTCAAGCTCCGAGGTCATCGCCTCGATGCCGCGGCCGGTGCGGGAAGAGCCGTAGAACTGCACCACATTCACGCCTTCGAGGCGGATTCGATAGTCCTTCAGATCTCCCGGGAAATCGACCAGCACCAGGTTGCCGAGCCAGGGCCGCATTTCCAGCGGGTCGAGATCCTTGCGGGCTGGCATGGAACGCCCGCGCAGCTTGCTGCTCCAGTACTGGAACAGACTGCGCAGCCGGTTGTCGCGTATGTCGGTTACGTCCACGAGTGTATCGAGGCTCATTACGCGCAATGCAAAGATGCCATTTGATTGCAATGGCACGAAGCAATTACCAAACCGTTTATGCGGCTGAACGCGATTTCCTGCACGGAAAAAATGCGGATGGCCGTGCCGGAGGGTTCCGGCACGGCGATTTAGGAAGGAAAGCGTGGCGAAGAAGCGTCAGGCGACGGCGGTTTTGGGCCGGTTGGCCAGCTTCGGCCGGCTCGCGATGGCCTTCTCGTACAGGCCCAGGATGTGGGCGCGTTCCTCGCCGGCCAGCTCCATGCGGGGAGCCCGCACCTTCTCGCTGCCGATGCCGACCACCTGCTGGCCGAGCTTGATGTACTGGACCAGCTTGGGCGAGGTGTCGAGGTGCAGGACCGGCGTGAACCAGCGGTAGAGCGCGCGCGCCTCGGCGAAGCGGCCGGCCTGGCACAGGTTCCACAGCTCCACCGATTCCTCGGGGAACACGTCGGTCAGCCCGCTGACCCAGCCTTCGATGCCGAGCGCGGCGCTTTCCAGCACCAGGTCGTCGACGCCGCAGAACAGGATGAAGCGGTCGCCATAGAGGTTGTGCAGGTCGGTGATGCGGCGCGGATCGTCGGAGCTTTCCTTGATCGCGACGATGGTCTTCTCCGCGGCCAGTTCGCCGAAGGTTTCCGGCTTGATATCGACGCGGTACACCAGCGGGTTGTTGTAGATCATGATCGGCAGGTCGCTGGCCCGCGCCACGGTGCGGAAATGGTTCAGAGTCTCACGCGTGTCAGAGGTGTAGACCATGCCGGGCAGCACCATCAGCCCGTCGATGCCGATCTTCTGCGCGTCCTTGGCATAGAGCGCCGCCTCGGCGGTGGTGAACTCGGCGACGCCGGAGAGGACCGGCAGCTTGCCGGCGACTTCCTTGGCGGCGGCCAGCACCTTGCGCTTCTCGTCGGCCCGCAGCGAGCAGTTCTCGCCCACCGTGCCCAGCATGATGAAGCCGTGCACGCCGCCTTCGATCAGCCGCGCCATTTCGTTCTGGGTGGCGGCGATGTTCAGGCTTTCGTCGGCATTGAACTGGGTGGTGACGGCCGGATAGACACCGGCCCAGCTGGGCGTCCCTTTGGCTCGCGCCATGTCGCAATCTCCGCGGATCTGAGGGTTACTGGCTCTTTGTATATTGTATACAATCCTGATCGGTGTCAATATGGCTTTCTCGAACCCGCCCCGACTCGATGGGCCAGTCGCCCCGACGGGGGCGTCGTTCCGCGACGCGGACGCCGATGCGCCGGGGTGTAGGCCGGGGTAGACGCCGAGATGAACGGAGCGACGCCATGGATTCCGGCTTGCCGGTCAAGCGCACCATCGCCGACCAGGCGGCGGAACTGATCCGCCAGCGGATCCTGGCCGGCCAGCTGAAGGGCGGCCAGCCGATCCGGCAGGAGCATCTGGCCGCCGAGCTGGGCGTGAGCCGGATTCCGCTGCGCGAGGCGCTGAAGCAGCTGGCGGCGGAGGGCTTCGTCACCATCGCCTCGCACAAGGGCGCGGTGGTGGCCGAATTGTCGGCGGCCGAGGTCGAGGAGCTGTTCGATCTGCGCCTGCGGCTGGAGACCTGGCTGCTCGAGCAGGCGATCCCGGCGATGACCGAGGCGCAGCTGGACGACCTCGACCGGATCCTGGAGGAGCAGCGCCGGCCCGACGTGCTGCCGCGCTGGGGCGAGCTCAACTGGCGCCTGCACGAGACGATGTATCTGGCGGCCGCGCGGCCGATCACCCTCAAGCTGCTGAAGAACATCCACGACAAGATCGACCGCTACCTGCGGCTGGAAGTCACCATGCGCGCCGGGCGCGATCGTGGCCTGGCCGAACACCAAGACCTTGTCGCCTGCTGCCGCCGGCGCGACGTCCCCGCCGCGCTGGCGCTCCTGCAGCACCATATCAAGGAAACCGAGCGCGGCCTGGTCGCCGCGCTCAAGGGCCGGTAGTTCGCCCCGCCAGTTGCCGCCCCGCCAGTTGCCGCCTGCTAGTCGCCGATTCCCGTGCTCTCGACGATGGCGGCGAAGCGGTCGGCAAGCTCGGCCAGGGCGACGCGCTGCACCAGGTCGGCGGCGATCGGCGCGCCGCCATCCGTCGCCGGCAGGGCGCGCGTCGCAGTGCAATCCGCCGCCACGCTCGCGGCGTAGCCGAGATCCAGCGCCGCGCGGGCCGAAGCGCTGACGCACATATGCGTCATGAACCCGGCCAGCAGCAGGTTGCGCCGACCAACCTTCTGCAGCACCTCATGCAGTTCGGTGCCGGCGAAGGCGTTGGGCAGGCGCTTCGCGATCACCAGCTCGGCGCCCTGCGGCGCCGCCTGCGCCAGGAACGCGCCGCCGGCACCGTCGAACAGGCTGCCGGACTGCCCCAGCTGGCGGACATGGATGACCGGCATGCCGCCGGCCCGCGCGCGGGCCAGCAGCGCTGCGATGTGCGCCAGCGCCGCATCGATGCCGTCGAGCGGCACGCGGCCGTCGCGGTACTCGGCCTGGGCGTCGATGACGACCAGCGCGGCGTCGGACAATCGGGCGGGCGCGATCGACGCGCCGCGCATCTGCAGCAGCGTGGCGGGACCGGGCGTCTTCAGGGGCAGGTTCATGGCGGACCTCTCTTGCCGGATGATGGAACCGGGTGAGAGGATAGGCATGGGCGGCGGCCTGCCCCAGGCGAATGACGCCGGCATCAGGCTGCATTTTTGCAGGATGGAGCGAGCGCGGCATGGAAAATTCCCGCACTGACCCGGCGGCCTGGGACAATTGGGAGGGCTGGCAGACGCTGCTTGTCGCGGTGGAGACCGGCACGCTGAGCGGCGCCGCGGCGCGGCTGCGCGTCGACGCCACCACGATCGGCCGGCGGCTGGCGCGGCTCGAGGCGCGGCTCGGCCGGCGGCTGCTGACCCGGCGCGCCGGACGCCTAGAGCCGACCATCGCCTGCCGCGCGCTGCTGCCGCAGCTGGCCGAGGCGGCCCGCCGGCTCGACGAGGCGCGCAGTCTCGTCACCGGCCGTGGCACAAGAACGCCGCGGCGCCCCGTGCGCATCACCACGGTGGCCTTTCTCTGCGACCACCTGCTGGCGCCGCAGGCGCGCTTCCTGGCGGCGCCCGATTTCGCCCTCGAGTTCCTGGTGGAGGACAAGAACCTCAACCTGGCGCGGCGCGAGGCCGATCTCGCCCTGCGCCTCGGGCCGCCGCAGGGCGCGCGCAAGGGCGCAAGGCAGGTCGCCTGGGTGCGCTACGCCGTCTATGCGGCGATCGATGTCGACCCGGCGAAGCTGCCCTGGGCGGCGCTCGACGCGGCCCTGGCGCCGCTGCCGGAGGTGCGCTTCGTCGAGGCCACGGCCAGGGCCGGCGGCATCCAGTTCCGCGCCGGCAAGCTCGAAACCCTCGCGGTCATCGCGGCCAGCGGCGCCGCCCGCGTGGTGCTGCCGCATCTGATGGGCGACCGCCATCCGCGCCTGCAGCGCGTCGGCGAGGTCTCGGTGCTGAAGCGCCCGCTTTGGCTGATCGGCGCGGCGGACAGCACCCGCACGCCGGCGGTCGGCGCCGTCGCCGCGCGCATCGAGCAGGTCGCGAAATCAGCGCTTCGCGCCTGAACCGGTCTTCTCCAGCATCCGCCGCAGGTCCTTGAGCAGCGCCATGCGCGCCTTGTCGTCGCTGAGCTCGTCGAGTTCGCGACGCAGGTCGAGCGACACGGCGGAAAGCTCGTTGTGCCAGTCCCAGCCGAGCTTGAGCGCGTCGGCGCCGGCGGGCGACAGGCGCCTGCCGCCTTCCAGCGCCAGCGCGCCGGCCTCGCGGTCGAGCTGGAAACGCTGGTCAAGCTCCGGCAGGATCACGCGTTCCGGCTCCAGCCCCAGCGACAGCACGTTGTCGCGCATCGCGGCGAGCGCCGCGGTCTCGCCATGCACCAGGAACAGCCCGCGCTTGATCGGCAGCCGCGCCTCGACCCAGGTACGCAGGTCGCCGCGGTCGCCGTGGCCGGAATAGATCTCCAGCTTGCGCACCTGCGCCTTCACCTCGATCTCCTCGCCCATCAGCTTGACCCTGGCGGCGCCGTCCTGCAGCAGGCGGCCGAGGGTGCCCGGCGCCTGGTAGCCGATGAGCAGCACCGTCGTCTGCGGCCGCCAGATGTTGTGGCGCAGATGGTGGCGAATGCGCCCGGCGTCGCACATGCCGCTGGAGGCGATGATGATGGCGCCGCCGGTGATGCGGTTGATCGCCTGGCTCTGCTCGACCGACTGGACGAAATGCACGTTGGGCGCGCGGAACGGGCTCTCTCCGCCGTTGTCGACGTCGTCCATCGAGCTCAGATGACGCTCGAACACCTCGGTGGCGCGGATCGCCAGCGGCGAATCGAGATAGATCGGCGACCTGGGCAGGCGCCGCCGCACCATCAGATAGATGAGGTCGCCGAGCAGCTCCTGGCTGCGCTCGATGGCGAAGGCGGGAATCAGCAGGTTGCCGCCGCGATCCAGCGCGGTCTTCACTTCCTTTTCCAGGATGGCGCGCCGGCGGTCGTCGTCCAGGTCCTCGCGTTCGCGATCGCCATAGGTGGATTCGCAGAGCACGTAATCCATGCCCTGCGGCCCGCGCGCCGGCATCTGCAGCGCGCCCACGCGCGGGCCGATGTCGCCGGAGAACAGGATGCCGAGGCGCGGCAGCTTCGCGTTCCCTGTTTCCACCTCGAGCTCCACCGAGGCCGAGCCCAGGATGTGTCCGGCATTCCACCAGCGGCCGCGAATGCCGCGCGCCACCTGCTGCCAGGAATCGTACTCGACCGGCACGATCTGCTTCGCGGCGCGCTGGGCGTCCTCGGTCGTGTAGATCGGCTCGACCGCGTCCTGGCCGCGCCGGCGGTTCTGCCGGTTCAACTGGTCGACCTCCGATTCCTGGATGCCGGCGGAATCGGGCAGCATCCATTCCAGCAGGTCGCGCGTGCCCTCGGTCGCGTAGATCGGCCCGCGGAAGCCCGTCTTCACCAGCTTGGGCAGCATGCCGGAATGGTCGATATGGGCGTGGGTCTGCACCACCGCCTCGAGTTTCGCCGCGGGCGTGGGGAACTGCTGGTAGTTGAGCTCCTTCAGGCTCTTCGGTCCCTGGAACATGCCGCAATCGACGGCGATGCGGGCCTGCGGCGTTTCCAGCACGTAATGCGAGCCGGTGACGGTTCCGGCGGCGCCGTGGAAGGCGAGGGTGACGGCCATGGTCGAATGCTCCGGGGTTCGGCGTCTTCCGATAGGGATCGCGGGACTTTAGAGTCAGCGGCGAATCGACGATAGGACAAAGCGCATGGCCTTCGAGTTGCCGGAGAACCTCGCCATCCTGGCTTTGTTCCTCGACGTCGACGGCACCCTGGTGCCGATCGCCGCGGACCCCGCCTCGGTGCGCCCGGATCCGGCGCTGCCGTCGCTGCTGGCCGGCGCGTCGAAGCGCCTCGGCGGGGCGCTCGGCATCGTGTCGGGGCGCGAAATCGAGTCCATCGACCGGTTGACCGACGGTGCCGTGGCGTATCTGGCCGGCAGCCACGGCGCGGAATACCGCCTGGGGCCGGGCCAGGCGATCCTGCGGCCGGGACCGCAGCCGGACCTCGCGGCCCTGCTGGCCGAGATCGTCCGCCTGACCGGAGCCTGGCCGGCGGTGCTGATCGAGCCGAAGCGCGCCGGCATCGCCGTGCACTACCGCCGCGCTCCGCAGCTGGCGCCGGAACTGCGCGGGCTGCTCGAAACGCTGCTGGCCCGCCGGACGCAGGCGGACCTGTCGCTGCTGCAGGGCGACCATGTGCTGGAGATCCGTTCGCCCGCGCATAACAAGGGCGAAGCGGTGCGCCGGCTGATGACGGCGGCGCCGTTCCAGGGCCGCCGGCCGCTGTTCATCGGCGACGACGTGACCGACGAGGACGGCTTCGCCGCGGCGATCGAACTGGGCGGCGCGGCGATCATCGTCGGCGACCGGCGACCGACGCGCGCCACGCGCCAGCTCGGTTCCCCCGCCGACGTTCTCCGCCTGCTGGCGCGCCTGGCGTCCTAGGTCCGGGTCAATCGGAGGGGACGAGCACTCCGAAACGGCCCAGCGCGTTGCCGCCGTTGCCGCGCCCGTTGCGCAGGCGCGTGGTGAAGCCGGCCCACCACCAGCGCACGTCATGGCGCTCGACGCTGGTCATGGCGGCGCGCCAGCGCTCCTTGCGTTCGTCCAACGGCATGGTCAGGGCCCGGTGCATCGCCTGGGCGCACTGGTCGACGTCGTAAGGGTTGACGATGAGCGCGCTGGTCAGTTGCGCCGCCGCGCCGGCGAAGCGCGAGAGCACGAGAACCCCGGGATCGGCCGGGTCCTGAGCGGCGATGTATTCCTTGGCCACCAGGTTCATGCCGTCGCGCAGCGGCGTCACCAGCCCGACGCGGGCGACGCGGCAGAACCCGGCCAGGGCCGGGCGCGGATAGGTGCGCGCCAGATAGCGGATCGGCGTCCAGTCCAGGTCGGCGAAGGCGCTGTTGATGCGGCCGCTGAGGCGGTCGATCTCCCGCCGCAGGTCGCGATAGGACGCGACCTCGGAGCGGCTGGGCGAGGCGATCTGCACCAGGTCGACCCCGCCGCGATGCTCCGGATGGCCGCGCAGCAATTCCTCGCCGGCCTCGAAGCGGTTCGGGATGCCCTTGCTGTAGTCGAGCCGGTCGATGGCGATCATCAGCTTGCGGCTGCCGAGGCCCTGCTTCAACTGGCGGCAATCCGGCTTCGCCATCGCCTTCTCGGCCAGGGCGGTGAAGTTGCCGGCATCGATGCCGATCGGGAAGGCCCCGGCCTCCAGGCGGCGGTCATAGCAGGTGATGATCCCGTCGCTGCCGATGGAGCCGCCTGCCTCCTGGCGCACGAAGTCATGGAAGTTCCGCAGGTCGCGCTCGGTCTGGAAGCCGATCAGGTCGGCGCCGGCCAGGCCGCGCATCAGCGTGCCGAGGCCCGGCAGCACCGCCAGGGTGTCGACGCCGGGCAACGGGATATGCAGGAAGAAGCCGACGCGGTTGGCCACCCCCAGCCTGCGCAATTCGCCGGCCAGCGGCAGCAGCTGGTAGTCGTGGATCCAGATGACGTCGTCGGGCCGCAGCAGCGGCTGCAGCGATGCGGCGAAGCGCGCGTTCACCGCCATGTAGGTCTTGAAGTCCGCGCGCTGGAACGCCACCAGGCCGAGCCGGTAGTGGAACAGCGGCCACAGCGTGGAATTGGCGTAGCCGTTGTAGAAGCCCTCGAACTCGGCCGGCGCCAGGTCGATGACGGCATAATCGACATTGCCCCTGCGGACCCGCTTGGCCTCCGGCGCCGGCGCTTCGGGCGTCTCGCCGCTCCAGCCGAACCACATGCCCCCGTTGCGCTCAAGCGCTTCGCGGATGGCGACGGCGAGGCCGCCGGCGCGCTGCGTGCGCTCGGCGGGAAGCGAGACGCGGTTGGAGACGACAACCAGGCGGCTCATGAAGCCTCCTCCCAGGACTGGCTCAGCTTCATCGCCGAGTTGATCAGCCCGACCAGGGAATAGGTCTGCGGATAATTGCCCCACAGCTCGCCGCTGGCCGGCGCGATGTCCTCGGAGAGCAGGCCATGGCGGTTGCGCCGCGCGAGCATGAGCTCGAACAGCGCGCGGGCCTCGTCCCGCCGGCCGATGGCGGCGAGCGCGTCGATGTACCAGAAGGTGCAGATGGTGAAGGCGGTCTCCGGCCGGCCGAAATCGTCGGCCTCGACATAGCGATAGATGAAGTCGCCGTGCTTCAGCTCGGCGCCGATCGCCGCGACCGTGCCGCGGAACCGCGGGTCGTCGGCGGCGAGGAAGCCGAGCGGCTGGACCAGCAGCAGGCTGGCGTCGAGCGAATCGCCGTCGAAGCGCGAGACCAGCGAGTTGCGCTGCTTGTTCCACGCCCGCTCCAGGATGGTGGCATGCAGGCGATCGGCCGCCTTGCGCCACCGCTCCACCCGGTCGGCGCGGCCGAGGCTGGCGGCGATCTTGGCCAGCCGGTCGCAGGCCGCCCAGCTCATGATGGCGGAGAAGGTATGGATGGCCGCGGAATTGCGCAGCTCCCACGGCCCGGCATCCGGCTGGTCGAACGCCGACTCGGCGCGCCGTCCCACTTCCTCGAGCTGCTCGAACAGGGCGTGATTGGCCGATTGCCGGATCAGGCGCCGGTCGAAGAACACATGCGTGCAGGCCAGGACCAGCCCGCCATAGACGTCGTTCTGCACCTGGACATAGGCCTGGTTGCCGATTCTGACCGGACCCATGCCGCGAAAGCCGGCCAGGCTGCCGGCGATGACCTCCTCCAGGTGCGACTCGCGCGAGATGCCGTAGACCGGCTGCAATCCGCCGTCGCGGGTGTCGTCGACGATGTCGGTGATGAAGCGGACGTAATCCTCCATCGTCCGCGTGACGCCCAGGCTGTTCAGCGCCCGGATGACGAAGAAGGCATCGCGGATCCAGCAGAAGCGATAGTCCCAGTTGCGCTGGCTGCCCGGCGCCTCGGGGATCGAGGTGGTGAGGGCGGCGACGATGGCGCCGGTCTCCTCGTAGTTGCACAGCTTCAGCGTGATGGCGGCGCGGATCACCGCCTCCTGCCACTCGAACGGAATCGACAAGCCCCGCACCCAGGTCTGCCAGTGGTCGAGCGTCGCCTCCAGGTGATTGCGGCCGAAATCGGCGATGTCCTGCGGCACAACCTCGTCGTCGCCGAGCACGAACCACAGCTCCTCGCCGAGGCGAAAGCTGCGTGCCTCCAGCAGATAGGAGATCGGCGCATTGGTGGTGAGGCGCAGCACATGGTTCGGCCCGACGAAGCGCATGTGGTTGCTGCCCCGGGTGATCTCCGGCGCGATGGCGCCATAGGCCATGCGTGGCCTGACCCGCACGGTGACGATCGGCCTCCCTGAGATGGCACGCACCCGGCGGATGATGGTGGGCGGCCGATAGATGCGGCCGAAACGCTGGAAACGCGGGCAGAAGTCGGTGATCTCCACCGCGTTGCCCGCCTGGTCTGCCAGCACGGTCTCCAGGATCGCCGAATTGTCGAGGTAGCGCTGCGTCGAGGTGCTGTGGTCCTTGAGCTCGATGGCGAAGCCGCCGTCGCCCCCATGGCTGGAATCCTGCGCGCCGGCGCCGTTCATCAGCAGCGCGCAGAACACCGGATCCTTGTCCAGGCGCGGGAAGCAGGACCACACGATGGCGCCGTCGGGATCGACCAGGGCCGCGATCGCGCAATTGCCAATGACGCCGAGCTCGAGATTTCGATCAGCCATGCCGCCCCAATTTTCCAATTTTGGCCGCGACGAGTTCGCTCCAGTCGCGACGCTGGAACTGAGCCTAGGTACTTCATCCAGGCGGATCAACCCAAAGCGGCCCGTCGCGGAGACAAACACGGCGCGGCATCGAAGGTTGCACTGATGTGTGTAGAAAGCTGTGACCGAGAGATCGCAGCTTGTGGGATATCAGTGACAGATGAGCACGGCCGCGCCGCTGACGCGGCCATCGCGCAGGCGACTCAGCGCCTGATTCGCCGCTGCGAGCGGATGCCGCTCGATCTGCGTCGCGATCTTCAGTGTGCCGGCGAGGGCGAGGAATTCCTCGCCGTCGCGCCGCGTGAGATTCGCCACCGAGCGCAGCACGCGCTCCCGCCACAGCAGGCGATAGGGGAAGCTCGGGATGTCGCTCATGTGGATGCCGGCGCAGACGACGCTGCCGCCGGGCCGCACGGCTTTGAGCGCCAGCGGCACCAGCGCGCCGACCGGCGCGAACAGGATCGCCGCGTCGAGCGGCTCCGGCGGCATCTCCTCCGAGGCGCCGGTCCACACCGCGCCCAGCGACCGCGCCAGCTGCTGCGCCGCCGCGTCGCCGGCGCGGGTGAAGGCGAAGACCTTGCGGCCCTGCTGCGTGGCCACCTGGGCCAGGATATGCGCGGCGGCCCCGAAGCCATAGAGGCCGAGCTTCTGCGCCGGCCCCGCCAGGCGATAGGCGCGGTAGCCGATCAATCCCGCGCACATCAGCGGTGCGGCTGCCGCGGCGTCGAGCTTCGGGTCGAGCGCGAAGCAGAAGGCAGCATCGGCGATCATGCGCTCGGCATAGCCGCCATGGCGGTGATAGCCGGTGAAGCGCGCCTCGGGGCAGAGGTTCTCCTCGCCGCGGCGGCAGAAGTCGCAGATGCCGCAGGTGTGGCCCAGCCACGGCACGCCGACCCGATCGCCGAGGCGGAATTGCAGGACGCCGCTGCCCAGCTCGGCCACGCGGCCGATCGCCTCGTGACCGGGCACGAGGGGCAGGGTCGGATCCGGCAGCTCGCCATCGACGACGTGGAGATCGGTGCGGCACACACCGCAGGCCTCGAGCTCGATCAGCACCTGCCCCGGCCCGGGGCGGCCAAGCTCGATCTCGCCGAGGCGCAGTTCCGCGCCCGGCCGGTCCAGGATCATCGCGCGCATGGCGCGAAGTTTGGGCTAGCGTACGTTGTCCGGCAAGCCCGCCTTCTTGCGGGCGATGAAATCCTTAAGCGCCTCGTCGATGCCGGGGTCGAGCGGCGGCGCCTCGTATTGCGCCAGCAGCTTGCGGGCCCGCTCCGCCGCGCGCTGATTGGCGTCGCGGGCGCCCTCGGCTTCCCATTGCTCGAAGCTGTTGTTGTCGGCGATGGTCGACGTGTAGAAGGCGGTCTTGAAATTGCGCTGGGTGTGCGCGCAGCCGAGATAGTGGCCGCCGGGCCCGACCTCGCGCACCGCCTCCAGCGCCAGCGCCTCGTCGGAGAGGTCCGGCCCCTCGGCGAAGATCTGCAGCGAGGCGAGCTGGTCGACGTCGAGCATGAACTTGGCGTAGCCGGCGGAAAGCCCGGCCTCGAGCCAGCCCGCCGTGTGCATGACGAAATTGGTGCCGGCCATGATGGTCGGGATCATTGTGCCCATGGATTCGTAGGCCGCCTGGGCGTCGGCGATCTTCGAGCCGTTCAACATGCCGCCGGTGCGCACCGGCAGCTTGTAGCGCCGCGCCAGCTGGCAGCAGGCATAGATCATCATCGCCGGCTCCGCCGTGCCCATCATCGGCGCGCCGGATTGCATGGAGACGGTGGTGACGAAGCTGCCATAGATCATCGGCGATCCCGGCCGCTCCAGCTGCGCATAGGCGATGCCGGCCAAGGCCTCGGCGTTCAATTGCGCGATGGCGCCGGCGGTGGAGGCGGGGGCCATGGCGCCGGCCATGATGAAGGGCGTCACCAGCACCGCCTGGTTGGCGCGGGCATAGACGCGCAGCGCCGAGAGCATGGTCTCGTCCCAGACCAGCGGCGAGTTGCAGTTGACGATCGAGGCCATCACCGTGTTGCCGGCGTCGATGAAGGCGTCGCCGAACAGGATGCGCGCCATCCGCACGCAATCCTCGGCGCGCTCCGGCGCGGTGACGATGCCCATATAGGGTTTGTCGGAATACTTGATGTGGCTGTAGACGATGTCGAGGTGCCGCTTCGGCACCGGCACGTCCACCGGCTCGCAGATCACGCCGCCGCTGTGGTGGATGTTGGGCGACAGGTAGGCGAGCTTCACGAAGTTCTGCAGATCCTCCAGCGTGCCGTAGCGCCGCTTGTTCTCGAAGTCGCGCACGAAGGGCGAGCCATAGGTCGGCACGAAGATGGTGTTGCGGCCGCCGACCGGCACGCTGCGCTCCGGGTTGCGCGCATGCTGCACGAAGCTCGCCGGGGCATGCGACAGCAGCTCCATCAGCAGGCCGCGATCGATGTGCACGCGTTCGCCGACGATCTTGGCGCGCGCCTTCTTCCAGGCTTCGAGCGCGACCGGGTCGCGGAACTCGACGCCGACCTCCTCCAGGATGGTCATCGAGGCTCCGTGGATGCGATCCAGCCCCTCCTCGGTGAAATAGGCGTATTCGGGGATGCGCCGGTTCACCGGCCGCAGCTGGGCGAGCGGGGCGCTGCCGCGCTCGTGATGCCGGCCCTGGGTGCCGCCGCGCCGTCTGGTCATCGCTTCCGCCATGGTCTCGCTCCCGGTGCCGGTTTTTCCGCATGCTAATGCAGGCGCGGTGCGGCGGTTAAGCCGGGGAAAGCTCCGCCGTTGCATGACTTCGCCGCAAGCTAGGTTTCCAGGATGATGTTTTAAATATCACTTTTGGTATATTGACTATCTATACTGGTGGGCACAGTATCTTTTTCCATGCTCCAAAAGTTAACGTCAGCGGCCAAGTCATGATCTCCGCGGCACAGCTGCGCGCGGCGCGCGCTCTGCTCGGCCTCGATCAGCGCGACCTCGCCGAACTGAGCGGCTTGTCGGTGCCGACGATCCAGCGCATGGAATCGAGCGAGGATGTCATCCGCGGCAATGTCGATTCGCTGATGAAGCTGGTCTCGGCGCTGAACGAGGCCGGCATCGAGTTGATCGGCCCGGGCGCGGCCAGCGCGGTCGGCGGCCGCGGCGTCAGGTTGAAAGGCTGAGCGGCCATGACCGCTGCGCAGGCGATGCTGCTTCCCGTCGGGGCGCTGCTGCTGATCGCGGTGGCGGCTGTCCTGCTCGCGCGCAGCCGCGCGGCGCTCGTCCTCATCTATCCGGCAATGCTGCTCGCCTGCTGCGCGGCGCTGATCCTGGCCCTGCGCGCGGTCCTGGCGGGCGACGCGGCCGCGGCGGAAACGGTGCTGCCGCTCGGCCTGCCCTGGCTCGGGGCGCATTTCCGCGTCGACGCCCTGTCGGCCCTGTTCCTGGTGGTGATCGATCTGGGCGGCGCGGCCGCCAGCCTCTACGGCATCGGCTACGGCCGGCATGAAGATGCGCCGGCCCGCGTGCTGCCCTTCTTCGCCGCGTTCCTGGCCGGCATGAACCTGGTGGTGCTGGCGGCGGACGCCTTCAGCTTCCTGCTGGGCTGGGAGTTCATGTCGCTCGCCTCCTGGGCCCTGGTCCTGGCGCATCACCGCGACGCGGAGAACCGCCGCGCCGCCTTCGTCTACCTGGTGACGGCGAGCTTCGGCACCATGTGCCTGCTGCTGCTGTTCGGCCTGCTGGCGGGAGCGGCCGGCGAGTATTCCTTCGCCGCCATGCGCGGCGCGACGCTGACGCCGGGCATCTCCGCCCTGGTGCTGGTCCTGGCGCTGCTCGGCGCCGGATCGAAGGCGGGCCTGGTGCCGCTGCATGCCTGGCTGCCGCTCGCCCATCCGGCGGCGCCCAGCCATGTCTCGGCGCTGATGAGCGGCGTCATGACCAAAGTGGCGATCTACGGCTTCATCCGCATCGTCTTCGACCTGCTGGGTCCCGCGGAGTGGTGGTGGGCCATGGTGCTGCTGATCCTCGGCAGCGTCACCGCGGTCATCGGCATCCTCTCGGCCCTGATGCAGCAGGACCTGAAGCGCCTGCTCGCCTTCTCCACCATCGAGAATATCGGCTTGGTCTTCATCGGGCTCGGCCTCGCCCTCGGCTTTGCCGCCAACGGGATGCAGGCGGCGGCCGCGCTGGCGCTGACCGCGTCCCTGTTCCACGTCTTCAACCACGCGCTGTTCAAGAGCCTGCTGTTCCTTGGCGCCGGCGCGGTGCTCTCGGCCACCGGGTTGCGCGACCTGGAGCAGATGGGCGGCCTGATCCACCGCATGAAGGGCACCGCCTTCTACATGCTGGTGGGGGCCGTCGCGATCGCCGCCTTGCCGCCGCTCAACGGGTTTGCCTCGGAATGGCTGATGTTCCAGGCGGTGCTGATCAGCCCGGATCTGCCGCAATGGGGCCTGAAGGTCATGGTGCCGACGGCCGGCGCGATGATGGCGCTGGCCGCGGCGCTGGTCGCCGCCTGCTTCGTGAAGGTCTATGGCGTGGCCTTCCTCGGCCGCCCACGCTCCGATGCGGTGGCCGCGGCGCGGGAGGTCGATCGTTTCTCCCGCGCGGCGATGGCGCTGCTGGCGGCGCTGTGCCTGCTGGCCGGCATCCTGCCCGGCTTCGTCATGGATGCGATCCAGCCGGCGGTGCAGGCGCTGCTCGGCGGCGGCCTGCCCAGCCAGGCGGCGCAGCCCTGGCTTTCCATCGTGCCGGTGGCCGAGGCGCGCAGCTCCTATAACGGCCTGCTGGTCTTCGTCTTCATGCTGCTGTCGGCGTCGCTGGTGGCGCTGCTGATCCACCGCCTGGCGCAACGGCGCCTGCGCCGCGGCCCGGCCTGGGATTGCGGCTTTCCCGATCCCAGCCCGCAGACTCAGTACGGCGCCGCCAGCTTCGCCCAGCCGCTGCGCCGCGTCTTCGGCACGCTGCTGTTCCGCGCCCGCGAGCAGGTGGAGATGCCGCCGCCCGGCGATACCGGCCCGGCCCGTTTCCGGGTGGAGATGCGCGACCTGATCTGGGATATCTGCTATGCGCCCATCGGCGGCCTGGTCGATGCCGTCGCCGGGCGGCTCAACCGCCTGCAATTCCTCACCATCCGCCGTTACCTGAGCCTCGTCTTCGTGGCCCTGGTCGGCCTGCTCCTGGTGCTGGCGCTATGGCTCTGACCCTCGCCGACCTCCTGGTGCAGTTCGGGCAGATGCTGGTGGTGCTCGGCCTCGCCCCGCTGCTGACCGGCTTCGTGCGCAAGGTGAAGGCGCGGCTGCTGCGCCGCCAGGGGCCGCCGCTGCTGCAGCCCTATCGCGACCTCCTCCGCCTGCTGCGCAAGGAGGCGGTGGTGGCGGAGAACGCGTCCTGGCTGTTCCGCGCGGCGCCGTACCTGATCTTCGCCGCCACCTGGGTCGCCGCCGCCTTGGTGCCGACCTTCGCCACCGGGCTCATGTTCTCGTGGTCGGCGGATCTCATCGTCATCGTCGCCCTGCTGGGCAGCGCCCGCTTCCTGCTGGCGCTGGCCGGCATGGATGTCGGCACCTCCTTCGGCGGCATCGGGTCGAGCCGCGAGATGATGATCGCCTCCTTGGCCGAGCCGGCGATGATGATCGTCGTCTTCACCCTGGCCCTGATCGCCGGATCGACCCAGCTGTCCACCGTGGCCGAGCACATGATCCATGGCGCGGTCGGCCTGCGCGTCTCGCTGGGCCTGGCGCTCATCGCCCTCATCATGGTGGCGCTGGCGGAGAACGCGCGCATCCCGGTCGACAATCCGGCGACGCATCTGGAGCTCACCATGGTGCATGAGGCGATGGTGCTGGAATATTCCGGCCGCCACCTGGCGGTGATCGAGGCGGCGGCGATGCTGAAGCTTCTGCTCTACGTCTCGCTGATCGGCGCCATGTTCCTGCCCTGGGGCATCGCCCAGGCTGGCTCGGGGCTGGAACCCTATGCGCTCGGCCTCGCCGTCTATGGCGCCAAGCTCGGCATCGGCGGTCTCCTGCTCGGCCTGTTCGAGATCTCGATCGCCAAGATGCGGGTGTTCCGGGTGCCGGGCTTCCTCGGCGCCGCGCTGATGCTGGCGCTGCTCGCCATGCTGCTGATGTTCATGACGCGGAGCTTCGCATGACCTCCTACGTCTACGACATCGCGCATCTGCTGGCCGGCGGCATGGTGCTGGTCAGCTTCATGCTGCTCTACCAGGACCGCATGCACGGCCTGCTCAATGTCTTCGCCCTGCACGCGGTGATCCTGGCGCTCTCGGTGGCGTGGGAGGCGCTGATCCAGCACGCGCCGCATCTGTTCATCACCGCCGCCATCGCCCTGGTGGTGAAGGCGATCGTCATCCCGCTGGCGCTGCACCGCATCGTGCGCCGGCTGGAGATCCACCGCGAGGTCGAGGTGGTGGTGGGCATCGGCCCCACCATGCTGGCCGGCATGGGGCTGGTGGCGCTGTCCACCGCGCTGATGCTGCGGGTGACGCCGGGCGCCGACGCCTTGGCGCGGCAGGATCTCGCCTTTGCCCTCTCGGTGGTGCTGCTCGGCCTGCTCATGATGGTGACGCGGCGCAACGCGGTCAGCCAGGTGGTCGGCCTGATGTCGATCGAGAACGGCCTGATCCTCGCCGCCGCCGGGGCCAAGGGCATGCCGCTGGTGGTGGAGATCAGCGTCGCCTTCTCGGTGCTGGTCGCCTTCATCGTCATCGGCATCTTCCTGTTCCGCATCCGCGAACGCTTCGACACCGTGGACGTGCAGGCCCTCGACCGCTTCCGGGGCGAACGGCAATGAGCGGCTTCAGCGCCATCCAGGCCATCCTGCTCATTCCGCTGGGCGCGGCCTTCGTCCTGGCGCTGCTGCCGGGCTATCGCCTGACCGCGGCGCTCAACGTGCTGGCCAGCCTGGCGACGCTGCTTGCGGCGCTGAGCCTCTTCATCGCGCGCCCGGCGGAGGGGCAGCTGCTCTTCGTCGACGACCTCAACATCGTCTTCATCGTGCTCAACACCCTGGTCGGCTTCACCACCAGCCTGTTCAGCGCCAGCTATATCGCGCACGAGCTGGAGACCGGCCGCCTGACCCCGGCTTACCTCCGCTTCTATCACGCCATGTACCAGGCGATGATGTTCGGCATGAACCTGGCGCTGCTGGCCAACAATATCGGCCTGCTCTGGGTGGCTGTTGAACTGGCGACGCTGACCACCGTGCTGATGGTCGGCATCTACCGCACCCACGAGGCGCTGGAGGCGGCGTGGAAATACTTCATCCTGGGCAGCGTCGGCATCGCGCTGGCCCTGTTCGGCACCATCCTGGTCTATGTCGCCGCCCAGCCGACGATCGGCGAGGGGCTGGACGCCATGACCTGGACCATCCTGATCCAGCGCGCCGTGGGATTCGACCCGGCGCTGCTCAACGTCGCCTTCGTCTTCCTGCTGCTCGGCTACGGCACCAAGGTCGGCCTGGCGCCGGTCCATGCTTGGTTGCCCGACGCCCATGCCGAGGGCCCGACGCCGATCTCCGCCGTGCTCTCCGGCCTGCTGCTCAACGTCGCGCTCTACGCCGTGCTGCGCTTCAAGATGCTGATGGCAGCGAACGCGGCGGCGCTGGCGCCGGGCCCGCTGATGGTGACCATGGGTCTGACCTCGCTCGTCTTCGCCGCCTTCATGCTCTACCGCCGGCGCGACATCAAGCGGCTGTTCGCCTATTCCTCGATCGAGCACATGGGCATCATCACCTTCGCCTTCGGCATGGGCGGGCCGCTCGCCAATTTCGCCGGGCTGCTGCACATGACCATGCACAGCCTGACCAAGTCGGCGATCTTCTATGCCGTCGGCAACATCGCCCAGGCCAAGGGCACGCAGAAGATCGCCGACATCCGCGGTCTCACCGAATCGCATCCCGCTCTCGGCTGGGGCCTGGTGGTCGGCGTCGCGGCCATCGCCGGCCTGCCGCCCTTCGGCGTCTTCATGAGCGAGTTCCTGCTGGTGAGCTCGACCTTCGGCCGCGCGCCCTATCTTGCCCTGGGACTGGTCTTCGGCCTGCTCATCGCCTTCGGCGCGCTGCTGCTGCGGCTCTCCGGCATCGCCTTCGGCCCGCCGCAGGGCAGCCTCGCGCCGGTGAAGGCGTCGTATCTGCCGATGTTCGCGCATCTGGCGCTGGTGCTGGGCGCCGGCCTCTATCTGCCGCCGCCGCTGGTCGCCTGGTTCCAGCATGTCGCGCGGATCCTGGGCTAGGGTGCGGCGATGACGACGATCGGCGACATCCTCCATCACGGCCGGCGCGTCGCGGCGCATCACCCGGTCCCGCGCGTCGTGGTTGATGCGGCGGGGTGGGAAGCGGCGGCTTTCCTGGCGGCGGACGGCCGCGCCGTTCTGCTGTCGCTGTGGGCCGAGCGCGACCAGGTGCACATGGCGCTGTTGGCGGGCGACCCGGCCGAGATCGCGGTGGTCAGCCTCGCTTGCCCGGAGGGCGCCTTCCCTTCGGTGGGGCAACATCATCCGCCGGCGATCCGCCTGGAGCGCGCGATCCATGATCTCTACGGGCTGGAACCGCGCAATGCCGAGGATGCGCGCCCCTGGCTCGACCACGGCCGCTGGCAGGTGCGCAAGCCGCTCGGGGAAGCAGCGGCGGATCGTGGCGCCGGCGATGCCTATGCCTTCCTGCCGGTCGAAGGCGAGGGCCTGCACCAGATCCCGGTCGGTCCCGTCCATGCCGGCATCATCGAGCCCGGCCATTTCCGTTTCACCGCCAATGGCGAGACCGTGGCGCGCCTGGAGCAGCGCCTCGGCTACGTGCACAAGGGCGTCGACGGGTTGATGCAGGGGGCCGATCTCGGCCGCGCGGCGCGGCTCGCCGGCCGCGTCTCGGGCGACAGCACGGTGGCGTATTCCATCGCCTTCGCGCAGGCGATCGAGGCGGCATCGGGCGTCGAGGCGCCGCGCCGGGCGCAATGGCTGCGCGCGCTGATGCTGGAGCTCGAGCGCATCGCCAATCACCTGGGCGACATCGGCGCCATCTGCAACGACGCCTCCTTCGCCATCATGCTGGCGCATTGCGGCATCCTGCGCGAGCGCGTGCTGCGCGCCGCCGCCGCCGCCTTCGGCCATCGCCTGATGATGGACCGGGTGGTGCCGGGCGGCGTCGCCGCCGATCTGGCGGCGGAAGGGGTTGCGGCGCTCCGGGCCGCCCTGTCCGAGATCACTGCGCGCTTCCCGGCCCTGGTGGCGCTCTACGACAACACCACCTCGCTGCAGGACCGCACGGTGGGCACCGGCAGTCTCAGCCCCACTTTGGCGCGGCAATTCGGCGCCGGCGGCTATGTCGGCCGGGCCTCGGGGCGGGCCTTCGATGCCCGCGGCCTCGCTTCGCCGCTGCCCTATGCCACGCTCGGCTTCCAGCCGGCGCTGCGCAGCGAGGGCGACGTCAATGCGCGGGTCTGGGTCCGCATCGACGAAGTGACGCAGAGCCTGGCGCTCATCGGCCGGCTGCTCGACGGCCTGCCGGCGGGGGAAATCGCCGTCGCGCTGCCCGCCACCGACGCGCCGGTCGCGGGGCCGCGCGAGGGCATGGCGCTGGTCGAGGGCTTCCGCGGCGACGTGCTGGCCTGGGTGCGCCTCGGCGCCGACGGCCGCGTCGCCCGCTGCCATCTGCGGGATCCGTCCTGGTTCCAGTGGCCGCTGCTGGAGGCGGCGATCGAAGGCAACATCGTTGCCGACTTCCCGCTCTGCAACAAATCCTTCAACTGCTCCTATTCGGGGCACGATTTGTGAGGCGCGGGCGATGAACAAGCTGCTGCTGCAAGCCCTGGTCCTGCCGCCGGTGACCGAGAAGGCGCCGGCCCCGTCGCCCGAGGCGCTGGCGGAGATCGCCGCCAAGGTCGATGCGGCGGCGAAGCGCAGGCTGGGCCGCTCCCTCTCTATCCGCGCGGTCGATGCCGGGTCCTGCAACGGCTGCGAGCTGGAGATCCACGCCCTCAACAATGCCTTCTACGATCTGGAGCGCTTCGGCCTGCGCTTCGTCGCCTCGCCGCGCCATGCCGACGTACTGCTGGTGACCGGCCCGGTCACCAAGAACATGCGCGCGGCGCTGGAGCGCACCTGGCGCGCCACGCCGGATCCGAAATGGGTGGTGGCGGTCGGCGATTGCGCGGCCGATTGCGGCGTCTTCGCCGGGTCCTATGCCGTCGCCGGCGGGGTCGCGGCGGTGGTGCCGGTCGACCTGCACATCCGCGGCTGCCCGCCCAGCCCGCTGCAGCTGCTGCAGGGCCTGCTGGCATTGCTCGAATCCTAGGCCCCGCTCCCGCGATTCATGGCGGTTTGACGGTTGCGGTCATGGCGCGCCATAACCATCTGGGGATGGTCGTCGCGTCTGGGATCGAGGCTAGCGCTTGGCATGGAAGGAACGGAAACGGCTGCCCTTCGGCAAGCCGTCTGGCGTGTGGCACCGGCTGAGCCGCGCCATCCGCTTCCGCCTGTTCATCCCGATGATGCGCAGCCAGCATTCGCCGGAGCACACCGCGCGCGGCGTGATGGTGGGCCTCGTCTGCGCCTGCATCCCCTCGCCGGTGGGACAGATGGGCCTTGCCTTCGGGGTCTGGATCATTGCGCGGCGCCTGTTCAACTGGGATTTCAGCCTGATCCAGGGCTTGGCCTGGACCTGGGTCACCAATGTCTTCACCGCCGCGCCCTGCTACTACCTGTTCTTCCTGACCGGGCAGATCCTGCTCGGCCGCTGGCACGACCTCAGCGGCTATGATTCCTTCGTCAGCGCCTTCAGCGGGCTGTTCTCCGGCGAGGCCGGCTTCCTGCAATCGCTCTACAACCTTGCCAGGGTGGTGGTGCTGGATTGGGGCCTCGCCATGTATCTCGGGGCCATTCCCTGGGCGGCGCTGGCGGGCTGGCTCGGCTACCGCCTTGGCCTGCGTTTCGTCATCGCCTACCGCGCCGCCCGCGCCCGGCGCTGGGCCCGCCGGGCGGCGCTTCCCGCCGACCAGGCCGCGGCGCGCGGCGATTCTGCGGCCGGGCCGCAATCGTGACCCATTCGGGCTAGCGGCGCCGGCGCCGCTTGTGCCCTCCGCCGCGCTTGACTAGCGTGCGGTCCGGTTCCTCCTGAGGGGTTTCATCATGGCGCGCCGCGTTCCATCGCCGGCGAGCGCGAAGGCCGATCCGGCCGCCGAGCTCGCCCGCTTCCTGAAGGCCAATCCGGGCCTCCTGCATGTCGACGCCTTCCTGCCCGACATGAACGGCAATCCGCGCGGCAAGCGCTTCCCCGCGCATGAGGCGGCGAAGATCTGGACCGGCGGGGTGCAGCTGCCCTTCTGCCTCTATTTCCTGGACGCGACCGGCGAGGATCTCGATCCCGGCGGACGCTCGGAGCTGCGCGGCGACCCCGACGGCAACGCCTGGCCGGTTGCCGGCACGCTGGTGCCGGTGCCCTGGGCGCCGGAGCCGACGGCGCAGGTGCTGTTGACCATGCCGGAACAGGCGAACCAGCCCTGCCTGGTCGATCCGCGCCAGGTGCTGGCCGGACTGGCGGCGCGCTTCGCCAGGCGCGGCCTCACCCCCGTGGTCGCTGTCGAAATGGAATTCTACCTGATGGACCGCAAGCGCGGGACGATGGGCGAACCGCTGCCGCCGATCTCGCCGGCGACCGGAGAGCCGGACAATTCGCGCCAGCTCTACTCCATCGCCGGGCTCGACATCTACGCCGATTTCGTCCGCGACGTCGCGGCGGCGGCGAAGGCGCAGAACATCCCGGCCTCCACCGCCATCGCCGAGAATTCGCCCGGCCAGTTCGAGATCAACCTCACCCATTGCGCCGATCCGGTCGCGGCCGGCGACCATGCCGTGCTGCTGCGCCGGATCATCAAGTCGGTGGCGCCCAGGCACGGCTTCGCCGCGACCTTCATGGCCAAGCCCTTCCTCGACAAGGCGGGCAGCGGCATGCATGTGCATTGCAGCCTGATCGATGCCAAGGGTCGCAACGTCTTCGACGACGGCGGGGAAGGCGGCACCGCGCTGTTGCGCCATGCCATCGGCGGCCTCGTCGCCACGACGCCGGAGGCGATGGCGCTGCTGGCGCCCAATCTGAACTCCTATCGCCGCTATCGTCCCGGCTCGCTGGTGCCGATGGCGCCGTCCTGGGGCTACAACAACCGCTCGGTCGCCTTCCGCGTGCCGACCGGCGCGCCCAAGGCGCGCCGCGTCGAGCATCGCATCGCCGGCGCCGACGCCAATCCGCACCTCGCGGTGGCGGCGATCCTGGCCGGCATGCTGCATGGCATCGAGCGGAAGCTTGACCCCGGCAAGCCGGCGACCACCGATGTCAGCGCCAAGATCGACCGCAACACGCCCTTCCGCTGGCACGAGGCGATCGACCGGCTGCGCAAGGCGAAGATCCTGCCCGCCTATGTCGATGCCGGCTATCTGTCGCTCTACGCCGATGCCAAGGAAGCGGAACTGAACAAGTTCAACGCGACGATCTCGCCGCAGGAGCACGCATGGTATCTGTGATGTGTTGTGTGGGAGCGCGCTCTTACAACTTCTCAAGTCGTCACCCCGGCCTTGAGCCGGAGCCCATTCATCCGCCGCTCCCGCGGTTGCCCTATGGATCCCGGCTCAAGGCCGGGATGAGGAGCGCGTGTGAGGCGGCGTATGAGTAGCGCCTCCGACGTGCTCATCATCGGTGCCGGCCTCGCCGGTGCCGCGGCGGCGGAGTTCCTCGCCAAGCGCGGGCTCTCCGTCACCATCCTGGAGGCGCGCGACCGGGTCGGCGGCCGCGGCTACGCGCGCGACTTCGCCGGCTCCGATGAAAGCCTGGAATTCGGCGGCGGCTGGATCACGCCCTGGCAGGAGCATATCCGCGCCGCCTGCGCCCGGCACAAGATCGAGCTGCGGCCGCGCGCGCCGGTTGTCGAGCGGCGCTGGTTCCGCGACGGCGCGCTGCATCGCGACGCGCCCTGCCCGGATGCCGAGCGCCCCGCCTTCGAGCGCGGCATGGCGCAGATCGTCGCCGACGCGACCCGGCTCAGCGAGGGCCACGCCACCGATGCCGCTGGGCGGCCCCTCACCACGGTCAGCCTCAACGACTACCTGAAGCGGATCGCGGCGCCGCTGTCGCTGCGCGATCTCTGCCGTGCCTGGTGGACGGTCAGCGGCAATGGCGATCCGGCGAAGATTCCGGTCTCGGAGCTGCTGGCCAGCTGCTCCTATGGCGACGGCACCCCGGACAGCATGATCGAGGTCTGGGCCGATACGCTGGTGGGCGGCGTCTCGCGGCTGACCGAGCGCATGATCGCCGCCTCCGGTGCGACGCTGCTTCTGAACGATCCGGTGACCCGGATCCAGTCGCGCGGCGGCGGCGTCACCGTCACGGCGAAGAGCGGCAAATACCAGGCGCGCGCCGCCTTGCTGGCAACCGGGCTCAATCCCTTGCGCGCCATCGCCTTCGAGCCGCCCTTGCCGCCGTCGCAGACCATGGCCCTTTCCATCGGCCATCTCGGCGCGTCGGTGAAGGTCTGGGCCAAGGTCGCGGGCGTGAAGGTGGGCGTGCTGGCGACCGGCGGCGGTGAAAGCGCCGGGGCCGGTCTCGAATGGATGCTGTCCGAGCGGGAGGCCGCCGACGGCAATACCCTGCTCATCGGCTTTGGCCTCGCCGCCGATTTCGATCCGGCTGAGCCCGGCGCCGTGGCGGCGGAGGTGGCGCGCTTCTTCCCGGAAGCGACCCTGCTCGCTCATGACTGGCACGATTGGGTCGGCGATGCCTTCTCGCGCGGCACCTGGGTGGCGACCCCCTTGGGCGCGCCGCAGGCGGTGGCGCCGGCAACCTGGGCGCATACCGGCCCGCTCGCCTTCGCCTCCTCGGATTTTTCGCGCGAGGGCGCCGGCTGGTTCGATGCCGCGCTCATCTCCGGCCTCGACGCGGCCAAGGAGATCCTGAAGCTGGTGAAGGGCTAAGCCCTATTGCCGCTGCACCGTGGGCGGCCGCTCGCTCCGCGCCGCCGCCTGGCCGGGCGCATCCGGGCCTTGCCGCAGTCGCGGCGTCAACGGCGTCGCCACGGCGCGGAACTGCGCCGGAATCTCGATTGCCTCGCCGTTCTTCAGGCGATCGTTCACGCCGCGCGCGTGCAGCGCGTTGAGCCAGGCAGTGAGCGCGTCGGCATCCTCCTGGCTTTTCTTGGCGCCATACTCATCCGCATGGACGCGCAGCAATTCGCGCATCCGGCCGGATTCGTCAGCCGCGCGGGCGACCGTGAAATACGTATAGCGCCGGCCGTATTTGCTGCGGCGCACGACCTCGATCGTCTCGAAGGCGGGCAGCTCGCCCCAGGCGAAGCGGCGGCGGCGGAACGGCGCCTGGACCACCAGCCCCTCCGGATAGAGCGCCAGGTGATAATAGGGGCTGGCGGGCAGCATCTTCAGGATGCTGCGGATCATGCCGAGGACACACATCGCCAGGAAAATGCCGGCGACCAGCGGCGGCAGCAGATTGAGCCAGTAATCGAAACCCCCGGCGCCATCGGCGATGAACCGCCGGCTTTCGCCGAGTGCATCGCCGATCCAATAGACGGCGAAGGCGGCAAGGCCCGCTGACAACGCGAGCAGTCCGGCCTGCGCTCCGCGGCGCGGCACCAGGCGGATCGGCAGCTTGAGGGTGGCCTGTTCCATGAGTCCCTCCTTTCCGACGATCCTACGCCAAACGCCCTTGAAGCCAAAGGCGGCCGATCAGGCGAGCCCGAGCCTACAGATACCGCCACCAGAGATAGACGTGGCTTATGGCGATCGAGATCAGCATCAGGGGAAAGGCGACCTTGGCGAATTCGACGAAGCGGAACGGCACGCCCGCGCGCTCGCCGATGCCGGCGACCGTCAGGTTCGCCGAGGCGCCGATCAGGGTGCCGTTGCCGCCGAGGCAGGCGCCCAGCGACAGCGCCCACCACAGCGGCAGCAGCGCCTGCTCGCCGCCGAAAGTCGGCGCCATGTTCTTGATCACCGGGATCATGGTGGCGACGAAGGGGATGTTGTCGATGATCGCCGAGAGGATGGCGGAGACCCAGAGAATCGACAGGCCCATCACCTGGAGGTCGCCCTGGGTGATCGAGACCAGCCAGTCGGCCAGCCTCTTCAAGAGGCCGGCATGCTCGACGCCGGCGACCACGATGAACAGGCCGACGAAGAAGAAGATGGTGATCCACTCGACCTCGTTGAAGGTCTCGATCAGCCGGTGGTGCTGGTCCTCGACCGGGCGGCCGAGATTGTCGAGCATCAGCAGGATGGCGGCGCCGAACAGCGCGATGGTGCCGGCTTCCATGTGCAGGTTGTGCGCCAGGACGAAGCCGAGGATGACCAGGGCGATGACGAAGACCGATTTCCGCATCAGCCCGCGGTCGGTGATGGCGTCGCGGTGGTCGAGCGCCATGACCCGCGCCCTGGCCTCCGCCGTGGCGCTCATGCTGCGGCCCCAGATCAGGTGGATGAGCACGCAATTGACCAGCAGGATGATTGCGACCACCGGCGTCAGGGCATGGACGAAGTCCATGAAGGTGAGCCCGGCGGCCGAGCCGATGATGATGTTCGGCGGATCGCCGATCAGCGTCGCGGTGCCGCCGATATTGCTGGCGAAGATCTCGGTGAACAGGAAGGCATAGGCCTTCACGTTCAGTTCGCGGCAGATGACCAGGGTGACCGGCGCGATCAGCAGCACGGTGGTGACGTTGTCGAGCAGGGCGGAGAGCAGGGCGGTGACGACGCCCATCATGAAAAGGATGCCGGCCGGGCTCGCCTTCGCCGCCTTGGCCGAGACGATGGCGACATACTGGAAGACGCCGGAGCGCCGCGCGATGGCGACGATCAGCATCATGCCGGTGAGCAGCGCCAGGGTGTTGAAATCCACCCCGGCCACCGCCTGTTCCTGGTTCAGCAGGCCGAGCGTGATCATCAGCCCGGCGCCCAGCAGCGCCACGATGGCGCGGTTGAGCTTTTCCGACATGATCGCGGCATAGGTGGCGATCAGCAGGGCGGTGGCAACCCAGAGCGGGTCCAGGCCGAACAGCACGTGTCCGGTCGCGGGCGCTTCCATCAGGCATACCTCGTCGTTCCGCGGCGCTCCCCCGCCGCGCTGCCTTGATGCCCGTGATTGCCGGCCCCCGCAAGTGGCCGGATGGGCAAGTAGCCGGATGGGCAAGGGGCCGCTGGTGCAGGGGGCTGCGGGGTGCGGCCCGGGGCTATTCGGCGGCGGGTGCGATCGGCGCCAGATTGGCCAGGAACTGGCGGGTGGCGGCCTCCCAGGAGAATTCCCGGGCATAGCTCCGGCAGGCCTCGCGCGACAGGGCGAGGGCGCGGTCGATGGCCCGCCGCAGATCCCAGTCCAGGGCGCCAACCTCGCCCTCGCGAATCACGTCCTTGGGCCCGGCCACCGGGAAGGCGGCGACCGGCAGGCCGCAGGCCATGGCCTCCAGCATGACCAGGCCGAAGGTGTCGGTCAGGCTGGGGAAGACGAAGACGTCGGCGGCGGCGACATGGCGGGCCAGGTCGGCGCCGAACTTGGCGCCGAGGAAATGGGTGTCGGGATGCCGGGCCTTCAGCGCCGCCATCTGCGGCCCGTCGCCGATCACCACCTTCGACCCCGGCAGAGCGAGCTCCAGGAAGGCGGCGATGTTCTTTTCCACCGCGACGCGGCCGACATAGAGATGGATCGGCCGCGGCAGGCCGAGCTCGGCCGGGCCATCGGGGCGGAACACGGTGAGGTCGACGCCGCGCGACCAGCGGCCGATGTTGCGAAAGCCGCGCGCCCGCAGGTCCGCCTCGATCGACGGCGTCGCCACCATCACCCGCGACGACGGCGCATGGAAGCGGCGCATCATGCCATAGGTCCAGCCGAGCGGCACGGCGAAGCGCGCCGCGACATATTCCGGGAAGCGCGTGTGATAGGCGGTGGTGAAGGGCAGCCCGCGCTTCAGGCACCAGGCGCGCGCCGCGCGGCCGAGCGGCCCTTCGGTGGCGATGTGGATCGCTTCCGGCTCGAACACGTCCAGCCGGCGCGCCATCGACCGATCTGGCAGCACCGCCAGGCGGATCTCGGGATAGGTCGGGCAGGGAACGGTCACGAACAGATCGGGCGAGATGATCTCGACCCGGTGGCCGAGCTGCTCCATCTCGAACTTGGTGCGCTGGAGCGTGCGCACGACGCCGTTGACCTGCGGAGTCCAGGCGTCGGTGACCAGCGCCAGGCGCATGCTCACGCCGCGGTCACGCCGAGTTCGGTGGGCGCCAGCATGGAGAACTTGCGCGCCGCCGCCCATTCGATGATCTCCAGCCGGCCGTCGCGGTGCTCAACCAGCGCCGAGCAGCTCTCCACCCAGTCGCCGTCGTTGCAATAGAGGATGCCGTCGATCTCGCGGATCTCGGCCTTGTGGATGTGGCCGCAGACGACGCCGTCCAGGCCGCGGCGCCTGGCCTCCGCCGCCATCGCCTCCTCGAAATCGCTGATGAACTTGACCGCGTCCTTGACCCGCGTCTTCAGATACGCGGAGAGCGACCAGTACGGCTTGCCCAGCGCCACGCGGACGCGGTTGTACCAGTGGTTGACGTGCAGGCACCACGTGTAGGCGTGGTCGCCGACCTTGGCCAGCCAGGGCGCGTATTTCATCACCCCGTCGAAGCCGTCGCCGTGGACGATGAGCAGCTTGCGCCCGTCGGCGGTCACATGCACCGCCTCGTTGGCGACCAGCACGTCGCCGAAACTGAGCCCGTGATAGTCGCGCAGCGGCTCGTCGTGATTGCCGGGCACGAAGGTGACGCGGGTGCCCTTGCGCGCCTTGCGCAGCAGCTTCTGCACCACGTCGTTGTGGCTCTGGGTCCAGAACCAGCTGCGCCGCAGGCGCCAGCAATCGACGATGTCGCCGATCAAATAGATCTCGTCGGCGTCGTTGTGCTTCAGGAAGTCGAGCAGGAAATCGGCCTTGCAGCCGCGCGTGCCGAGGTGAACGTCGGAAATGAAGATGGTCCGGTAGTGATTCGTCGGCGCCGTCGCCTGCATCGCTCCTGGCCTTGTATTGCCTCGTCGGCGCGGCGGTCGCCCCGCGCGCGGGCTTAGAGCTACGGCAAAGCGGCAACGGGTTTATGACAGGGACATGGCCGTTTTGAGACTCCGCCCGTCTTGCCGGCCGGATGTGCCGCGACTCCTGCGACTTGCCGATGATGGAATAACGTCCCGCCGGTCCGGGCCATGGCGCGGCAGGGTCTGCCGGCATTTCATGTCACTTTGCCGACGGTCCGATGACGGGCGGGGCATGTCCGCGCCGCCCGGGCGCGAAAAAGGCGACCCGGCCTACTCGCCCAGCGGCCCGTCATTCAGGGTGCCGGTGACCGAATCGCCGTCGCCCAGGCCGCCGCCCTGGCTTTGCGGCACCGCGAGGGGCGCCGGCGCGGTGCGGTCCTCGTCGGCCTCGTCGCCGAGCTCGTCAGGGGTGCGGGATTCGATGCTCTCACCCGCCTCGGCGCAGCCGCCGCTTTCGCCGCATTCGTTGCGCATGCCGCCATCGGGGTCGAGATCCTGCGAATTGCCCTGGCCATTGCCGCCGCCCATCTGCGCCAGGCTCGGCGTGGCGGCGAGCGTGCTGCCCATCAGCGCCAGGGCGCTGACCCCGGCCAGCAGGGTGATGCGGTTGAAGGGGGCGATCAGGTTCATGGCTTCGGCCTCCCGGCCGTTCTGCGATCAAGGCGATGGCGCCGGCGCCGCCGCGTCTTCTCTGGAACGCAGCATCGGCGCGGATGGTTGCGGGCGGCCAATCACAAGCCGGTAACGTCGCCGCCGCGGCCCCGCGTTTCACACCGGAGCCCGCGCCGCACCCTGGAGATGGGGTCGCCTCAGGCCCCTGCCAAGGTCATGCCGTCGATCCGCACGGTGGGCGCGTCGGTGCCGTAGCGGAACACCAAATCGTCGGCCGGGGTCAGCTGCAGGAACATGTCCTTCAGATTGCCGGCGATGGTGATCTCCGAGACCGGATGGGTGAGCTGCCCGTTCTCGATCCAATAGCCGGCGGCACCTCGGCTGTAATCGCCGGTGACGCCGTTGACCCCGTGGCCGATCAACTCTGTGGCGTAGAAGCCCTGCGCGACATCGGCCATCAGCGCCTGGGGCGACAGCTTGCCGGCCTCGAGATAGAGATTGGCGGCGGAGGGCGAGGGCGGACCCGAGGTGCCGCGCGAGGCGTGCCCGGTGGTGGAGAGGCCCAGCTGCCGCGCCGAGCGGCAATCGAGCAGCCAGGTGGTGAGAGTGCCGTCCTCGATCAGCGCGCGCCTCTTGTTGGCCACCCCTTCGCCGTCGAACGGCTTGGAGCGCAGGCCGCGCGGCCGGTGCGGGTCGTCGATGATGCGGATGCCCCTGGCGAAGACCTGGGTTCCCATCTTGTCCTTGAGGAACGACGTGCCGCGGGCGATCGAGGCGCCGTTGATGGCGCCGACGAAATGGCCGACCAGCCCGCCGGAAATACGCGGGTCGAAGATGATCGGCAGCTTCGCGGTCGACGCCTTGCGCGGGTTGAGCCGCTTCACCGCGCGCTCGCCGGCCGAGCGGCCCAGCGTCTCGGCCGCCGGCAGGTCGCTGCCATAGACGGCGGTGGCGAAATCATAGTCGCGCTCCATGCCGGTGCCTTCGCCGGCCAGCACCGAGACGCTGATGCCCCAGCGCGTGCCGGCATAGGCGCCGCGGAAGCCGTTGCTGGCGGCCAGCGCGATTTCGCTGCGGCCCCAGCCGGCCTCGGCGCCCTCGGAATTGGTGACCCCCTTGACCGCGCGTGCCGCATCCTCGGCCGCCGCCACCATCTCGATCAGCCGCGCCTCGCTCGGCTCGGTCTTGTCCTCGAGGTCGAGCACGGGCGGGTTCTTGCACAATTGCTCAGGGGCAGCGAGGCCGCAGAACTCGTCCTCCGGCACCGCGCGGGCCATGGCGACGGCGCGCGCGGCCAGTTCGTCCAGGGTCTTGCCCGAAAGGTCGCTGGTGGAGACGATCGCCTGGCGCCGGCCGACGAAGACGCGCAGGCCCAGATCCTGCGATTCCGAGCGCTCCAGCTTCTCCCGCTGGCCCAGGCGCTGCGCCACGTCGAGCGAGATGCCGCGCCCGATCAGCGCGTCGGCCGCGTCGGCCCCCTTGGCCTTGGCGCGCTTCAGCAGGTCTTCGAGGATTTGCAGGTCTTGGGACATGGGGACCATATGGGAAATGCGGAACCGGCCGGCAAGCTAGGCCGTGGCGGCGAGGCTGGCAAGGGTTGCCACGCGGCTTGCGATAGTGCGAAAACGCGGCCACATCTCCGCCCGTCATCCCGGCCTTGAGCCGGAATCCATGCCGTAGCGGCACGGGCCGATGTAGCCGTCCGAAATCCATGCGGCGGCACAATGGACCCCGGGTCAAGCCCGGGGTGACGATGGGATCTGTTCGGAGATGGATGCGAGACGCATTCTTGTCGGTGCCCTTGTCATCGCCGCCGCCCTGCTCGGCGGGTTGTGGCTGTTCCTGCGCCATGAGCCGGCGGCGGAGAGCTTGAGCGCGTTCCAGCAGACCTGCATCGAGGGCCAGCGCCGCGCCGTCACCGGCCAGACCCTGCCGCTGGACGACGAGAGCGAGGCCAAGGCGCTCGCCTATTGCACCTGCGTGGCGGAGGAGGTCGAAAAGCAGCTGAGCGCGCAGGAGCTCGCCGATCTCGGCCTCGGCCAGCCCGGCGCGGCTGCGGGCGCCAAGCTGGACCAGGTCGTCGCCTATTGCCGCGACCGGACGCGATAGTACTTTGCCGCCGTCATCACCGGGCTTGTCCCGGTGATCCATGCGGCAGTGGTGCAGGCCCCGATGTTGCGTGGATTGCCGGGACAAGCCCGGCAATGACGATGAAATTGTCCAATCAGGCGTGCAGGGTCTCGCAGGCGGCGAAGCCAGCCTGCGCCAAGGCGCGGCGCAAATCGTCCGGCGCGGGCGCGGTGGTCAAGGCGAGATCGGCGGGCAGCGCCGGCGCCGCATCCTGCTTCGGCAGCACCTCGACCACGCGCCGCGCCACCGCCGCGCCGGAATCGATCCAGGCGATGTCGGGCGGCGCGATCGCTTCCAGCTCCGCGCGCAGCAGCGGGAAATGCGTGCAGGCGAGTACGACCACGTCGGGCCGCTCGGCGGCGGGCGGGGTAAGCAACGGCGCCAATATCTCGCGCAGCCGCTCGAGGTCCACCTTCTGGCCCAGCAGCTTGGCCTCGGCCATCGCCACCAGCTCGGCCGAGCCCAGTTTGAGCACCCGGCAATCGGCGGCATGGCGCGCGATCAGGTCGTCGGTATAGGGCCGATCGATGGTGGCCGGGGTCGCCAGCAGGCCGATGGCCTTGCGCTTGCTCATCGCCGCGGCCGGCTTCACCGCCGGCACCACGCCGACCACGGGAATGGGTGTCGCCGCGCGCAGCTCGGGCAGGCAGATGGTCGAGATGGTGTTGCAGGCGGTGACGATGAGGTCGGGCTTCACCCGCGCGATCGCCGCCCGCATGATCTTCAGGAAATGCGCCAGCAGCGCCGCATCGGCCTTGGTGCCGTAGGGGAAATAGGCGTTGTCGCAGAGATAGGCGAGGCGCGCCTGCGGCAGCGCCTTGCGGATCTCCGCGACGACGCTGAGGCCGCCGAGGCCGGAATCGGCGGCCAGGATGACGGGCGTCTTACTCAGCGGCCAGTCCCGTGGGCGAGGCCAGCGCCTTGCGGATCAGCGCCGCCGTCTCCGCCTTGCCATAGAGCTCGATGAAGGAGCCGAAGCGCGGCCCCTGTTCCTGGCCCAGCAGCACCTCGTAGAGCGCCTTGAACCAGGCGCGCAATTCCGGGAAGGGGTGCCGCTTGCCGATCTCGTAGACTTCCGTCTGCAGCGCGTCGGCCTTGGCATCGGCGGGTGCCGCATCGAGATAGGCGAGCAGCTCGGTGAGCGCCGCGCGCTCGGTCGCGTCGGGGGCGCGGAACTTCTTCGCCGGCTTCACGAAGTCGCGGTAGTAGTTGATCGCGTAGCCGACCAGCCGGTCGAGGAAGGGTGCCGTCTGCGGCGTCGCCTCGGGGCGATAGCGGGTGATGAAGCCCCACAGCACCGACTTCTCCTCGGCGTTCGCCACGCTGGCGAGGTTCAAGAGGATGCCGTAGCTGAGGTCCTGGTGGATTGCCGGCGGCTGGCCGTTGTGGATGTGCCAGGCGGGATTCTCCAGGCGCTGCGCCTCCGCCTCGTCCGGGAACTTGCCGACGAAAGTCAGGTAGTCGTCCACGGCGCGCGGGATGACGTCGAAATAGAGCCGCTTCGCCGCGCGCGGCTTCTGGAACATGAACAAGGCCAGGCTCTCCGGCGGCGCATATTCCAGCCACTCTTCGACGCTGAGTCCGTTGCCCTTGGACTTGGAGATCTTCTGCCCCTTCTCGTCGAGGAACAGCTCATAGTTGAAGCCTTCCGGCGGACGCGATCCCAGGATGCGGCAGATCTTGTTGGCGAGCTCGACCGAGGGGATCAGGTCCTTGCCCGACATCTCGTAATCGACGCCGAGCGCATGCCAGCGCATGCCCCAGTCGGGCTTCCATTGCAGCTTGCAGCGCCCGCCGGTCACCGGCGTCTCGACCAGGGTCCCGTCTTCGTCCTGATAGACGATGGTGCCCGCCGCCGCGTCATGGCGGACCACCGGCACCTGCAGCACGCGTCCGGTCTTGGCGCAGACCGGCAGGAACGGCGAATAGGTCGAAGCCCGCTCCTCGCGCAAGGACGGTAGCATCACGTCCATGATGTCCTGGTAATGCGCCAGCACCTCCAGCAGCGCCTTGTCGAAGCGGCCGGACATGTACCAGTCGGTCGAGGACTGGAACTCGTATTCGAAGCCGAAGGAATCGAGGAAGCCGCGCAGCATCGCGTTGTTGTGGTGGCCGAAGCTCTCATGGGTGCCGAACGGGTCCGGCACCTTGGTCAGCGGCTTGCCCAGGTGCTGCGACAGCATCTCCTGGTTCGGCACATTGGTCGGCACCTTGCGCAACCCGTCCATGTCGTCGGAGAAGGCGAAGAGCCGCGTCGGGATGTCGCTCAGGCGCTGGAAGGCGCGCCGCACCATCGTGGTGCGCACCACCTCGCCGAAGGTGCCGATATGCGGCAGGCCGGAGGGGCCGTAGCCGGTCTCGAACAGCACGTAGCCTTTCGCCGGCGGCGTCTTCTCGTAGCGCGCGACCAGCTTGCGCGCCTCCTCGAAGGGCCAGGCGCGGGCGGCTTGGGCGTATTGCCGTTCGGAACTCATCTCTCGAAGCCTCGAAAATCGCTAGGAACCGGGCCGAACCTAGTGATTGGCCCGGCGGGGGGCAAGCGGGAATCCGGCGGATCGCATGGGTTTTCCGGCGTTTCGCGGGCTATCCATCGCGCCAGCCGATCTCAGCCAGCAGCGGAAAATGATCCGATCCGGTCTCGGGCCCCAGGCGCGTGGTGAGCACCACCGCCCGGCCGCGCGCCCAGGCGTGGTCGATCGGCAGGCGCAGGAACGGCGGCAGCCTGACCGGCCAGGACGGCAGCAGCCGGCGCGTGTTGTCGAGGCCGGTCGCCGCCTCCAGCCGGCGCAGCCAGCTGGACCAGCCGGCGGCGTTGCAATCGCCGCACAGCACCAGGTCGGGACCGGCGCGGTTGGCCCGCGCGATCACGTCGTCGATCTCGCCCGGAATGCGGTGCGCGTGGGCGCGGCGGATCGGGTTGGTGAGATGCACCGCCATCAGGTCCAGCGCGCCGGTCTCCAGCTGCAGGCGCACGGAAACATGGCGCGGCGCCCCGTCCCCGCCGCCGCCGCGGCTCACCGCCGTCATCGGCCAGCGGGCGCGCACCAGGACGCCGTATTTCTCCGACAGGTCGCAGCTGTCGACGGCATGGGGATGCGTCGCGTCGAGCTCCCGCAGCCGGTCGCGGCAGGCCGGCGTCACCTCGACCAGGGCGATCACGTCGGCCGCGCAGGCGGCGAGCGCCGCGAGCATGCAATCGTGATCCCGGTTGAAATGCGCCACATTGGCGCTCGCCAGGCGCAGCAGCGGCCGCGCCGCCGGCACCCGCGGCCGCGGGCGGCGGAAGATGCGCAGGCTCCAATAGAGCGCACAGCAGAGGCAGGCGATGGCGGCTGGCCAGGCGCCGCGGATCGGCGCCGCGACCAGGCCCAGCAGCGCCAACCACCACAGCTGCAGCCCCCAATGCTGCGCCACGCCGAGCAATGGTCGCCTGGCGAACAGGATGGCCGACAGCGTCGCCGCGAGCACGAAGCCCGCCAGCCCGTAGACGCCGATCTGCAGCAGCACAATCATCGTAAACAGAACCCTAACAGCGCCCGCCGCGCCGGTTCCAGTCATTGCGCGCCGACAAGCCAGGCGCCCCGCGGCCACGCGACTCCGTTCAGGCTGGGTTCAGCTTGGCCTGTCTATGGTCGCCCTCGAAATGCGGCGGCCATGCGTCGGGCATGGCGCAAATTCAAGGAGACGATCATGTCGAACCTGACCACGAAACAGCGCCTCATCCAGGGCACGGCCTGGGCGACGCTCGCCCTCGGCGCGGTCCTGGCGCCCTGGCACCTGACCGGCCAGGTGACCGCGCACGGCCTCGCCCTCGACCTGACGCAGAACACCGCCTTCGCCGATGGCGAGGGTGGTGATGGCGGCGGCGACGGTGGTGGCGACGGCGGCGGTGACGGCGGCGGCGACAGCGGCGACCACGACGGCGGCGACAGCGAAGGCGGCGGCGACAGCGATGGCGGCGACGACCATGGCGGCGAAAGCGGCGCCGACAACAGCGGCCACGGCGAGGCCGGCGCCGACGATCACGGCGAGACCGGCGACGACGACGCCAATGACGATGCCAATGACGACAACGGCGCCGACGAAGCCGGCGACGACGCCACCGACGATGACGGCACGCCGGACCAGGGCACGGGCGACGTGCCGGTCGATCCGGCCTTGGTCCCGCCCGCCAACTAAGGCGCGCTGAGACCGGCCCACCCGATCAGCCCACCACGGGCCGGTCGGGCGGCCTCTCAAGCGAGACGCCGCGATCGACTGGCAGCGGTATCTCCACGACGCGGCCGCCGGAATCCCCCGAGTCCGGCGGCCGTTTCTGTTGTCTCATAGGTGCGCGTTCCTGAATTTTCTTCCGGCCTCGGTTCGGGCGCGATAAGCTGCCCGCGCGAGTCGGGGGATGCCAGCCGCGCCTATGACGCCGGAACAATTCATTGCCAAATGGAAGTCGGCAACGCTGAAGGAGCGTTCGGCGGCGCAGACCCATTTCAACGACCTCTGTGCGATGCTCGGCGTGGAAAGCCCGGCCGAGGCCGACCCGGATGGCACATGGTACTGCTTCGAGCGCGGCGCCAAGAAGACCACCGGCGGCAAGGGCTGGGCCGACGTGTGGAAGCGCGACTGCTTCGGCTGGGAATACAAGGGCAAGGGCAAGGACCTCGACGCCGCCTATGCCCAGCTGCAGCAATACGCCGTGGCGCTGGAGAGCCCGCCGCTGCTCATCGTCTGCGACCTTGAGACCTTCCGCATCCACACCAACTGGACCAACACTGTCTCGATGGTGCATGAGATCGCGCTGGAGGAGCTGGCCGATGCCGGGCTCCGCGCCAAACTCAAATACTGCTTCACCGATCCCGACCGGCTGAAGCCCGACAAGACGCGCGACGCGCTGACCAAGGACCAGGCCGACGTCTTCGCCAAGCTGGCCCATACGTTGCGCCAGCGCGGCTTCGACCCCAAGATGGTCGCCCATTTCGTCAACCGCCTCGTCTTCTGCATGTTCGCGGAAGATGTCGATCTGCTGCCCGGCGCGCTCTTCGCCAAGACCTTGCGCCACTGCTTCGCCAAGCCGGAGGAGTTCCAGCAGGTCTGCGCCGCCCTGTTCAAGGCGATGGCGGAGCGCGACGGCCGCTTCGGCCTCGACCGCGTCGAATGGTTCAACGGCGGCCTGTTCGACGACGACACCGTGCTGGCGCTGACCCGCTCGGACATCGGCGTGGTGCTGGCCGCCGCGCAGACCAACTGGGCCGATGTCGACCCCTCGATCTTCGGCACCTTGTTCGAGCGCGGCCTCGACCCCGCCAACCGGGTGCAGCTCGGCGCCCATTACACCGACCGCGACAAGATCATGCTGATCGTCGAGCCGGTGGTGCTGCGCCCCTGGCGCGCCAGATGGGCGGAAACCAAGGCCAAGATCGCGGCGGAGGCGAAGAAGGGCAAGCCGGCGAACCTCGCCAAGGCGCAGAAGCTGCTGGACGGCTTCACCGACGATCTTGCGGCGATCCGCATCCTCGACCCCGCCTGCGGCTCGGGCAATTTCCTCTATCTCGCGCTTCTCGCGCTGAAGGATCTGGAGCACCAGGCCAATCTGGAATCCGAGCAGCTCGGCCTGAAGCGCGGCGCACCCAAGGTCGGGCCGCAGGTGGTGAAGGGCATCGAGATCAACGAATACGCCGCCGAACTCGCCCGCGTCACCATCTGGATCGGCGAGATCCAGTGGATGAAGCGCCACGGCTTCGACGTCGCCCGCAACCCGATCCTGAAACCGCTGGATACCATCGAAAACCGCGACGCGCTGCTGGCCGAAAACGGCATGAAGGAAGCGGAGTGGCCGAAGGCGGATTACATCATCGGGAATCCGCCATTCCTCGGGGATCGAAAGATGATCAGGGGACTTGGCGAAACATATGTAGATGTTCTTCGGCGCAAATATGAGGGGCGCATCCCTGGAGGCGCCGACTTGGTTTGCTATTGGTTTGGGAAAGCCGGGGAGTGCATTTCGAGTAACAAGACAAAGCGTGCAGGTCTTGTCGCAACAAACTCCATTCGAGGCGGCGCGAATCGCAAAGTCTTAGATCGTATCGTTGAGCAGACCGAGATTTTTGAGGCGTGGGATGATGAGCCGTGGGTACTCGATGGAGCCGCGGTTCGAGTGTCCTTGGTTTGCTTCGGTGAGTCGGAAGGTCAGGCCCCTCAACTCAATGGGAGGGAGGTTGGTGGAATTCTATCGGATCTGACCGCAATCAATGAGGAGAGTGGCCTGGATATAACCAAGGCTCGGCCGCTTGATGAAAATGCCGACACTGCCTTCATTGGGACCCAAAAGAATGGCCCGTTTGATATTCCTGGCGATCAAGCGCGGCGGATGCTTGAACAGGCGCTGAATCCGAACGGGAAGCCGAACACGGATGTCATCCGCCCCTGGATCAATGGGAGCGGGATCGTACAGCAGCGGGACGATCGGTGGATCATCGACTTTGGGCCGCGCATGTCTGAACAAGATGCAGCCCTGTATGAGCGGCCATTTGAGCATGTTCTGACCCATGTTCGGCCGACTCGAATTGGCCTTAGGCGGCAGTGGCATCGTACTAAATGGTGGCTTCACGGTGATCCTCGACCAGCTATGCGGATGGCGATCGAAAAGTGCTCGCGGTACATAGCGACTCCACGGGTCGCGAAGCACCGGGTATTCGCATGGATGCATAGACACGTCCTGCCTGACAGCGCAGTTGTCGCCGTTGCCCGCGACGACGACACGACCTTCGGCATCCTGCACGGCCGCTTCCACGAACTCTGGTCGCTGCGCATGGGCACGAGCCTGGAGGACCGCCCGCGCTACACGCCTTCGACCTGCTTCGAGACCTTCCCCTTCCCCGCCGGCTTGACGCCGAACATCCCGGCCAAGGACTACGCCGACGATCCGCGCGCGCGGAAGATCGCGGCGGCGGCGCGGCGGCTGAACGAGCTGCGCGAGGCGTGGCTCAATCCGCCCGATCTGGTGAAGCGCGAGCCGGAGGTGGTGCCCGGCTATCCCGACCGCATCCTGCCCAAGGATGCCAAGGCGGCGAAGATTCTGGCCAAGCGCACCCTGACCAACCTCTATAACGAACGTCCCGCCTGGCTCGACCACGCGCACAAGGAACTGGATGCGGCCGTCGCCGAAGCCTATGGCTGGCCGGTGGACCTCAGCGACGAGGAAATCCTGAAACGCCTCTTCGACCTCAACCAGGACCGGGCGAAGGCGCAGGGGCCGGCGAAGGAACGAAAGCCGAAAGGCAAAGCAGAAGACGATTGATGCTGGAATTCAGCGACTACATCATCTTCGTCGATGAGAGCGGCGATCACAGCCTCGATGTTATAGATCGTGACTATCCAGTTTTCGTTCTTAACTTCTGCATATTTCAGAAGGCCCGCTACGCGGAGACCCTTTGTCCTCGCCTGCAAGAGTTCAAGTTTCGACACTTCGGACACGACCATGTCATCCTGCATGAGCATGCCATCCGCAAGCAGGTGCGCCCTTTCGTCTTTCTGAAATCCGAGGATAAGCGGGAGGCGTTTGTTCGGGATCTGACGGTCATCATCGCGGAGACCGAGTTTGTGCTGGTGTCCGCAGTCATCGACAAACGCGCCCTCAGGCGGCGCTATGTGGATCCAAGCAGCCCATATGACATTGCGTTGCTTTTTTGCATGGAGCGCGCCCATGCGTTCTTACGCGGTGTGGGTCAGGCGGAGCGGATGACCCACGTCATCGTGGAATGCCGCGGCGCCAAGGAAGATGCCGCGCTGGAACTGCAATTCCGGCGTATCTGCGCGGGCGCGAACCTCCAAGGCCGAATGGACGGCTTCGAGATCGTGTTTGCGGACAAGAAGGCCAATCTGCCAGGGTTACAAATTGCCGATCTGACGGCTCGACCAATCGGCCGGCACGTGATCAACCCGGCGCAGCCCAACCGCGCTTTCGACGTTCTGCAAGCCAAGTTCAGGCGTAGCGCCGCCGGCCGGATCGACGGTTGGGGAATGAAGGTCTTCCCCTGAAAAGCGAAAGGCCCCGACATACGCCGAGGCCAGCCGCCGACCAGGAACAGCCCCTAGTCCATTTGTAACACCAACATGGTGTTGCTCGAGTCGGGTGTCAACAATTGTGTTGTGACCGAGCTTAACGCATTGAAAATCTATGCGTAATACCGCCCGAACCGGTTCTCCAGGAAGTCCGGCAGCGCGCAGCTTTCCTGGCGGATGAAGCCGCTCTTGGGCAGCTTGCCGTCGAAGAACAGATCGACCATCGCGGTGATGCCGGCGGCGGTGGTGATCTGGATGGCGCTCATCAGCTTGCCGTCAATCTCTTGCGCATAGATCTTCTTGGCGTAGCTCTGCTGGGTCAGGCGGCCTTCCCGCATGCCGGTGACCACGACGAAGATCAGCACCACGTCCTGGTGGGTGATCGGCACCGAGCGCTCCAGGATCTCCTTCAGCAGGTCGCGGTGATCCTTCATGCGCAGATCCTCCAGCAGCATCTTCATGATGTCGCGGTGGCCGGGATAGCGCACGGTCTTGTAGTTGAGGCTCTGCACCTTGCCGTCGAGGGTCTCGCACAAAGTGCCGAGGCCGCCCGAGGTGTTGAAGCACTCGTAGTCGATGCCGTCGAGCGAGAAGGTCTCGAGCCCTTCCAGCGGCATCACCTCGACCAGCTTGTCCTCGTGGATCGCCTCGCAGGGATTGCAGTATTCGTTGATCAGGCCGTCGGTCGACCAGGTGAGGTTGTATTTCAGCGCGTTGGCCGGGAATTGGGGCAGCGCGCCGACGCGCATATGCACCTCGCGCAGCGAATCGAAGCTCTGCGCCAGGTGGTTGGCGACGATGGAGATGAAGCCCGGCGCCAGCCCGCATTGCGGCGCGAAGGCGACCGGCGAGGTCTTCGAGATCTGCCGCACCGCCCGGGTGGTCTCGACGTCCTCGGTCAGGTCGAAGTAATGCGCGCCGACATCGGCGCAGACCTGGGCGACGCCGGGATTGAGGAAGAAGGGCAGCGCGGAAATCACCGCCTGGTGGCCCTTGGCCACCTGGGTCAGCGCCGCGCGGTCGCTGACGTCCACATGCCGGGTGGCGGCCTTCTTGCCGCCCGCCTGCTGGAGGAAGGACATGTTGCTGTCGGCGAGGGTGATGTCATAGGCGCCGCTGGCGTGGAGCAGATCGACGATGGCGCCGCCGATCTTGCCGGCGCCGAGAACCAGGACTTTGTGTTTCATTTCCGTTCCTTAAAAGCCAGTGGCCGCTGGCCGGCGGCGGTCCGGGCCGGGCGGCCGGGATTGGCGCCGACCTTAAGCGCGTGCAGGGCTTGCCTTAAGCCGGCGAAAGTATAAAAAGCAGGCACGGGACCGGCGAAACGACGGGGACACATGGCGAAACGCAATCTGGACGACACCGACCGGCGTCTGATCTCGCTGCTCCGCGCCAATGCCCGCATGCCGACCGCCGCCTTGGGCCGCCATCTCGGCCTCTCCCGCAGCGCCGTGCAGGAGCGGCTGAAACGCCTGGAACGGGACAGCGTCATCACCGGCTACACCATCGTCCTGGGCGAAACCACCGAGCATCCCGGCGTCTCCGCCCATGTGCTGCTGACCCTCGATCCCAAGTTCCAGGACCGCGCCATGGCCTCGTTGAAGGGCCTGCCGGAGGTGTCGAGCTGCTACACCGTCTCCGGCGTCTACGACGCCGTCGCCCTGGTCCGCGCCTCCACCGCCGCGCATCTCGACGAGGTGCTGACCCGCATCGGCCGCCTTCCCGGCATCACCCGCACCACCTCCGCCATCCTGCTCTCGACGATGTTCGAGCGCAGCTAGAGGCGTGGTTTGGATATCGAGTTTCAATTCGTAACCCCGGACAGCCCGCGCCAGCGGGCGTGATCCGGGGCCCATGCGCCCTTGGATGCCATGACCTGCTGGGTCTACATCCTCGCCAGCCGGCCACGCGGCACGCTCTATGTCGGCATGACCACAGACCTGCTTCGGCGCGTAACAGAGCACAGAGAGGGCGTGGTCGAGGGCTTCACCAAGGATTATGGCGTGAAGACGCTGGTCTACTACGAAGCCCACGATTCACTGGAAGCAGCCGTCGAGCGCGAACGCCGCATCAAGCGCTGGGCGCGCGCCTGGAAAATCGATCTGATCCGGTCGAGGAATCCGGATTGGCATGATTTGTTCGACGATCTGTCCCTCTGAGGCATCGCATGGGTCCCGGCTCGCGCTTCGCTTGGCCGGGAATACAATTATGGTGCGGGGCGTCAGAAATCCCCGAACGCGGCGATCGCTTCGCGGTCGTAGCCGCGGCTGGCGATCAGCAGCTGGCGGGAATAAGCGTGCTGCAGGCGGCCTTCGCTCAGCTCGCCGGCGCTGGCCGTCTCGACGATCTCGCCGGTGCGCATGATGGAAAGCCGGGCGCAGAGATGCGAGACGACGCCGAGGTCGTGGCTGACCAGGATGTAGGTCAGGCCCAGGTCGCGCCGCAGGTCGGCCAGCAGGTTCAGCACCTCCGCCTGGATCGAGACGTCGAGCGCCGAGGTCGGCTCGTCCAGCAGCACCACCTTGGGCCGCAGGATGAGGGCGCGGGCGATGGCGACGCGCTGGCGCTGGCCGCCGGAAATCTGGTGCGGATAGCGGAAGCGGAAGGCGGGGCCGAGGCCGACCTGGTCGAGCGCCGCGCGCACGCGCGCCTCGACATCGTCGAAGCCGTGGATCACCAGGGGCTCGCTCAGGATGCGGTCGACGGTGTGCTTCGGGTGCAGCGAGCCATAGGGGTCCTGGAACACCATCTGCACCATGCGGCGCAGCTCCGGCGGCCGCTTGCGGCCGACCTGGTGGCCGCCGATGCGCATCTTGCCGGTCCAATCGTCGTTGAGCCCGGCCAAAGCGCGCAGGATGGTGGACTTGCCGGACCCCGATTCGCCGACCAGGCCGAAACTCTCGCCCGGCGCCACGGTGAAGCTGACGTTCTTCACCGCGTCGACGCGCTGCGCCCCCATGCCGAAGCTGATCGAGAGGTTCTCGACCGCGATGATGGGTTCCGCACTCATCCGACCGGCTCCAGCCAGGAGGGATCGCGCTTCAAGGTCGGCAGGCGCTCGCGCCGTTGGTCGATCTCCGGCGGGCAGGCGAGCAGGCCTTGCGTGTAGGGATGCTTCGCGTGCTCGATGTCCCGCGCCGAGACCGTCTCCAGCACCTGGCCCGCATACATGACCAGCGCGCGGTCGCAGAAGGTGCGCACCAGGTTGAGGTCGTGGCTGATGAAGATGAGGCCCATGTTGCGCGTCTTCACCAGGTCGTCGAGGATGGCCAGCACCTGCAGCCGCACGGTGACGTCGAGGGCCGAGGTCGGCTCGTCGGCGATCAGCAGCTCGGGCTCCGCCATCAGCATCATGGCGATCATGACGCGCTGGCCCATGCCGCCGGAAAGCTCATGCGGCCAGGCGCGATAGACCCGCTCCGGGTCGCGGATGCGCACCGCGGCCAGCATGCCCAGCGCATGCTCGCGCGCGGCGGCGCCGCTGAACTGGTCGCGGCAGGCCTCCAGCAATTGCTCGCCCGCGGTCATCACCGGGTTCAGCGAGTATTTCGGGTCCTGCATCACCATGGCGATGCGCTTGCCGCGGATGCTGCGCCATTCCGCGGGCGTGAGGCCGAGCAGGTTCTGCCCGTGGAAGGCCAGCTTCTGCGCCGTCACCTTGCCTTCGCTTAAGCCAAGGATGGCGCGGCCGGTCTGCGACTTGCCGGAACCGGATTCGCCGACGATGGCGAGCTTCTCGCGCCCCATGCTGAAGCTGACGTCGCGCACCGCATGCACTTCGCCCACCGGCGTCTTGAACCGGATGTTCAGCTTCTCGACTTCGAGGATGGTGTCGGTCATCGCTGGCCGCGTTCCCCTAGCTGTCCCTGGGATCGAGCACGTCGCGCAGCCCGTCGCCGATCAGGTTGAAGCCGAGGCTGACGATGAAGATGGCGATGCCGGGATAGGTGCAGACCCACCATTGCTCCAGGATCTGGGCGCGGCCGTCCGACACCATGGCGCCCCATTCCGGTTGCGGCGGGGCGACGCCGACGCCGAGGAAGCCCAGGCCCGCCGCGATCAGGATCACGCCGGCCATGTCGAGCGAGACGCGGACGATGAGCGAGGGCATGCACATCGGCATGATGTGGCCGATCAGGACGCGCAGCGCGCTGGCGCCGCTGATGCGCGCCGCGGCGACATAGTCGGTGTTGCGCACGGTCAGCGTCTCCGCCCGCGCGATGCGCGCATAGGGCGGCCAGGCGGTGAGCGCGATGGCGAGCACGGCGTTCTCGATGCCCGGGCCCAGCGCCGCGGCGAAGGCGAGCGCCAGGACCAGCTTGGGGAAGGCGAGAAAGGCGTCGGTGATGCGCATCAGCACGCGCTCGACCCAGCCGCCGACATAGCCCGCCGTGGCGCCGATGACGATGCCCATCGGGGCGGCGGTCACCGCCACCATGAAGATGATGAGCAGCGTGGTGCGCGAGCCGTAGACGATGCGGCTCCAGATGTCGCGGCCCTGGCCGTCGGTGCCGAGCCAGTAATCCTCGCCGGGCGGCAGCAGGCGCTGGCCGAGATCGCCGGCGATGGGGCTGTGCCAGGTGACGACGGGGGCGAGGAAGGCCATCCCGATCAGCACGACGAAGATCAGCAGGCCCAGCATGGCGAGCGGATTGCGGGTGAAGGCGAGCCAGCCGAGATAGGCGCGGCTGAGCCTAGCCTGCAGCCGCGAGCGCGGCGTCGCGTCCAGCAGCCAGCGGCGCCAGTTCGGCGGCGTCAGCGCGGCGGCCCAGTCGCTCATGATGCCTTCTCCGCCAAAATAGAAATTTCCTTCCCCCCTTGCGGGGGAAGGCAGCGGAGACTTGGCGAGCAAGGCGAGCCTAGTCGGAGCCGGAAGGGGGGTAGCGCGCCTGCGGCGCGCATCGCCGGAGGTGAAGCTGAGCGAAGACTCACGGCGGGTAGACTTGGCGCTGCAACACCCCCCTTCCCACCCTTCCCCCGCCCCGTCGGCGCATGCCGACATTCGTCGGCCTGGGGGGGAAGGAGCAGAGCGAGTCGAGTTGCCCCTTCTATCCTCTCTTGCATCACGTCCATCATCACTTCGCCCTCGGGTCGAGCACGCGGTAGGCGACGTCGGTCAGCATGTTGATGATGATGAAGATGGCGCCCACCACGATGGTGCCGCCGAGCACCGCGGGCATGTCCTGGCCGAAGATCGAATCGGTGATGTAGAGGCCGAGGCCGCGCCAGGCGAAGACCGTCTCGGTCAGCACCGAGCCCTCCAGCAGGTTGCCGTAGGAGAGGGCGATGACGGTCAGCAGCGGCACCAGGATGTTGCGCATGGCGTGGCGCCAGATCACCCGCGTCTCGCTGACGCCCTTGACCCGCGCGGTCAGGATGTATTCCTGGCGCAGCTGGCCCAGCATCAGCGAGCGGGTCATGCGGCTGATATAGGCGAGCGAGAAATAGCCGAGCAGCGAGGCCGGCATGATGATGTGGCCGAGCGCGTTCCGGAACATCTCCATGTCGCCGGCGATGAGGGTGTCGACGGTCATCAGGCCGGTGACCGGCGTCACCAGGTCCTCATAGCCGAAATCGAGGCGCCCCGGTCCGGGCAGCCAGTCGAGCTTGAAATAGAGGATCAGCAGGCCCATCAGGCCGAGCCAGAAGATCGGCACCGAATAGCCGATCAGGCCGACGAAGCGGACCACGTGATCGATGAGGGTGTCCTTGCGGACCGCCGCCCAGACGCCGAGCGGGATGCCGATGATGACGCCGATGATGGTGCCGAGCGTCGCCAGCTCGAGGGTCGCGGGGAACACCCGCGCCAGCTCCTGGCTGATCGGCAGGTTGGTGCGGATCGAATTGCCGAGATCGCCGCGCAGCACGTCGGTGAGGTAGATCCAGAACTGCACCAGGATCGGCTTGTCGAGGCCGAGGCGGATGCGCGCCGCCTCGATGGTGGATTCGGAGGCGTGGTCGCCGACCACCGCCAGCACCGGGTCGGCCGGCAGCAGGCGGCTGATGACGAAAGTCACCACCAGCAGCCCCAGCAGGGTTGTCGCGATCGAAACGGCGACGCGGAGGACGGACTTCATGTCTGGCGAAGCAGCGCCGCCGGCACGGGCCTGCTCCCCAGCGCAGAATGGGGGAGCGGGTCCGGCCGGCGGCGTCCTGTCAGCTCAGTTCTTCACGACGTTCTTGTAGAGGTCGAGGTCGAAGGTCGGGCCGACGATGAAGCCGTCGACGTTCTTCCTGACCGCGATGGTCTCCACCTGCTGGAAGAGAATGACGAAGGGGCTCTCCTCCAGGGCCATCTTCTGCAGGTCCATGTACATCTGGGCCCGCTTCGCACCGTCCTTCTCGTCGCGCGCCGCGAGAACGGCGGCCTCGCGCTCCGGCGATTGCCACACGTTGCGCTTGGCGAGCGGCGCGTTCAGATAGCCGTCGGCGTTGCTGTGCGGGTCCTGGTAGTCCGAACCCCACTGGCCGAGATAGATGTCATGCTCGCTGGCGCGATACTTGGTCAGCGTCGTCTTGTTGTCGTTGACCTTGATGATCAGGTGGACGCCGGCCATCGCCATGGTGTTCTGCAGCGAGGCCGAGAGTTCGCGCGATTCGGTGCGGTTGCTCACATCCATCGTCACGTCGAAGCCGTTCGGGAAGCCGGCCTTGGCCAGCAGTTCCTTCGCCTTGGCGACATCGAGGGTGAACGGCGTCTCGTTGTCGGCGCCCAGCTGGCCGTCCGGCAGGAAGGTCTGGTGGATCACGCCGGTGCCGTTGAACATGGTGTCCTGCAGGCCCTTGTAGTCCACCAGGTATTTCATCGCCTGGCGGGCGTCCTTGTTGCCCAGGAACTTGTTCTTGGTGTTGAGGCCCATGTACCAGAGCGTCGCCTTCGGATACGACTGGAACTTGATGTTCGGGTCGCTCTTCACCGCCTTCAGCTGGTCGCCGGTCAGGTTGCGGGCGATGTCGATGTCGCCCTTCTGCAGCAGCAGCTGCTGGGTGGCGCTTTCGGTGACGTTCTTGATCAGCACGCGCTTGATCTTCGGCACGCCGTCCCAATAGCTCTGATTGGTCTCGAGCACGACCGATTCGTTCGGCTTCCAGCTCTTCAGCATGAAGGGGCCGGAGCCGGCTTCGTTGGTCTTCATCCACTCATGGCCGAAATCGCCGTTCGCCTCGTGCTCCATCGCCAGCTTCTTGTCGATCACGACGCTGGTGTAGCTGAGGCAGTTGAGGAAGAAGCTCGGCGCATAGGCGGCGTCCAGCTCGACCTGCACGGTGAGCGGATCGACCACGCGGACCATGTCGTCCACGTTTTCCTTCTTCAGGCCGAACTGGTTCATGATGAAGGCCGGGTTGAGGTCCAGCTTCACGAAGCGCTCCATCGAGAACTCGACGTCCTCGGCGGTGATGTCGTTGCCCGAGTGGAATTTCAGGCCCGGCTTCAGCTTGAAGGTGAAGGTCTTGCCGTCGTCGCTCACCGACCAGCTGTCGGCCAGCTGCAGCTTCAGCTCCGAGGGCTTGTCCGGGTTGATGACGACCAGGCGGTCATAGGTGTTGGCCATGTATTCCGACGAGGTGAACTCGTAGATCTCCGCCGGGTCGAGGGAGATCATGTCGTCGATCACATAGGCCATGACCAGCGTGTCCTTGGGCGTTTCCGCCTGGGCCATGCTGGCCATTCCCAAGAGGGCGATCGCCGCCATGGATGACATGAGGGTCGATCGCAGGAACGGTTTCATGAGGTGCCTCCTCAGTTTCTGATTTATTACGGAAGCGACTGTCCGACCGATCGGTCAATTTGTCCAGACTTAACAAGGCGATTGGCCCCGGCCGCAGACGAAATGGCCTTGAATTCCTGTCCGGCCGGCGCAACCGCGGGCTTGTCGCGCGAGGCAACGGCGGCGCGGCCGGCGCGGGGAACTCACCGCCTCGTCACGCGGTTGTTTGTTGCGATTCGATGACGGTGTCGACATATTCCGGTGAAATTTTCGGGACTTATCCCGGGCCACAACCGGATCGTGCGGGCGGCGGAGCCCAGATTTCATGGCGACACGACTTTTCTTGCAGCGCGGCGGCTGGCGCCGCCGGCTTCGGGCCGACCTTGGCCGCGGCGGGGCGATGCGCAACCTGCTGGTGCCGGTGGCCTCGACCGCGATCTTCTACGCCCTCGCCTATTTCCTGTGCTGGGCCGCCTTCGGCATCAAGATCGTCGAATCGCGGGTGCCCTACGATTTCGGCCTCAACCTGGCGCTGGCGCTGCTGGTGTTCTGGATCTCGCGCCGGCTGTGGCCGTTCCTGCTGCTGCAGGGGCTCTATTTCGCCGTCTTCTATGTCGCCAGCGCGCTGAAGATATCGATGCTGGGCCGGCCGATCATGCCGGAGGACGTGCACAACCTCTCGGCCCTCATCCGCATCCTGGGGCCGCTCGGCTGGGTCGCCGTGGCGCTGCCGCTGGCCCTGCTGGTGGCGCTGTTCGCCTTCAATCTGAAATTCCGCGCCAGGCCGGCCCAGGCCGGCTGGGCGCTGCTGATCGCCCTGCCGCTGGGGGCGGCGAGCGACGCCTCGCCGCTCAGCAACAGCCTGGACGGTTTCTTCGGCAATACCCCCTGGGACCAGCGCGAGAACTTCATCTGGCGCGGCGGGGCCATGCATCTGGCCCAGGAATCGCTCCGCGCCCTGGCCGAGCGCCGCGACCCCCCGAGCCAGGCGGAGGTCGCCGCCGCGATCGCCCGCCGCGCCGCCGTGGCCGCCGCCGATCCGCTGGCCGACCTCCCGGCCAGGCTCTATGCCGGCGGCCATCGCCGCAACCTGCACATCATCCTGGAGGAGAGCTTCTGGGACCCCATGCCGCTCGCCGGCGCCGGCTACAGCGAGGACCCGATCGACCCGCGTTTCCGCGCCCTGTGGGGCCAGTCGGGCGAGACGCGGGGCCTGAGCCCCGCCTTCGGCGGCCAGACCGCCAATGCCGAATTCGAGGTGCTGTGCGGCTTCCCGGTCAACCAGATCGCGGTCAAGTTCGAATACGGCCTGCTGCGCGACGTGCCCTGCCTGCCGCGCCTGCTGCGCGAGGCCGGCTTCCGCACCGTCGCCTCGCATCCCAACGTGCCCGGCTTCTGGAACCGCTACACCGCCTACGAGCATCTCGGCTTCGAGACCTTCTGGGCGGCCGATGACCTCGACCTCAGCGACAGCAACGGACCGTTCCTGGCCGACCGCTCGCTGCACGCCCAGGTGCGCGACAAGCTCGCCGCCACGGCAAAGGCGACTGGCGATGACCGCCCGGTCTTCGATTACATCGTCACCATCGACGGCCATTGGATGTACGATGCCGGCGACCAGCGGCCGGCGGTGATCGGGACCAGGTCGCAGGTCAAGGAAGTCGGCGACTACGCCAACATGCTGCACTACAAGACGCGGCAGATGATGGATGCGATCGAGACCCTGCGCCGCGACGACCCGGATTCCGTCATCGTCCTGTTCGGCGATCACCTGCCGATGCTGGGGCGCAATTTCGCCGGCTATGTCGAATCCGGCCTGCTGCCGGACAATTTCGGCGCCTTCACCAAGGAGCAGTACGATTTCTCCGCCGGCACGCCGCTCCTGGTGATCGACGGCCGCAACGGCCCGCTCAACCTGGGCCGCATCCCGATGTACCGCCTGCCGTCGCTGGTGCTGCGCCTGCTGGGCGACGATCGGGCGACGATCTTCGACCTCGCCGCCATTCCGGCAACGACGGTGCCGCGGCCGCTGCCCGGCGTCACGATGGCCTATGACGGCAGCGCGCCCGCCGAATTGTGCAAGGACGAGGGGCAGTCGGATCTCTGCCGCGCGGCCCAGGCCTGGCTCGCCGACACCCAGCTGATCGACCAGGACCTGTTCGCCGGCAAGCAGCACGCGCTGAAGCTGCTGCGGGGGCCGGCGCTCGCGGTTTCGCCCGGCCCGGCCCAGCAGCAGGCGCTCAAGCCCTGAGGAAATGCGCGCGCGGGAATTTCGCGCGCGCTCAGGCGGCGAAGCTCACCAGCGGCCGCTGGTTCTCGCCGGTCGGCGGCGACCCGCCGGCGCGGCGATAGGCGTCGGAGGCCTCGGCATATTGCGGATTGTAGAGCCCGTCCGACAGGCGCTCCTGCGCGATGAAGGTGGCGAGGAAGGCGGTCGAGTTGCGGCTGTTGGCGCCGGCGCCGTAGCCGTCCAGCACGTCCGCCGCGACATTCGGATCGGCGGCGGAATCGGCCTCGCCGGCATCCGCGGCGGGGCGCTCGATGGTGTTGTCGGCGGTCGTGCGCTCGGCGCCGCCGCGATTGTTGTAGGGCCGGAAGCGGAACTGCTTGCCGCGGAAATCGCCGGTGAACTCGACCCGGTCCTCGGGCGTCGTCTCCACCAAGGTGAGGAATCCGGCCGGCGCCGCGCTGCCGGTCCGCGTGCCGCGTCCGACCTCGTCGGGCAGGGCCTGGTCCGCTGCCGTGGCGGTGCGCGCGCCGTTCCGGTTGGGCGGCGGGCTTGGCGGGGGCAGCAGGATTGCGCGCGGGATGTCTTGCATCAGGTCCTTGAGCGTGACGGCAGCCAAAAGGGGCCAACTGGATCAGGAAATCGCCGCCTGCCGGCAGATGTTCCGGCCGCCGGCATGCCGCCGATCCTCGTCCCGCGCAGCGGCGGGCATTGCTTTGAAATCTGCCCGCCAGGACGATAGATAGAATTTTAGACAATTCCCGCTAAGTTACAAGCCACGAAATCGCGATGACGGCAAAATAATTCAATCTTTACAGATAATTAACCATGCCCCCAGCGCTCCTTATGAGGCCTGATTCAGACTTTATTAAGGGCCGCCGCCTACCTTCGGAGAGACGCAAAATATTCCCCTTATTTTACACACCTTGGGTGCCGTGAGCGGTCCGATGGGCGACCCCGAAAGCAAGAAAACGGCACCGGAGCCCGCCCCGCACGCGCCCCCGGAATGGATCGAGGCGGCCCTCGTCTCGGCGGGGGATGTCGCCTATTTCTGGGACGTCGCCACCGATCGGCTGACCTGGGCCGGCAATCTGTCAGAGATGCTGATCGATGTGCCGCTGGAAGTCCTGGCCAGCGGCCACGCGCTCAACGACCGCATCCACCCGGAAGACCTGCCGCGCCGCCTGAAGGCGCTCTCCGACCATTTCGCGCTCGGCAAGCAGTACGACTGCGAATACCGCCTGCGCACCGGCCATGGCCAGGTGGTGTGGGTGCATGACCGCGGCCTTGCCCAGATGGGCGGCGCCGGCGTGCCCAAGACCATGGCGGGGACGCTGCGCATCATCACCCAGCGCAAGCAGACCGAGGCGCGGCTGGAGCGCGCCGCCAACTACGACGACCTCACCGGCCACTTCAACAAGTCGCGCCTCCGCCAGGAGCTCGAGCAGGCGATGAGCTTCGCCCGCCGCTTCTCCATTTCCGGCGCCTTCCTGGTGATCGGCGTCGACAAGCTGGCGCTGATCAACAGCGCCTATGGCTACGAGGTGGGCGACGCGGTGCTGGTCACGGTGGGCCAGCGCCTGGACCGCTTCATGCGCGCGAGCGATGTGATCGGCCGCCTGTCCGGCGACCGCTTCGGCATCGTGCTGACGCAATGCCCGGAAGACGCCATCGCCGCCGCCATGGACCGCATCATCGAGGTGATGCGCGACAAGCCGATCGACGTCGACGGCCAGTCGGTGCCGGTCACCGTCTCGATCGGCTGTGTCATGTTCCCGCATTTCACCTCCACCGCCTATGACGTGATCGCGCGGGCGGAGACGGCGCTGAACGCCGCCAAGCTCGCCGGGCGCTCCTGCTGGCAGGTGCACAGGCCGTCGGAGCAGCAGAGCCTGCAGCACCGCCGGCACATGGTGGTGGCGGCCGAGGTGCAGCGCGCGGTGCGCGAGGACCGCCTGGTCTTCGTCTACCAGCCGATCGTCAAGGCCGACAGCTTCGAGGTGATCAAATACGAGTGCCTGCTGCGGCTCAGGGACGAGCAGGGCAAGATCATGTCGGCGGCCGAGTTCATTCCCGTGGTGGAGGAGCTGGGCATGACCCGCTTCATGGACCGCCACGTGCTCGACATGGCCGTCGCCGACCTGCGCGCGGATCCGGCGCTGCAGCTTTCCATGAACATCTCCGGCCTGACCGCGACCGACCAGGCCTGGCTGCGGGCGCTGAATTCAGCCATCAAGGCGACGCCGGAAGTGGCGCCCCGCCTGGTGGTGGAGATCACCGAGACCGCGGCCCTGCACGACATCGAGGAGACCGCGCGCTTCGTCAACGCGGTGCGCGATCTGGGCTGCAAGGTGGCGATCGACGATTTCGGCGCCGGCTTCACCTCGTTCCGCCACCTCAAGGCGCTCACCGTCGACATGGTCAAGATCGACGGCTCCTTTGTCCGCGACCTCGCGGTCAACGTCGACAACCAGCTCTTCATCCGCAACCTGATGGGGCTGGCCGAGACCTTCGGCCTCAAGACTTGCGCCGAGTTCGTCGAGAACGCGGAGGATGCCGCCTTCCTGGTGAAGGCCGGCGTCGACTTCCTGCAGGGCTACTATTTCGGCCGGCCGGATTTCCAGCGCCACTGGCGCGTCGGCGAACGCATCCAGCCGGCCGCCGCTTCCTGATTCCTATGCAGCACTGAACACGTCGCGCGGCTGATCCCGCGCGACACCTCGTGTCGTCGCTTCGTGAAAATCCGTTCCGGCACAGCCGTCGCGGCCGATTCCGGCCGCGGCGCCTACAGCGACATGATGACGGTCAGGCCGCCGAAGGTGAAGCAGATGCTGCCGAGGAACGAGATGACGGACCCGGCGCGGATGCGCACGTTGCCGGGGAACTGCGCCGTCTGCGTCATCAGCTGCGTGCCCCAGGCGCAAGCCGCCAGGCCGGTCAGGATCTGCAGGACGCCGTAGATCAACATCATGCTCATGGTGGTCACTCGATGTTCTGGTAAACAAAGCTACAATACAGCCAAGTATAGTTTGAAATCAATACTTAGTATTATTGTAAAACTTTCGGATTACTTGATAAATACTTGTGGCGCATTCGCGGCTTTTTCGCGGTGAATACACGCCGCATGCGGCCGAACCGAAGCGCATTGCGCGGCCCGCCGGTCTGCTCCATAACCGCCGGGCACGAACAAGTCGGGAACATCGATGCGGGACCTCCTGCCAGTGGATGCGGAGACAGCCGCCCAGCGATCAGGGGGCGAGCGCCCCGTGCTGGTCGCCGGCTTCGCCGAGGCCGCGTGGCTGCATCCGGACGGGCGGCTGGAAGCGCTCGATCCGGCGACGGCCGCGCGCCGCGCGCTCATCGAGATGCCCATCGTCTGCCACGCCCCGGCGACCTTCCGGCGGCTGAAGAGCCAGCGCGCGCCGGCCGCGGACATCCTGGAGCTCTACGCCTTCGTGCGGCCGGCGAGCTTCTGCCTGCCGACGCCGCGCGGCCTGGCCGAGGCGCTGGGCCTGCCGGTCGCGGCGGACCACACCGACCTCGCGGCGCAGGCCCGCCTGCTGGCCCAGGCGGCGCGCATGCTGCTGGGCGAGCTGGCGGCGACGACCGCCAAGCGCCGGCGCATCGGCGCGCTGGCCCGGGCGATGGCCAAGGCCGGCTGGGTCTGGGGCGCCGAGGCGGTGGCGGCGCTTTCCGCCGGAGGCGAGCTCTCGGCCCAGGCCAGCGTCGCGGTCTGGGAGGATCTGCCGGAATGGCAGGAGCAGGCCCCGGAGGCGGCGCCGAGCGATCTGGCGGTGGAGCCCGCCGAGGCGCGCCGGCGCCTCGCGCAACTGCTCGGCCCGGATTCGGAGCAGCGCCCGCAGCAGGCCGACTACACGGAAGCCTTGACGCCCGCCTTCTCGCCGCGCCCGGCGGAGGATGCGCCCAACGTGGTGCTGGCCGAGGCCGGCACCGGCGTCGGCAAGACCTTGGGCTATCTGGCGCCGGCGGGTCTCTGGGCCGAGAGGAACAAGGGTGCCGTCTGGGTCTCGACCTATACCCGCCACCTGCAGAACCAGATCGACCAGGAGCTCGACCGGCTCTATCCCAATCCGGCGATGAAGGCGTCGCGGGTGGTGCTGCGCAAGGGACGCGAGAATTATCTCTGCCTGCTGAACCTCGCCGATCTCTCGGGCGCTGCCGCGCTGCGCACCCAGGACGCGATCGCCTTCGGCCTGATGGCGCGCTGGGCGATGGCGACGCGCGACGGCGACCTCGCCGGCGGCGATCTGCCCGGCTGGCTGCCCGATCTCATCGGCCCCAACCGCACCGCGTCGCTCGCCGACCGGCGCGGCGAATGCGTCTATGCCGCTTGTCCGCATTACGGCCGCTGCTTCATCGAGCGCTCGGTGCGGCGCGCGCGCAAGGCCGACATCGTCATCGCCAACCACGCCTTGGTGATGATCCAGGCGGCCTTGGGCACCGACGACCAGCGCCTGCCCACCCGCTACGTCTTCGACGAGGGCCACCACCTGTTCGAGGCGATCGACAGCGCCTTCGCCGCCCACCTGACCGGGCAGGAGGCGATCGAGCTGCGCCGCTGGATCCTCGGCGCCGAGGGCGGCCGCGCCTCGCGCGCCCGCGGCCTGCGCCGGCGCATCGAGGATCTGATCCTCGACGATGCCGGCGCCATGGATTTGATGGCGCAGATCGCCGAAGCGGCGCGCGCGCTGCCCGCCGAAGGCTGGCTGCAGCGACTGCAGGACAAGCGGCCCAACGGCGCGGTCGAGGAATTCCTGAGCGGCCTCAGGCAGGAGGTGCTGGCCCGCGCTCCCGCCGATTCCCAAGGCTACGGCCTGGAGATCGATGCGCGGCCGATCGCCGAGCGCGTGCTGGCGGCGGCTTTGGCGCTCGACCGCGAGCTTGGCCGCTTGCAGGCGCCGATGCGCGAGCTGGCGAAGCGGCTCAACAAGCGGCTGGACGAGGATGCCGATTTGCTCGACAGCGCCACGCGGCTCAGGATCGACGCCATGGCGCGCGGCATCCAGCGCCGCGGCGAAATGGAGGTCACCGCCTGGCGCGCCATGCTGCAATCGCTCGACCAGCCGATGCCGCCGGAATTCGTCGACTGGTTCGCCATCGAGCGGGTCGAGGGCCGCGAGCTCGATGTCGGCTTCTACCGCCACTGGCTCGACCCGACCAAGCCCTTCATCGAGACGGTGGCGAAGCCCGCCCATGGCGTGGTGATGACCTCGGCGACCCTGACCGACGGCTCGGGCAGCGAGGAAGCCTGGGCGGCAGCGGAGCAGCGCGTCGGCGCCCGGCACCTGGCGACACCGGCGCTCCGCGTGCGCGTGCCCTCGCCCTTCGACTACGCGAAGCAGACGCGGGTCTTCATCGTTACCGACATCCAGCGCAACGACATGGACCAGATCGCCGCCGCCTATCGTGAATTGTTCCTGGCGGCGGGCGGCGGCGCGCTCGGCCTGTTCACCGCGATCGCCAGGCTGCGCGAGGTGCATCGCCGCATCGCTCCGGCGCTGGAACATGCCGGCCTCGATCTGCTGGCCCAGCATGTCGACGCCATGAGCACCGGCTCGCTGATCGACATCTTCCGCGGCGAGCGCGACGCGTGCCTGCTCGGCACCGATGCGGTGCGCGACGGCGTCGACGTACCTGGTCCCGCGCTCCGCCTGATCGTCTTCGATAGAGTCCCCTGGCCGCGGCCGCATCTGCTCCACCGCGCGCGCAAAAGTGTCTTCGGCGGCGCCGAATACGACGACCAGCTGGTGCGCCTGAAGCTGAAGCAGGCCTTCGGGCGGCTGATCCGCCGCGCCGACGATCACGGCGTCTTCGTGCTGCTGGATCGCGCCATGCCCTCGCGCCTGCTCTCCGCTTTCCCGGCGGAGATCCAGGTGGAGCGCATCGGCCTCGCCGAGGTGATCGCGAAGACGAAGGACTTCCTCGCCGCCTATCCGGCGCTGTGACGTCCGTTTGCGATGCGCGCCTCGATCTTGGCGCGGCTGGCTTCCAGGATGTCGCTCGGTTTGCGCCCCAGCATTGCGCAGAGTGCCGCCCAGCCGAAGATAACGTCGCCCAGCTCCTCCGCCACCTTTGCGGGGTTCCAGGCGGCGTCGCCGTCGCGCAGGGTCTTCTTCACGTGGTCGGCGACTTCGCCCGCCTCGCCGCTCAGGCCCAGCGCCAGATAGGCGAGGCGCTCGCGCGCGGTCATCGGAGTTGCCTCCGCGACGCGCGCGGCCCAGGTGGCATAGTCGTCGAGTTCCATCCGATCCTCCCGCGGCTCAACCCGCGCCAAGATGATCCAGCAGCCAGGACAAGGTCACCACCGAGGCGAAGGTGCTGCCCAGGATGATGCCGGTGGCGCGGCGCACATAGACCTGCTGCTGCGAGGCGAGCACGAAGACCAGCGAGCCGGTGGGCAAGGCCGCCATCAGCAGCAGCACGTCGCGCCATTGCGGCGCGAGGTCGACCAGCCACAGCACGATGGCGAAGGTCGCCAGCGGATGCAGCACCAGCTTCAGCGCAGAGAACAAGCCCACCTCGACCAGGTCGCCCTTGAAGCTCTTGCCCACCATGAACAGGCCCATGGCGAAGAGCGCGGCCGGGGGGGCCGCCGCGCCGATGATGTCGCAGAAGGTGAGCACCGGCTTCGGCACGCTCACCTGCAGGGCCGAGCAGAGGATGCCGGCGATGGCCGAGAGCACCAGAGGCGAGCGGAACACGCCGGCGACGGCGTCGCGCGCCACATGCAGCAGATGGCTGCCCTCGCTGCGCTCCGCCTCGATCCACAGGATATAGAGGCCCATGATCAGGGCGCCGTTCACCACCGTCGCCAGGATCGCCGGCAGCGCCGCCCCCTGGCCGAAGGCGGTGATGGTGAGGGGGATGCCCATGTAGCCGGTGTTGGAGAACAGCGCCGCCATGTTCTGCACGGCGAGCGCCGCGCCGCGCGCGCCGAACACCAGGCGGCCAAGGATGAGCGCCGCCACGGCCACCACCGCCATGCCCAGCAGATAGGCGCCGAGATAGGGCCAGTTGAGTATCTGCGCCAGCTCGACCTTGGCCAGCGCGCCAAAGAACAGGGCCGGCAGGGCGGCATAGTAGGTGAAGCCGTTCAGCGCCTCGCTGCCGCCGGGCCCGAGCAGCTTGAACCGCCCGCAGAGATAGCCGGCAAGGACGATGGCGAAAACCGGGATGACGACGTTAACGACGGCCTGCATGGCGCTCCTGCGTGACGCTCCTGCATGACGGGGCGACCTTGGCAGAGGCAATCCGCCGCGTCCAGCGGGTCGCGGGCCCGGAGAGGCTTGAGTTTCCGCCGCTCGTGGGTAGAGTGCGGGCAAATCAAAGGACCCGAAAGCGAGAGAAATATGATCAACCACCACGCCGCGCTGATCTACACCATGGTCATCATGTCCGCCGCCGACCGCGACATGTCGGACGCGGAACTGGGCGCGATGAGCGACATGGTCGGCCATCTGCCGATCTTCCGCGACTACGACAAGACGCAGATCTCGAAGACCGCCGCGTCCTGCGTCGAGATGCTGAAGGACGCCAACGGCCTCGACAAGATCCTGAAGCTGGTCAGGGCCGGGCTGCCGGAGAAGCTGCGCGAGACCGCCTATGCGCTGGCCTGCGATGTCGCCGCCGCCGACAGCAAGGTGACCCAGGAGGAGGCCCGCCTGCTCGACCTCATTCGCTACGAGCTGCAGGTCGGCAAGCTGGTCGCCGCCGCCATCGAGCGCGGCGCCCGCGCGCGGCATCTGACGGTCTGACCAGACTAGCGCCAACCTATTCCGTCATCACCGGGCGAAGGCCCGGTGATCCAAGTTTCCTTCCATCAGACGCAGACGAACCTGGATTGCCGGGTCAAGCCCGGCAATGACGAAAAGGGGATCGGCTAGACCGGCTGCGTCTTCGCGTATTCGAAATACAGCTCGCGCGCCTTGCGGTAGACCGGGCCGGGCTGGAAGTCGCGGTTCTCGTAGCGGGTGATCGGCAGCACCTTGCTGTAATTGCCGGTCGAGAACATCTCGTCGCAGGAGTCGAGATCGGCCGGGAGCAGGTCGCGCTCCTCGGCCTGGATGCCGTTGGCGCGCAGCAGCTTCAGCACGCGCTGGCGGGTGATGCCGTTGAGGAAGGTGCCGTTCGGCTTCGGCGTCAACGCCACGCCATCCTTCACGATGAACAGGTTGGCGCCGGAGAATTCGGCGACGCGGCCGTCGGGGCCGATCATGACCGCCTCGTCATAGCCGCGCGACTTGGCCTCGGCCTGGGCGCGGCCGGCCTGGGCATAGAGCGCCACCGCCTTGGCGTCGGTCGGGGCCATGTCGGCCCCGGGCCGGCGGAACTTCGACAGGCAGGCCGACATCGGCCCCGGCTGCGGCAGCGGCGTCAGGCTGATGGAGATGAGGATCTGCGTCGAATCCGCGTCGGGGATCAGGCCGCCTTTCTCCGCCCACATGAAGGGGCGCAGATAGAGCGGCGCGCCGGCCGGGAACTTCCTGATGCCCTCGCGCAGCTTGGCCTCGATCTCCTTGGCGGTCATCGGCGACTTGAGGCCGATATTGGCGGCCGAGCGCACCGCGCGCTCGCAATGCAAATCGAGGTCGGGCGCATAGCCGTCGAAGGCGCGCGCGCCGTCGAAAATCGCGGCGCCCAGCCAGATCGCCTGGTCCCAGGCCTTCATCACCTTGGGGTCGCCCTCGATCCAGGCGCCTTCGAACCAATTCAGCTTGTCCACGTCACGTACCCTCATGCCGGTCTGCTCTCGCCGCCGAGCATAGCCGCGACGGCGCGGATGCGCGAGACGGCGAAAGTTCGGCGGGGCATGCGAAACGCGTGTCGGTACAAAGGCGCCGCGCCGGCGGGTTCGCGAAATGAAAACGGGCGACCGGCCTAGACCGGTCGCCCGCTCCCCAAGTCGGCGCGGCCGACACCCTGAAAGCGGCGGCGTCGCCGCCGCTTGATCGCGGTTTACTGGCTGGCCCAGACCACGCGGGCGATCCAGCGGATCTCCGAGTTCTTGAGGAACGACCCGTTGGCATTGTCAGTCGGAGATTCGAGATAGAGCCCTTCGGCCTCCTGCCGGCCGACGCGGCGCAGCAGGATCGGGCCCGCCGCGGTGCCGACGACGATGCGGTCGCCGCGGCGCACTTCGGCCTCCGGCGAGGCGATGATCAGGTCGCCGTCGCGATAGACGGGATCGAAGTCATGACCGTTGATCTCGATGGCGAAGGCCGAGCGGTCGACGATGCCCGGCGCATTGACGCGGCCCCAGGCGTTGCCCGTCGGCTGGCCGCTCTGGTCGAAGCAATTCTCGCTGGCGAGGCGGGCCAGGGCGACCACCGGGATCGACTTGCCCACGGCGCCTCGGCCGGCCAGCTTGCCGCCGGTGAAGGTGGCGCCTTCGCCGCTGCCGGGCGCGCCGGTCAGGGTGACGAAGCTGGCGAAGCTCTCGCCGGTCACGGTCAGGATCTTGGCCACCGATTCGGTGGACGGCCAGCGCGGGCGACCCTCGCGGGTGATGCGCTTGCTGGGGTTGAAGGCGGTCGGGTCCAGGCCGGCGCGGCGCGCCAGGCCGGAGGCCGACAGGCCATGTTTTGCCGCCAGGCGGTCGATGCCGCGCCACACATCGGCGTGCTGCAGCATGGGTACCAGGCCGGGCCGTTGGCCGGCTTCCGCGGAGCGCTCCGGCGTCCCTCTTTCCGTCGCAGCCGTCAGCATCATTTCCTCCTTACGGGACAACGTCCTGATGTCCCATCATCGATCATTTGCAGGCCTTTAGGGCCCAATCCGCAGTCAATGTACTCTCATTCAGACCGAAAATATTCTGCTCTTAGGTATAGGTAGGACCGGCCAGAAGGATTAGCCTCGCGCCGTGCCGAGGCCGCCCTAGCGGCGGTTTTGCGGGGCGCACCAAGCTGATATAGCTGGACAAAACCGCGAGGGCTGTGGGGACGAAATGGACTTATTTTCCGCGCTGATGCGGCTGTTCTGGCTGCTGCCGCCGGAAGCTGCCCATCGGCTGGCGCTGGCGGCGCTGAAGGCGGGTCTGGCGCCGGGTGACGCCACGCCCGACGATCCGCGCTTGCGCGTCGCGGCCTTCGGGCTCGACTTCGCCAATCCCATCGGCCTTGCCGCCGGCTTCGACAAGAACGCGGAGGCCTGGCGCCAGGCGGCGCGGCTCGGCTTCGGCTTCGTCGAGGTCGGCAGCGTCACGCCCAAGCCGCAGCCAGGCAACCCGAAGCCGCGCCTGTTCCGGCTGACCGCCGACCGCGCGGTCATCAACCGCATGGGCTTCAACAATGACGGCGTCGACGCCATGGCGAAGCGCCTCGCCGGCCGCACGAAGGGCGACGCCATCCTCGGCATCAACCTCGGCAAGAACAAGACGACCGAGGATGCCGCCGCGGATTACGAGCTCGGCGCCACGCGGCTTGGCCCGCTGGCCGACTACGTGGTGATCAATGTCTCGTCCCCCAACACGCCGGGGCTGCGCGCCTTGCAGGGCCGGGTGCCGCTGGAAGACCTGGTCGGGCGCACCCACCGCGCCCTGGCCGTGGCCTGCGCCGGCAGCCCGCCGCCGCTGCTGCTGAAGATCGCGCCGGACCTGGCGGACCAGGACCTGGAGGACATTGCCGCCGTGGCGCTGCAAGGGGCGCTGGCCGGCCTCATCGTCGCCAACACCACCATCGCGCGCCCCGCCGGCCTCGATCCGCGCTATGCCGGCGAGGCGGGTGGCCTGAGCGGCCGGCCGCTCTTCGCCCCCTCGACGGAAATCCTGCGCCGCATGTACCGCCTGACCGAAGGCAGGCTGCCGCTGATCGGCGTCGGCGGCGTCGCCAGCGGGGCGGACGCCTATGCCAAGATCCGCGCCGGGGCCAGCCTGGTGCAGCTCTATTCGGCGCTGGTCTTCGAAGGGCCGGGCCTGGTCCGGCGCATCAAGCGCGAGCTTCTCGCCTGCCTGGAGCGCGACGGTCTGCCTTCGGTCGCGGCGGCAGTCGGGCGCGACCATCGATGAGCGCATTTGACTGGTTTAAGGTTGCATTAACCAAACCGGCGTTACCACGTGAGGCAAGATGATCACCGGATTCCGCCGCCTTCTGCCGTGCCTGATCTACCTGCTGCCCGCGGCGCTGATCGCCTTCGGGCTGCCGGTGTATATGCCCGGCGTCACGCCGACCGAGGCGCTGCTGTCCGGCGGCTTCGTGCTGCTGCTGGGCGCGGTCATCCATCTCGCCCTCGAGCTGGTCGAGGCCCAGCGCCTGACCCGCAGCCGCATCGCCGGCGCGCTCGAGGCCCTGTCGCATGGCGAACGCCTGCAACGCCGCCTGGAAGGCGAGCTGGGCCAGATGCGCCACGCGCTGATCGACCTGCAGTCGCGCCCGGCCCAGGACGTGGGCGAGGTCGTCGCCGAAGTGAAGGTCCTGCAGTCGCTGATCGAGCGGCTCTATTCCGCGCGCAGCGGCACCTCCGGCATCGCCGCGGCACCGGTGCCGCCGGCTGCCGCGCAGCCCGGCCTGCGGCCGAGCGCCGATCCCGCCGGCGGGGCGCCCGCGATTCCATCCCAGGCGCAGCCGCAGGGTGCCGGGCAGAACGCCGCCGCCGGTTCGCTGCCGATGCCGCCGATCGCCGAAGGGCTCGACGAGCAGACCATCCTCGACCTTGTGCGCGAGGGCCTGCGCGAGAACGCGGTCGAGCTGGCCCTGCAGCCCATCGTCAGCCTGCCGCAGCGCAAGCGGCGCTATTTCGAATGCTACTCGCGGGTGCGCACGCGCGACGGCAAGATCATCGTGCCGGAGCAGTATCTCGATGTCGCCGAGCGCTACGGCCTGCTGACCGCCATCGACAATCTGCTGCTGTTCCGCTGCATCCAGACGCTGCGCCGCATCCGCAAGAGCAACAGCAATCTCGGCTTCTTCCTCAACATCTCGCCGCATACCCTGGTGGATCGCGGCTTCTTCCGCGACTTCATCCAGCTGATGGCGCAGAACATCGAGCTGGCGCCGGCCCTGGTCTTCGAGTTCCCGCAGCGCGCCCTGGCCCAGGCCGACGATTCGCTGTGGAAGGACCTCGACCGCCTGGCGCAGATGGGCTTCCGCTTCTCGCTCGACCAGGTGAGCGATCTCGACATCGACGCCTCCGATTTGTCGGCGCGGCATTTCCGCTTCCTCAAGCTCGACGCCGCCCGCGTGCTCGACGCCGCGCGCCAGGGCCTGTTCGGCGCCGATCCGAAGATGCTGAAGCGCACGCTCGATTCCTACGCCATCGACCTGGTGGTGGAGCGCATCGAGACCGAGCCGATGCTGGTCGAGCTGCTGGATTTGCAGATCGATTTCGGGCAAGGCTACCTGTTCGGCGAGCCGCGCATCGCGAAGAGCGACAGTACCGGCCCGCTCACCTGATCAACCCGCTCACCTGAGCAACCCGAACGCGAAATCCCGGCGGCCCGTCCATGACCCTGTCCACCCGCGTCATCCGCGGCCTCGGCGAGATCGCGTCCGCTTACGACGCCTTCATCCTCGATCTCTGGGGCTGCCTGCATGACGGCGTCACCGTCTATCCCGGGGCGCTCGACTGCCTGCACCGGCTGAAGGCGGCGGGCAAGACCACGATCATCCTCTCCAACGCGCCGCGCCGCGCGCGCGAGGCGGAAGCGCGCCTCAACGAGATGGGCGTCGGCCGCGATCTCTACGCGGCGCTCTATTGCTCGGGCGAGGAGACCTGGCGCGCCATCACCGGCGACGCGATCCCGGCGCTGCGCGGCCGCGGCAACAAGGCATATGCCATCATGGCGCGCCGCGACCGCGCCATGGTGGATGATGCGGGACTGGTCGAAGCGCCGCCGGCGGAGGCCGATTTCGTCCTGGCCATCGGCAAGGAGACCACGCAGGAGACGGTGGTGGAGTTCCTGCCCGCGCTGCACATCGCCCTGGCGCGCCGCCTGCCGATGGTCTGCGCCAATCCGGACCTGATGGTGCATCGCGGCGGGGTGGAGGAGATCTGCGCCGGCGCCATCGCGCTCGCCTACCAGGAGATGGGCGGCGAGGTGGTCTGGTTCGGCAAGCCCCATCCGGAGGTCTATCGCCGCATCCTGGCGGATTTCGGGCTGCGGCGGGACCGCGTGCTCTGCGTCGGCGATTCGCTGCGCACCGATGTCGCGGGCGGCCGCGGCATCGGCGCCGGAACTTTGTTCACCGTGGGCGGCATCCACCACGCCGAGATCCTCGTAGACAATAGCATAGAGCTTGCCCGGCTGACGGCGCTGTGCCGTAAGCTGGGCGAAACGCCGGACTACGCCATCGCGCATCTGGCGTGGTGAGCACCGTCCTCCCAAGCGATGGGAGTGGAAGGCCGTTCGGGTGATCTGACGCATGACCCAGCTTTCGCGCACCTGGGAATGGTCCCTGGACCAGCCGGCTTCGGCGATCTGGCCGCTGCTGGCCGACACCGCGCGCTTCAACGAGGCGGCGGAGCTGCCCAAGCACCAGATCACCGAGATCCCGCAAGCCGACGGTTCGGTGCAGTATTTCGGCGCCGCGCGGATGGGCCCCTTCCATCTCAAATGGCAGGAGCAGCCGGTCAACTGGGTGACCGAGCAATGGTTCGAGCACACCCGCTATTTCCAGAACGGCCCGCTGAAATCGCTGACCGCCGTTCTGCGCATGGAGCCGCGGGGCGCCGGATGCCGGGTGCGCTACACCATGGGGCTGGAGCCGGCCAATCTGCTCGGCCGGCTGATGAGCCGGCGCATGTTCGCCGCGACCGAGAAGACGTTCTCGCGCATGGCCCGGGAGGCCGTCGATTTCGCCGCCGGCCAGCGTCCGCAGCCCTTCACCTATCAGCCGCCCGCCATCGACGACGCGCGGCGCGGGCGCATCGATGCGATGGTGGCGGCGATCGAGGCGACGCCGAACGGGCACGGCCTCGCCCGCCGGCTCGCCGACCATCTGCTCGGGGCGCAGGAAGTCGACCTCTGGCGGGTGCGGCCGCTGGCGCTGGCGCGGCTTTGGGGCGTGCCGCCGCTGCAGGCCATCGAGCTGTGCCTGCAGGCGGTGCGCTCCGGTCTGCTCGAATTGCGCTGGGACCTGCTTTGCCCGCGCTGCCGGGTGGCCAAGGGCTGGTCGGGCGGCCTCGACCGCCTGCCGCAGGGCGCGCATTGCGGGTCCTGCAACATCGACTACGACCGCGACTTCTCGCGCAATGTCGAGGCGACCTTCCACCCGGCGCCCGCGGTGCGCGTGCTGGACAGCGGCGAATACTGCCTGTGGGGGCCGATGTCGGTGCCGCATGTGAAGGCGCAGGTGCTGCTGGCGCCGGGCGAAACGCGCGAGCTCGCGGCGCGGCTGCCCTTCGGTCCCTATCGCTTCCGCACCCTGGAGCCGGGGCCGGAGGCCGACATCGACTGGCGGGCGGGCGATCTGCCGGCGCTGGTGATCGATGCGGACGATGTCTCCGCCGGGCCGCCGGCCGGGCCGAACCTGCTGCGCCTGGTCAACCGCTCCGCCCGGCCGCGCATCGCGCTGATCGAGGACCGCGCCTGGGTCGCCGACGCGCTGACCGCCGACCGGGTCACATCGCTGCAGGCATTCCGCGATTTGTTCTCCGACGACGTGCTGCGGCCGGGCGACGAGGTCGCGGTCGGCCGCATCGCGCTGCTGTTCAGCGATCTCAAGGGGTCGACGGCGCTCTACCAGGCGATCGGCGACGCCAATGCCTACCGCCTGGTGCGCGACCATTTCGCCGTCCTGGCCAAGGCGATCCGCGACCATGAAGGCGCCATCGTGAAGACCATCGGCGACGCGGTCATGGCGGCCTTCGTCTCGCCCGCCCAGGCGGTCGCCGCCGCGCTGGAGATCCAGGCCCGGATCGCCGAGTTCAACCGCCAGCCGGCGGGCGGGCAGGGCCACCCGCCGCTGGTCATCAAGCTCGGCATCCATGCCGGCCCGACCATCGCGGTCACCCTGAACGACCGGCTGGACTACTTCGGCTCCACCGTGAACATGACGGCCCGGCTGCAGGGCGAGAGCCGGGGTGGGGAAATAGTCCTGTCGCCGGAAATCGCGGAAGACCCGGCGATCCGGCCGATCCTGGCCGGCCGGGACCTGCGCCCCGATCAGGCGGCGCTCAAGGGCTACGACCAGGCGATCCCCTTCTTTCGCCTTTTGGCGTAGGCGCGATACCCTCTAGATGATTGATCGGCACATAGAAAATTAAGGATACCGGCCGATCATGGACGCTGGATCGGTCCGCATGCCGGGTCGGCTTGGGTGGCCCGCGCCTGTTTGACAGGCCGGGTCGGGTGAAAGGCGCAATGACGGCGACGGGCAATTCCTCAGCAATCGTGACCAATGCGCCGCCCGCGGCGGATGCGCACCGCGCGGCGTGGTACGAGGATTTCTGCGCCCGGGCCAAGGGCACCAACGTCAACGACCGCACCCTGCTGGCGACCGACTATCTGAACCATTTCAACGAAATCATCATGCTGATGGAGTTGATCCCCGACGCGCCGGAATGCCTGGAGGATTGCCGCGCCTGGGAGCCCAAGAGCTATGTCGAGCATTTCCAGTCGTCTTCCATCGCCGACCGCGATCTCGCCATCGCCGCCTATCCCTATTCGCCGCCGGAATTCCGCAACACCTTCGACTACGTGGTGGCGGAGATGAACCGGCTGGTGGCCACGGCGCTGCCGGCGGTCGAGGCGGCGACCGCCAAGGGCGATACCGAGCGCTGCCGCCACATCGTGGAAATGTCGGTGAGCGGCCTGCGCGCCCTGGTCGACCGCGCCAGCGCCGCCATCCACGGCGACATCCACGCCATGGACCAGGGCGAGATCGACCGCCTGATGGAACTGTCCACCGCCTCCTGGATCTGATTCCAGCACTGTTCCGGCGCCTGCGACATCGGCGCCCGGGCCGGGCCGAAACCCTTGCCCTTCCTGGACTTACGCGCGCTTGCTCCGCTATAGTCTGCCCCGTTTTTGCACTGCGGCAGGGGAGCTTTCGTGGCGAAGAGCGAGCAGCCGGATCTGGATCAATGGCGGGCCTTGGCGGCGAAGGAATTGCGCGGCGCCGATCCGGCCGGCCTGACCTGGATCACGCCGGAAGGCATCGCGGTGAAGCCGCTCTATACCGCCGCCGACCTGGAGAACCTGGAAACCCTCGGTTCGCTGCCCGGCTTCCCGCCCTACCTGCGCGGTCCGCGCGCCACCATGTACGCCAACCGCGCCTGGACCATCCGGCAATATGCCGGGTTCTCCACGGCCGAGGAATCCAACGCCTTCTACCGCGATAACCTGGCGAAGGGGCAGATGGGCCTGTCCGTCGCCTTCGACCTCGCCACCCATCGCGGCTATGACTCCGATCACCCCCGCGTGGTCGGCGATGTCGGCAAGGCCGGTGTGGCCATCGACAGCGTCGAGGACATGAAGATCCTGTTCGACGGCATCCCGCTCGACCAGATGTCGGTGTCGATGACGATGAACGGCGCCGTGCTGCCCGTGCTGGCCAGCTTCATCGTCGCGGGAGAGGAGCAGGGCGTCGCGCAGGCGCAGCTCTCCGGCACCATCCAGAACGACATCCTGAAAGAGTTCATGGTGCGGAACACCTACATCTATCCGCCCGCACCCTCGATGCGCATCGTCGCCGACATCATCGCCTACACGGCGAAGAACATGCCGAAGTTCAACTCGATCTCGATCTCCGGCTACCACATGCAGGAGGCCGGGGCGACGGCCGTCCAGGAACTCGCCTTCACGCTGGCCGACGGCATGGAATATGTCCGCGCCGCCTTGTCGAAGGGGCTGAAGGTCGACGAGTTTGCCCCGCGGCTCAGCTTCTTCTTCGCCATCGGCATGAACTTCTTCATGGAGGTGGCGAAGCTGCGCGCCGCGCGCTTCCTGTGGGCCAAGCTGATGCGGGGCTTCGATGCCAAGGACCCGCAATCGCTCGCGCTCAGGACCCATTGCCAGACCTCCGGCGTCTCCTTGACCGAGCAGGACCCCTACAACAACGTGGTGCGCACGACCATCGAGGCGATGGCCGCGGTGCTCGGCGGCACGCAGTCGCTGCACACCAACGCGCTGGACGAGGCGATCGCATTGCCGACGCCGGCTTCGGCCGCCATCGCCCGCAACACCCAGCTGATCATCCAGGAAGAGAGCGGCATCCCGCACGTGATCGACCCGCTCGGCGGTTCCTACTACGTCGAGAGCCTGACCGCCTCGCTGGTCGCCGAGGCGGAGAAGCTGATCGCCGAGGTCGAGGCGTTGGGCGGCATGACCAAGGCGGTGGAATCCGGCATGCCCAAGCTGCGCATCGAGGAGGCCGCGGCGCGCCGCCAGGCCCGCATCGACCGCGGCGAGGACGTGATCGTCGGGGTGAACAAGTACCAGTCGGGCCAGAAGGCGGAGCTCGACGTCCTCGACATCGACAATTCCAAGGTGCGCGAGGCGCAGATCGCCCGGCTCGGCCGGGTGAAGGCGGCGCGCGATTCCGGCAAGGCGAAGGCCGCCCTCGCGGCGCTGACCCAGGCGGCCAGGGACGGCAGCGGGAACCTGCTGGAGCTTTCGGTCGCCGCCATGCGCGCCCGCTGCACGGTGGGCGAGGTGTCGAGCGCGCTGGAGCAGGTCTATAGCCGGCACAAGGCGGAAGTCCGCTCGATCGCCGGGGTCTATGGCGCCGCCTACCGCAACGACCCCGATTTCCTCGCCATCCAGGGCGAGGTCCAGGCCTTCCTGCAGGCCGAAGGCCGCCGGCCGCGCCTGCTGGTGGTCAAGCTGGGCCAGGACGGCCATGACCGCGGGGCCAAGATCATCGCCACCGCCTTTGCCGACCTGGGCTTCGACGTCGATATCGGACCCCTGTTTCAGACCCCCGAGGAGGCCTGCCGTCAAGCCATTGAAAACGATGTCCATGTGATCGGCGTCTCTAGCCAGGCGGCGGGGCATAAGACATTGGTGCCGCAGTTGATCGCGGCGCTGAAGGCGGAGGGAGCGGGGGATATCCTGGTGGTGACCGGCGGGGTGATCCCGGCACAGGATTATGAGTTCTTGAAAAAAGCCGGCGTGGCGGCAATCTTCGGCCCCGGCACCAACATACCGAAGGCGGCCGCTGAAATCCTGGGCTTGATCCGGCGTCAGCGTAAAGCTGCCTAGCATTGCATATCGTGGCCGGCCGAACCGGTTGATCCGGACAAGGCTTCGTGGGCCGGCCACAGGGGAGGAAGGGTTATGAGCCTATTCGGCGATCGGCGGATCTGGGGGTTCGCCGCCGGCGCGCTCACATTGCTGTGGCTGGCCTTGGCCGGGTACTACGTCCTGGACTATTGGGGCCTGGACGGCCTGTCGGGCCTGCTGCCGCATGAGCTGGGCGCCATCGTCGCCGGCATCGTCACGCCGGTCTTCTGCCTGTGGCTCGCCGCCGCCTATATCATGCGCGGGCGCGAGCTGCGCGACTACAACGACAAGCTGGCCGCGCGCCTGGCCGAGCTGACCTTCCCCGACGCCGCCGGCGAGCATCGCCTGCAATCGGCGGCCGAATCCCTGCGCCGCCAGGCTGCCGAACTGCGCGCCGCGACCGAGGAGGCCGCCGCCGCCCTCGACGGCACCCGCGCCCTGTTCCGCTCCCAGGCCAGCGACCTCGACACCGCCGCCAAGGCGGCGCGCGCCCGCACCGAGGACGTGGAGACCACCCTCGCCGAGCAGCGCCGGGTGCTGACCGAGATGATCGCGGTGGTGGAGAAGCAGCGCGGCGAATTGCGCCAGGCCGGCAAGGACCAGGCCGAGGCCCTGGGTGCCGCCGCCAACGAAGGGGCGGCCCGCATCGCCCAGGCGCTGGAGGTCAAGCGCGGCGAGATCACCGGCATCATCGACCGCATCCTCGATCACGGTTCCGCCGTGCGCGACGCGGTGGAGACCCAGGCCGACCGCCTGGGCGACGCCATCGACCAGAGCATCGACAAGTTCCAGGCGCGCCTCGACGCGCTGACCGGCCGCATCGACGACGCGACCGAATCCAGCCGCCGCCAGAGCGAGAGCATGATGCAGGCGGCCTCGGCGCAGACCGCCGCGCTGGAATCCGGCCTGCAGGCGGCGATCGACCATCTGAAGGGCCATGTCGGCGATTTGCAGGATTCGGTGCGCGCCGCCCTCAACGCCAGCGCCGCCGATCTCACCAAGTCGCTCGCCGACATCCGCGACCGCAACGCCGAGCTGACCCAGCAGGTCCAGCAGGACCTCAAGCGCGGGGCGCAGAATCTCGAAGCCGCCGCCGCCTCTGCCGCGGCGACGCATACGCAGATGACCGGCAAGCTGAACGAGCAGGTGGCGCATCTGCAATCGGCCGCCCACGCGACCACCGAAAGCGTGCGCGCCGCCACCCAGGCCGAGATCGCCGGGCTGGAGCAGGCGCAGCGCACTGCCCATGAGCGCTTCAAGGAGCTGGAGCGCACCGTGGCCGCGGTGTCGTCGCAGCTCGGCCTCACCATCGCCGGGCACTCCAAGGCGCTCGAAGACAAGTCGACGACCGAGCATGAGCGCCTGGGCGAGGCGATGGGCCAGATCGACCGCCGCTACGAGAAGCTGGTCGAAGGCATCGACAAGCATCGCAGCGACCTGCTGCTGGCCGCCGACGAGGGCGCCCAGCGCCTGGCCAACGCGCTGAAGCGGCACCAGGACACCTTGGGCGGCATGGCCGCCTCGACCATGGCCGACCTGGTGCGCAAGACCAGCGAGGCGCAGCGCCAGTTCACCGATCACAGCAACGGCCTGGCCGCCACCATCCGCGCCGCCGCGGAACAGATGGGCGCGCAGCTCACCCGCCTCGCCGACCAGGCGGCGGCGGCGGCGGAACGCTGCTCCGCCGACAACGCGGTGCTGGAACAGGCGAGCCGCGCCCAGGTCGAGCGCCTGTCGGGCGCCGCCTCCATGGCGGCCGAGCAGTTCCGCCAGGCCTTCGACCGCCTGGCCGAGGATGTCTCGGCGATGGCGCAATCGGCCTCCGACCGCCTGGGCGAGAAGCAGCTGCAGATGCGCGCCGCCCTCGACGACCACAGCAAGAAGCTGGGCGAGGCGGCGATCGATTCCGCCCGCGCCCTCGCCGACAAGATCGGCGAGTTCAAGGGCATCCTCGCCACCGCGGCCGATGCGGCGGCGAAGCAGACCACCGAGCTGCAGCAGCTGGTCGACCAGCAGGGCGGCCGCATGACCTTGGCCGCCGATTCGGCCTCGCAGCGTTTCCGCGCCCATATCGACAACCACGAGGTCAAGCTGGGCGAGCTCGCCGAGCTGGCGCAGAAGAAGGGCGAGGAGCTGGCGCGGCTGATCGAAGGCCACGGCACCATCCTGGAGGCCGCCGCCAATCGCGGCGCCGGCCTGTTCGCCGACCTGCTGCGCAAGGAAGCGGCGAAGATCGACCAGCATCTGCAGGAAGCCGACGAGCGCAATGTCCGGCTGACCGCCTCGGTGGAGAAGCAGTCGGAGCGCATGAGCGCCCTGATCGATGCCGCCGGCCAGCGCCTCGCCGCGCAGGTGACCGGGCAGGAATCGCGCCTCGGCGACCTCGACAAGGCGCTGGATGCGCGCATGGAGAAGCTCGGCACGCGCATCGCCGAGCAGAAGAGCGAGCTCATGACCGCCGCCGAGCAGGCGGGCGACGCCCTGCGCCAGCGCATGTCGCTGCACACCATGGCCCTGAGCGAGACCTGGCGCGAGCAGCATGCCAAGCTCTCCGAGCTGGTCCAGGCGCTGGAGACGCGCACCAGGAACCTGGGCGAGGAGCTGGAGAGCCACGCCAAGCGGGCCGACGCGGTGGCGGCGGAAAGCGCCGGGCGCTTCGGCGCGCATCTCGACGAGCACACCGAGCGCATGAAGGGCCTGGAGCAGCAATCGGCCGAGCATTGGCGCGCGGCCGTCAGCTCCTATGGCGACGCCATCTCCGCCGCGTTGCAGGAGATCGACCGCCGCGCCGCGACCCTGACCGATGCCGCGGCCGGCCAGAGCCGCGTGCTGTCGGAAGCGGCCGACCGCGCGGCGCAGAGCCTCGGCCACCAGCTCGACGGCCATTCACAGGCCTTGAGCGCGGTGGTGGATTCCCTGGTGCGGCGCACCGGCGACCTGTCCAGCCTGGCGCTGGCCCAGGGCGACAAGCTGAACGAGGTCACCGACCAGACCGGAGCCAAGATCAAGGACCAGCTGGAGCGCCACCTGGCCCAGGTGCGCGAGGCGGCCGGCGAGCTGGAGACCCGCTCCGCCACGCTCGAGCAGTCGATGAGCGCCGCCAACGCCCGGCTGCACGACATGGCGCGCCAGGCGACGGCGGAACTGCAATCGATCCTGCGCGGCCAGTCGGACGACTTCCTCGGCGCCGCCGAGAAGATCGGCATCAAGGTCAAGGAATTCCAGGTGATGACCGTGGCCCAGCGCGACGACCTGATCGCCGCCGCCAAGCAGGCCACCGGCTATCTGGAATCCGCGCTGAAGCTGCAGGTGCAGGAGATCGCCGCCACCGCCGCCGGGCTGGTGCAGCAGACGCAGGGTTTGAGCGCCTCGGCCAAGGTGCAGGCCGAGCTGACCGGCCAGGGCCTCGCCGACATCGTGGCGAGCTTCGAGGACGCGGCGCAGCGCCAGGCCGCGCATCTGAAGGACGTCGCCGCCCAGGCCGCCGCCGAGGCGACCAAGAATCTCAGCGCCGAATCCGAGACCGTGCGCGGCCTGTTCCAGGACTTGGTCGAGCGCGGCAGGCAATTGTCGGAGGCCGCCAACTCGCAATCGGTGACCCTGGGCAAGGCCGCCGCCCAGGCGGCCGACGTCGCCGACGCCCTGCGCGACGCGCTGTCGAAGCAGGCGACGGAGGCGAGCCGCGCCGGCATGCAGCTGACCGAGCGCGCGGCGGAGGCCGGGCGCGGCCTGCAGCGCCAGATCGAGGACATCGCCGGCGCGATCGAAAGCCTGCTGAACCGCCACGCCTCGGGCCTGAAGGCGGCGGGCGTCTCGGCCGCCGAGCGCGCCATGGAGCTGGGGCAGACGCTGAAGAAGCAGAACGACGATCTGTCGGCGGCGCTGACCAAGACCAATGCCGCGACGCTCGAGATCCGCCAGGGCCTGAAGGCCCAGCTCGACGACGTCGCCAAGGTGGCCGAGCGCGTCGCGGTCGAGGCGCAATCGATCTCCAGCTCCTTCCGCAACGACGCGGCGGCGCTGATCGACGCGGCCAAGCGCGCCGGCGACGGCGCCGGCGGCCTCAACCAGTCGCTGAAGCGCAGCCTCGAGGGGCTCGACGCCGCGATGGCCAACGCCACCTCGAAGACCATCGTGCTGCGCCAGGAAGTGGAGCAGCAATGCAACACCCTGCGCCAGGCGGCGGCCGAGGGCGCCAAGCAATCCGACCAGCTGGCCCAGCTGCATCTGGGCCAGGCGGCCCAGCTGGCGGGTGCGGCCGACGTGGCGCGCCGCCGCCTCGAGGAGGTCGGCCAGGCCTTGCTGCAGCAGACCGAGGGCCTGACCAACGTCATCGACCGCTCGATCCTGCGCCAGCACGACCTCAACGAATCGCTGACCCGCCGCCTCGGCCTGGTGAGCCAGGCCGGCAAGGACGGCGAGGCGCAGCTCGAGACCTTGAACACCCAGGTGGAGAGCCTCGCCAACACGCTGAAGAACGCGACGCTCGAAGGCGCGCGGCAGGCGCGCGACGTGGTGCAGAGCTTCCGCGACGGCGGCGAGGCGCTGAACCAGCTGGCCAGGCGCGCGACCTCCCAGCTCGACGAGATCAAGGGCTCGGTCGCCGCGCAATTGCAGGAGCTGGCGCAGCTCTCGCAGCAGGTGGCGAGCACCGGCGCCAGCATCCGCGGCCAGCTCCAGGGCCAGACGGCGGAATTCACCGCCGCTGCCGCCGCGGCCAAGGCCAGCGCCGAGGCCGCGCGCGCCGAATCCAGCGCCGCCGGCGAGCTGGCGGGCAAGCAGAGCAACGTCCTGGTCGAGGCGGCGCAGCGCCTGAACCAGGAGTTCCAGGCCGCCTCCAACACGCTGGAGGAGCGCATCACCCTGATGACGCGCGCGGCCGAGCATGCGGTGCAGCGCGCCAGCAGCGTCGCCCAGGGCTTCGAGCGGCAGACCGCGACCCTGCGCCAGGCGCTCGACGCCGCGACGCAGCAGACCGGCGAACTGGGCACCCGCTTCCAGCTGCAGACCCAGGAGATCGCCAAGTCGACCCAGGCGGCGATGGACCGGCTGGACAAGCTGCGCCAGACCACCGCGCAATCGACCCGCGAGGGCTTCCTGCGCGTGGCCGCGGTGATGATCGAGGAGCTGAACGGGCTGGCGCTCGACATCCACACCCTGCTCGATTCCGAGGTGCCGGAGGACGTGTGGAAGCGCTACCGCGACGGCGACCGCTCGGTCTTCGCCCGCCGGCTGTTCAAGATGAAGGATTCCTACGTCATCCCGGCGATTCAGCAGCGCTACCAGCGCGACGACAAGTTCCAGGACATGGTCGATCGCTACATCAACAAGTTCGAGGACCTGCTGACCCATTCGGCCAGCGCCGACCCGGAATCGGTGCTGAACGCCACCTTCATTACCGCCGATGTGGGCAAGCTCTATTTGGTCATGTCCCGCAGCCTGGGGCGGGCGACGGAGCACTGAACCCCGATCCCAAAGAATAGCTCTCCTTCCCCCCTTGCGGGGGAAGGCAGCGGAGACTTGGCGAGCAAGGCGAGCCTAGTCGCAGCCGGAAGGGGGGAGCGCGCCTTACGGGCGCGCATCGCCGCAGGCGATATTGAGCGATGGCCCTTCGCGGACAGACCCGGCGCTGCTTCACCCCCCTTCCCAACCTTCCCCCGCAAGGGGGGAAGGGGCCCATCGAGTCTGTGGCGGCGCCATTCCTCATCTCCGCTCCCTCCCGGGGAGGGGGAGACCCTGTGCTCTTAGCAATTGCCCCGGCCCCGCCCCGGACCTACATAAAGGGGCGGGATCTGGGTTCTTCAGGGCAATTCATGGCAATCGAGGCGAAGGCCGGGGGCGGCGGTCAGTTGCGGGCAGTGCGGGAATTGCTGCCGCATCTGTGGACGCGGATCGGCTGGGATTTGCGCGCCCGGGTGGGCGCCGCGGTGGTTTGCCTGGTGGTGGCCAAGCTCACCAACGTCTATGTGCCGATCCTGTTCAAGAGCATGATCGACGCCCTGACGCCGAAGGTCGGCGCCGGCGCGGCGGTGGCGGCCGGCGGCGCCGCGGCCGCGATCGCCGTGCCGGTCGGCCTGCTGTTGGCCTATGGCGTGGCGCGGGTGACTACCCAGCTGTTCTCCGAGCTGCGCGACGGCATCTTCGCCCGGGTGGCCCAGCGCGCCATCCGCAACGTGGCGCTGCAGACCTTCCGGCATTTGCATGCGCTGTCGCTCAAGTTCCATCTCGACCGGCAGACCGGCGGCCTGACCCGCGCCATCGAGCGCGGCGCCAAGGGCATCGAGTTCCTGCTGTTCTTCGTGCTGTTCAACGTGCTGCCGACGCTGCTCGAGATCGCCATGGTCTGCGGCATCCTGTGGACGCTCTACGACTGGCGCTACGCGCTGGCGACGGCGGTCACCATCGGCGGCTATATCTGGTACACCTTCGGCGTCACCGAATGGCGCATCAAGTACCGCCGGCAGATGAATGAGAGCGACCAGAGCGCCAATACCAAGGCGGTCGATTCGCTGCTCAATTTCGAGACCGTCAAATACTTCAACAACGAGGAGCATGAGGCGCGGCGCTACGACATCGCGCTGCAGGCCTATGAGCATGCGGCGGTGAAGTCGCGCACCACGCTGGCGACGCTGAACATCGGCCAGGCCGCGATCATCGCCATCGGCGCGACGGTGATGATGACCATGGCGGCCTTCGAGGTCGCCGCAGGCGGCATGAACGTCGGCGATTTCGTCCTGGTGAACGCGTATCTCATCCAGCTCTATCTGCCGCTCAACTTCCTCGGCACCGTCTATCGCGAGATCCGCCAGTCGCTGATCGACATGGAGGCGATGTTCGCCCTGCTGCGCGTGGACGTCGACGTGCGTGACAAGCCCGGCGCGCCGCCCCTGCGGGTGCAAGCGGGCGAGATCGTGTTCGACGACGTGGTGTTCGGCTATGACGCGCGGCGGCCGATCCTCAAGGGCGTCAGCTTCCGCGTGCCCGCCGGCAGGACGCTCGCCATCGTCGGGCCCTCGGGCGCCGGCAAATCCACCATCTCGCGCCTGCTGTTCCGCTTCTACGACGTGACCTCCGGGCGCATCCTGATCGACGGCCAGGATGTCCGCGACGTGAAGCAGCAGAGCCTGCGCGGCGCCATCGGCATCGTCCCGCAGGACACCGTGCTGTTCAACGACACGGTCGAATACAACATCGCCTATGGCCGCCCGGACGCGACCCATGACGAGATCGAACAGGCGGCGTTCCTGGCGCAGATCGCCGGCTTCATCGAGAAGCTGCCCGACGGCTACAAGACGCGGGTGGGCGAACGCGGCCTGAAGCTCTCCGGCGGCGAGAAGCAGCGTGTCGCCATCGCCCGCACCATCTTGAAGGCGCCGCCGATCCTGCTGTTCGACGAGGCGACCTCGGCGCTCGACACCCAGACCGAGCGCGAGATCCAGACCAACCTCCGCGAGCTGTCGAGGAGCCGCACCACCCTGGTCATCGCCCATCGCCTGTCGACCGTGGTCGATGCCGACGAGATCATCGTGCTGGCCGACGGCCACATCGCCGAGCGCGGCCGCCATGCCGATCTGCTGGCGCAGGACGGCATGTATGCCGCGATGTGGTGGCGCCAGCAGGAGGCGGCGGAGCGCAAGTTGGCCTCGCCCTCGCCCGACAAGGTGACGGTCATCGAGGCGGCGAAATGACCGTCCCCGGTTCCGAGCTGGCCGACCGCATCAAGGCGGGCGACCGCCGCGCCCTGGCGCGCGCCATCACCCTCGTGGAATCGCGCCGCGCCGACCACCGGGGCGAGGCGGAGGCGCTGCTCGACGCGCTGCTGCCGAAGACGGGGAAGTCGGTGCGCCTCGGCATCTCGGGCCCGCCCGGCGTCGGCAAGTCAACCTTCATCGAATCCTTCGGCCAATACCTGATCGAGCAGGGCCACAAGGTCGCGGTCCTCGCCATCGATCCCTCGTCGAAGATCTCCGGCGGGTCGATCCTCGGCGACAAGACGCGGATGACCGAATTGTCGAAGCGCAAGGAGGCCTTCATCCGCCCGAGCCCGGCCGGCGAGACGCTGGGCGGCGTCGCCCGGCGCACGCGCGAGGCGATGCTGCTCTGCGAGGCCGCCGGCTTCGACGTGGTGATCGTCGAGACGGTCGGCGTTGGCCAGTCGGAGACGGCGGTGGCCGAGATGACCGACATGTTCCTGCTGCTCCTGGCGCCGGGCGGGGGCGACGACTTGCAAGGGGTCAAGCGCGGCGTCATGGAGCTGGCCGACCTGCTCATCGTCAACAAGGCCGATGGCGACCTGGCCCCCGCCGCGGAACGCACCGCCGCGGACTACGCCCACGCCCTGCGCCTGATGCAGCCGATCCATGCCGACTGGCAGCCGGGCGTGGTGAAATGCTCGGCGCTGAAGGGCGAGGGCATGGAAGCGGTCTGGGCCAAGGTGCAGGCGTTCCGCAAGGCGACCGCCAAGAGCGGGGAGTTCGATTCCCGCCGCCGCGACCAGGCCAAGTCCTGGCTGGCCCAGGAAGTGACCGACGGGCTGCTGGAACAGCTGCGCGCCGACCCGGACCTGGCCGCCCTGCTGGCCAAGCTGGAGGCCAAGGTGGCCGCCCGCAAGCTGTCCCCCGGCGCCGCCGCCCGCCAGGTGCTTTCCAGCTTTTTCAAGGGCTTGCAGGAATAGCCGGGCGGCCCCGACGGCGGAATCACCTTGACGGGCCGGCCGGCCTTCTCTAAAACCCGCGCGACCCGGCCGGCAGGCGTGACCCGCCGGCCTCTAAGTATTTGATCGAGAAGGATTCCGTCATGGCGCGGCGTTGCGATATCACTGGCAAGGGTGTCCTGGTTGGCAACCATGTCAGCCATGCCAACAACAAGACCAAGCGGCGCTTCCTGCCGAACCTGCAGGCGACCAGCCTGCTCAGCGACGCGCTGAACCAGATGGTGAAGCTGCGCCTGACGGTGAACGCGATCCGCACCATCGAGCACAATGGCGGCCTCGACGCCTATCTGCTGTCGACCCCGGACGCCAAGCTGCCGGCCGATGCGCGCCGCCTGAAGCGCCGCATCGAGAAGGCCAGCGCGCGCCTCGCCGCGTAAGGATTTTCCGGCTGCGGCCGGAATCAGAGTTCGAACAACCCGCGCGGCCGCAAGGTCCCGCGGGTTTTTCGTGGGTAGGGTGAAGTTGGCGGGGTGGAGCTCGTTTCGAGAGCGAGCGTATCACCCCCATCCCACCCTTCCCCCCTCAAGGGGGAAGGAGCAGACCGAGCAACTTGCTCGATCGGTCCCCTCCCCCTTGAGGGGGGAGGGTTAGGGTGGGGGTGACGGGCTCGATACTTGAAGCATGCACCACCGCAAACCACCGCCTGCGCATCGGGCATCTCCCGGTTCGCGCGGGCAAATGCGTTGTGACTGAACCATAGCCTTTCGGCTCGCCCGGGCTGTCATCCCGGAGACCGAGGAAGGGAGCCAAATGTTCGCCGATCTGGTGGCCGGGCTGAACGCCCTGCCGACCGAAGCGATGCTCGTCATCGAGCTTGCCGTCGTTTTCAGCCTCATCCCGCTGGTGCTGCGCCCGTTCGGCGCCGCCGGCATGTTCATCTTCATCGCCATCGGCATCGTCGCCGCGAATGTGCAGGTGCTGAAGGCGGCGACCTTCGCCTTCTATGCCGCGCCCATTCCGCTCGGCACCGTCGCCTTCTCCGCGACCTATATCGCGACCGACGTGCTGACCGAGTATTACGGCCGCGCCGTGGCCAGGAAGGCGGTGTGGCTCGGCTTCTCCGCAATGCTGCTGATGACGGTGATGATGATCCTCGCCATGGGCTACAAGCCGATGGGCGCGGAGGAGGCGCAGGCCTCCGGCATGGAATGGGCGCTGCCCAATGCCGAGCACATCGCGGCACTCTACATGCCGCAGGCGACGCTGCTGATCGCCGGCCTGACCTCCTACCTGATCAGCCAGTTCAACGACATCTTCGTGTTCCAGAAGATCCGGCAATGGACGGGCCCGGGCCAGCTCTGGGCGCGCGCCTGCGGTTCCACCGCCGTGTCGGCGCTGGTCGACAACACGGTGTTCTCGACCTTGGCCTGGATGGTGTTCCCCTGGCTGCTCGGCCAGCATGACCAGGTGGTCGACCTGCAGACGCTGGTCTTCACCTTCATCCTCGGCACCTATTGGATCCGCCTCTTCATGGCCTTCGTCGAGGCGCCCTTCATGTACGCCGCGCGCTGGTTCCTGCCCGAGGAGGACCGCAAGACCTATGAGGCGCGCGCCGACAACCTGGTGGCGGTGCCGGCTTGATGGGCACAGCCACACTTTGTTTCGTCATTGCCGGGCTTGACCCGGCAATCCAGGTTCCGCGCGGACGCACCCCATTCTATGCGGATGGAAACTTGGATCCCCGGGTCAAGCCCGGGGATGACGATGGGAGTGCGTGGTTTCCGGCGAGGATAGCGGCCCAATGACCCTCACCTATCCCAATTTCGGCTTCGAGATCACCGCGACCGATCCTGCCGGCACGCGCGCGCGGCGCGGGCGACTGACCACGCCGCATGGCGTGCTGGAGACGCCGGCCTTCATCTTCTGCGCCACCAAGGCGGCGATGAAGGCGGCCTCGCCCGCCATGCTGCGCGCGGAGAAGACCAGCATCATCCTCTCCAACACCTATCACCTGATGCTGCAGCCGGGCGCCGATCTGGTCGAGAAGATGGGCGGGCTGCACCGCTTCATGGGCTGGGACGGGCCGATGCTGACCGATTCCGGCGGCTTCCAGATCTTCAGCCTGGGCCACGGCTCGGTCGCCGACGAGATCAAGGGCCGGCGCGAGATCGCGCGGCCGAAGACGCTCTTGAAGATCAGCGAGAAGGGGGCGGCCTTCCGCTCCTATATCGACGGCCGGAAACATCTTCTGACGCCCGAAGGCTCGATCGACATCCAGCGCAAGCTCGGCGCCGACCTCATCGTCACCTTCGACGAATGCACGCCGTTCCATTCCGACCGCAGATACACCGAGCGCTCGCTGCGCTTGAGCAACCGCTGGGCCGACCGCTGCATCGCCGAGTTCGAACGCGGCGCCGACGGAAAAGGTCATGGGGGAAAGCAGGCGCTCTACGGCATCCTGCAGGGCGGCATCTACGAGGACCTGCGCCACGAGGCGGCGGAGTTCGTGAACTCGCGGCCCTTCTTCGGCAACGCGGTGGGCGGCACCTTGGGCGGCAACACCGCGCAGATGGACGAGGTGGTCGGCTACGCGATGGCGAAGCTCGACCACACGCGGCCCACGCATCTGCTCGGCATCGGCGGCATCCGCGACATCTTCGCCGGGGTGGCCCAGGGCATCGACAGCTTCGATTGCGTGAGCCCGACCCGCATCGCCCGCCATGGCGCCGCGCTGATGCCGGGCGTGAAGGGCGAGCGGGTCAACCTGCGCAACGCCCGCTTCCGCGAGGATCCGCTGCCGGTGGACGAGGCCTGCGACTGCTATTGCTGCCGCAATTTCAGCCGCGCCTATCTGCACCATTTGCTGAAGGCGGAAGAGCTGCTCGGCCTGCAATTGCTGACCCAGCACAACATCGCGGTCATGAACCGCCTGACCCGCGAGATCCAGGCGGCGATCCCGGAGGGCCGGCTGGGCGAGCTGCGGAAAAAGTGGGTGACGGAGTAAGTCTCGCGGGCATCGTGCACCGGCACCCCCCTTCCCGACCTTCCCCCGCAAGGGGGGAAGGAGCCCAGCGAGACGCGGCGTCGGCAGTGCATCGTTTCCAAGGATTCTCGGTGTTGGTATTGCACAGGTGAACTCCTTGCCCCGCCCGTCCGCGAATGCGGACATTCGTCCGCGGGGCGGGGGAAGGTGGGGAAGGGGGGTGATGCAGCGTCAGGTGCCGGCGACCTATACCTCCATCGACAGCGCCGATTTGCCGCCGCCCGCGTCGCCGTGCCAGGATGTGACGCATTCATGACGCCTTTCCGAACGGCCGTTCCTTGACCCTCTCCCTGACCTGGACCCTGCTCGTGCTGCTGGCGGCGGTGATGCATGCCGGCTGGAACGTGCTGGTCAAGTTCGGCAACGACGCCCTGGTCAACATGACCCTGATCATGGGCATGGCCGGGCTGATCGCGCTCGCCTTCGTGCCCTTCGTCGACTTCCCCGACCGGCCGAGCTGGATCTTCCTGTTCGGATCGCTCGTCACCCATATCGGCTATTACATCTTCCTGCTGCTCGGCTACCGCCACGGCAACCTGTCCCTGGTCTATCCCACCGCGCGCGGCTCGGCGCCGCTGCTGGTCGCGATCACGTCCTGGATATTCGTGGGCGAGGCGCTGTCGACCACCGAGATGGCCGGCGTCGCCGCCATCTCGATCGGCATCTTCTCCCTGGCGGTGGACCGCGCCGGCGACGCGAGGCACAACTGGCGCGCCGTGGTCTTCGGCCTGCTCACCGGGCTCAGCATCATGGGCTACACGCTGTGCGACGGGCAGGGCGTCCGGGTGGCCGGCGACAAATACGGCTACATCGTCTGGCTGTTCGTGCTCGATGCGCCGGCCTTGATCCTCATCTGCCTGGCGCTTCGCGGGCAGAAGCTGTTCTCGCTGGCCAAGCGGCACTGGAAGACCGGCGCGCTCGGCGGCGCCCTCTCCATGGCCGCCTACGGCATCGCCATCTATGCGATGAGCCAGGCCTTCATGGCCCAGGTGGCGGCGCTGCGCGAGACCAGCGTGATCTTCGCCGCCATCTTCAGCGCCTTCATCCTGAAGGAGCGCTTCCACCCCCGCCGCTACGCCGCAGTCGGCATGGTGGCCTTAGGCGCGGTGCTGCTGCACTGAAAACCGGGGCTGCGGCCACCCCTCACCCCAACCCCTCTCCCACAAGGGGAGAGGGGCTTTGAGTTCGGTGTCGGCAACAGCGTCCCCGCTCCCCACGCGAACGAATGTTCGCATCCGCGAACGGGGTGGGAGAGGGACAGGGTGAGGGGTGGCGAGCGAAGGCTTTGCGAGCCTACGCCGCGAACTTCACGCTCTTGATGTGGTCGCCCTGCTTGAGGGCGTGCATCACGTCGAGGCCCTCGACCACCTGGCCGAAGACGGTGTGGTTGCCGTCGAGATGCGGCTGCGGCTCCAGCACCAGGAAGAACTGCGAGCCGCCGGTGTCGCGGCCGCGATGGGCCATGGACAGCGCCCCCTCGACATGCTTGTGCGGGTTGCCCTTCAGCTCGCAGGCGATCTCCCAGCCGGGGCCGCCGCCGCCGGTGCCGTTCGGGCAGCCGCCCTGGGCGACGAAGCCGGGGATGACGCGATGGAAGGTGAGGCCGTCGTAATAGCCGTCCTCGGCCAGGACATAGAAATTGGCCACCGTGTTGGGCGCCACGTCGGGATAGAACTCGATGGTGATGTCGCCCTTGTCGGTGGCCATCACCGCCTTGGTCAGCGTCTTCAGCTTTTCCGGCGCGATATCGTGGACTTTGAGCTTGGCCATTCCTGTCTCCCTTCCCAAGGCTGGCGCCCTTGGTAGCGGCGCCGCACGCCGCTGTCGACCTCAAATCTGCGGGGACACTGGCCGGGATTATTTCCTGGCCGGAACGGCATGGCCGATCAGCGGCGCGAATTCCTCGACCAGCTCCTCATAGAGCCGGCGCTTGAACGGCACGATCAGATCCGGCAATTCCTCGAGCTCGGCCCAGCGCCAGGACGAGAATTCCGGGTGCTTGGTGTCGATGTCGATGTCGCGATCCTCGCCGAGGAAGCGGAAGGCGAACCACTTCTGCCGCTGGCCGCGGAAGCGGCCCTTCCAGATCAGCGGAACCAGGTCGTCCGGCAGATCGTATTGCAGCCAGTCCCTGGTCTCGCCCACGTAGCGGGCGCGGTCGGTGCCGATCTCCTCCTTCATCTCGCGCCAGGCAGCCTGCAGCGGCTCCTCGCCCTTGTCGATGCCGCCCTGCGGCATCTGCCAGGCCGGGCCTGGATTGTCGATGCGCTGGGCGACGAAGACCTGGCCCCTCTGGTTGAACAGCGTGATGCCGACGCCGGGCCGATAGGGCAGCCTGGCGATCTCCGCCTTGCTCAAAGGGGTTGGCGCGGGATTCTTGGCCATGGCGCGATGTGGGAATGACGGGCTGACGGGACACAGGATCCATTAATCTTCGACCAGCGCACTGGCCGGCACAAGCGCGATTTCTGCCGCGCCCCCGCCGCTGCGCGCCAGGGTCGCGGCCAGCGCGATGGCATTGCCCGCGTCGCTCAGCGCCACGGCCGCCTTGCGCTGCCGGGTGAGCGCCTTCAGCGCCATGGCCTCGCGCGCCAGACCGGCGGCGTCCAGCGCCGGATCGAGCGTGCGGTCGGCGGCGATGGTGCGCGGCGCCGTGACCGGCAGGCCGACGATGACGAAGCCGCCCGCCTGCAGCCGCGCCAGGATCGGGGTCAGGGCGGCGGCATCGGCCAGGAAGCCGTCGGTGATGGTGACCGCCACCCCGGCGGCCTTGGGCGCCCGGGCCAGCAGCGCGTCGAGACGGCGCAGGTTCTCCGCCGGGCCAAGCTCGGCCAGCAGCCGCGTGTCGCCGAGATCTCCCGGCGCCCCGGCGAGGGTGTCGGCGGTGCCGAGATCGAGATCGATCAGCGCCTCGTGGCCATAAGCCCGCGCGGCGGCGATCCAGCTCTCCAGATCGGCGCTGCCGGCCTGGAAGCTGAGGCTGATCTCGGCCGGCAGGGCCAGGATCGCCTGCGCGGTCTGCCTGCGGTCCCGGCCGAGCCCGGTCACCACCAGGGCCAGGCGATTGGCGCTCGCGGGGATAGTGCTCGGCCGGCGGAAGCGCCGGGCGTCAGTGCGGGTGTCGTCTGCGGCAGCGCCGCCCTCGTCTTCGCGCAGGGCCAGGGCCGGGTCCGGCGTGTAGCGGACCAGCAGGTCGATCGGCGACAGATCCTCGGTGACGATCGGATAGGCGGGTTCGGCCGGCGGCGCGACAGCGACGGGCTCGGCCCGCATCGGCTGCAGCGGCTGGAGCGGCGCGGCATCGCCGGCGGAATCGGCCTTGGGCGCGGCTGGGGCGCCGCCGAGGCTGCCCGGCAGCGACATGCTAGCGCCGCCCGATTGCGTCAGCCACCCGCTATTGACGAGGAGCAGCCCGCCGCCGCCGAGGCCGAAGACCAGCAGCAGGAGCAGGATGAATCCGGGGCCGCCGAACAGCGCGAAGCTGGAACGCGGCGGCCCCGAAATCGACAACGGTTTGTCCGCGGCCGCCCTAGTTGGCGGCCTGCTTCTGCAGCAGCGCCAGGCCGCGCAGCAGATCGAGGGCGCGGGCCAGCTGGTAGTCGGCCGACGGCCGGGCGATCTGGATCTTCTCCGAGCCGACGAAGGGCTCGGTGTCCTCCGGCATCGCCGGGGCCTGGTCGCCCGCGGCCTGGGCCGGGGCGGCATTGCCATCCGGCGCGGCCGCGGCGCCCGGCTTCGCCGGCTGCTCGCCGGTCTTCGGCGCGTTGGCGTCGTCCGGGTTGCTGAGCGCGCCGGGCAGGTCCGATTCGTGGCGGCTGACGTCGGGGCCCAGGCTTTCGATCTTCGCCTGCTGCACCTCGATATCCGGCTCGATGCCCTTGGCCTGGATCGAGCGGCCGGACGGCGTGTAGTAGCGCGCCGTGGTCAGGCGGATGGCGCCGTGGTTGGGGATCGGGATGATCGACTGCACCGAGCCCTTGCCGAAGCTCTTGGTACCCAGCAGGATCGCCCGGCGCTGGTCCTGCAGGGCGCCGGAGACGATCTCCGAGGCCGAGGCCGAGCCGCCGTTGATCAGGATCACCACCGGCTTGCCGTCGATCAGGTCGCCGGCTTCCGCGTTCCAGCGCTGCGCTTCCGCCGCGTCGCGGCCGCGGGTGGAGACGATCTCGCCCTTGTCGAGGAAATCGTCGCTGACCGCGATCGCCTGGTCGAGCAGGCCGCCCGGGTTGTTGCGCAGGTCGAGGACCAGGCCGTTGAGCTCGTTCTTGGTCGCTTCCTTCAGCTTGGCGATGGCCTCGCGCAGGCCGCTATCGGTCTTCTCGCTGAAGCTGGAGATGCGGACATAGCCGACATTGCCCTGCTCCAGCTCCCAGCGCACCGACTTGACCGCGATGACCGCGCGCTTCAGCGTGACGTCGAAGGGATCCTGGGTGCCGCGGATGACGGTGAGCTTGATCGAGGTGCCGACCTCGCCGCGCATCTTCTCGACCGCGTCGTTGAGGGAAAGGCCGACGATCGGCACGCCGTCGAGGGCGGAGATCAGGTCGCCGGGCTGCAGGCCGGCCTCGGCCGCCGGGGTGCCGTCCATCGGCGTCACCACCTTCACCAGGCCGTCCTCCATGGTTACTTCGATGCCAAGGCCGCCAAACTCGCCCTTGGTCTGGACCTGCATGTCCTGGAAATCTTTCTGATTGAGATAGCTCGAATGCGGATCGAGCGAGGTGAGCATGCCGTTGACCGCCGCCTCGATCAGCTGCTCCTCGTTCGTCTCTTCGACGTAGTTGTCGCGGATGCGCTCGAACACCTCGCCGAACAGGTTGAGCTGCTCATAGGTGTTGGTGGTGGACGCCGCCTGGGCGCTGACGTTGGTGGCGTGGAAAGCGACGCCGCCGATGACCAGGCCGGTGGCCAGGGCGGTGGCGGCAAGTAGGGTGGTGCGGATCATTCGCTGAGCGACCTTCTGTAAGATGCGTCTGTAGGCGTGGCGGTCCTGACGGTCAGGGGCCGGATTGTAGGGGGGCGACATCCGGCGCGCCAGAAATCCTTATGCAATATCGTGACTGGCAAACCTTGCGGTATCCTTACGGCGCGAGCCACGGTTCCGGATCAAACGGCGCTCCGCTGCGGCGCAATTCGACATAAAGCTGCGGGTGGGTGTCAGGCGTAGCCGCCATCGCGCCCACCGGCTCGCCGGCCTTCAGCCATTGCCCCACGGCAACCGCCACGCGCGCCAGCCCGGCAAGCACCGTATGATAGCCGCCACGGTGCTCGATGATCAATATTTGGCCATAGGACCGGAACGGCCCCTCGAACACAATTTGGCCATCAAAGGGGGCTACGATCTGCGCCCCCGGCCGGGTGGCGAACACGAGTCCCTTGCCCTCGCCGAAGGCGTCGGTGCGCTGGCCGAACCTGGCGACGATGTCGCCGCGCGCCGGCCGGGTCAGCCCGCCGGCCGTGGCGGGGAAGCCGCGCAGATCGGCTGGCGGCGGCGTGCTGAGGGCAGCGCCCAGATCAGGCTGCGGCGGGCGCGATGCGGTCTGCACATCGCCCGCGGCGCCTTCCTCCGGCGCGTTGTCCGGCTCCGCCGTATCGGCATTTTCCTGCTCGGCCGCGGCCGCGGCCTCCGCCGCTTCCTGGCGCGCCGCCTCTTCCGCCTGCGCCGCCGCCAGGCGGTCCAGCAGGTCCTTCAGGTTGTCGGCTTGGGCGGCAAGCTGCGCCTGGCGCTTTTTCTGCTCGGCGGTCTGCTGCAACGTCGTCTCCTGCAGCTTCGCCTTGGTCTCCAGGAGGCTGGCCAGCTGCGTGTTCTCCTTGGCCAGACGGCGCACCGATTGCGCCAGTTCCTCCTGCTTCGCCGCCGTCGCCTCGCGCAGCTCCTGGATTTGCGCCAGGTCGCTCTGCAGCTGGCGCGCGCGCGTGTCCAGCGCCTGGGTCGCCGCCGCCAGCAGCAGCGCCGCGCGCGCCTCGTCCACCGCCGGCCGGTCGGAGAAGAACGCGGCCTGCGACGGCCGCAGCGACAGCCGCTCCAGCGCCATCAGGGTGCGACTCAACTGGTTGCGCTTGAGCGCGAGTTCGGCGGAATGCGCCTGTTCCTGGTCGGCAAGCTGCGCCAGCTCGTCCTCCAGTCGGGTGGCCTCGTCCTCGGCCCCCTGCACCGCGGCGGCGGATTCGATCAGCTGCTTCTGCAGCTTGGCCACGTCGCGGGCCAATTGCTCGGCCCGGCGCTTCAATTCGGACGCCTGGATCTTGCCCTGGTCGATCTGCTCCTGGATGTTGCGCAATTCGTTGGGCGAGGGCGCCGGGTTCTGCGCCGCCGCCGGCCGCAGGGCGGCCAGCGCGAGCGCCAGCGCCAGCAAGGCCGGCCGGGCGATCCGCCGGGGATTGCGCCGGGGATTGCGCGTGGGATTGCGCGTGGGACTACGCCTGGGATTACGCCGTGGCACGGGCGCGGGATTCCTCACGCGGCGACAACAGCGAATGACCGGTCATCGCCGCCGGCTTGGGCAGGCCCATCAGCTCCAGCAGGGTCGGCGCCACGTCGGCGAGCTTGCCGTCGACGACGCGGCGCTGGCCGGCGCCGAGCACGATCACCGGCACGCGGTTCAGCGTGTGCGCGGTATGCGGCTCGCCGGTGACCGGGTCCTGCATGGTCTCGGCATTGCCGTGATCGGCGGTGATCAGCAGCGCGCCGCCCTTGGCCTCGACCGCCGCGCGCAGCCGGCCCAGGCAGCGATCGACCGCCTCGACCGCCTTGATCGCCGCGGCAAGGTCGCCGCTATGCCCGACCATGTCGGTGTTAGCGAAATTCACCACCACCAGGTCGAAGGCGTCGGACTCGATCGCCGCCACCAGCTTGTCGGTCACCTCATAGGCCGACATCTCCGGCTGCAGGTCGTAGGTCGCGACCTTCGGCGAGGGCACCAGGATGCGCTCCTCGCCGGGGAACAGCCGCTCCTCGCCGCCGTTGAAGAAGAAGGTGACGTGGGCATATTTCTCGGTCTCGGCGATGCGCAATTGCCTGAGCCCCGCCTTGGCCACGATCTCGCCCAGGGTCTCGGTCAGCTCCGCCGGCGGGAACACGCAGGGCATCAGCTTGGCGAGCGCGCTGGAATATTCGACCAGCCCGAGCACGGCGGCGAATTTCGCCACCTTCTTGCGCGGGAAGCCGTCGAAGGCGGGATCGAGCAGGGTGGTCAGGATCTGCCGCGCGCGATCGGCGCGGAAATTCCCCATCAGCAGCCCGTCGCCGTCCCGGATGCCGGCGAAATCGCCGATCAGGGTCGGCTTGACGAATTCGTCGGTCTCCTCGCGCGCATAGGCGGCGGCGACCGCCTCCTGGACGCTGGCCGCGCGATAGGGTGCCGCGCCGAAGAACGCGTCATAGGCAAGCTCGACCCGCTCCCAGCGCTTGTCGCGATCCATGGCGAAATAGCGCCCGCCGATGGTGGCGAAGAAGATGCCGGGATGGCCGGCGATGGCCGCGGCGACCTGGGCCACGAATTGTTTCGCGCTGCTGGGCGGCGTGTCGCGGCCGTCGAGGAAGCCGTGCAGGGCGACCCTGACACCCTCCGCGGCGACGATCCTGGCCAGCGCGACCAGGTGATCCTGGTGCGAGTGCACGCCGCCCGCCGACAGCAGGCCCATCAGGTGGCAGGTGCCGCCGCTCCGCTTCAGCCTGGCGATGAAATCGCGCAACTGCGGATTGCGCGCCAGTTCGCCGCTGGCGATCGCCTGGTCGATGCGCGGCAGGTCCTGCATGACCACGCGCCCGGCGCCCAGGTTCATGTGGCCGACTTCGGAATTGCCCATCTGGCCTTCCGGCAATCCGACATGCAGTTCCGAGGCGTCGATCAGCGCGTGCGGGCAGTCGCGCAGCAGCGCGTGCCAGTTCGGCGTCGCCGCCTGTTCGACGGCGTTGTGGTCGGTCTGCGGGCGATGGCCCCAGCCGTCGAGGATGCACAGCACAACGGGTTTCGGTCGCTTGCTCACGCTGGTCTCTCGCCTCTCACTCGCTGACATAGGATGGGCCGACGCGCTGGAACTGGATCGGCTCGTTGAAGAAATCCGCAGGCGGCTTGGCCAGGAAGGCCTGCCATTGCTCCGAGCTGGCGGTGATGCGCAGATCGAGCACGCCGTTCTCGTCGGTGATCTTGCCCGGCAACGCGCCGCCCGCGATCGCGGCCTTCAACGCCGCTTCCGCCGGGAAGGCGACCGACAGCGCGTCCTTGCCGTCGAAGCTGTATTTGCCGATCAGATAGCCGGCCTCGTCGCCGGTCACCTCGACATTCAGATAGTCGCCGACGGGCAGCCTGGAAGCGAAAGCCTCGTAGACATCCGGCTCGCCGCCGATGCCTTCGACGCCGTGGTCGATGGCAATGATGTGCAGGCCGTGCTTCTCGGTCGCCTGGACATGCACGATGGTGAAGCCGTCCTCCTGCAGGTTGAGCCAGGCGCCCCACAGGCGCGGGTCTTCCTGCGCCGGGTCGGCCGCGGAAACCGGGTGCTCGGATTCGTCCAGGCAGCCGGCGAGGGTGACGGCAAGCGTTGCGGCGAGGGCGGCGGCGGCCAGGCGCAATGGACGCAAGAGGCGCATGCGGGTCTCCAAGAGCGATGCCTTCCGGTTTCTCGGACGGGCTAATCGCGGTGGTACGGGTGCCCGGCCAGGATCTGCTGGGCGCGGTATATTTGCTCCACCAACATGGCACGCGCCAGCATATGCGGCCAAGTCATTTGCCCCAGCGACAGCAGCAGATCGGCCCCGTTCCGCAGCGACTCGGCGAGGCCATCGGCGCCGCCCAGGAGGAACACCGCCTCGGCCGCACCCTGGTCCTGCCAGGCCGCCAGCTGGCGGGCGAAATCCCGGCTGGTCAGGGATTTGCCGCGTTCGTCCAGCGCCACCAGGATGCGGCGGCCCGCTTTCCCGGAATCGCCCTTCCTGCCGCGCGGCTGGTCCAGGGCCGCGGCCAGCAACTCCGCCTCGCGCGCTTTCAGGGCGGCGCCGGCCAGCGGCCGCCGCTCCTCCACCTCCTCGAGGCTGAGCGGCCATTGCAGCCGCTTGGCGTATTCGGCGATCAGCGCCTGCTCCGGCCCGGATTTCAGCCGACCCACTGCCAAAACCCGCAGCTTCATGACAGGCTGGCGCCGCTGTTGGCTTGACGAGGGTGGAGCGTGGTCATGATCCTGCAAGTCCTCCGGCGGGCGGTTCTGCGGGGAATTCTGGGCGGCCTGCTGATCGGTGCCGCCGGCTGCGCCGTGGTGCCGCAACGCCCGCCCGTCGATCCCGCCCTGGTGCGCGGCAACATCCTAAGGTTGGCCGCGGCCGAATGGAACGCGTTCGGCGGCCAGACCATCTATCACGATGGCGGCCGGGAGCGCATCGATCCCGTGGGCGTGTGGGAGGACGAGCGCCGGGGCAGCCCGCGCATCGCCGAATACTGGCGCGCGGTGGATGAGGACTGGACCGGCCAGGATTGCGACAAGCCCTGGTCGGCGGCTTTCATCTCCTGGCTGATGGTCGAATCCGGCGTGCCCGCCGGCGCCTTCACCCTCAGCGGCCTGCATGCCGATTATCTGCGCGACATCGGGCGGATGCAGGAGCGGCCCGGCGCCCGCTTCGCCCTGCGCGACGCCCGGAGCTATGCGCCGAAGCCAGGCGACCTGATCTGCGCCACCCGGGCCGGGGCCAGCCTCCCCGCCTTCGACCGCATTCCCGACGGCACGCCGATGCATTGCGACCTGGTCGTCGCCGTCGACGGCACGCGGCTGGAGAGCATCGGCGGCAACGTGCGCAATTCGGTGTCGAAGACGGTGCGGCAGGTCGACGGCCTGGGCCGTCTTGACCTCACCCATGACCGTCCCTGGGTGCTGGTGGTGGAGAACCGTTTTCCCTAGCCGGGATCAGGCCTGCAGCCGCGCGGCCGGCGCCTCGTCGACCACGCGCTCGACGGGCAGGCGCAGCATGACGCAGGTGCCGCGTCCGGACTGGCTGGTGACCTCGATCTGGCCGCCGTGCAACTCGATCAGCTTCTTGCTGATGGCGAGGCCGAGGCCGGTGCCGCCGAAGCGCCGGCTGATCGAGGCGTCGGCCTGGCGGAAGGGCTGGAACAGGTCCTTCAGCGCCTCCTCGGAGATGCCGATGCCGGTATCGGCGATCTGCACCTGGAGGCGGCCGTCGGGCAGGCGCAGCCCGGCGATGGTGACCGAGCCGCCCTGCGGCGTGAACTTGACCGCGTTGCTGAGCACGTTCAGCAGCACCTGCTTCAAGGCGCGCTCGTCGGCCTTCAGCGCCGGCAATGGCCCCTTGTTCTCCACCATCAGCTTGACGCCGCCATCGGCGGCCTTGGCCGCCACCATGCGGACGCAGTCGTTGATCGCCGCCTCGGGCGAGATCACTTCCTCGATCAGCTTGTGCTGGCCGGCCTCGATGCGCGACATGTCGAGGATGTCGTTGATCAACGCCAGCAGCAGCTTGCCGCTGCTGTTGATGTCGTCGGCATAGGTCAGATAGCGCTCGGGGATCACGCCGAAGGCCTGGTCCTTGATCAGCTGCGAGAAGCCGATCACGGCGTTGAGCGGCGTGCGCAGCTCGTGGCTCATGTTGGCGAGGAACTGCGTCTTGGTGCGGTTGGCGATCTCGGCGGCGCGCCGAGCGGTGATCAGCTCCATTTCGCGCTGGCGCTGCTCGGTCACATCCTGCGCCACGCCGACTTCATAGAGGATGTTGCCTTGTTCGTCGCGCACGCGCTCGGCATCCATGTGCAGGTGCACGATCTCGCCGTTGGGCTTGCGGGCTCGGAACTTGACGCTGTAGCGGTCGGCGGTGCGGGTGACGAACGGCTCCACCGCCGCGAACGCAGATTCGATATCGTCGGGATGGCTGAACTTGTTGACCAGATCCGTTTCTTCCAGCGGCACGTCTTCCGGCGTCACGCCCAGCATGTCGGAGAATTCGGTTGAGACGTGCAGCCAGCCGTGATCGGCGGACTGCGCCACGTCACGGGGCTCCCAGACCCAGTAGCCGATGCGGGTCAGCCGGTGGGCGTGGCGCAGCAGGTCCTCGCTGCGCGCCATGGCGAGCTCGCTGCGCTTGCGGTCGGTGATGTCCTGCACCACGCCGATGACCTGGCCGACCACGCCGTGCTCGTTCAGCACCTTCTCGGCGGACACGCGCACGTCGCGGATCTCGCCGCCGCGCCGGCACAGGCGGTAGTCGAAGGTATGGCTGGACTCGGGCGCGACCATGAAGGCGCGCCATTCCGCCAGTACCACGGCCCGGTCATCGGGGTGGGCCATGGCGATGAGCGGGCTGTGCGCCGCGACGTTGAGCTCCTCCACCGGGGCGCCGAAGATCTCCTCGGTGTCGCCGGAGAAGACCAGCCGGTCGGCGCCGCCCTGCGCCGCGGCGAAGGGATCGTAGGTCCAGTAGCAGAGCTTGGCGAGGCGGTGCGCGCGGCGCAGCTTGATCTCGCTTTCCCGCAGCATGGCGTCGGCCGCCATCTGCTGGGTGACGTCCTGCGACATGCCGATGATCTCGGCCGCGCCGGTATTCATGTCCTGGCGCTTCTCGGCGAAATCGCGGATGTAGCGATAGCTGCCGTCGGGCTGCTTCAGGCGGAAGGTGAAGGCCAGCCGCTCGTTGTCGCCCTCGTAGAAGGCGCGATAGTGGTCCGCCATCGGTCCCTGGTCGTCGGGATGGGCGAAGCGCTGGATGAACTGCTCCAGCGGCAGGTCGATCGTGTCGGCGCTGTAGCCATAGACCTCGATGGCGTTGGCGGAATAGCTGAACAGGCAATCCTGCCACTGGCCCGACGTGGTCTCCGGCCGCGCCGACCAGCAGCACATGCGGGCGATCGACTGCGCCCGGTCCATGATCGCATTGTTGCGGGCGATGGCGTCGCCCTGGCGGCGCTCCTCGGTGACGTCGGTGCCGACGCTCAGGATCAGGTTGTGGCGGCCGTCGGGGTCCGGCACCTGGGTGGTCGACCAGCGGATCAACCGCCGCTCGCCCTGCCGGGTCAGCAGATGGCATTCATAGGGCTCCGGATTCTGCCCGGAGCGCGAGCGGATGCGGGCGGCCGCCACCAGGTCCTGCTCCTCGCGCGGGACCAGGTGGAGGAACGGGTCGAGCGACAGCAACTCCTCGGCGGCGTAGCCCAGCAGTTGCGCCTCGGCGTTGCAACGCACCACCCGCCCGGTGATGTCCTGCACGAACACGATCACGTCGGCGGAATCCAGCACCCGGGCGACGAAGTCGCGCTGCTTGCGCAAATTCGCCTGGCTCGACAGGATGCGGCGGCCGAACAGCAGGGCGATCGCCGCCAGCGCCAGCCCCGCGGCGGCGGTCAGCCCGCCGATCAGCAGCAGGCCGGGCCGCACCTTCTCGCCGACCTCGGCGCGCGGCAGCGACGCCGCGACCACCAACGGGAAGCCGTCCAGCGCCCTGAGGAAGGCGAGGCTCTCGGCGCCGTCGGACGCGGTCCATTTCTCCCGGTTGCCCAGGCTGGTCAGATTGGGCGAATCAAGGTTGATGAAGCTCTGCGCCATGATGCTGGCGTTGCCGGCGTCGTCGATCAGCAGGGCGCCGTCGGAGCGCAGCAGGGAGACCCGGTTGTCGTCGCCCGGCCGCACCAGGCGGTAGCGTTCGGCCAGGACCTGCGCATCCACCACCAGGGTGACCGCGCCAAGCAGGGAGCCCGATTTGTCCAGGATCGGGCGGCTGACCGGGAAGGCCCAGGTCTCCGCGCCGGCCAGGCGGAACGGCGCGCCGATCGTGAGGTCGGCTTCCGGATGCTCCTGGTAGTAGCGGAACAGCGGGCGCGGGTCGAAGCCGGTGATCGGCACCGCCATGCTGTCGCGCGTCACCATGCGCAGCGTGCCGTTCTCGTTGCTGACGATGACACTCTGCACGGCGGGCAGGCCGATCAGCCGCGGCTGGATGCGCTCCTGCAGGCGCGACGTGCTGCTCAGTTCCAGCTGTTCGGAGCGGCCAAGCCAGGTGCGGGCCAGCTGCAGCACGGTATCGAGCTGCTGCATCTCCCATTCGGTCTGTTCCGAGACCGCATGGGCGAAGCGCTCGAGGTTGAGCCGGCTGTTGGCGTATTCGGTGCGATAGAGATACCAGCTGACCAGGCCCGCGGCGGTCACCGTCAAGGCCAGCACCATCACGATCAGGGTCGCCAGCATGCGCCGGGTGCGCTGCTGCTCCAGGTCCAGGGATGGCGCCGGGCGCGCCGCCGGCGCGCCGTCCCCGCCGGCGGCGCCGGGCGCGGGATGCTGGGCGGACTCGGTGGGATGTTGGCCCTGGTTCATCGGATGGATTGGAAACCGATCACTGCCAAAACGGCATCTTGGGGATGGAATCGTGGATAATTCGTTTATGTCTCGATTTCATTGAGTAATTTCAAAGGATAGTATAGTTAACAGCCGCCTTCCGGGCCAGCGATACCGGGCTGTCTTGCGCTATAGGCGGGATGTAACCGCGAGGCTCCCTGGCGCCTGCTACAAGATGTAGGGATTCTCCGTTGTTCTTACCAAATGGTGGTTGTGGACTCGCCCGGCCGCCTATTGGCAGGGCGAGCCGGTCGGATCGGCCACGTCGTTCATCCGCCCCTGGATCGCATTGGCCCGGCGCTTGACGTAGTTGCTGGGCTTGCCGGCATCGAAACGGCGCGGATTGGGCAGCACGGCCGCCAGCAGGGCCGCCTCCCGCCGGCTGAGCGCGCTGGCGGGTTTGTGGAAGTGGTATTGCGCCGCCGCCTCCGCCCCGTAGATGCCATGACCCCATTCGACGACGTTCAGATAGACCTCGAGGATGCGCCGCTTGCCCCACATGACCTCGATCAACAAGGTGAAGAAGGGCTCGATCGCCTTGCGCGAATAGCGACCGATGCGGGTGTCGCCGGGCCACAGAAAGACGTTCTTGGCGGTCTGGTTGCTGATGGTGCTGCCGCCGCGCAGGCGGTCTGACTTCTCGTTGTGCTGCAGGGCGCGCTGGATCGCCTCGAAATCGAAACCCCAATGCTGGCAGAACCCGCTGTCCTCCGCCGCGATCACCGCGCGCGCCAGGTTGGGCGAGATCTCGTCATAGGCGACCCAGTCCTTGGCGAAGCCTTCGCCCTCGAACAGGCGCAGCACCATGAGCGGGGTTACCGGCACCGGCACGAAGCGGTAGAGCGCGGCAAGCGCCAGGCTGGCGATCAGCACCAGGACGGCGGCGCGGAGCAGCCAGCGCCAGGCGCGACGCAACCGGCCCGGCTGTGGCGTGGCCAGAGCAGGGACGGCGATTGGCGGGGCCGCGCCATCCGCGCCCGGGGCCGCCGCCGCGGCCGGCGACTCGACCTCGGAGGAGGGGGCGCGCAGATCGCTCATCGCGAACTTGATAAAGACGCGCAATGTCGCCGACAAGAGCCCGCCCGGGACGCAAGGGCCCGTCCCGGCCCGGTCGCGGGGCGCAAGGTTGCGACCGGCAGGCCGCCGACGCAGGATGACGCGCGCGCACGAGGATGACCAGATGACCGATCCGGATCCGCAACTGCCAGCCACCGCCCAGCGCATCGCCCGCGGCGTCATCCGCCTGCTGGAAGGGCTGGGCTATGCCGCGCTCGCCGAATACACCCTGGGCAATGGCCGGCGGGCGGACATCCTCGCCATCGACGGCGCCGGCCAGGTGGTGATCGTGGAGATCAAGTCCTCTCGCGCCGATTTCGCCGCCGACCGCAAATGGCACGAGTATCTGGAATATTGCGACCGCTTCTATTTCGCCGTCGAACCGGTCTTCCCGCAGGATCTGCTGCCCGGAGATGTCGGACTGATCGTTGCCGACGCCCATGGCGGCTCGGTGCTGCGCGAATCGGAAACCGCCGCCATCAACGGCAACCGCCGCCGCAGCCTGATCCTCGGCGTGGCGCTGACCGCCAGCCGGCGCCTGGCCCGGCTGTTCGACGGGGAGTTGCCGTAGGCGGTTGCCTAGCCCGCCGTCGGCAGCGCGTCGCCGATCTGGCTGCGGCCGTCGCGGTTGTCGAGATAGTTGACCAGCGCGGCCACCACGCGGCGGTCATAGGCCTTGCCGGATTCCTTGAACAGGATCTCGATCGCCGCATCGATCGACATGCCCTGGCGGAAGGCGCGGTCGCTGATCATGCCGACCAGGGCGTTGGCGACGGCGATGATGCGGGCGGTGACCAGGATCGCCTCGCCCTTCAGGCCGCGCGGCTGGCCGCTGCCGTCCCAGCGTTCCTGGGCCTGGCGCAGGGTCTCCACCACCGGGCCGTCGAACTCGATGTTCTGCAGCATGTCGGCGCTCATCTGCACCGAGTTGCGCAGCATGCGCCGCTCGTCCTCGGTCAGGTCGCCGGTCTTGGCCAGCACCTCGGGCGGGATCATGATCTTGCCGAGATTGAGCAGGTTGCCGGCGATCTCGGTGGTGTCGGCCTCGATCTCGGTCAAACCCATCTCGCGCGCCACGGCGCCCGCCACCTTGGCCACGCGCATGGAATGGTTGGCGGCGAAGGGGTCGCGGCGGTCGACCACGCCCACCAGCGTCTTCACCAGGTTCTGCAAGGTGCGGGCGCGCTTCTCGCGCTCGGTCACCACGTCGGTGATGTCGCGCTCGACGGTCAGCACGCCGGCGGCGGCGCCCGAGCGGCCCTTCAGCGGGATGTGCTCCGATTGCAGCACCTGCAGCTGGCCGTCATGCTCCATGCGGGCCACGTCGGTGACCGCGGCGCCGGTCTCCTGCGCCTGGTCGTTGAGATTGGTGTAGCGCTTGGCCAGCGCCGGGCCGATCACCGCGTCGATGTCCTTGCCCAGCATCTCGCCCGGCGTGATGCCGGCGGCGCGGCTCGCCTGCTGGTTGGCGAAGCGGTAGCGGTGCTGCTGATCGAGGATGAAGATGCTGGTCGGCTGGCTGTCGGTCACCAGCTGCAGCAGGTCCTTCTGCGCCTGGAACTGCTGGGCCAGGTGCTGGAACTTGTCGGCGGCCTCCGAGGCGCGCTGCGAGGAGCCGTGGCGCCACACCGCGATGATCGCCACCGCGACCAGCAGCAGCCCGAGACCCAGCATGATGGTGAGGAAACGGGCGCGCGATTCCGACGGGCCGAGCGCCTCGGCATAGTCGATGGCGTGCATCAGGACCCAGGGCGCCGCCGGCGGGCTGCCCTTGATCGCGCGCGAGGTCACCAGCACGTCGCGGCCGCGGTAATCCTTGCGGTCGGCGGCGAAGCCGTCGCCGGTTGCGACGGCGAAGGCGGCGTCGAGCGCCGGGGTCGCCTTTTCCATGGCGAGGCCGGCCGGCTCCACCGCCTGGCCCGGCCGCGCGATCGGCGAGAGATAGGTGACCTTGGTGGCATCGCCGGAGAGCAGCACGGTGGTCGCGGTCCGGGTGACGTCGCCCGGCTGGCGCAGCAGCGGGAACAGCTCGGCCATCACCCGCTTCACGCCGATGATGCGGCCAATCTGCGCGGCGGCGCTCTTGTCCGACTGGACCGCGAACAGCGGCACCACGAAGGTCATGGTGGCCTGCTTGTCCTCGTCCAGCAGCAGCGGTCCGGTGACGGCCTGGCCGGCGGGCACGCTCTCGGCGAAGGCCTTCAGCGCGCCGTCATAGGCCGGCGCCTCGGGCGAGGTGGCGATGACCTTGCCGGCGCTGTCGACGATGAGGATGCCGCCGGTGCTGGCCTTTTCCTGGTTGAAATTGGGTTGCGCGCCGGCCTTGTCGCCGAACCCGCCGCGCTCGGCGGCCACCAGCAGCAGGTTCTGCAGGTATTCGCGGAAGCCCTGGACCTGGTCCTGCTGGTCCGGCTCGGCGCTGAGCTCGTCGATCGAGCTGACATAGAGCTGCACCGATTCGTTGTCGGCCAGCGCGGTCAGGTCGGCGACATTGCGGGCGAGCCAGCGCTCGACCTCCACGGTCCGGCTGTCGGCAACGATGCCGAGGCGGACCTGCCACTGGGTGAGTTCGCGGTCGCGCTCATTGGCGACGAATTGGTAGATCGCCCAGGCGCCGACCAGGCCGAGCACGACCAGGATGATGGCGGGAAAGATGATTTTCGGATCGAGGCCGGTCCTCGGCCGCAACGGCTCGAACAAGCCATGCTCCGCGCCGGATGCGCCCTCAGACACTGCAAACTCCTGTTGTAACGGCCTTGTTCGGTGGTCGCGAAGGTTCCGCAGGCTAACATAAACCTAGGAGACGGCCAATTAACGGCAAATTAATCTTAAATGCCCAGCTTGAGCGGCAAGGAACGAGGAACAGCCGTGGCGCCAAGTCGCTGGATCGCAGGGTATAGGGGCGTGCCGGTCGGCGCATGGGCGCGCGGCTGCCTGCGGTTGGCCCCGGCTGTGCTGGTCAGCCTGGCCATCGCCCTCGCCGCGGCGCCCGCCGAGGCGCGCAAATATCCCAAGATCTTCGGCTCGATCGAGCTGTTCTCCAAGAAGGTGGCGCGATTCCCGAAGTGGACCGGCATGGTCCAGCGCTTCGACGACGGCAAGAAGCCTTGCGACAGCTCCACCTGCACCACCAAGGGCTGGAAGGAGTTCCTCGCCGATCTGCAGGGCAAGGACCTGCAGACCCAGATGAAGGAGGTGAACCGGGCGATGAACGCCCACCGCTACACCCTCGACATCAAGAACTGGGGCGAAGAAGACTACTGGGAGACGCCGTACGAGTTCCTGAAGAAGAATGGCGATTGCGAGGATTACGCGATCTCCAAATACATGGCGCTGAAGGCGCTGGGCGTGCCGGTCGAGGACATGCGCGTGGTGGCGCTGCAGGATCTCAATCTCGGCGTCGGCCATGCGGTCCTGGTGGTCTATGTCGGCGACGATCCGATGCTGCTCGACAACCAGATCTCCTCGGTGGTGCCGGCCAATTCCATCCGCCACTACCAGCCGGTCTATTCCATCAACGAGACGGGCTGGTGGCTGCACCGGCGCTGACCGCCGCTCGCGGGCGGGCTTAGCGCTTCCTTTACCATGATCGGGCAGGTTGGGGGCGGCGATCGTCGCCGGGGCCGGAGCGCATGAGCGAGTGGATCAGCGATACGCGGCGGGATGCGCGCTCTCAGAGCCATGAAGAGATCCTGCTCGACTTCGTGGAGCGGCTGGAGCGCCACCGCGCCGGGCGCATCGCTTGCGAGATCCATCTCAGCCTGCTCAGGCCCTATCATCAGCGTCCGCACCATCTGCGCATCGTGCGCAAGACGCTGGAGCCGCTGATCCGCCGCTTCGACGCCGCGATCTACGAACTGCACAACAACAACGTCGTGGTGATCGCCAAGGGCGCCAGCATCGCCGAGATCGATGCCTGCGTGCTGCAGTTCCGCTACCTGTTCGCCGAGGACCCGCTGTTCACCGGCGCGCAGGGCGCGCCGGACGAGGCGCAGTTCTGCGCCTGGTACGACCTGGCCAAGGATTATGACGCGCTGCTGCGGCGGGCGCGGGCGCTCGACGATGCGCGCCGGGTCGCCCTCGACGCGGCGCAGGCATCGCCGGGAGCCGCCGGCCGGCCCGGCGGCATCGAGATCGCGCCGGGCCAGGTGGAGCAGATCGAGCGGGCCATCGCCCAGGCCGACCTCGCCAACATCCTGCGCCGCCAGGATGTCTGCGCCATCATCCCCGGCATGCGGCCGGAGAAGATCTACCACGAGCTCTATTTCTCCATGTACTACCTGGCGCAGACCCTGCTGCCGGGCCACAACATCACCGCCGACGAATTCCTGTTCCGCTACCTGACCCGGGCGCTCGATCGCCGCATGCTGGCGCTGATGGCGCGGCGCGAGATGCAGCCGATGCTGAAGGGCGCCGCGCTCAACCTCAACGTCCGCTCGGTCATGGCGCCGGAATTCATGGAATTCGACAAGTCGACCAACGTGCAGGACCGCGGCTCGCTGGCGGTCGAGCTGCCGGCCCTCGACGTGATCAACGACCCGGCCGAATACTTCTTCGCCCGCGATTTCCTCAAGGAGCGCGGCTACAAGATCATCGTCGATTGCCTGCACCCCTTGACCCTGCCGCTGATCGACCGCGACTGGCTCGGCTTCGATTTCGTCAAGCTCGCCTTCACGCCCAGCCTCTCCGACGAGGTGAACGGCCAGCGCGGTGCGGTGCTGAAGGCGGCGGTGTCGCGCATCGGCCGCGAGCGCGTCGTGCTCTGCCGCCTGGACGAGGAGGCGGGCCTCAATGCCGGCGCCGCCCTCGGCATCACCCTCTACCAGGGCCGGCTGATCGATGGCATGCAGTCATCCGCCGCCCGGCCGCAGCCGGCGCGCGGCGGGCAATAGGCGCCGCCGCGTTTTTCTTCCTTGCCAGTCCCGCCTGGCTATCCCCCGCAGACTATCCCCCCCGGCTATCCCCTGGGGGCGTATTTCGCCAGGATGCGCTGCAGGGTGCGGCGATGCATGCGCAGGCGCCGCGCGGTCTCCGAGACGTTGCGGTCGCATTGCTCGAACACCCGCTGGATATGCTCCCAGCGCACGCGGTCGGCGGTCATCGGCTGCTCCGGCGGCGGCGGCAGGGCCGCCTTGTGGTCGAGCAGCGCCGCCTCGACCTGGTCGGCGTCGGCCGGCTTCGGCAGGTAATCCGCGGCGCCGTGCTTGATGGCGGAGACGGCGGTGGCGATGTTGCCGTAGCCGGTCAGGATGATGACCCGGCAATCCGGATTGACGTTGCGGATCTCGGTCACGATGTCGAGGCCGCTGCCGTCGGTCAGCCGCAGGTCGAGTACCGCGTAGTTGGGCGCCTCGCTCTTGGCGGCGGCGATGCCGGTGGCGACGCTCTCGGCCTGGCGCACGGCGAATCCGCGCTTCTCCATCGCCATCGCCAGACGCTGCCGGTAGACGGTGTCGTCGTCGACGATGAGCAGGCTCTTCTGCGGATCGGTCATGCGTTCATGCTCCCATTGGTGAAGGCCGTGCGCGGCCAGCTGACCCGCGCCTCGGCGCCGCCATAGTCGTTGTTGCGGAAGCTGACCGTGCCCCCGGTCCGCTCCAGCAGATTCTGGGCGATGAAGATCCCAAGGCCCATATGATCGCCCTGCCGATGGGTCTGGTCCAGCCCTTCCGTGCCGGCGGAAAGATACGGGTCGCCCAGCCGGCGCAGCACGTCGGGCGGAAAGCCGGGGCCGTCATCGGCGATGGTGACGATCACTGCGGTGCGGGTCCAGGCGATGGTCGCCTTCACCTCCTCGCGGGCGAACTCGATGGCGTTCTGCAGCAGGTTGCCGAGGCCGTGCATGATCTCCGGCCGGCGCGGCATCAGCGGGTCCTGCGGCTCGGCCGGGTCTGGCTGCATCTCGACGCGCAGCGCCACGTGCGGCCGGCTGTGCGGGGCCGCCGCCAGCTCGATCAGCAGGCCGGCCGGCAGCATGTTGAAGTGATCCTTCTTCTGGTCCGGGCGGCGCGACAATTCGGCCAGGATGTCGCGGCAACGCTGGCTCTGGCTCACCAGCAGCTCGGCATCGGCGCGGTGGGTCGACCCGTCCGGCAGTTCGTGCGCCAGCTCCTTGGCGACCAGCGAGATGGTGCCGAGCGGCGAGCCCAGTTCATGCGCCGCCGCGGCCGCCAGCGCGCCCAGCGAGGACAGCCGCTGCTCGCGGTCGAGCGCCCCCTGCGCGGCGGCCAAGGCATCGGAGAGCCGGCGCGATTCCTCCGCCACGCGATAGACGTAGAAGGTGAGGAAGATGATGGCGAGGATCAGCGCCACCGCCAGCGCCGCCACGAACAGATCGTCGACGACGAACTCGCCCTCCAGCCAGGGCAGCGGCAGATGCGCGACCGCCAGCAGCACGATGCAGGCGGCGGCCAGCAGGGCGAGGCCGATGGTGCTGCGATAGGAGAGCGCCGCCGCCGAGACGGTGACCGGCGCCAGGATCAGCACCGAGAACGGATTGTGCAGGCCGCCGGTGAGATAGAGCAGCACCGCCAGCTGCGCGATGTCGAAGCCGAAATAGAGCGCCGATTCGCGGTCGGTCAGGCGTTCCGACTGGCGCCGCCGCAGCTGCACGGCGAGCGTCGCGCCGGCCAGCGCCGCCACCGCCGCGCCGGCCCAGCCGATGGGCAGCGGAAAGCCGAGGCCGTAATGCACCACCAGCAGGGTCAGCGCCTGGCCGGCGACCGCCACCCAGCGGATGACCAGGACCGTGCGCAGCCGCACCCGGCCGAAGGCGCGGCTGGGCGGGCGCGCCTCGCCGGCGCCGCTCTGGTCATTTTTTCCGCTCGGGAGATCGGCCGCGAGATGGGTCATGGCCGGACTATTGCCGGCCCCAAGCCTCGCTGGCAAGGCGCGAATGCGGCCGTTTGCGCCGGATTCGGCGGATCAGGCCTCGATTCGCCCGGCCAGGCCCTGGCGCAGCTTGGCCGGTCGGATGCCGGGGGCTTCGACCCGCGTGGCCCCGGCGATGCGCGCCAGCCGGTGCAGGGCTTGCCGCAGATTCTCGACCGGCACCGGCTTCATCAGGTCAAGTCCGACCACGCGCCAGGCGTCGCCGTCCTTCTTGGCGTCGACCAGCCCCACCAGGTCATGCCGATAAAGAATCGGCATGGCGAAGTAGAACCGGCGCTGGTCCTGCGGCGTGTAGGCCTCGAACTTGTATTCGAAGCCGAACAGCTCGACGAAGCGGCGCCGGTTGAACAGCAAATTGTCGAGCGGCGGGATAATGCGCACGACATCGTCGGCCTCGGGCAAGCCCTGCGCCAGGTCGGCGGCGAGCGCATAGAGCGGCGCGCCGTCGGCGGCGCGGGCGAAGGGCGCCTCCAGCAGCAGGCCGCTCTTGATCGCCTGATCGACCGCCTTGCGCCCGAGCTGCATGCCGCCGCGCCAGGTGCCGATATGGTGCGCGGTGCGTTCCGTCAGCTGCCGGTGGGTGCCGAGTTTCAGCACATGCGCCGCGCTCTTCGCGAAGAAGGCGAGTTCGTCGCGCCGCTTCGGCGCGTGCTTCTCCAGCAGCTCCGGCGCCACCCGCTCGGTCAGGTCGAACAAGCGGTGGAAGTGCCTGCTGCGGCCGCTGATCTGCACCTCGCCCACGTAGAACAGGTATTCCAGCGCCCGGGTGGTTTCCTTGATGGTGTTGAAGCCGCCGATGACGCGCTCGGATTCGAGATCGGCCGGCGACAGCGGGCCTTCCTCGCGGATCCACTTCTTCACCTTGCGCATCAAGGGCCGCATTTCCTTGAGGCGGTCGGGGTTGCGCAGGGCCTTGTGGAAGTCCTTCACGAACCACGGCAGCCAGTCGCGCCTTGTGGCGAATTGCGGGTAATGCGTCTCCAGCATCCCGCGGTCCTGGTAGAGCAGCCTGTAAAGATCGGCGACCGGCGCGTCGGTGCGCGCCGCCCAGGCGATCTCGTGGTTGCGCAGGCCGTTCACGCGGATCGAATCGATCTGGATCATGCCGAGGTCGAGCGCCCGCCGCGCCGCGTCCTCCGCCGGCCATAGCGGCCCCGACAGGCCCAGTTGGCCCAGCACGAAGGCGCGCGCGGCCGCGGTGTCGCCGGTGGGTTTCGCGTTCATGCCCGCCGCCGCCGCCGGATCACGCGTCCTTGTCGCTGACGCCGGCCTCGGCGAAGGTCGCCATGCCGGCATGGCACATCGCCGCGGCGCGGACGAGGGGGATGGCGAGGGCGGCGCCGGAGGCTTCGCCGAGGCGCATGCCGAGATCCAGCAACGGCTTCTTGCCGATCTTCTCCAGCAGCTTGCGATGGCCGGGCTCGGCCGAGCAATGCGCCACCAGGCAGTGATCCAGCGCGCGCGCGTCGGATTTCAGCAGGATGCTGGCCGCGACGGTGCTGGCGAAGCCGTCGAGCAGCACCGGCACGCGGGCGATGCGCGCGGCGATCACCGCGCCGGCGATGGCGGCGAGCTCGTGCCCGCCCAGGCAGCGCATGATCTCGAAGCCGTCCTTGAACGCGGCGCGATGGCGCGCCAGGCCCTGGTCGATCACCTCGGCCTTGCGTGACAGCTGCGCGCCCTTGACGCCGGTGCCGGGGCCGGCCCAGTCGGTCCCGGTGCCGCCGAAGAGGGCCGCGGCCATCGCCGCCGCGCTGGTGGTGTTGGCGATGCCCATCTCGCCGACGCAGAGCAGGTCGATGCCGGGCTCCACGCTCATCATGCCATAGGCCATGGCGCGCGCGGCCTCTTCCTCGGACAGCGCCGGGCCTTGCGTGAAGTCCTTGCTCGGCTGGTCCAGGCACATCTCGTAGACGCGCAGGTCGGCATCCGCGTTCTTGCACAGCTGGTTGATGGCGGCGCCGCCGGCCTGGAAGTTCAGCACCATCTGCTGGGTGACTTCCTTGGGATAGGCCGAGACGCCGAGATCGGCCACGCCATGATTGCCGGCGAAGACGGCGACGCGCGGGTGGTTGACCTGCGGCGGGTGCTTGGCCTGCCAGGTGGCGAGCCAGGCGGCGATCTCCTCCAGCCGGGCCAGCGCCCCGGTCGGCTTGGTCAGCTGCACCTCGCGCTCGGCCGCGAGCGTGGCGCTGGCCAGGTCCGGCCCGGGAAACTCGGACAGGATGCGGCGGAATTCGGCGAAACTGGCGGCTGACTGGGTATCCAAGGCTGGCTCCAAGACGTTCTTTCCGCGGGGGCGTCGTTTCGGGTATGAGTCGCCCGCGCCCGGCGGGTCGCGGGACCCGGCCCGGCGCGCCGGGCGGCGTTGTTCTGCACCTTCGCCATCACCATGTAAACCGGCAGGTCACAGGGATCACCTTCGGACATCATCATGGACGACCCCATGCCCATGGCTGACAGCAGCGACACCGCCGCGCCCAACCCGGCCACGCCCGACCCGGCGGGACCCGACCCGGTCGCGGCGCGGCCCGGCCGCGGCTGGCTGCGCGACCTCCGCCTGGCGCTCGGCTTTTTCACCCGTCTGCCGGTCAAGGCGCCGGCCGGCGCCGGCCCCGGGCAACTGGCCCAGGCCGCCCCGGCCTTCCCCCTCGCCGGGCTGGCGATCGGGCTGATCGGGTCGGGGATCTATCTTCTCGCCATGGAACTCGGCCTCTCTGGCCTGCTGGCGGCGTTGCTTGCCGTGGCCGCGACGGTCATCGCCGGCGGCGCGCTGCACGAGGATGGCCTGGCCGATTTCGCCGACATGCTGGGGGTGCGCGGCGACCGCGAGCGCAAGCTCAGCGTCATGCGCGACAGCCGCATCGGCAGCTACGGCACCCTTGCCCTCGGCTTCTCCGTCGCCATCAAGGTCAGCGCCCTGGTCGGCCTGGGCGAGCCGCGCCTGGTCGCCGGCGCGCTCATCGCCGCGCAGGTGATGGGTCGCGCGGTGCTGCCGGTCATCATGCGCTCGCTGCCCCTGGCGCGCGGCAACGGACTCGCCGCCGATGCCGGCAAGCCAAGCAATGCCGGCATGTACCAGGCGCTGGGGCTCGGCCTGCTGATCGCCGCCTTCGCCTGCGGCCCGGGCAGCGCGCTGGTCTCGCTCGTCGTCGCCTTGGTCGCCGCCTATCTCGTGGCCGAGATCGCCCGGCGCCAGATCGGCGGCTATACCGGCGACGTGCTGGGTGCCGCGCAGGAGATCGCCCAGCTCGCCATCCTCATCAACATCGTGTCGCTGGCCTAGGCGTCGTGACGCACAGAATTACCCGTTGGTGGTGGGTGCGGCACGCGCCGGTAATCGGCGTCAACGGCCGCATCTATGGCCAGGACGATCTCGACTCCGATTGCGGCGATGACCAGCAGTTCAGGCTGCTGGCCAACACCCTGCCGAAAGAGGCCGTGTGGCTGGTCTCGCATCTGCGGCGCACGCACCAGACGGCGGCGGCGATCTTTGCCGCGCGCGTGGCCGAGACCGAACCGGCGCCGGTCATCACCGCCGACCTGGCGGAGCAGCATTTCGGCGACTGGCAGGGCCTCACCTATGCCGAGCTGGAGGCGCGGCGCGACGGCGCCTATCATCGTTTCTGGCACGCCCCGGCGACCGAGCGGCCGCCGAACGGCGAAAGCTTCGAGGACGTGGTGGCGCGCGTCTCCGGCGCCATGAGCCGCATCACCGGTGAGCATGCCGGGCGCGACATCGTCGCCGTCGCGCATGGCGGCACCATCCGCGCGGCGCTGGCCGTGGCGCTCGGCATCGAGCCGGAGCGCGCATTGGGCTTCGCCGTCGACACCTGCTCCGTCACCCGCATGGATCACTATGACGGCGCCACGGAAGGGGCGAACTGGCGCATCGTCGCGGTCAACCAGCATCCCGATGCGCTGATCCGCTGAGGGAACCGTTGACGCGGTTGTGAGTTTGCCTGCGCCGGATCGCGGCGCCTTGCCATTGCGCCGCCGCATTTCGCTGGCTATCTGTGTAGGAAATCCCAAATCCCCGAGTCGCCGCTTCAGGAGGCTGCCATGATTCTCACCCGCCGCTCGCTCCTTGCCGCCGCCGTTTCGCCCGCGCTTGTGTTGGGCGCGCGCCTGGCGCAGGCGCTGACACCGCAGCAGGAGCTGGTCGAGAAATCGCGGCTCACCTTCGAGAAACTGATCACCTCCATCGAGTTCGGCGAATTGCCCGGCTACACCAAGAAGGCCAAGGCGATCATGATCTTCCCCGAGCTCTACAAGGGCGGCTTCATCCTGGGCGCCGAAGGCGGCCGCGGCATCCTCGCCGTGCGCAACGGCGGCAACTGGAGCCAGCCGGCCTTCTACACGCTCGCCGCCGGCAGCCTCGGCCTGCAGATCGGCGGCCAGGTGAGCGAAGTTGTGCTGACCATCATGAGCGACAAGGCGCTGAACTCCGTCATCAACGACCAGCTGAAATTCGGCGGCGACATGGCGATCGCCGTCGGCCCGATCGGCAAGGGCATCGGCGCCGACACCACGACCAATTTCCAGGCCGACGTCTATTCCTTCGCCAAGACCGCGGGGCTGTTCGGCGGCGTCTCCTTCGAGGGCGCCGGCATCCTCAAGGACAACGAATGGAACGCCGCCTATTACGGCCAGGGCGCCACGCCGCGCGGCATCGTGCTCGAGGGCAAGTTCAGGAACCCGAACACGCAGGGTTTGCTTAACTCTCTCTCGGCATATTGAGCGCGCACAACCGGGCGGCGATGAGGGGATAGATGAATTCGGTCTGGACGCGGCGGGCGCTGATCGCCGTTCTGCTGGCGACGCTGGTGCTGTGCGCCATGCTGCTGTTCAAGCTCTATGAGCGCTATGCCGGCGAAGAGACCGGCAGCGCCGAGATCGGCGGGCCCTTCGCGCTGATCAACCAGGACGGCAAGCCGGTCACCGATGCCGATTTCAAGGGCAAGCTGCTGCTGATCTATTTCGGCTACACCTTCTGTCCCGACGCCTGCCCGACGGCGCTGGGCGTCATGGCGTCCGCCATCGACAAGCTCGACGTGGCGGGCGAGCGGGTGACGCCGATCCTCATCACCATCGACCCGGAGCGCGACACGCCGCAGGCGCTGAAGGACTATGTCGGCAATTTCCACCCGCGCCTGGTCGGGCTGACCGGCAGCGCGGAGGAGATCGCCAAGGCGGCCAAGGAATACCGCGTGTTCTATCAGAAGCAGCCCGGCGCCAGCGGCGCGGACTACCTGATGGACCATTCGACTCTCATCTATCTGATGGGCGCCGACGGCAAGTTCCTGACCTATTTCGGCCCCCAGGCGACCCCGGCCGAGATCGCCGAGGCGATCCGGCGGTATCTCTAGACCGCGCACCTCGCAACCGGGCGCGCTTTTCGCGGCCTGTCGTTCCGGGAACGGCGATTTCCGCAATCCAGCCGCGCTTCAGACGCGTGGCTCGGCCCCGCCACCTCCGACAAAAGGATAGTTGCGCGGGAATCCATTGATTCGTAACGTCTCTTCAACCGCTCCGGGGGAATATGGGGCGGGCGAGTCGCCGCGCCGATTCTGGCCGTGGCGATGGAGCGCAAAGGAACGGGCATGCTCTATCAAGCGATCGAGGCCCATTACGCCAGCCTGGCGCCGGCGCGGATGACCGCGCGGCTGATGCACCAGATGCTGACCCATCCCTGGCTGCCGCATTCCTACACCACGCCGGGCCGCGCCGCGGCCGCCTTCTTCGAGCTGTTCGACCGCGCCGCGCAGAATCGCCGCAAGCCGGCCTTCGGCCTGGACCTGGTCGAGATCGACGGCAAGCCCACCGCCATCGAGCCGGTGGTCGTCGCGGAAAAGCCGTTCTGCCACCTGCTGCATTTCGCCCGCGACCTGAAGCGCGCCCATGACGACCCGCGCGTGCTGGTGGTGGCGCCGATGTCCGGCCACCACGCGACGCTGCTGCGCGGCACGGTGGAGACGCTGCTGCCGAAGCACGATGTCTACATCACCGACTGGATCGACGCGCGCATGGTGCCGCTGGCCCAGGGCGGCTTCGACCTTGCCGACTACATCGACTACGTCATCGACTTCCTGCGCGTGCTGGGCCCCGGCACCCATGTGATGGCGGTGTGCCAGCCCTCGCCGCCGGTTTTGGCCGCCGCCGCGATCATGGCGGCGATGCGCGATCCGGCCGCACCGGCCAGCATCACGCTGATGGGCGGTCCGGTCGACACCCGCGTCAACCCAACCGCGGTCAACCGCATGGGCACCAGCCAGGAGCTCGCCTGGTTCGAGCGCAAGGTGATCGATTCGGTGCCGCCGCACTACCCGGGCGCCATGCGCCGGGTCTATCCCGGCTTCCTGCAGCTCGGCGGCTTCATGTCGATGAACCCGGAGCGCCACGTCACCTCGCATATCGAGTTCTTCCATCACCTGGTGCAGGGCGACGGCGAGAGCGCCGCGGCGCATCGGCGCTTCTACGACGAATACCTCTCGGTCATGGACCTCTCGGCCGACTTCTACCTCGACACCATCCGCCACGTGTTCCAGGAGCATTCGCTGCCCGAGGGCAAGTTCACCCATCGCGGCGAGAAGGTCGAGCCGGCGGCGATCGAGAAGACCGCGCTGATGACCATCGAAGGCGAGCTCGACGACATCTCCGGCCTCGGCCAGACCAAGGCGGCGCACGGTCTCTGCACCCGCATCCCGCCCGCGCGGCGGCGGCATTTCGAGCAGGAAGGCGTCGGCCATTACGGCATCTTCAACGGCCGCAAATGGCGCCAGTTCATCTATCCCGCCTGGGCGGATTTCGTGCGCGGGCTGCGCTAGACTCGCCGCCGCGCGCAACAAGCGATATGCTCGGTTCAGATGCCCGCCAGTGACCAGCCCTTCTGGAAGACCAAGAAGCTCGGCCAGATGACCCAGGCCGAGTGGGAGAGCCTGTGCGACGGCTGCGGCAAGTGCTGCCTCAACAAGCTGATCGACGTCGACACCGACAAGCTCTATTTCACCAACGTCGTGTGCAAGCTGCTCGACACCAAGAGCTGCCAGTGCACGAAATATCCCGAGCGCCACAAGCACGTGAAGGATTGCGTGCAGCTGACGCCGCGCAACGTGAGGAAGCTGCGCTGGTTGCCGGCCACCTGCGCCTACCGGCTGGTGGCGGAGGGCAAGGATCTCTACGACTGGCATCACCTGGTCTGCGGCGACCGCAAGGCCGTCCACAAGGCGGGCGTTTCGGTGCGCGGCCGGGTCATCTCCGAGACCGAGGCCGGGGATCTCGAGGATCATCTCGTCGAATGGATGTAGCGCCCGTCGCGGCGCTTGCATCCCCCTGGAATCGCGCGCATTTTTCCGCGCAAGCCTCGGATAGCGGCGGCGCCCCCAAGGACCTAGATATCGGCCATGACCACGCGAGCCAGGAAAGCGAACGCCATGTCCGAGCAGATCGTCAGCGCGGTGCGCGAAGCCGCCGCCTATATCGAGCGCCGTTCCGAGGAAGAAGCCGACGGCCCGGTGAGCCTGAAGGAGCTGGGCGACCACACCGGCGTCTCGCCCTGGCACCTGCAGCGCCAGTTCAAGCGCGTGCTGGGCGTCAGTCCGCGGCAATACGACGACGCACTGCGCATGAAGCGCCTGCGCCGCGGCCTGAAGAGCGGCGGCGGCGTCGCCGGCGCCACCTTCGAGGCGGGCTACGGCTCCTCCAGCCGCGTCTATGAGCGCGCCGCCGGTGCCCTCGGCATGACGCCGGCAAATTACGCGCGCGACGGGCAGGGCCAGCAGATCCGCTATGGCCTCGCGTCCTGCAGCCTCGGCCTGGTGCTGGTGGCGGCGACGGAAAAGGGCCTCTGCCGCGTCGAGCTCGGCGACAGCGAGGCGAAGATGGTGCGCCATCTGCGCGACGAATTCGGCGCCGCGCAGATCGACCGTGACGACGACGCGCTGGAGACCTTCCTGCGCGAGATCCTGCGCCGGCTCGAGGGCCGCGCGCCGCACCGCGACCTGCCGCTCGACATCCGCGCCACCGCCTTCCAGCGCCAGGTGTGGGAAGAGCTGCGCCGGATCCCGCGCGGCGAGACCCGGTCCTATGCCGAGATCGCCGCCGCCATCGGCCGCCCGGCCGCCATGCGCGCCGTAGGCAATGCCTGTGCCAACAATCCCGTGGCCATCGCCATTCCCTGTCACCGCGTTTTGCGTAATGACGGAAAACTCGGTGGCTATGCCTGGGGAAGTGAGCGAAAACAGGCCCTTATCGCGGCCGAACAGGGTGCCGCCGGGGGCGCTTCGGGAGGCGCTCGAAAAAAGGCGTAATCGGTTGAAACCGGCCGAGCCGGGGCCGTATTCTGATCGTCGAGAGCGGACGGGTTGCTTGGGACGGTCATGCCGAAAGCCTTGGAAAATCGCGGAAAATCCGGCAAGCGCGGGCGCGTGAAAGCGGCCGCGAAGCGGCGCCGCATGAACGAGGCGGCCGATCTCCAGCTGATGAATTTCGATGATCGCAAGGTGCCGCTGGTCTATCAGGAGAACCGCCGCGCGCGCCGCATCATCCTGCGCCTCGATTACGGCGCTTCGCGTATCGTGGTGGTGCTGCCAAAACGCACATCGCGTGACGAAGGCCGCCGTTTCGCGCTCTCGAACAAGGAATGGATCGAGGAACGCCTCGATCAGCTGCCCGAGACGGTCTCGTTCGCCCATGGCAGCACGGTGCCCTTCCTCGGCGTGCCGCATCGCATCCGCCACCGCGCCAATGCGCGCGGCGTGGTGTGGTGCGAAGACCAGGAGATCCACGTCGCCGGGCATGAGGACCATGTCGCGCGCCGCGTCGCCGACTGGCTGAAGCTGGAGGCGCGCCGCGAGATCGAGGCGCGCGCCCGCGCCAAGGCCGAGCAGATCGGCAAGAGCGTCAAGCGCGTCATCCTGCGCGACACCAAGAGCCGGTGGGGCAGCTGCACCACCGACGGCGTGCTCTCCTTTTCCTGGCGTCTCATCCTCGCGCCGCGTCACGTGATGGACTACGTGGTCGCGCACGAGGTCGCGCATCTGCGCGAAATGAATCACGGCCCGCGTTTCTGGAAGCTCTGCGGCGAGATCTGCCGCACGGTCGACGGCGCGCGCGAATGGCTGGAGGAAAACGGCACCGATCTCTACCGCTACGGCCGCTGATTTCGTACGGCCGCGGCGTCTCGTCTAACACCTCTCTCCTCGAGACGGCCTGCGTCGACTCCCCGTCGGCGCAGGCCGAAGCTTTTTCAGAGCCGGCGCAAGCACGGCTTCGCGCGGCGGCGCAAGACGCAGCGTTATGTCGTAGGGCGAAGTAATGCCTGTCCCGCAGGCGTTTCCAGAGCATCTGTCATGCAAATGTCATGCAATGCGGGGCTTCGATTAACGCCCGCGCAAGTTTCCTTAACTAATGTTCGGCGGCCTATCGAGGGATCCGAACACCGCATTCGACATGCTGCACGCGAACGATTCATCGACGCCGTTCAGGCCGCACAGCCTGCACCGCTCGTCGCGCAACCAAGTGCTGGCGCGCGACCTGGCGGGCATGGCGCCGACGCTGGACGAGGGCTGGACCGGCGGCGCCGTCTTCGACCTCTGTGCCGGCCATCCGCAGGTGCCGAGCTTCGCGGTGCTCGACGGCGCCGGACGGGTGGCCGGGCTGCTCGAGCGCGAGCGCCTGCTGTTCCAGTTCTCGCAGCCGCTCTGGGCCGACGTCTATTGGCGGCGCCCGATCGGGCCGCTGGTGACGCGCAACGCCATGGTGGTCGAGGCCGACATGCCGATCGAGGGCGTCAAGGAGCTGATCGCCTTCCGCCATCCCGGCGCCATCTCCGGCGGCTTCGCGGTGGTGGAGCAGGATCGCTATCTCGGCATCGGCACCATGATGACCCTGCTGGAGAAGACCGTCGACCTGGCGCATCTGCGCGCGGTGGAGCTGGAGGAGGCGCAGCGCCGGGCGGAGGACGCCAGCGCGGCGAAGTCGCGCTTCCTCGCCACCATGAGCCATGAGCTGCGCACGCCGCTCAACGCCATCATCGGCTTCGCCGAGTTGCTGCTGCTGCCGCGCGCCGCCGAGCTCGACCGCGCGCGCACCGCGGAATATGTCGCCGACATCCGCGACAGCGGCGCGCATCTGCTGTCGCTGATCAACGACATCCTCGACTACTCGCGGCTCGAGGCCGACCACCTGCCGCTGAACGAGGCGCAGTTCGACCTGGCGCAGTTCCTGATGGATTGCCTGCGGCTGGTGCGGGCCCAGGCGGAGGCGGGCGGCGTCGGCCTCGCCATGCCGTCGCCGCCGGCGGCGGCGGTGCGGGCGGATGAGCGCCGGCTGCGCCAATGCGTCGTCAACCTGCTGGCCAATGCCATCAAGTTCACCCCGCCCGGCGGCCTGATCACCCTGAAGGCGGCGGTGACCGGCAGCGACCTCGCCATCGTGGTGGCGGATACCGGCTGCGGCATCCCGGCGGCGCAGCTGGAGCGGGTGTTCGAGGCCTTCCACCAGGTCGAAAGCGACCTCAACCGCGCCACCAACGGCACCGGGCTCGGCCTGCCGCTCAGCCGCAAGCTGGTCGAGCGGCATGGCGGCGCCCTCGACCTCCTCAGCGATGTCGGCGTCGGCACCCAGGCGCGGATCACCCTGCCCGGGCGCGCCAGCCCGCCGGAAAGCCTCTGGGAGCCGCTGTCAGTGCCGGCCTCGACGCAGCCAAGCGCTTGAAATAGCGCGTGAATCAAAATCCTTCCCGGCTGCAAATGTTATGTTATAACGGAGCCCTTCTTTCAGGATGCCGGGTCATGCGGATCACGTCGGGCGGCGAAACGATGGGCAGCGAAACGATCCTGTGCTGGGGCGCCGGACGGCGCCTGGCCGCCGTCGGCGTGGCGCTGGCGCTGCTCTGGGCCCTGGTGTGGTGGGCGGTCTGATGCGCGCCGGCCGCCGGATCCCGGCCCGGCCCTAGGCGCGGCCCGCGCAAGCGCCATGCACGATCACGCCCATCGCCCTGCGGCGCCGCTGGATGCCGCCGCCATCCTGCGGCTCTCCGACGTCACCATCGCCTATGACCGCCATCCGGTCGTGCATCATCTCAGCGGCGGCTTCGCGCCTGGCAGCCTCACCGCGCTGATCGGCCCCAATGGCGCGGGCAAGAGCACGCTGTTGAAGGCGATCGCCGGCGTCCTGCCGGTAAGCCACGGCGCCATCGCATTCGCCATTCCGCGCGCCAAGGTCGCCTATCTGCCACAGGTCGTCGATGTCGACCGCGGCTTCCCGCTGCGGGTGATCGACGTGGTCGATTTCGGCCATTGGCGCAAGGTGGGCGCCCTGAAGCGCATCGGCGCCGCCGACCGCGCCACCAGCACCGCCGCGATCGCCGCCGTGGGCTTGCAGGGCCTCGAGGCGCAGCCGATCGGCAAGCTCTCGGTCGGCCAGTTCCAGCGCGTCCTGTTCGCCCGGCTGATGGTGCAGGAGGCATCGGTGATCCTGCTCGACGAGCCGTTCAACGCCGTCGACCAGAAGACCAGCGCCGATCTCATGCGCATCGTGCTGGACTGGCACCGGGCCGGCCGCACGGTGATCGCCGCCCTGCACGACCTGGAGCATGTGAAGCGCGACTTCCCGCAGGCGCTGCTGATGGCGCGCGAGCTGGTCGCCTGGGGCGATTCGGCCGAGGTGGTGACCGAGGCCAATCTGGCCCGCGCCCGCACGCTCGCCGACAACTGGACCGATCCCGCGGCGGTGTGCGAGCGTTAGATGGTGCCGCTTCCTTGTATCCGCGAGTGGACTTCCTTCCCCCCTCGAGGGGGAAGGATGCGCAGCCTTGGCGAGCGAAGCGAGCCTAGGCGGAGCTGGATGAGGGGGCGCGCGCCTTTAGGCGCGCTATCGCGCAAGCGATATGATGAGCTCGCACATGGGCGGCACGAGGTATCGCCTCCGGCGATGCGCGCTTGGCAGCGCGCTGCCCCTCATCCAGCTCCGGTTAAGCTCAACTGCGTTTCGCTAAGCCTCCGCATCCTTCCCCCGCAAGGGGGGAAGGGCATTTTTGCTTGCAGTTTGCGTTGACCTAGATGCTCTACGATCTCTTCCTGCAGCCGCTGCTCGAATTCGGCTTCATGCGCCGCGCACTGGTGGCTTGCCTGGCGCTCTCGGTCAGCGCCGGGCCGATCGGCTGCTTCCTGGTGCTGCGCCGGATGAGCCTGATGGGCGATGCGATGTCGCATGCCATCCTGCCGGGCGCTGCGATCGGCTTCCTGCTCGCCGGCCTGTCGCTCTGGGCGATGAGCCTCGGCGGCCTGGCCGCGGCCCTGCTGGTGGCGCTGCTGGCCGGCGGGATGAGCCGCCTCACGCCGCTCAAGGAAGACGCGGCGATGGCCGGCTTCTATCTCATCTCGCTGGCGCTCGGCGTGCTGCTGGTCTCGCTCAAGGGCAGCAATGTCGACCTGCTGCACATCCTGTTCGGCACCCTGCTCGCCGTCTCCGACGACGCGCTGCTGCTGATCGCGGCGACGGCCAGCCTCACCATCCTGGTGCTGGCCGCGATCTATCGCACCTTGATCGCCGAATGCTTCGACCCCGCCTTCCTCAAGGCGGTGGGCGGGCGCGGCGGCCTCGCCCATGTGCTGTTCCTCACCCTGGTCGTCATCAACATGGTGGCGGCGATGCAGGCGCTGGGCACCCTGATGGCGGTGGGGCTGATGATGCTGCCCGCGGCTTCCGCGCGGCTGTGGACCATCTCGGTCGGCCGCATGATCGCGGTCGCCATCCTGGTCGCCAGTGCTGCCTCGATCGGCGGGCTGCTGGTCTCCTATCATGCCGATCTGCCCTCGGGGCCGTCGGTGATCCTGGCCGCCGGCGCGCTCTACGTCGCCTCGCTGCTGGCGGGGGCGAATGGCGGGCTGCTGCGCCGCCTGCTGCCGCGCCGGCACCTGGAACACTAGCGGTTGATTCGGCGGCATCTTTTTCCGGCTGGCGCGATGGCGCGTTCGGGCAAGCGCTCCCGACGCAATGCTGCCCGGCCTTTCTGGGCATTGCCACCCCTTGAGGGCTAAGTCATCATCCGCGCCGCAAGAACGCGGGGGAGAACGCGATCCATGAAGATCCTGGTCATCCAGAACAACGCCCATTCGCCGGCTTCCCTGGTCGGCGACCATCTCGAGGCCGCGGGCGCGACCCTCGACGTGGTGCTGCCCTGCGACGGCGGCACGCTGCCGGCAAATGCGGCGGGCCATGACGCGGCCATCATTCTCGGCGGGCCGCAGCATGCCGGCGACGAGGTCAACTATCCCGTCTTCAAGCCGATGCTGGATCTGCTGCGCGAATTCCACGCGGAGGAGAAGCCGCTGCTCGGCATCTGCCTCGGCAGCCAGCTGCTGGCGCGGGCCTTCGGCGAGAAGGTGTGGCGCCATGACGTGTTCGAGTTCGGCTTCCGCGAGGTCGAATTGACCGAGGCCGGCCGGCAGGATCCGCTGCTGCAGGGCCTCGCCCCGCGCCACCGCATCATGCAGTGGCACGAAGACACCTTCGCGATGCCGCAGGGCGCCGTGCACTTGATGCAGGGCGCCGATTGCCGCAACCAGGCTTTCCGCCTCGGCGACACCACCTATGCCTTCCAGTGCCATTTCGAGGTGTCCGAAGCCCTGGCGCATCAGTGGTTCGACGTCTCGGGCCAGTCGATCCGCCGCCGCTTCGGCGACGAACGCGGCAACCAGGAACTGCAGCGCGCGCGGGACGGCGTGGCCCAATTCGGCGCCGGCGCCGCCTCGTTCTGCCGGACCGTGACCCAGCGCTGGGGCGAGCTGGTTCGCCGCGGCCGCGCGAAGCGCCAGGGCGTCGCGGCCTAGCTGCCACAAGCTGTGGGTCCGAAATCCCTGATCTTCCATGCCGTTCGGGCATGGTTGCACCCGCTCAACACTTAGTGAGTGGCAAGCATCGCCCCGGCGGCTAACATCGGTTGTGGGTGGTCCGTCTTGCAACGGGGGACGCCATCCGCGCGGCCCATGCTGTTTCAGGACCGGATCAGGGATGATCACACCGGACCAACCGATGCCGGAACGTCCCGTGCGACCGCACGGCGAGACCGCGCCGCGCCACCGCTGGCGCCGCTGGCTGCCCCTCGGCGCGCTGGTGCTGGGCACGGTCCTGTTCTTCGCCTCCGGGCTCAACCACTATGTCAGCCTCGACCGGCTGCGCGCGCATCACGAGGAGCTCGTGGCCTTCGTGGCGGCCCACTACCTGACGGCGCTGCTGATCTATGCCGGCATCTACGTGCTGTTCGTGGCGCTGTCGCTGCCGGGGGCCGTCTGGCTCACCATCATCGCCGGCTTCCTGTTCGGCGTGGCGCCGGCGGTCGGCGTCACCGTGGTGGCGGCGACGATCGGCGCCTGCCTCATCTTCCTCGCCGCCAAGACCTCGCTCGGCGAATACCTGCATGAGCATGCCGGTCCCTGGCTCGGCAAGATCGAGCGCGGCTTCGGCGAGAACCAGTGGAGCTATCTGCTGATGATGCGCCTGGTGCCGGTGGTGCCGTTCTTCGTCGCCAATCTGGTGCCGGCCTTCCTCGGCGTCTCGCTTGGCGTGTTCATCGCCACCACCGCGCTCGGCATCATTCCCGGCACGCTGGTCTACAGCATCGTCGGCGCCGGCCTCGGCATCGCCGTCGAAGGCGATGCGGCGCTCACCTGGCACAGCCTGCTCAACCCCGAAGTGAAGATGGCCCTGACCGGGCTCGGCCTGCTCGCGGCCCTGCCGGTCGCGGTGAAATACTGGCGCCGCCGGCGGGGCGCGCCGTGATGCGCACGCTGACGCCCGACCTCTGCGTCATCGGCGCCGGCTCGGCGGGGCTGTCGGTCGCCGCCGGCGCGGCGCAGCTCGGCGCCGCGACCGTGCTGGTCGAGGAAGGCGCCATGGGCGGCGATTGCCTGAACTACGGCTGCGTGCCGTCGAAGGCGCTGCTGGCCGCCGCCCAC
>JBDHTX010000006.1:0-182394 GCA_039808885.1 Dongiaceae bacterium | reverse complement strand
ACGGTCATCGACACCTTGCGCATGTTGAGCCAGTCGCGCAGGTAGTCGAGCATCAGCTGGATGATCCGCTTGCCATAGCCCTGGCCGCGATCCTGCGGCGCGAAGATTGCCAGGCCCATCTGGCAGGTGCCGGAGACCGTGTCCTGGTCGTAGACATTGACATAGCCGACCGGCCGCTGGTCGGCGAGCAGCACTGCCGTCAGGGTGACGGTCGCCCGGTTGTCGATGGTGGCGATCCATTCCTTGACCTTGTGCGCCGGCACCCCGCGCACGAAGCCGATGAGGTCGCCGGCGGCCCCCAAATCGTTGCGGAAGGCCAGGTAGGCGTCCGTGTCGCCGGGCTCGGGCGCGCGGAGGCCCAGGGTGCCATCCTGCAGCAGGAGCGGGGGTTTGCGGCTCATGGCGGCCCTCGGGTTGCGGGGAGGCGCGAATCGGGCGGAAAGGTGTTGATTCCGCTGGGAGATTACCGGCCGCGCGGGCTTGCGGCAACCGTCCCGGGGTGGGGCGGTGGGTCGAATTGACGGGCCGCTGCCCGGCTGCTAAGGACCGGCCTCCGAACGCTGTCATCCGGCCGCAACGCCGCCCGCCGAGACCGGCCGGCGCCGCGCCAGAAGGAGAAGTGAGACCATTGCGCCAGTTCCTGGAACCCGCGGCCGACCTGAACGGCCATGCCATCCTCGTGACCGGCGGCACCGGCTCCTTCGGCAAGCAGTTCATCAAGACCGTGCTTGAGCGCTACAAGCCCTCGCGCCTGATCGTCTATTCGCGCGACGAGCTGAAGCAGTTCGAGATGCAGCAGGAGATGCCGCAGAGCAAATACACCGCCTTGCGCTATTTCATCGGCGACGTACGCGACGCCGGTCGCCTGGAAATGGCGATGCGCGGGGTCGACACCGTGGTCCACGCCGCGGCGCTGAAGCAGGTGCCGACCGCCGAATACAACCCCTTCGAATGCATCGCCACCAACGTCCACGGCGCCGAGAACGTGGTCAACGCCTCGATCAAGGCCGGGGTGAAGCGGGTGGTGGCGCTGTCCACCGACAAGGCGGCCAACCCGATCAATCTCTACGGCGCCAGCAAGCTGGCCTCGGACAAGATCTTCATCGCCGCCAACAACCTGGCCGGTGCGGGCGGCTGCCGCTTCTCGGTCGTGCGCTATGGCAACGTCATCGGCTCGCGCGGCAGCGTCATTCCGTTCTTCAAGAAGCTGGTGGCCGAGGGCGCGACGGAGCTGCCGATCACCGACCTGCGCATGACCCGGTTCCTGATCACCCTGCAGCAGGGCGTCAACTTCGTCATCTCATCCATGGCGATGATGCGCGGCGGCGAGATCTTCGTGCCCAAGATCCCGTCGATGAAGATGACCGACGTCGCCACCGCGATCTCGCCCAAGGCCAAGCACAAGGTGGTCGGCATCCGTCCGGGCGAGAAGCTGCACGAGGTGCTGATCTCCGCCGAGGACGCCTGGTACACCGTGGAGTTGGAGGACCGCTTCTCCATCGAGCCGTCCTATCGCTACTGGGAAGTCGAGCGCAAGCAGCTGCCCGGCTCCAAGCCGGTGCCGGAGGAATTCTCCTACACCAGCAACAACAACACCGAATGGATGAAGCCGCAGGAACTGCTGCCGCTGCTCGGGACCGAGACGGCGTGAGCACAGAGCGGCCCTTTCTTCCCTATGGCCGCCAGTCCATCGACGCGGACGATCTGGCGGCGGTCAGCGAGGCGCTGCGCGGCGACTACCTGACCACCGGCCCCACAATCGGCAAGTTCGAGGCCGCCTTCGCCGAATTCGTCGGCGCCCGCCACGCGATCGCCAGCAACAGCGGCACCGCGGCCTTGCACCTGGCCTGCATGGCGCTCGACCTGAAGCCGGGTGAGGCGGTGGTCGTGCCGACGCTGACCTTCCTCGCCACCGCCAACGCGGCGCGCTTCTGCGGCGCCGACGTCGTCTTCGCCGATGTCGATCCGGACAACGGCCTGCTCACCGCCAAGACGCTGGAGGCGGCCATCGCCCGCGCCGGCGGCAAATACCGGCTGCGCGCCGTGCTGCCGGTGCATGTGAACGGCTTCGTCGCCGACATGCCGGCGATCCGCGAGGTCGCGGATCGCCACGGCCTGGACGTCATCGAGGATGCCTGCCATGCCCTGGGTAGCGTGCATCCCGCCGGCAACGGCGTCATGGCGCGCTCGGGCGATTGCACCTTGAGCCGCATGGCCTGCTTCTCGCTCCATCCGGTCAAGACCATGACCACGGGCGAGGGCGGCGTCACCACGACCAACGATGACGGCCTCGCCGAACGCATGCGGCTGCTGCGCAACCACGGCATGACGCGCGATCCGGCGGCGTTCAAGATCGCCGCCCAGGCCCGCGACCGCGACGGCGGCGTCAACCCGTGGTACTACGAGATGCACGCCCTGGGGCCGAACTACCGCATCACCGATTTCGCCTGCGCCCTGGGCCTGAGCCAGATGAGGAAGCTGCCGCGCTTCGTCGCCCGCCGGCGCGAAATCGCGGCGCTCTATGACCGCCTGCTACAGGCGCTCGAGCCCGCCATCTGCCCGGTCTGGGTCGCCGATCGCCGGCAGAATCCGGCGCTGCACCTCTACGCCATCCTCGTCGACTACAACCTGATCGGCAAAAGCCGCGCCCAGGTGATGGCGGAGCTGAAGGCGCAGGGCATCGGCACCCAGGTGCACTACCTGCCGGTCCATCGCCAGCCCTATTACCGCGAACTCTACGGCGATCTCGACCTGCCCGGCTCGACCCGCTACTACGACCGCGTGCTGTCGATCCCGCTCTATCCGGACCTGACCGATGCGGATGTGGAACGCGTGGTCGAGGCGCTGGGCAGCGTCATCTCGTAGGCCCTCCGCTCACGCGGCCGTCACCCCGATCTTAGCTCTTCGGCCAGCGCGATGGATCGAGCAGGTTTTCCGGAACCTCGGGAATTCCCTGCGCGACCTGCGCAACCTGGTCCGGTGTCAACGCGGGAGCGCGGAAGAGTTCAACATTCTCCGCCATCTGTGCCGCGGTTTCCGCGCCGACGACGATGCCGGCCAGCCAGGTCTGCGAGCGCGCATAGGCGAAGCACAGGTCGACGACGCCACGCCGCCCGAGGTCGCGTGCCAATCCCGTAAGTGCGGCAATGCAACTTTCCGCGAGCGCGCGATCGCACGGCCAGCGTGCGGGATCGTCCAGCGTCAGCAGCCCCTGCAGCAGGGCCGAACGCCCGTGGAGGATCACGTCGGGCCGCGCGGTGATCGCCTGCTGTACGTCGGCGGAAAGCCAGCGCCGGTCCAGGATATTAAAAGGCAGCTGTATCAGCCGCACATCCGGGTCGCGCAGCAGGGCCAGCAACTCGGAGGGACTGTAGATGGAGCAGCCGATGCGGCCGATCTGGCCTTGGCCTTGCTGCATCCGCAGATGCGACCACACGGCGCTCTTGCCATCGCCATAATGCTCGAAGCGGTGCAGCAGGACGGCGTCCAGAACCTTCCGCTTCAGCCGCTCGCGCGAGCGCTCCAGGGCGCCGATGGTGCGGGCCGTGAGGGCCTCTCCGTCGGGATCGCCAGCCATGAGGTCCGGCGGCAGCTTGGTGATGACGTGCAGCGGCGAGCGCTCGGTCAGCGCCGCGCCGATCCGCGCCTCGCTGTCGCCATAGCCGGCGGCGGTGTCGAGATGGGTGATCCCGGACCGTTCTGCGAGGTCGAGGATGGCGCGCAGCTCCGCGTCGTCCGGCGCGCCGGTCCGGTTGGCGATCCCGTAGTTCAACCCGAATTGCACGCCGCCCAGCACCAGGCTCGCCTGCAATTCGCCGTCGACGATCCGCGCGGGAACCGGCGGCGCCGCTGCCGCGAACCAGTCGGCGAGGCGTCGGCAGAGCTCGAGATAAGGTGCGCCCACCGGGTCTTTCAACCCGGCCAGCGCGGCCGAAACCGTGCGGTAATCCTCCAGCGTGTCCACCGTGCAGCGCAGGGCGGAGAAATCGCGCGCCGGATCGCGCGGCATGGTCGTCAGATGGCGGCCGACCTTGCGCGTGATCCACGGCGAGACATGCTCGCGGTCCTGCTGGTCCGTCGTGCTGCGGTCCGCTTCGCGCAGCAGATGGACGCGGAAGGCCTCGCCGGCGAGGCCATAGGGCAGGCCGTCGCTGCCGCCGGAGAAGCCGGCCCAATCATGCCCCTCATGCTCGACGGCGCCGGCGACGCGATTGGCAAACGCGCTGTCGGGGAAGACATTGTCGGCGGTGAAGCGGATGCAGATGTCGTCGCCGGCGAGATCGCCGGTGGCGAGAATGAACCGGGCCAGCACGTCGTCGAGCGGCCCGCGCACGCAGGCGATGCCATGCCGCCTGAGGGTCTCGGCCAGCGCGTCGTCGCCCGGGTCGGTCGAGGTGGCGACCACGACCTCGGACCCGTCCTGCCCGGCGCGTTTGGCGGCCAGCACCGCCAGCGGCAACCCGGCGACCGGCAGCAGCACCTTGCCGGGCAGCCGGGTGGATGACGTGCGCGCCTGCAGGACGATGCGGCGGCGCGGCCGGCGAGTTCCCATCACCAGGCGGTCCAGCCGCCATCGACCGGCAGGTTCGCGCCGGTCACGAAGCGCGCGGCGGGACTGGCCAGGAACACCGCCGCACCCTTCAGGTCGTCGGGCTTGCCCAGGCGACCCATCGGCACCTTGTCCATCAGCTTGCCGCAGAAGCCTGGATCACGCTCGCACACCGCCTCGGGCGGGAAGGGGCCGGGGCTGATCGCGTTGACCCGGATGCCGTCCGGCGCCAAATGGCAGGCGGCGTAGCGCGTATATTGGATGAGCGCGGCCTTTGCCGCACCGTAATGGGGCGGGTTGTTCATCTTCGAGGTGCCGTAGACGCGGGGGTCCGGGCTGACCATGCCGTACATGGACGATATGTTGATCACCGCCGCGTCGCCGTTGCGCGCCGCCGCTTGCCGCAGCAGGCCGTGGGCCGCGTTCACGAATTCCGCCGCCGCCGCCACGGCGATCTCCATGGCGCCGAGATAGTCGGCCTTCTTGCTGTCCGCCATCACGCCCGCGCGGCCGGCATGGGCGTTGTTCACCAGCACGTCCAGGCCGCCCCAGGAATCGCCGATGCGGGCGACCAGGGCCTCGATCTGCGCCGCCTGGGTGACATCGCAGATTGCGGTCTCGGCGACCAGGCCGCGCCCGTTCAGCTCCGCGGCGAAGGCGGCGAGCGTCGGCTCGGTGCGGCCCACCAGGATCGTCCGCGCGCCCGCCTCCGCCAGGCCGGCGGCGATCGCCCGGCCGAGATGCCCGGCAGCGCCAGTCACCACCGCCACGCGCCCGTCCAGCCTGAACAGGGCCCGCTGGGGCGTCGAAGGCGGCTGGTCGGCGGCGGCGGGCATGAGAGACGGTCCGAATCCGGAGGTGGCAGGTCGGCAGGAACCTTCGCCGCTTTGCCGGCGTCCGGCAAGTGCGAGGGCGGGCCCGGATTTGCCCGCGCAATGTCACAGTTTACAGGTTTAACGCCCTTGCGGAACGTGGGGATTCGCAACCAAACTGGCGGCAAGACCGGCACGGGTCGGACGCCAAGGGGCGGATCACTGTGGTCGGACTAGAGGGGGAGCCATGCTCAAGGAATTTCGCGATTTTGCCATGCGCGGCAACGTGCTTGACCTTGCCGTCGGCATCATCATCGGCGCGGCGTTCACGTCCGTCGTGAACTCGCTGGTCAACGACATCATCATGCCGCCCATCGGCTACATCATGAACGGCATCGATTTCTCCAACTTCTTCGTGGTGTTGAAGGGCGAAGAGTACGCTTCGCTGAAAGCGGCGAAGGATGCCGGCGCGGTCACCGTCAACTACGGCGTCTTCCTCAACGCCATCATCAACTTCCTGATCGTGGCCTTCGCCGTGTTCATCCTGGTCAAGCAGGTGAACCGCTTCCGCAAGCAGGAGGCCGCCGCGCCCGCCGCTCCGCCGGCACCGACCACCAGCGAGAAGCTGCTGACCGAGATCCGCGACCTGCTGCGTCAGCGCTAGAATTGCGACCAAGCAGCTGACCCTATTGCATATTCCGGCCGTTTCGGGCAGGTAACAACCACCCGAAGCGGATAGATTGCGCCATGGCCAAATTCACCTTTTCCTGCGTCGACGCCCATACCTGCGGTAATCCCGTGCGCGTGGTCATGGGCGGCGGGCCGCAGCTCAAGGGCGCCAGCATGAGCGAGCGGCGCCAGCATTTCCTGGCCGAGTTCGACTGGATCCGCACCGGCCTGATGTTCGAGCCGCGCGGCCACGACATGATGTCGGGCAGCATCCTCTATCCGCCGACGCGCGAGGATTGCGACATCGGCATCCTGTTCATCGAGACTTCCGGCTGCCTGCCCATGTGCGGCCACGGCACCATCGGCACCGTGACCGTCGCGGTGGAACAGGGTCTGGTACGGCCCAAGACCCCCGGCGTGCTGCGCCTGGAAACGCCGGCCGGCCTGGTCATCGCCGAATACAACCAGGTCGGCGAATACGTCGAATCGGTGCGGCTGACCAACGTGCCGGCCTTCCTGCATTCGACCGGGCTGGAGGCGGACTGCCCCGGCATCGGCCCGATCAAGGTCGACGTCGCCTATGGCGGCAATTTCTACGCCATTGTCGAGCCGCAGCCCGGTTATCGCGACATGGCCGATTTCACCGCCGGCCAGCTGGTCCAGATGAGCCCGGTGCTGCGCAAGAACCTGAACGCCAAATACATGTTCCAGCACCCCGAGAACCCCACCATCAAGGGCCTCAGCCACATCCTGTGGACGGGTGCTCCGAAGCATCCCGAGGCGCATGCCCGCAACGCCGTTTTCTATGGCGACAAGGCGATCGACCGTTCGCCCTGCGGCACCGGCACCTCCGCCCGCATCGCCCAGCTTGCCGCCAAGGGCAAGCTCAAGGTCGGCGATGCCTTCGTGCACGAGAGCATCATCGGCAGCCTGTTCAAGGGCCGGGTGGTGCAGGCGGCCAAGGCGGGGAACTACGACGCCGTGGTGCCCTCGGTCGAAGGCTGGGCCAGGATCACCGGCTACAACACCATCTTCATCGACGACCGCGACCCGTACAAGCACGGTTTCCAGGTGATTTAGGCGCGACAGTTCCCTACCAACGCTCGGAGCGCCCCTTCCCCCCTTGCGGGGGAAGGTGGGGAAGGGGGGTGATGCAGCGCCAGGTTTGACGACATTGGATTTTCGCTCACGATCGCCTCCGGCGATGCGCACGCGCCCGTTCGCGAATGCGGACATTCGTCCGCTGGGCGTGCGCCCCCCCTTCCGGCTGCGGCTAAGCTCGCTGTGCTCGCTAAACCTCCGCTGCCTTCCCCCGCAAGGGGGGAAGGAGATTCGCTGAGGGGGAGGGGATTAGCTTGACGGGTCGGTCTCGACGATTAGTGTTGCCCAGCAACGGCGGTTCAACTGCCCAGAACAAAGATCATCCAGGGGGCTCCCATGCCGAAGACCTTCCCCGAATTCCCCAACCTGTTCGTGATGGATCACCCGCTGATCCAGCACAAGCTCAGCATGATGCGGGACAAGAACACCCCCACCATCCTGTTCCGGCAGCTTTTGAAGGAGATCGCGCTGCTGATGGGCTACGAGATCACCCGCAACCTGCCGTTGACGACGACGCCGATCGAGACGCCGTTGACCCGCTTCAACGCGCCGATCCTGCTCGGCAAGAAGGTCGCCGTGGTGCCGATCCTGCGCGCCGGCCTCGGCATGGCCGATGGCCTCATGGAGCTGATCCCGACGGCGCGGGTCGGCCATATCGGGCTCTATCGCGACCATGTCACAAAGATGCCGGTCGAGTATTTCGTGAAGCTGCCGGACCCGGAGGGGCGGCTCTTCATCCTGGTCGACCCGATGCTGGCGACCGGCCATTCCGCCGCCGCCGCGGCCGATACCTTGAACAAGCGTGGCGTCAGCGACGACAACATCCGCATGATGGTGCTGGTCGCCGCCCCCGAGGGCGTGCGCGTGTTCCAGCAGGCGCATCCCAAGATTCCCGTCTACGCCGCCTCGCTGGATTCGCATCTGAACGAGAATGCCTACATCGTGCCCGGGCTGGGCGATGCCGGTGACCGCCTGTTCGGCACCAAGTGAGGGGCACGGGAGATGCCTGATTTCATCCTGTCGATCGACCAGGGCACGACGTCGAGCCGCGCCATCCTGTTCGACCTCAAGGGCGAGCCCCAGGCGACCGCGCAGCGCGAGCTGCCGCAGGTCTTTCCGCAGCCGGGCTGGGTCGAGCACGATGCCGAACAGATCTGGCGCGACGTGCAGCAGGTCGTCCGCGACGCGCTGGCCAAGGCGCCGGCCGGCACGCCGCGCGCCATCGGCATCACCAACCAGCGCGAGACCACCGTCGTCTGGGACCGCAAGACCGGCAAACCGATCCACAACGCCATCGTCTGGCAGGATCGCCGCGGCGCACCGCTCTGCAAGCAGCTGATCGCGCAGGGCTGGGAGCCGAAGATCCAGGCCAAGACCGGCCTGCTGATCGATTCCTATTTCTCCGCCACCAAGGTGCGCTGGCTGCTGGAGAATGTCGCCGGCGCGCAGGAGGCGGCGGCGCGCGGCGAGCTCGCCATGGGCACCATCGACAGCTTCCTGCTCTGGCGCCTGACCGGTGGCAAGGTGCATGCGACCGACGTCACTAACGCCTCACGCACCATGCTGTTCAACATCCACAGCATGAGCTGGGACGAGGAACTGCTGGAACTGTTCCAGGTGCCGAAGAGCATGCTGCCCACGGTGCTGGAATGCGCCGACGATTTCGGCCGCAGCAGCAAGGAAACGGCGGGCATCGCCTTGCCGATCGCCGGGATCGCCGGCGACCAGCAGGCGGCGCTGATCGGCCAGGCCTGCTTCCAGCCCGGCATGATCAAGAGCACCTACGGCACCGGCTGCTTCGCCCTGCTCAACACCGGCGGCAAGGCGGTCACCTCGCACAACCGCCTGCTGACCACCGTCGGCTACAAGCTGAAGGGCGAGCTGGCCTATGCCATCGAGGGCAGCATCTTCGTCGCCGGCGCCGCCGTGCAATGGCTGCGCGACGGGTTGAAGCTCATTCACCAGGCGGGCGAGACGGAGGCCCTGGCGCGCTCCATCGCCGGCACCAACGGCGTCTATCTGGTGCCGGCCTTCACCGGCCTCGGCGCGCCGTACTGGGACCCCTCGGCGCGCGGCGCCATCATCGGGCTGACCCGCGACACCGGCATCGCCGAGATCGTGCGCTCGGCGCTGGAAGCCGTGTGCTACCAGACCCGCGACTTGATGGCGGCGATGGCCGGCGACGGCGGCCAGGCGCCGAGCCGGCTTCGCGTCGATGGCGGCATGGTGCGCAACGACTGGGTCATGCAGTTCCTGGCCGACATCCTGAATGTGCCGGTCGAGCGCCCGGTGGTGACGGAAACCACCGCGCTGGGGGCCGCCACCTGCGCCGGGCTCGGGTCCGGCCTGTTCGCTAATATCGGCGAAGTCGCCGGCAACTGGCAGAGCGACCGGCTGTTTCGCCCGGCGATGCAGGACGCGATGCGCGACCAGCTCTATGCCGGCTGGCGCGCGGCGGTGAAGCGGGTGCAGAGCTAGGCGGTCAGCCGCCGCGCACAAATGCATCGGCCAGACCGGGCGGCACGCCGATGACGCGGCGCTCCGGCGATTCGATTTCCAGGCCGCCGGTGACGGTGACGCCGTCGCTGGACAGCGGGAAGTAGCCCCACTCGTAGCTCACCACCGCGTCGTAGCGGGTGCGCATCTCGGTCAGCCCGAAGACGGGCGCCTTGGTTTCGATCAGCGTGCGATAGATGTTCTCGGCGATCTGGCGATAGGCGTCGCTGATTTGCCGCTCGTGCATCCAGGTGCCGGTGAATTCGCCATAGAACTCGGCGATCCTGGTCCCCACCAGCCGGTAGAAAACGCGCAGCGGCTTTGCCTGGATGTCGACCAGCACCATGTAGGGCAGGAACTCGCGGAGTTCGACGGGGTCGATATCCTCGCGCGCGGCGATCAGGCGGTCGCCCCGCTTGCGCGTGAGATAGGCCGTCATACGGCGGATCATTTCGGAGGTGATGTCATCGGCTTCGACGAGCCGGTCGGTAATGTCCGCCTCGCCGACCCGCGTGACCGCGTTTCGCATCCGACTAAGCCCCTAATTGGCCGCTCGAATTAGGAAAATGTATCGTCCGGGGACACACCGGTCCATACCCCGTACGGCCGAATGTTTTCCTCGCTTCCGCCATATTGGCGGGTAATTGTTGCGAATGCCTCGCGTCCTCGTACGCCTCGTCCTGGCGCTCGTCATATCCGCCTCGCTTTCGGCCCTTGCCATCGCCCGGGCGGATATGGCGGTCGACCGCATCGTGATCGAGAAGAGTGCGCGGCGCTTGTCCCTGCAGGCCGGCGGCGAGACGATCAAGAGCTACAGCATCGCCCTGGGATCGGCGCCGGTCGGCCACAAGCAGCAGGAAGGCGACGGGCGGACGCCCGAGGGCACCTATGTCATCAGCGGCCGCAATCCAGACAGCGCCTTTCACCGGTCGCTGAAAATCTCCTATCCGAACGCCGCGGATCGGGCCGCCGCCGCGGCGCGCGGCGTATCGCCGGGCGGCGACATCTTCATTCACGGCACCCCGAACTGGTGGGTCCTCCCGGGTCAGCCGCCAGGCGACTGGACACGAGGCTGCGTCGCGGTCACCGACACGGAGATCGAAGAAATCTGGCGCCTGGTTGCCGATGGCACCCCGGTCGAGATCAGGCCTTGAACTACGCTATTCGGCCGGTTCCTTGACCTGGTGCCGCATGATGAGCGGGATCTGGCTCACCATGAACAGCACGTTGAGGCCGAGGATGCCAAAGGCCTTGAAGTCGATCCAGATTTCCTCCGGCTGGGTGCGCCAGATGATCTCGTTGAGGATCGCGATGGTCGCGAAGAAGAGACCGAAGCGCAGGGTCAGCTTGCGCCAGCCGGCATCGTCAAGCTCCAGGGCGGAACTCATCAGCATCTTCAGCAGGGAGCGGCCGGCGAGCAGCCCGCCCAGCAGGATCGCCGAGAACAGCGCCATGACGATGGTCGGCTTCATATAGAAGAACATGCCCTTGCCCGTGATCAGGGTCAGGCCGCCGAAAACCAGCACAACCACCAGGGTGACCCAGAGCATCGGCGGAATCTTGCGCAGGACGATGTGGCTGACCGCCGCCGCGACGATGGTGGCGACCATGACGGCGCCGGTCGAGGCCATCAGCCCGCCGAATTTGTAGGCCGCGAAAAACACGATCAAGGGGCCGATTTCGACGGCGAGCTTGACCCAGGGATGCTGGCTATTCTGCATGCATTTCAAATATAGATTGACCTGCGGGGACGCAAGATGGCGACCCTACCGATTGGAGGGAATTGTGGAAGATGTGAGCCTCGCCAGCCTGTTCGAGCGCAACCGGAAATGGGCCAAATCCATGACCGACCGCGACCCGGAGTTCTTCAGCCGACTAGTGGCGCAACAGACCCCGGAATATCTATGGATCGGCTGCTCCGACGCGCGGGTGCCGGCCAACGAGCTGATGGGCATGGCGCCGGGCGAGTTGTTCGTCCACCGCAACATTGCCAACCTGGTCCACAACATCGACATCAACCTGATGTCGGTGCTGGAATTCGGGGTCAATGTATTGAAGGTCAAGCACATCATCGTCTGCGGGCACTATGGCTGCGGCGGCGTGCGCGCCGCGATGGATCGCCAGGAATTCGGCCTGATCGACAACTGGCTGCGCAAGATCAAGGACGTCTACGCCGTCAACAAGGAGGCGCTCGACCGCGAGACCGACCCGGAGCGGCGCCTCAACATGCTGTGCGAGATCAATGTGCGCCAGCAGGTGCTGAACATCTGCCACACCAGCATCGTGCAGAATGCCTGGCGGAACGGGCAGGAGCTGGCCGTGCATGGCTGGATCTATTCGATCGGCGACGGGCTGCTGAAGGATCTCGGTTTCACCATCGACGGCGTGCACGCCCTGGAGCCGATCTATCACCTGCCGGGACTCGGCACCGAGGTCGCTTTCTGACGGCTACTTCGGCAGCTGCTCGCCCGGCCGGCGCAGGTGCCATGCACGGCCTTGCCGGCGAGCAGGCCGTGGATTTCGTCGCAGGTCAGCGCGTGAGGAGCGGCGCGGGCAGGCGTCGCGCCGGCGAGCCCAATTCCGGTCGTTGCCCCGACTGATCCAAGCCTCATTCGGCCGCCTTGCCCAGCTGATGCTCGCGATGCGCGACGTAGAGATTGGCGCCGATGATGATGGCGGCGCCAATCAACACCGCGGGAACCGGCGTCAGCTGGAACAGCAGCAGGTCGAAGATCATCGACCAGATGAGCGCGGTGTATTCGATCGGCGCCAGCATCGAGGCTTCGCCCAGGCGGTAGGCGCGGATCACCGCATACCCGCCGATGGCGCCCCAGAACCCGACCAGCATCAACAGCCCCCAATCGGTGGGGCTGGGAGGCACCCAGACCGGGACCGACAAGGCGGCGGAGACGACAAGCGAGCCGATCGAGCCGTAGAAATAGATGTTGTGCGTCGGCTCGCGCCCGGAGAAGCGCCGCACCAGCACCATGGACAGCGCGTAGCAGAAGGCGGAGATCAGCACCAGAAATTGCCCGGTCGTCGACCCGCCGAAACCGGGCCGCAGCGCGACGAGCACGCCGGCGAAGCCGATGACGACGGCCGACCAGCGCCGCACGCCGATGCGCTCGCCAAGCAACGGCCGCGACAACATGATGATGAAGAGCGGCGCCACGAAGGCGATGGTGATGGCCTCGGCCAGCGCCATGGATTTCAGGCCGATGAAGAAGCACCACACCATGGGCACGGACAGCGCCGCCCGAATGGCCTGCTCCTTGGGGAAGCGGGTGTAGAAGTTGAGCGGATTGCCGGTCTCACGAAAGGCCAGCAGGCAGGCGAGGGCCATCGGGATGAAGCGGCTGACCAGCACGATCTGCCAGGCGTCGTAACCGCCCGTCATCCACTTGGCGGTCGCATCGACCAGGCAGAAGCACAGGATGGCCCCGGCCATGAGGGCGAACGCGGCCAGCGGCTTGGACCGAGCCTTGTGGGATGCTGACGTTGTCACGGCCTGGAATCAGGGTTAATGAGCGGGGAGCGCATCCTCGCCGATTGCCCGGACAGCGGCAAGACGGCACTGGAAAGCCAGGCGCCGCGGTCCCATAATTGCAACCAACCCCATCGCCGGGTGTGGGCCGCGCAGAGACAGACTGACCACCATGCAGAACAGCCGATTTGCCGTTGCCATCCATACGCTGCTGATGCTGGCGACCAACGCCGACGGCCCGATTTCGTCGGACTATATCGCGGGGTCGGTCGGCACCAATCCGGTGCTGATCCGCCGCCTGATGGGCGATCTGCGCAATGCCGGCCTGGTGGATTCCCGGGCCGGGGCGACCGGCGGCTTCGTGCTCGCGCGTCCGGCGGATCGGATCGGGCTCGACGAGATCTACCAGGCGGTCGAATCCGAACCGCTGTTTTCGCGCCATGCGAAAGCCAATCCGAAATGCCCGATCGGCCGCGCCGTCGGGCCGCTGCTGGACCGCCTGCTGGGCGAGGCCGAGAGCGCGATGGTGCAGAACCTGAAGCGCAGCACCCTCGGCGATCTGATCCACTCGCAGGAAGTGGTCTCGCAACTGGCGAGCTGATCCCCGTCTCTGGCGGGCTCGTCATCCCAAGGCTTGGCCTTGGGATCCACGACTTTGAATGCGACCGCTCGGAGCTGCCAAATGAAACTCGTGGATGGCAAGGCCAAGCCTTGCCATGACGGCGGAGGAACGTGTCTACGCCTCGATCCCGAGATCGAAGTCCCCGGCGATCTGCTCCAGCCAGCGCCAGAGATAGTCGGAGAAGCTCTTCAGGACGTAGATCTCGAAGCGCGGTCCTTCGCCGACCTGGTGCAGCAGCACGTTGCAACGCGACAGGCCGGTCTGCGCGCATTGGCCGATTCCGAACACCTTCGGATGAAGGTCCAGGCTGATGCCACGCATCAGGACCTCGCGCGCCTTGGGCCCCTTCAGGGTGATGATGGCGCGCGATTCCGAGACGTCACAGGCGGAGGCATGCTGGCCGGCGAATGCGCCGCGCAGGGCCTCGACCAGTCCCGCCGCTTCGCCGTCCTTCGCGGTCACCCACCACTCGTTGGGGCCAAGCCAGAGAATCTGGCGGTCGCCGTTGCTGGCGACCGTGTTGGTCTTCTTCGGCAACTCGACCCCCGTCGCCGCCTGCACGGCGGCGGCAAATGCCGGGTCGGCCGCATTGCCCCGGATGTTGACGATGGTCCGATGGGCGACCTCCGACATCACCACGCCGGCATGGCTGGTGTTGGCCGCGGCGGCGCGGCCGACCAGGCCCATGTGAGCCAGAGCGCTGCGGCGCTGATAGGTCTCAACCATTGATCCGCGCTCCTTCCAGATCGAAGAACTTGGGCTCGCCGATCTTGGCGCGCACCACCTTGCCTTCGTAGGGCAGATAGACCGTCTCGCCATGGCGGTTGCGGCCGTTCTTGACCATCGCCATGGCGATGGAGCGGCCGCAATTCGGGCTCCAGTAGCTCGACGTCACGTGGCCGATCATCTCCATCGGCGGCTTGTCCTTGAGCTCGGCGACGATCTGCGCGCCCTCGGGCAGCACCTCGTTGGGATTCTCGGTCAGCAGGCCGACCAGGTGCTTGCGGTCCGGCCGCCTGGTGTCGGAGCGCTGCAGCGAGCGCTTGCCGAGGAAATCCGGCTTCTGCTTGCTGACGATCCAGTCCATGCCCAGGTCCTGCGGCGTGGTGGTGCCGTCGGTCTCCTGGCCGATGATGACGAAGCCCTTCTCGGCGCGCAGCACGTGCATCGCCTCGGTGCCGTAGGGGGTGATGCCGTATTTCTCGCCCGCCTGCATCAGCGCTCGCCACACATGCATGGCGTAGGACGGCGCCACGTTGATCTCGTAGGTCGCCTCGCCGGTGAAGGTGATGCGGTAGACGCGGCAATCCACGCCGGCCACCACACCGTCCTTGAAGGAAAGATGCGGGAAGCTGGTGTCGTCGAGGGCCATCTGCGGGGCCACTTCGCCCATCAGCTTGCGGGCCATCGGGCCGCTGATGCCGATCACCGCCCACTGCTCGGTGACGCTGGTCAGATACACCTTCTTGTCCAGCCACTCGCACTGCAGCCAGTCCTCCAGCCACGCCATCACGCGCGCGGCGCCGCCGGTCGTGGTGGTCATATGGAAATGGTTCTCGGCGATGCGGCTGGTGACGCCGTCATCCATCACCATGCCGTCCTCGCCCAGCATGAAGCCGTAGCGGCACTTGCCGGGCTCCAGCTTGGACCAGGCATTGGTGTAGACCATGTTGAGGAACCAGGCGGCGTCCGGCCCCTGGATGTCGATCTTGCCGAGCGTGGAGGCGTCGACGATGCCGACCGAGGTGCGCACCGCCTTGACCTCGCGGTTGACCGCGTCGTGCATGCTCTCGCCGGGCTTCGGATAGTACCAGGCGCGGTGCCACTGGCCGACCGTCTCGAACGGCGCGCCGTGCTGCTCGTGCCAGGAATGCAGCGGCGTCTTGCGGATCGGGTCGAGGAAGTCGCCCTTGTCGATGCCGGAGAAGCTGCCGATGGTGACCGGCGTGTAGGGCGGACGGAACGTGGTCGTGCCGACTTCCGGCACGGTGACGCCGCGCAGCTCCGCCATCAGGGCCAGCGCGTTCACGTTGCTGGTCTTGCCCTGGTCGGTCGCCATGCCCATCGTGGTATAGCGCTTGAGGTGCTCGACCGAGCGGTAGCCTTCGCGATGCGCCAGCATCACGTCGGCGGCGGTCACGTCGTTCTGGTAGTCGATGAAATGCTTGCCCTCGCGGCCGACCGCCGCGCTCGACGGCACGACCCACACGGCGCGCATCGGGCCTGCCTGTGGCTCCGAGGCTGCCGTCGGCGCCGATCCGGCCGACCCGTCGACGCCGGCGGCCCGGGCGGACTCCGCGCCGGCCGCATGGCCGTCGGCCAGGCAGCCGTCGGTGCTGAACACGCCACGCGCCGCGCCGATTGAATGGCTGTTCTGGCCCGGCAACTGCTTGTCGGGCACGAAGGCGAGGATCTCCGGTTCCCAGCGCAGCTTGCCGCGGCTCTGCGAGAAGAGATGCACGGTCGGCTGCCAGCCGGAGGAGGACATCACCAGGTCGCAGGAGATGCTGCGCGCGGTGCCGCTGATGCTCTTTCCGTCGGCGGAGAGCGGCGCCACTTCGACGCCGCTGACCGCCAGCTTCCCGGTGACCCGGATCACCGCGTGGCCGGTCAGCACATCGATGCCCCGCTGTTTCGCGGCGGCGACCAGTTCGCCTTGCGGGTTCTCGCGCAGGTCGACGATGGCGGGCACCGCGACGCCAGCATCGACCAGGTCCAGCGCCGCCTGATAGGCGCTGTCGTTGTTGGTCATGACCACCGCGCGCTTGCCCGGCATGGCGCCGTAGCGATTGACATAGGTCTGCGCGGCGGAGGCCAGCATGCAGCCCGGCCGGTCGTTGTCGAGATAGACCAGCGGACGCTCGAGGGCGCCGGTGGCCAGGATCACGTCCTTGGCGCGGATGCGCCACAGGCGCTGGCGCGGCTGTCGGGCGAATTCGGGGGAGGTGGGGGCGAGGTGATCGGTCACCCGCTCCATGCAGCTGACCGCGTTGTGGTCGTAATAGGCGAAGGCGACGGTGCGCGGCAGCAGCGTCACGTCCGGCATCGCCTTGAGCTCGGCCAGCGCGGAGGCGACCCATTCGGCCGCCGGCTTGCCATCGATCACCGCCTGGCGGTTGCTCAGCAGCGAACCGCCGAATTCCTGCTGCTCGTCGACCAGGATGACCCGCGCGCCGGCCCGGCCCGCGGCCAGAGCGGCGGCAAGGCCCGCCGGGCCGCTACCGACCACCAGCGCGTCGCAATGGGCGTAGAGCTTGTCGTAGCGGTCCGGATCGGGCTCGGTCGGCGCCTTGCCGAGGCCCGCCATGCGCCGGATGACGACCTCGTACTTCATCCAGAAGCTCTTCGGCCACATGAAGGTCTTGTAGTAGAAGCCCGACGGGAAGAAGCGGTGGAACAGCGAATTCACCGCGCCCAGGTCGTTGGCCAGGCTGGGCCAGCGGTTCTGGCTCTCCGCGACCAGCCCGTCATAGAGCTCGATCTGCGTCGCGCGCAGGTTGGGCTCGGTGCGGTTGCCCACGCCAAGCTGGATCAGCGCGTTAGGCTCCTCGGCGCCGGCCGAAAGGATGCCGCGCGGGCGGTGATACTTGAAGCTGCGGCCGACCAGCACCACGCCGTTGGCGAGCAGCGCCGAGGCCAGCGTGTCGCCCTGGTAGCCGTAGTAGCTCTTGCCGTCGAAGGTGAAGCGCAGCGGCTTGCTGCGGTCGATGCGGCCGCCGGCGCCGAGGCGATTGTTCTGCTGGCTCATCGGCCGGACTCCTTCTTCACTTCAGGAGCGGGCTGGCCCATCTCGTAGACCGCGTAGATTTCGTGCGTCACCGTATCGCGCGCCACGTTGAAATAGCGGCGGCAGCCCTTGGCATGCATCCAGCGCTCGTAGTGCACGCCCTTCGGGTTCTTGCGCATGAACAGGTACTGGGCCCATTCCGCGTCCGAGATCTGCTCGGCATTCGTCGGGCGGGCGATGTGCCCCTCGCGCGCATAGGAGAACTCATGCTCGTCGCGCGGACCGCAGTAAGGGCAGGGGATGACCAACATCGTATTGCCTCGGGATCAGTGGGCGACGCCGGCGGCGCCGTGCTCGTCGATCAGGTAACCGGTGGTGAAACGCTCCAGCGCGAAGGGCTGCGCCAGCTTGTGCGGCTCTCCCGTCGCGATGGTGTGGGCGAAGACATGGCCCGAGCCCGGCGTGGCCTTGAAGCCGCCGGTGCCCCAGCCGCAATTCAGGAACAGGTTCTCGACCGGGGTCTTGCCGATGATCGGGCTGGCGTCGGGGCAGGTGTCGACGATGCCGCCCCATTGCCGCAGGAAGCGCAGCCGCGAGAACATCGGGAACAGCTCGATCAGCGCGTTCAGCATGTTCTCGACAACCGGCGGGCTGCCGACCTGCGCATACGAATTGAAACTGTCGATGCCGGCGCCGAAGACCAGCTCGCCCTTGTCGGACTGGCTGACATAGACGTGCACCTGGCCGGACATGACCACGCAATCGAGCACCGGCTTGATCGGCTCGGAGACCATGGCCTGCAGCGGGTGGCTCTCCACCGGCAGGCGGAAGCCCGCCATCCCGGCCAGCACGCCGGAATGGCCGGCGACGACGATGCCGACCTTCTTGGCGCCGATCGAGCCGCGCGTGGTCTCGACGCCGACGACCTTGCCGCCTTCGATCTTGAAGCCGGTCACTTCGCAGTTCTGGATGATGTCGACGCCGCGGGCGTCGGCGCCGCGGGCATAGCCCCAGGCGACGGCGTCATGGCGGGCAACGCCGCCGCGGCGCTGCAGGCTGGCGCCGAAAACCGGATAGCGCGCGTTGGGCGAGCAATCGAGGATCGGGCAATAGGCCGCCACCTGCTCGCGGGTCAGGATCTCGCTGTCGATGCCGTTCAGCTGGATGGCATAAACGCGCCGGCGCAGCGCCTGCATGTCGTGGACGGTGTGCGCGGTGGAGAGCAGCCCGCGCTGGCTGAACATCACGTTGTAGTTCAGATCCTGCGACAGGCCTTCCCACAGCTTCAGCGAATGCTCGTAGAGATGCGCGGATTCGTCCCACAGGTAGTTCGAGCGGACGATGGTGGTGTTGCGCCCGGTATTGCCGCCGCCCAGCCAGCCCTTTTCCAGCACCGCCACGTTGGTGATGCCGTGCTCCTTGGCCAGGTAATAGGCCGTGGCCAGGCCATGGCCGCCACCGCCGATGATGATGACGTCGTAGGACGGGCGCGGGTCCGGGCTGCGCCACGCTTCGGTCCAGTCCTCGTGGTAATTGAGGGCGTTACGGACCAGGGTGAAGATCGAATAATGCTGTTTCATGGGCGCTACCGGGAGCCTTGCGGATTCGGCGGCGAGAATGGCTGAGCCGCCCGGCCCCGTCCTTGGGCCAAGCGCCATCTAATGTCGTCAGACCGCCGCAGGGTCAAGCGGTTCCGGGTCAAGGGCTTAGGCTCGGTTTCTCGCGTCAATGTGCCACACCCGAGGCGCCGTGCTCGTCGATCAGGTAGCCGGTGTGGAACCGCTCCAGGCTGAACGGCGCCGCCAGCCTGTGCGGCTCCCCGGTGGCGATGGTATGGGCATAGACATAGCCCGACCCCGGCGTCGCCTTGAAGCCGCCGGTGCCCCAGCCGCAATTCAGGAACAGGTTCTCGACCGGGGTCTTGCCGACGATCGGGCTGGCATCCGGGCAGGTGTCGACGATGCCGCCCCATTGCCGCATGAAGCGCAGCCGGCTGAACATCGGGAACAGGGCGGTCAGGGCGTTCAGCACGTTCTCCGTGATCGGCGGCGATCCGGCCTGGGAGTAGGAATTGTAGCTGTCGATGCCGGCCCCCAGCACCAGCTCGCCCTTGTCCGACTGGCTGACATAGACGTGCACCAGGCCGGAGGTGATGACGGTGTGCAGCACCGGCTTGACCGGCTCGGAGACCAGGGCCTGCAGCACGTGGCTGGAGATCGGCAGGCGGAAGCCGGCCATGCCGCAGAGCACGCTGGAATGGCCGGCGACGCAGATGGCGACCTTCCTGGCGCCAATGGCACCCCGGGTCGTCTCGACGCCCGTGACCTTGCCGTTCTCGACCTTGAGCCCGGTGACCTCGCAATTCTGGATAATGTCGACGCCCCTGGCATCGGCGGCGCGGGCGAAGCCCCAGGCGACCGCGTCATGGCGCGCCGTGCCGCCGCGGCGCTGCAGGCTGCCGCCGACGATGGGATAGCGGGCATCGGGGCCGATATGCAGGATCGGGCACCAGGCCTTCAGCTGTTCCGGCGTCAGGATCTCGGAATCGATGCCGTTCAGCTGGATCGCGCTGACCCGGCGGCGGATGGTCTGCATCTCGTGCTGGGAATGGGCGAGGGAGACCAGCCCGCGCTGGCTGAACATCACGTTGTAGTTCAGGTCCTGGGACAGGCCCTCCCACAGCTTCAGGGAGAACTCGTAAAGTGCCGCGGATTCATCCCACAGGTAGTTGGACCGCACGACCGTGGTGTTCCGCCCGGTATTGCCCCCGCCGAGCCAGCCCTTTTCCAGGACGGCGACATTGGTGATGCCGTGCTCCTTGGCCAGGTAATAGGCGGTCGCCAGGCCGTGGCCGCCGCCCCCGATGATGACCACGTCATAGGCCGGCCGGGGGTCCGGACTGCGCCAGGCCTCGGTCCAATTCTCGTGGTAGCTGAAGGCGTTGCGGACCAGGGAGAAGATGGAATAGGGCTGGGTCATGAAGCGGGTCGTCCCCGGGGCTGGCGAGGGGGCAACTTTCATCGGGATTCCCGGCCCCGGTCAAGCCGCGCCGGGCCTTCCCGCGTTGCGTTCTGAGCCGCCCGCTGCGGCGAAAAACTCCTGGCGACAGCCCGGATATTTTGTTCTATAGACGGCACGACTTTTCAGATCGCGCCGTGAGCTGGTCGGGAATTCCGGCGCTTTAGAGGGTGGCGAAAAGCCCATGTTTGGAGCCAAACCGAGCAAGCTGCCGCAGGAGCTGGCGTTCCTGCTGGTGCCCAATTTTTCCATGATTGCCTTCACCTCCGCCATCGAGCCCTTGCGCCTGGCGAACCGCGCCAGCGGCAAGGAGCTCTATCGCTGGCACCTGTTCTCGCCGGACGGCAAGCCGGTGAAGGCCAGCAACGGCATCGAGCTCTCGCCGGAAGGCAGCGTCGATCAGATCGGCGGCTACCAGACTGTGGTGCTGTGCAGCGGCATCGACGGGCACCTCTACGAGGACAAGAACGTCTTCGCCGCGCTGCGCCGCGCCGACCGCCAGGGTGCCGATATCGGCGCGCTGTGCACCGGCAGCCATATCCTGGCGCGCGCCAACATGCTGAACGGCTATCGCTGCACCATCCACTGGGAGAACCTCGCCAGCTTCTCGGAGAATTTCCCGGACATCGAGGCGACCTCGGAGCTGTTCGAGATCGACCGCAACCGCTTCACCTGCTCCGGCGGCACCGCCGCTTTGGACATGATGTTGAACATGATCTCGCAGCAGCATGGCCATGAACTTGCAGCATCTGTGTCGGAGCAATTCATCCACGAGCGCATCCGCGACCGCCACGACCACCAGCGCATGGCGCTGACCGCGCGGCTCGGCGTGCGGCATCCGAAGCTGATCCAGGTCATCCAGCTCATGGAGCAGAACCTGGAAGAGCCGTTGAGCCGCCAGGACCTGGCCGAGGCGGCCGGGCTTTCCAGCCGGCAGATGGAGCGGCTGTTCGCCAAATACCTGCACCGTTCGCCGGCGCGCTATTACGTCGAGTTGCGGCTCAACCGCGCGCGGCTGCTGCTGCTGCAGACCAACATGTCGGTCATCGACATCGCGCTCGCCTGCGGCTTCGTCTCCGCCTCGCATTTCTCGAAATGCTACCGCGACTTCTTCGGCAAGACGCCGCGCCGCGAGCGGGCCGGGCCGAACGCGGTGATCGAGGACGAGCCGGAGCGGCGCGCGGCGGGCGGCCGGGCCTAAGCGCTCAGGCGCGGCGTTTCACGGGCTTTTGCGGCAGCGTGTCGTTCGCCGGGCGTGGTGCCAAGTGCACGACGGGCGGGCGCGGTTGTTCGGCCGGCCAGGGCCGCACGACTTTGACCATGACTTTACGCATCAGATGTCCTGAGTATTGCTTGGTTCTGAAAACTCGGGGTTAGGCCGCGTCTCAACCTCGATGACGAAATCGAACTCGTAGATGTCTTCGCCGCCGACGGCCCCGACCGCCGCCAGGGACTGGTCGATCATGCGCCGGTCCGGCTGGATCGCTTCCACGTCGGGTGCTTCCGTCGCGGGCAGGGCGGCTGGCTGGGCAACCGGCTGCGTGACCGGCGCGGTCTCATCGGCCAGGGCGATCGAGGCGCTGAGGACGATGCACAGCGCGATCATCAGCAGCGTTGCGATGCCGAGCAGCCGCAACACGGAGATTCCCCTGACAAAGCGTTCAACGGATTCGGGCATGGGGGGAATCTAGGGCGCGCCCCGGCTGGCGTCTGTGATCAGCCGCACAGCCTGTCGAGCCCGCGAAAAGCGTTAACTTTCCGCGTGTTACCTCATCTGAGCGGGGCTGGCTCCCAGAGCTCTACCCGCCTTCCATCCGGGTCGGTGAACCAGCCGAAGCGGCCCTCGGCGGTGACCTCGATCTTGTCGTCGACCTGCGCTCCCGAGGCCCGCACCTTGGCCAGCGCGGCGTCGAGATTGGAGACCCGCAGGTTGACCATGAACATCTGCCCGGAATTGCCGAAATAGCTGGTCGAGGAACGCATCACTCCCCAGAGGGTGTAGCCGGGTTCGCCATTGGCATCCTGCCAGGGAAAGGCCCAGGAACTGGTGTTCGGGTCGTTCGGCATGCCGAGCACCTCGCGGTACCAGCGCGCCAGGTCGGGCGGATTGCGCGACTTGAAGAAGATCCCGCCGATGCCGGTGACCAGGCTCATGCCGCGGCCCCGTTGCTGGCGCCGAAGGGCGGCCGGGCCAGGATCCGCTCCAGCATCGGCATGAAGGCATCGATGGGCAGCGTGTCGTAGTCCGGATCGAACGAACTCTGGTCCCAGCGCTCGCAGAATTGCGCCGTGCGCTCGAACATCGGATGGCCGCGATAGCGCTCCCGGGCGAAACGGTCGCCGCCGCAATGGTGAAAGTAGTAGTAGCCCTGGAAGATGCCGTGATGCTTGACCAGCCAGTGACTGTCCTCGCTGACATAGGGCTGCAGCACGGCGGCCGCGAGGTCCGAATGATTGTGCGGCGCCACGGTGTCGCCGATGTCATGCAGCAGGGCGACCACCACGGTCTCCTCGTCGGCGCCGTCGCGCAGGGCGCGCGTCGCCGTCTGCAGGCTGTGCTGGTAGCGGTCGATGCGATAGCCGAGCGCGTCGCCCTTGAGGCGGTTCAGCAGGCCTAGGACATTGCCCACCAGCTCGCGGTCGAGTTTCTTGTAGAGCCTGTCCAGCAACTGGTATTCCTCGAAGGTTCCTTCGGCCATGCTGGTAAAGGCGACGGTTTCGGAGAAGGTCATGCCCCTATGCCTCTTGTGGCGGCGGCGCGGCGCCGCATGGACGTCCCGCGGGGCGTCATGCTAGCGGCGCAGCCTGTCCTCCGTCCAGTTGGCCGCTTGTGTCCGGCCGACCTCCGGTCATGACTGCGCTGGGCATCCTCGATGACCTGACTGCCCGGCTCGGCCCGCACGGCCTGCTGCTGCGGGGCGGCTTCGCCCTGGTCCAGGAAATGGACCAGCAGCTGCTCGACTTGGCGCCGGAGGGACGCAGCCTGGTGCTGATCGGCAATGCCGGCTCGGAGATGTGGCGCCGCAGCGGCGCCGCGATCGAGGCCGCCGGAGCGCCCAATCCGCTCGACCGCTGGACGCGGGACGTGATCGCACCGCTGGCCACCGCGTTCGGGGGAAAGGCCCTGTTTCCGTTCGACGGGCCGCCGTACTGGCCGTTCCAGCGCTGGGCGGCACGGGCGGAAGGCGTGGCGCCGTCACCGCTCGGCATCCTCATGCACCCGGAATACGGGTTGTGGCACGCCTACCGCGCGGCCATCCTGTTGCCGGTGGCGCTGGAATTGGCCGCTCCGGCGGGCAGCCATCCCTGCGATGCCTGCCCGGACAGGCCCTGCCTGTCGACCTGCCCGGTCGGCGCCTTTACCGGAGCGGGGTATGAGGTGGATCACTGCGTGGCGCATGTTGCCGTGACAAGGTCCCGAACCGGGGCTTGCTTTCAGAGCGGTTGCCTGGCACGTCTGGCCTGCCCGATCGGGACGGCTTGGCGCTATGGGCCTGACCATGCGCAGTTCCACATGCGGGCCTTCCTGACCGCGCGGCTTGGTGTATTACAGGAAAGTTAACCAAGCAGGACGTACCGTCACAGTTTGTTGCTTGAGGCGGAACGAGTCCGTGGGATATTAAGTCGTTATCTTATTTCACTTTCATGGGGTGTGCCGTGCGGGCCTTAACGCGCGCTGCAATGTTCCTTTTCGCTGTCTGCCTCGCGGCGACGGCGCTCGTGGCCACCGGCAAGGCAGCCTTCGCGGCCGAAGCCGACGTCACCATCAATGCGGCCATGGGCGTGGACAAGGCGCCGTTGACCGAACCGGTCACCTGGACCGTCAGCAAGCTCGACAAGAACGGCAAGCCGGAGAAGAAGCCGGTTGTTTCCGAGACCAGTCCGGTCTTGAAGACCAAGTTGAAGGCCGGCCAGTACGTGGTGCTGGCGCAGGCGAAGTCGTTCGTGGCCAAGCAGACCATCACGGTCGGCAAGGAGCCGGTGACCCGCACCATCACCCTCGGCACCGCGAGCGTCTCGATCAAGATGATCACGTCCAAGGGCCGCAAGCCGGTCAAGGACCCGATCCAGTGGGAATTGCTCACCTATGTGAAGGGGCAGCCGAACAAGGGCGAACGCGTCGACATAGTGACGGCGCCCAGCGCCAGCTTCACCGTGCCGGCGGGCGGCTATGTCATCCGCGCCACCTATAACGGGGTGAAGGCCGATCTGGTCGTGCCGCTCCAGGCCGGGCAATCCTACGACTACACGCTCAACCTCTATGCCGGCTATGGCGAGGGCGCGGCTTTCAACGGCAAGACCCGGATCAAGCAGGATGTGACCTGGCAGATCGTGCGCGAGAAGCCGAACGAGAAGGGTGAATACGAGCTGGTCACCGAAGTGACCGGCGCCAACCCGAAATTCATGCTGCGCGAGGGCAAATACCTGCTGATCGCCAGGTTCGGCAAGATGGTCGGCACCGAGAAGCTCAGCGTTTCCGCCGGCGAGGTGGAGAGCGTGAAGGTCAAGCTGAAGGAAAACCTCGACGCCCCGATGATCGCGGCGGAATAGCCGCCCGGCGGATGGGATCTGGAAAAGGGGGCTGCGGCCCCCTTTTTCGCGCCTGCGCCAAGGGGTTGAGCCTTGTGGAAGTGGGGTGCGCCATCGAAAAATGGCGGGGTCCGGCACCCCAAATCTCATTGGCACGCCCGGAAACGGGCTGCTATCGCATCTTCGGGATCGCGCTTTTCTGAAAGGACCAAGCCATGCAGCGAGAGCAGCGCCAGCGCCGCGAACGCCGCACCGTCGGCGGCATCAAGCAGTTGCCGTGGCGCACCCACCGCAATCCCTACAAGCCGGTCGAGGTCCTGACCGAGGAGCAGCTCGAGCGCCTCCACGACGCCTCCATGCGGATCCTGGAGGAATTCGGGATCGAGTTCCTGGATGACGAGTCCCGCGCCTTTGCCGAAAAGCATGGCGCCCAGCCGGTTGCCGGCACCCAGCGCCTGCGCTTCGACCGCGGCCTGATCCTGGAAAGCATTGCCAAGGCGCCGGCCAGCTTCACGCTCCATTCGCGCAATGCCGAGCGCAACCTGACCTTCGGCGGCAACCATGTGAATTTCGGCTCGGTCGCCTCCGCACCGAACGTCTCCGATCTCGATCGCGGCCGGCGGCCCGGCACGCTTGCCGACTACAACGACCTTTTGCGGCTGGTGCAGAGCCTCAACGCGGTGCAGTTCATCGGCGGTTATCCGGTCGAGCCCGCCGACATTCCGCCGGCGACGCGCCATCTCGATGCCCATTACGGCGCCATCACCCTGACCGACCGCATCTGGCATCCCTACAGCCTGGGCCGCGAGCGCATCTTGGATGCCGTCGAGATGATCTGCATCGCCCGCGGCATCGACAAGGAGCAGCTGAAGCGCGAGCCGAGCCTGTTCTCCATCGTCAACAGCAACTCGCCCCTGCGCCTCGACATCCCGATGCTGCGCGGCCTGACGGCGATGGCCGAGCACGGCCAGCCGGTGGTGCTGACACCCTTCACGCTCTCCGGTGCCATGGCCCCGGCGACGATTGCCGGCGCGCTGGCGCTGCAGAACGCCGAGGCGCTGGCGGGGCTCACCTTCATCCAGATGGTCAATCCGGGCTGCCCCTGCGTCTATGGCGGCTTCACCTCGAATGTCGACATGAAGACCGGCGCGCCGGCCTTCGGCACGCCGGAATACACGCGCGCCGCGATGGCCGGCGGCCAGCTGGCGCGGCGCTACAAGCTGCCCTACCGCTCCAGCAATACCTGCGCCGCCAACGCGGTCGATGCGCAGGCGGCCTACGAGTCCGAAATGTCGCTGTGGGGCGCGGTGATGGGCCACGCCAATCTGATCCTGCACGGCGCCGGCTGGATGGAGGGCGGGCTGGTCGCGTCCTTCGAGAAGATGGTGGTCGACGCCGAGATGATCCAGGGCATGACCGAGTTCATGCAGCCGCTGGTGATCGACGACGACACGCTGGGCCTGGACGCGATCAAGGAAGTCGGCCCCGGCGGCCATTTCTTTGGCTCCGCCCATACGCTGGCCCGCTACGAGACCGCGTTCTACGCCCCGCTGGTCAGCGACTGGCGCAACTTCGAGACCTGGCGCCTGGCCGGCGCGCACGACGCCGCCCAGCGCGCCAACACGATCTGGAAACAGCTCCTCGCCGAATTCACCCCGCCGCCGATCGATCCCGCAATCGACGAGGCGCTGAAGGATTTCGTCGCCCGCCGCAAGGCCGAAGGCGGCGTCTCGGGGAACTGAGGCGAAGGAGCGCTGCAATCCAAGTCGTCATGGTCGTGCTTGGCACGACCACCCACGAGTTTCTCGCGGATTGACGACGGCCCCTTCAGGCAAACTCGTGGGTCCTCGTGCCAAGCACGAGGATGACGAGCTGAGCGCAACGCTACTGTCAGTCCGGAACTATGCGGCGCGCCGCCGCACGATCTCAGCTTCCAGCGGGTGCTGCATCGGCTCCTTCGGCGTCAGCAGCCAGTTCGCGAAGACCGTGCCGTAGCCGGGCAGGCGATAGTAGTCGGCGTGGCGGAGGAGTTCGGCCTTCTCCATCTCGTATTGCCGCGGCCGCGCGTGCCAGACCTGGCGCGGGTAGCGGTGATGGATCAGGTGAAGGTTGTTGTAGAGGAAAACGAGATTCCAGAACGAGCCTGCCTCGCAGATCACGGTGCGCTGTTCGACCGCCCCGGCGGCGCGATGCTCGGCATAGGAGCGCACCAGGGTGAGTGACGTGCCGGGATAGGCGAAGAAGGCGACATAGGCCCAGAACGGGATGTCGCAGACCCCGATCACCCAATAGAGCACCAAGGCCACGCCCGGAATGTGCCACATCAACGGCCGCAGGCGCTGCCAGTCGCCGTTCGCCAGCGCGATCAGCTTTTCGCGCCAGGAGAAGAAGCAGAAATAGGCCGGCCCGAACAGGATGCGCCCGCCCAGGGTGCGCATGCGCTCGCGCACCCAGCGGCGCAGCGGCGACATGGCGGCGATCTGCGCCGCGGTCAGGTAGTTCGATTCCGGGTCGATCTCCGGATTGGTCAGGTTCTCGTCCTGGTGATGCGTGCGGTGCGTCTGCCGGTAGCTGAGATAAGGCAGCCAGAGCCAGAGCGGCAGGCCGACGATGCAGCTGTTGAGCGGTTCCCAGCGCGTCGGGAAACCGTGCGTCGCCTCGTGCTGCAGCGAACCGTGCAGACACACGATCACGGTGCCGAGCGGCAGCACCACCCACCACGGCAACACGTGGTAGCTGAGCGTCACCGCGGCGAAGGCGCCGTAGATGCCGATCGCGAGGAGAAGGGTGGGCCAGTCGATGAAATAGCGGGGGTCGTCCGAAGTGGACGCGGGCAAGGCGCGAGATGGATCGGCGGACATGTGCAGCGGTGGTCCTGAAACGATGCTACCTGTATATACAAGTACAGGCCCGTCGCCAAGATGGGTCGCGGATCGCGGCCATCCGGGCTGAAACTGGACGCATTTGATCATCCCGATGGTTAAGATCCAGGCTATGTATAGGGTGAGAGCATATCGGATCGGAAAGAAGCAATGCTGACCGGACATTGCCTGTGCGGCGCCGTGCACTACGCGTATCGCGGAAAACCAAGCTCGCTCACCATCTGCCATTGCGGCATGTGCCGGCGCTGGCACGGATCGCTCGGCGCCTATGCCAATGGCTCCAGGTCCGAATACCGGCTGACCGGCGAGGAGCACATCCGCTGGTACGCGTCCTCGCCGGGAGCGGAGCGCGGCTTCTGCGGCCGCTGCGGGTCGAAGCTGTTCTGGCGCAGCGGGGCGGGGATGGACGTCGCCGCCGGGACGCTGGACCAGCCTACGGGTCTGGCGGTCACCGCGCATATCTGGGTCGCCCACAAGGGCGACTACTACGCGATCGACGACCAGGCGCCGCAATTCGCCGAATCCTCTTCGGCGGACGCCCGGCCGGTCTCCGGCGATCCGCGTCCGCCGGTGGCGCGGGACCTGCCGCACCGGCACGGCCAATGCCTGTGCGGCGCCATCCACCTGCACATCAAGGGCCCGATGCGCGACGTCGTCTGGTGCCATTGCGGGCAATGCCTGCACTGGCATGGACACCCTGGCGGCTACACCGCGAGCCACTGGGAGGACATCGAGATGACCGGCCGCGACGCCCTGGTCTGGTTCCAGTCCTCGGACAAGGCCCGGCGCGGTTTCTGCGGCACCTGCGGCTCCAACCTGTTCTGGGAGGGCGCGCACCGCAAGCACATCTCGATTTCCGCCGGCTGCCTCGACCTGCCGACCGGCCTAGTGTCGGCAAAGCACATCTTCGTCGAGGATAAGCCTGACTACTACGCCATCGGCGACGGCGTGCCGGTGGCGCCCGGTTCGATGGCGGCCAATCCCGTGGCGTTCTGAGCGTGCAGCAAATGCGCGCCATGGCCTCGATGTATGCCCTGACCGAGCTCGCCTGGATCACCGATCTGTGGTGGGAGGGGCTGGCGCGGCATTGGCGCGCCGCCGGGTTGCGCGACGTGCCGGAGGACAGCGGCGAGCCGCGGGAGCTGTATGAGCTGTGGCTGGCGCCCGATCTGTTCTTCGCCCAGACCTGCGGCTATCCGCTGACCCACAGGCTTAAGGACAAGGTCACGCTGGTGGCGACGCCGTGCTACGCGGCGCCGGGCTGCGAGGGCGCCACCTATCGCAGCTTCATCATCGTGCGGGAGGATTCCGCGATCGAGAGCATCGCCGACCTCGCCGGCAAGACGGCTGGGATCAACGGCTATGATTCGCAATCCGGCTGGAACGCGCTGCGCCGCGCGCTGGCGCCGGTGCTGACCGCGCCCGGCGCGTTTCCGCGCATCGTCGAGACCGGCGCCCATCGCAGGTCGGTCGCCGCGGTGCGGGCGGGCGATGTGGACGTTGCCGCCATCGATTGCGTCACCTTCGCCCTGCTGCGCCAGGCGGCGCCCAACGAGGTCGAGGACCTGCGGGTGATCGCCGCCAGCGAGCGCGCGCCGTCCTTGCCCTACATCACCCGCAAGGACATTGCGCCGGAAGACCTGGAACGGTTGCGCCAGGGGCTCAAGGCGGCGATGGCCGATCCCGATCTGGCCGACATCCGTCGCGCGCTCCTGATCGGCGGAATCGAGTTCCTGCCCGAAACGGCCTATGAGCGGATCCTCGAGATCGAGCGGGAAGCCGACCGGCTCGCGCCCATGCCCGCGGTGGCGCGATGAAGCCGGTCGCCGCCGGCACCTTGTTGCCCAGCATCGCCATCGTCGTCTCCGCCACCTTCTGGGGCTCGATGTGGATGCCGATGCACGCGCTGGACGGCGCCGGCCTGTCGGGCGCCTGGTCGGCCTGGCTGGTCTACAGCCTGCCGGCGCTGATCTTCCTGCCGCTCGCCTTGCGCAAAGGCGGAAGCGGCCTGCTTGCCGGCGGCTGGCCGCTGTTGTGGCTTGGGCTCTCCACCGGCATCTGCAACTACCTCTATGCGGCGAGCGTGGTCTACGGCGACGTGGCCCGCATCGTCCTGCTGTTCTACGTGAACCCGGTCTGGAGCGTGCTGCTGGAGCGGCTGATCCTCGGCGCGCGGATCAGCCGCGGCCGGGGCGCCGCCCTGGCGCTCGGTCTCGTCGGCATGTGGATCCTGAACTATGACGGCAACGGCCTACCCTTGCCGCGTTCGGCGGCGGAGTGGGGCGGCCTGATCGCCGGCTTCTGCTGGGCCGGCGGCCTGGTCGCGATGCGTGTCACGCCGGAGGTCGGCATGGCGGACAAGGCCTTCGTGCAATACGTGGCGGCGTTCCTGTGCGGCGGTGCGATCCTGGCGCTCGGCATCTTCCCGGCCGACCAGAACTGGCAGCTGGTGGATTGGGGCCGGTCGCTGATGTGGATCGCGCTCATTGCCGGGGTCTGGGTCCTGCCGGGCCTGCTGCTCAGCTTCTGGGCGGCGGCGCGGCTGTCGCCGACGCGGGCCAGCATGCTGTTCATGGCCGAAGTCGTGGTCGGCGTGGTCACGGCGGCGATCTGGACCGACTACCCGTTCGGCTGGCGCGAGGCGCTTGGCGGGCTCATCATCCTCTCCGCCGGGCTGGTCGAGATCCTGTTCGGGGCGCACAAGGCGGAAGCGGGCGAGGTCAGCGCAACATGAGCGAAACGCAGGTATTCGACGCCCGGGGCATGAAATGCCCGCTGCCGGTGCTGAAGGCGCGCAAGCTGATGAAGGCCCTGCCGCCCGGGGACATCCTGGAGGTTCAGGCCACCGATCCGGGCGCGCCGGCCGACTTCAGGCATTTCTGCGAAACCACGGGCCATCGCCTGCTGGACAGCAGCGAAGCCGACGGCGTCTTCGTCATCCGCATCGAATGCGTGCCGAGCGCATAGCCAGGATCCATTGGTCGCCAATCAATTGGTCGCCAATCAATTGGTCGCTAGTCAATTGGTCGCTAGTCAATTGGTCGGGGCGTCGGTCTCGGGCAAGGCAGGCGCCGTCTTCGCCAGTTCGGTGAAGGCCGCGGCGGCGTTCGGATGCCAGGGCACGCTGGCGCGCGACATTTCCGGCATGATGCTGCCGGCCGCCGTCTCTGATGCATCCGGCATGGCGCTGTGCCACAGGGCCCGCACCAGGCCGTCGGCGATCTGGCCCGGCAGGTCGGCGCGCGCCACCAGGACCGACGGCACCGCGATGGCGCGCGTGGAATCCACGCCCGGGTATTTTCCGGCCGGGATCCATTCCTCGAACAGGTATTTGGGATTGTCCTCGCCGGCCAGCTGGGCGCCGAGCAGGCGATAATTGCCGCTCGCCATCAAGGCGCCGATCTCGGTGCTCGGCATCTCGTCGACCAGGACCAGAGCATCGATCTCGCCGGTCAGCAGCCCCGCTGCCGCTGTCGCCGTCTCGCTGTCGATCGCCTTGATTTTCTTTTCGGGAAGGCCGGCCGCGCGCAGCAGCGCCTTCGCCGTCAGGGCGTTCTCGGAATCGGCGACGCCGATGGCGATCTTCTTGCCGGCCAGATCCTTGATGCCGGCGGCCTTGGATTCCTTCGCCACGACGATGTGCAGGACGACCTCGCCGACATTGACGATGGCGCGCAGGTCGACCATCGGCCCGGCTTTCTTGAAGGGGCCGGTGCCCTGCAGCGCCGCGTCGGCGATGTCGGCCGACACGATCGCCGCCTCCAGGGATTGGCCGCGCAGGGATTCGATGCTGTCGACCGGGTTGGCGGTGGTTTGCGCCAGGCCAAGCAGGCCCTCAACGCCGCAGGCGCCCTCGCCATCGCATTCGCGCGATCCCGGAGGGTTGCTGACGATGCCGGCGATCTGGCTGGCGATGCCGTAATAGGCCGACCCCGGCGTGCCCGCGCCGATGCGGAAATAGGTGACGTCCTGGGCGGCGACCGGGTCGATGGCCGAACCGGCGGAGAAGGCGACAACCAGGGCCACGCCGCCCGCGGCCAATGCGCCGCCGAGCAGGCCCAACCCAGCCTTCGTCCCTGAGAATGCCGTCAGCGCCCTCACGCCAAAACCCTCGACGCCGGTCCCCCGAGATCCTGCGACTCGGCGTATTTGCTATGTTTGGTCAATCTACGTCTCGATTCCATCGAGGGCCAGTGGCGCAATGGTAAAGACGGGCGATTTCAAGACATTGTGTGATCAAACTCACCCAGTCTTGCTTCGTGCCGCGATCCGCCAGGGTCTCGATAGAGGGCCTGGGACCGTGCCGGCGTCGCCGTCGCGCCGTGGCTTCCGCTCGTCGCGCCCAGACCGCCCCGGGTGGGCCTTCCCAGCGAATATGCGGTCTGCTACCACCCAGGCGGAATCTAGCCTTCCGCGCCTAAGGATCAGTAAATGCAGATCGATTTGTCGAAGCGTCAGCGCAATATTCGCCGGCTGCTGCGGCCGCGCCACGTCTGCATCGTCGGCGGCCAGGCGATGACCGATGCGATCCGCCGCGCCGACGATACCGGCTTCGCCGGCGAGATCTGGGTGGTGAATCCCAAATACGCGGAACTCGGCGGCCGCAAGTGCTACGCCTCCATCGCCGATCTCCCGGAAGCGCCCGACGCCACGTTCATCGCGGTGCCGCGCGAGGCCACCATCGAGATCGTGCGCCAGCTGAACGCGCGCGGCGCGGGCGGCGCGATCTGCTACGCCGCCGGCTACAACGAGGTGGGGGGCGAGGGCGTGGCGCTGCAGGCGGAACTGACCGCGGCAGCCGGCGATCTCGCCGTCGTCGGGCCGAATTGCTATGGCCTGCTCAACTTCGTCGACGGCATCTGCCTGTGGCCGACCGGCGCGCTGGGCCAGAAGGTCGAAAGCGGCTGCGCCCTGGTCATGCAGAGCGGCAACATCGCCCTGAACCTCAGCCGCAACGACCGCTCGGTGCCCTTCGCCTATGTGATCAGCTCCGGCAACCAGGCGCTGCTGGGCGCGGCCGACTATATCGAGGCCCTGGCGGACGATCCCAAGGTCACGGCCATCGGCCTCTATCTCGAGGGCATCAAGGACGTTCCCGGTTTCAGCCGCGCGGCGGCTAAGGCGCTGGCCAAAGGCAAGCCCCTGGTCGCGCTGAAGGCCGGCAATTCCGAGCTCGGCGCCCAGTTCGCCATGAGCCATACCGGCTCGCTCGCCGGCAGCGACAAGATGTACGACGCCCTGTTCGACCGGCTCGGCATCATCCGCGTCCATTCGGTGCCGCAATTGCTGGAGACGCTGAAGCTGGTCTCCACCGCCGGCCTGCCCAAGGGCAACCGGCTGGCGGTCTTCACCTGCTCGGGCGGCGAATGCCTGCTGACCGCCGATCTGTGCGACGAGCTCGGCGTGCCGCTGCCCGGCTTCTCGGCCGAGCAGGCGGCGGACCTGCGGTCGCAACTGCCGAACTTCGCCACCGTCTCCAATCCGCTCGACTACAACACCTCGCTCTGGGGGCACGAGGATCTGCTGACCAGGTGCTTTTCCACGGTCATGCGGGGCGACTTCGACGCCGGCATGCTGGTGATCGACTTCGCCACCGACGGTCCGGAGACCGAGGAAGCGTGCATCGCCGGGGTGCGGGCCCTGCTCAAGGCCTGCGCCATGCACGGCAAGATGCCGATCGTGACCTCGACGCTGTCGGAATTGCTGCCGGCCCATGCCCGGGCCGAGGTCATTGCCGCCAAGGGCGCGCCGATGCAGGGGCTGGAGGAGGCGCTGACCGCCTTCGCCGCCGTGCACCGCTTCGCCATGCGCAACCGCGACCGCGATCCCGCCAAGGGCGCCCTCGGCATCCCGGCGACCCCCGAGGCCGGCAAGAGCCGCCGCATGCTCTCCGAGGTCGAGGGCAAGGCCCTGTTGGCGAAGGCCGGCGTGGTGGTGCCGGAAAGCCGCGTGGTGGCGCCGGCCGACGCCGCCAGGGCCGCGGCCGAGCTCGGCTTCCCGGTGGTGTTGAAGGTGGCCGAACCGCTGATCGCCCATAAGACCGAGGCGGGCGCCGTCGCGGTCAATTTGAAATCCGCGGCGGAGGTCGAGGCGGCGCTGGCGAAGATGGCACCGTCGGTCGAGGCCTATCTGAAGGGCGGCCGGATCGCCAAGGTCCTGGTCGAGAGGATGGTCGGCGACGTGGTGGCCGAGCTCATCGTCGGCGTCCAGCGCGACCCGCAATTCGGCCTCGCTTTGGTGGTCGGCGCCGGCGGCATCCTGGTAGAGCTGGTCGAGGACGCGGCCATGCTGCTGCTGCCGACGAATGCGGAGGAGGTCGAGGCGGCCATCCGCAGGCTGAAGATCTTCAAGCTGCTGCAGGGCTATCGCGGCAAGAAGGCGGCGGACCTGCCCGCGCTGGTCAAGTCGGTCATGGCTATTGCCGCATTCGCCGAAGCCAACCGCGCCAACCTGCTGGAGCTCGACGTCAATCCGCTGATGGTGCGCGCCGATGGCGCCGTCGCGGTCGACGCGCTGGTCGTGCTGGGCGAATAGAGCGGCGCCTGGGCAATGGTGGCATCCGGCGGTTGAGTCGTTTCGCCGCGCCGGCATGTCGCAAATGGCTTAGTGACGGAAGCGGCCGCTCCGTAGCGTTGCACCGTGCCTTTCGCACGGAGGAACGCCGCGATGACCTACCAGCCAGGCCGTCATTTCCTGCAGGTTCCAGGCCCCAGCAACATTCCCGAGCGGGTGCTGCGCGCCATCGCCCAGCCGGTGCTGGATCATCGCGGGCCCGCCTGGGCCAGCTTGCAGGCCGAAGTCTTCGAGCGCATCCGGCCGGTGTTCAAGACCCGGGAGCCGGTGCTGATCTATCCCGCGTCGGGCACCGGCGGCTGGGAATCCGCGCTGGTCAACACGCTGTCCCCGGGCGACCGGGTGCTGACCTTCGACACCGGCCAGTTCGCCGTGCTGTGGGGCAGCATGGCGCGCAAGCTGGGCCTCGACGTGCAGACCCTCGCCACCGACTGGCGCCGGGCGCCGCAGCCGGAGGCGATCGAGGCGGCGCTGGCCGAGGACCGCGCGCACGCGATCAAGGCCGTGCTGCTGGTCCACAACGAGACCTCCAACGGCGTGATGAGCCGCGTCGCCGAGATCCGCAAGGCGATCGATCGCGCCGGCCATCCGGCCCTGCTGATGGTCGACACCATCTCTTCGCTCGGCAGCGCCGATTTCCGCATGGATGAATGGGGCGTCGATGTCGCTGTCGGCGGCTCGCAGAAGGGGTTGATGCTGCCCGCCGGCCTCGCTTTCGTGGCGGTCAGCGAGAAGGCGCGCAAGGCCAGCCAGACGGCGATGCTGCCGCGCGCCTTCTGGGACTGGGCGCCGGTGATCGCCGCGGCAAACGGCAGCGGCGCCTTGCCCTATACGCCGGCCTGCAACCTGTTCTTCGGGTTGAAGGAAGCGCTGGACATGATCGCGGAGGAGGGGCTGGAGAACGTCTTCGCCCGCCATGCCCGCCATGCCGAGGCCACCCGCCGCGCGGTGCGCGCCTGGGGGCTGGAGACGGTCTGCGCCGAACCCAGTGAGTACAGTCAGTCGGTCACCGCCGTCTTTGCGCCGGAGGGACATTCCGCCGATGGCTTGCGCAAGGCGATCCTGGAGCGGTTCAACATGTCGCTCGGCGCCGGCCTCGGCAAGCTCGCCGATCGCGTGTTCCGCATCGGCCATCTGGGCGACTTCAACGACCTGATGCTGGCGGGAACGCTGAGCGGCGTGGAGATGGGCCTCGCGCTGGCCGGGGTGCCGCATCGCAGTGGCGGCGTGATGGCGGCGTTGCAATATCTCGCTGGCGGCGAGGCGCGGCGCGCGGCGGCCTGAGGAACTAGCCGCGGACCAGACGGCGGCCCGGCAAGTAGACCGTCACCGTGGTGCCGAAATCCGGCTTGCTGACGATGCCAAGCCGGCCGCCATGCAGTTCGATGAGTTGCTTGGAGAGGGAGAGGCCGAGCCCGGTGCCTTCGAACTTGCGGCCCAGTTCCGATTCCGCCTGGACGAAAGGCTGCAGCACGCGGTTGAGGTCGTCCTCGCGCATGCCAATGCCGGTGTCGCAGACCTGCAGCATCAAATCGCCATCCATCGCCAGCTGGGCGCGCAGCGTCACCTCGCCGCCGGCCTTGGTGAACTTCACCGCATTGGACAGCAGGTTGAGCAGGACCTGGCGCATGGCGCGCTGGTCGAGAATCACGTTCGGCAATGCGGGCGCCACTTCGCTGCGCAGCTGGACGCTGCGCTGCTCGGCGCGCTCCTTCACCAGGCGCAGGGCGATGTTGCAGAGGTCGCCAACCGACGTTTCCTCTTCCACAAGAGCCAGGCGGCCGGCCTCGATCTTGGCCACTTCCAGGATGTCGTTGATGATCGCCAGCAGGTGGCGGGCGCTTGAATTGATGTCGCCGGCATATTGGCCATAGGCCATGGCGCCGAGCGGTCCGTGCACCGCGCCGGCGATCATGTCGGAGAAGCCGATGATGGCGTTGAGCGGCGTGCGCAGCTCATGGCTCATGTTGGAGAGGAACTGCGCCTTGGCGCGGTTGGCCTGCTCGGCCGCTTCCTTGGCCGCCAGGATCGATTGCTCGCGCTCGCTCAGGCCCGTGATGTCGTTGGCGGTGCCGCGGAAACCGGCATGGGCGCCGCCCTCGGCGGCGAAAACCGGGACGGCGCTGATCAGGAAGGTGCGCTCCGAGCCGTCCTTGGCCCGCGCCTGGACCGAAAAGTCGCGGAACGGCGCCAGGGACATCAGCCGCGCCATCAAAGCCTCGGCCGCCTGGCTGCCAGCGGCCAACCGGGTGAGCGGCGCGCCGATCAGCTCCTGGGGATGGAAGCCGGTGGTGCGCTGGACCCGTTCCGAAGCGAAGGTCAGCACGCCCTCGGCATCGGCCTCCCAGACCCAGTCGGAGACCAGGCGCATGATGTCGTTGGCGCGTTCGCGCGCCACGGCGAGGTCGCGCAGATGGTCGGATTCGTCCGGCGCCACCTGCACGAAACCGGCGAGGGCGGGCTTCTGCCGCGCGCCGTACAGCACCTTGGCATAGCTGGCCCGCACGATCACCGCGCGGCCGTTGAGCATGGCGCGCTCGCTGGCGGTCCAGGACTGGCCGTTGCCGACCGGCGCGGATTCGTAGTCCGGGTGCAGCAGGCGCTGCGCCGCCGGCGCGTTGGCCAGCAGCGTGGCGAGGCCGTAATAGCCGTCATTGGCCCAGATCATGGTGCCGTCGGGTTCCTGGAAGAACACCGGCGCCTGGGAGCCGACGAGGCCGTCCGACAGCAGGACGCGGGCGAAGGCTTCCGCGAGGTCGTTGCGTGCGCGGGCCGCCGCGTCCTGGGCGCTGGCATTCGGCCGCGGCTTCATGGCGTGCTTTTCGGCCGGTGGCGCAGCGCGCGCAGGAAATCGGGATTGATGGTCAGCCGCGCGGCGACCTTGCGCGCTGTTTCCGGCCGCAGCCGGTCATAGAGCTCGAGGCCGCGGCGCAATTGCTGCGGGTCGTCGGCGTCATCGCGCGGATGGGCGTGCTGCAACAACAGGAACAGGGTGGTGAAGGTCGAGCGGTCGAAGCCGCAGACGCGGGCGACGATGACGAAGCCGTCGGCCTCCTCCTCGTAGAGCAGGCGGGCGACCAGCTCCTTCGGCAGGCCCGTCATCTGGGCGATCATCGCCTCGAACAAGGCCACCTCGCCGCGGCGCAGGGTCTGCACGATCAGGTCGTAGGTGAGCTCGTTGCGCTGCGCCAGCTTGTCGGCCAGCGCCTGGGCGGCGTCGAGATGGTTCTCAGCCGTGGCGCGCTCCAGCGCCTGGCTGGTGGCTTCCGCCAGGCGGGCGTCGAGCTCCGCGCGGTCGATCTGGAAATGCGTCAGGATATGGTTGCGCAGCGCGCCGGAGACGTGGGCGTACATGCGCTTGGCCAGGTCGGGACTGAGCTCGCGCCGATGCAGCAGCGGCTCCTGGTATTCATCGACCCAGGCCGACTGGTCGACCAGATAGGCGAGGGTGGCCTGCGAGATCTGCGCGCCGTGATTCTTCAGCAGTTGCTGGATCACGTCGCGCTCGCGCATCTCCACCAGGGCGTCGCAGACGCCGCTGCTGAGCCGGCTGCGCATCGCCACGGCCAGGCGATGGCGCTTGGTGCGCTGGCGGATGATGTCGATCAGCGCCCGGTCGGTCAGGAACTCGCTGTGGATGAGGATGGGCATGGCGATTTCGATATCGTCATTGCCCAGCATCTCGATGACTTCGGCCGGCGCGGATCTGGCATGGGCAAGCTTTTCGGCCAGGGTGACCCGGATCGGCCTGGCGACCTCCTGCAGCAGCTTTTTCAGGATGTCGTTCATCAGCGCCAGTTCATGGTCGCTGAACTGGCGTTCGGAGACCTCGAACAGATTGCCTATGGCGGTGACGAGGGCGTTACGGCCGTCGGTCGTACGGTTACGCGCAAGTTCAATGAGCTTGCCGATATCGGTCGCGATCACGGCTTCGACCCCGAATAAAATGTCCTGCGCCGCGCCGCTGGCACAGGCAATAGCTCCGTCCCCATCCCGGGTCCGAGAGTAGAGTTACAGCGTTACCAAAGAATTAACCCTAGGCTCTAAGCACTTGTTTCCATCGCGGAAAACCCGCTCGGACGCGTGGAAATGGTGCCGGCTGCGGGATTTGAACTCGCGACCTACCGCTTACAAGGCGGTTGCTCTACCACTGAGCTAAGCCGGCACGTGGCTGTCAAATCAGCCCCACTCATACAAGTTTCAACCCAGGATGATCAAGGCGACGGCCCCGGCCGGCGCCGGACGCAACGCCGAACGCGACCAGGCCTCATACGCCGATGTATCGGCGCCCTAGGCCCGATATTTCACCCCGGGGAGCACGCAGAGCATCTCGTAGAGCAGATTGGCTGCCAGCAGCGCCGTGTTGCCGGTCGGGTCGTAGGGCGGGGCCACCTCGACCAGGTCGCAGCCGACCAGCTGCAGGCCGCGGCAGCCGCGGATGATTTCGATGCCCTGGATGGTGGTGAGGCCGCCGATTTCCGGCGTGCCGGTGCCGGGCGCGGAGGAGGGGTCGAGCCCGTCGATGTCGAAGCTGAGATAGACCGGGCCGCTGCCCAGCTGCTGGCGGATCTCGGCCATCAGGGGCGCGAGGGACTTGTACCAGCATTCCTCGGCCTGTACGACGCGGAAGCCCTGGGCGCGCGGCCAGTCGAAATCCTCCGCCGCATAGCCGGTGGCCCGCAGCCCGATCTGCGCCACGCGCTTGCCGTCGAGCAGCCCTTCCTCCACCGCGCGGCGGAAGGGGGTGCCATGGGCGATCTTCTCGCCGAACATGGTGTCGTTGATGTCGGCATGGGCGTCGACATGCACCATGCCAACGGGACCGTATTTCTTCTTCAGCGCGCGCAGGATCGGCAGCGCGATGGTGTGGTCGCCGCCCATCGTCATCGGGATGCAGTTGTGCGACAGGATCTCGTCATAGGCCGCCTCGATGATGGCGACGCTCTTTTCCAGGTTGAAGGTGTTGATCGCCACGTCGCCGATATCGGCGATGCTGAGGGAATCGAAGGGCGCGGCGCGGGTCGCCATGTTGTAGGGCCGGATCAGGCAGGATTCGGCGCGGATCTGGCGTGGGCCGAAGCGGGCGCCGGAGCGATTGGAGGTGCCGATGTCGAAGGGCACCCCGACGAAGGCCGCGTCCAGCCCCTTGGCCGAGGGCAGGCTGGGCAGGCGCATCATGGTGGCCGGGCCGCCGAACCGCGGCATCTGGTTGCCGCCGAGCGGCTGGTGATAGGTCTTGCTCAAGGTCGCTCTCCGCTGCCTGCTGCTGTCCTCATGCGGTCCAGTTATCCGGCATTTCGCCCCGGCGCAATGGCCTGAATGGGGGGCGCTAAGGTCGCGTTTCTGGACGGTTTTTCGCCGCCGGCCGGCTTGACCGGGCGGTTGCGGTCGCGCAGTCTGCGCCCCGCCAGGAAAAACGAGGTTTACATGCGGTTCTCACCACTGGTCGACCGGCTCGCGGGAGAGGGCACGTCGGCCTGGAACATCCACTACCGGGCGGTTGCCGACCGCCGCGCCGGGCGCGACGTCATCATCCTGTCGGTGGGCGATCCGGATTTCGACACCCCCGCCGCCATCACCGAGGCGACCATCGCGGCGCTGCGCGCCGGCGACACCCATTACAGCGACCTGCTGGGTCTGGAGGAACTACGCGCCGCCATCGCCCGCCGGCACCAGGCCAAGACCGGGGCGGCGACCACCGAGGACAACGTCGCCGTCATGGCGGGCGCGCAATGCGGCTTGTTCGTCTCCGCGCTCTGCCTGCTGGCGCCGGGCGACGAAGTCATCGTGCCGGAGCCGATGTATGTCACCTACGAGGCGACCCTGCAGGCGCCGGGGGCCAGGATCGTGCGCGTGGCGCAGCGGCCGGAGAATGGCTTCCACCTCGATCCCAACGACATCGCCAAGGCGATCACCCCGCGCACCCGGGCGATCTATTTCGCCACCCCGTGCAATCCGACCGGGGCGATGATCCCGCGTGCCGCGCTGGAGCGCGTGGCGGAGCTGGCGAAACAGCATGATCTGTGGGTGGTCTCGGACGAGGTCTACGCCACGCTCACCTTCGGCCAGGAGCATGTCAGTATCGGCGGCCTGCCTGGCATGACGGAGCGCACCGTCACCATCAGCAGCCTGTCGAAATCCCATGCCATGACCGGCTGGCGCATGGGCTGGGTGGTGGCGCCCACGGCCTTCATCGACCACGTCCACAACCTCAGCATGGCGATGCTCTACGGCCTGCCGACTTTCCTGCAGCGCGGCGCCCTGGTGGCGATGGAGGAGGATTTGGCCGAAGTGGAGACCATGCGCGCGACCTATCAGCGCCGGCGCGACATCGCCGCGACGCGGCTGAACCAGATTCCCGGCCTGCGCTGCCTGACGCCCGATGCCGGGATGTTCATGATGCTCGACGTGCGCGGCACCGGCTTGAGCGCCGGCGAGTTCTCCAACCGGCTCTACGAAGCCGAGGGCGTTGCGGTGCTGGACGCGACCGCCTTCGGGCCGAGCGCCGCGGGCCATGTCCGCATGTCCTTCGTCGCCGACGATGCGAGCCTGGAAGAGGCCTGCCGCCGCATCGCCGCCTTCACCCGCAGCCTGCCCGACATCGCCGCCTGAGGAGATATTCGATGCTGACCGGACTGAACGAATTCGGCCGCCTGCGCCGCGTCGCCATGCGGCGGCCGCAGGACGCGATGATCGACCAGGCGACCATCGACCGCGAGTGGCGCGACCTCAACTACCACACCGCGCCGGATTTCCGCCGCGCGGTCATCGAGCATCAGCGCTTCGCCGACATCATCGCCGGCGTGGGCGCGGAGATCCTCTATCTGCCAGCCGACGACGCCTTGACCATGGACAGCCTCTATGTGCGTGACGCGGCGATGGTCTGCCCGCGCGGCGTCATCTTGTGCAACATGGGAAAGCCGGCGCGGCGCGGCGAGCCGGCGATCCACGGCGCCACCTTCGAGAAGGCCGGCATACCGGTCATCGGCAAGATCACCGGCAGCGGCAGCGTCGAGGGCGGCGACCTCATCTGGCTCGACGAGAAGACCGTCGCCATCGGCCGCACCTATCGCACCAATGACGAGGGCATCCGCCAGTTCAAGGAGATCGTCGGGCCTGGTGTGCATGTCGAGGTCGCGATCATGCCGCATTACAAGGGCCAGTCGGACGTGTTCCACCTGATGTCGGTCATCTCGCCCTTGGACCGCGACCTGCAGCTGGTCTATTCGCCGCTGATGCCGATTCCGTTCCGCGAATGGCTGCTCGACAAGGGCATGGAGCTGGTCGAGGTCCCGGACGAGGAATTCGCCTCCATGGGCTGCAACGTGCTCGCCATCGCGCCGCGCGAGGTGGTGATGGTGAAGGGCAACCCGGAGAGCAAGCGCCGCATGGAAGCGGCCGGCTGCAAGGTGCATGTCATCGAGGCCGACGCGATCTCGGTCCCGGGCGAGGGCGGCCCCACCTGCCTGACCCGGCCGTTGATGCGGGTTTAGATAGGAGTTGCACGATCGGCGCAGGTGACTCGCTCTGCTCCTTCCCCCCTTGCGGGGGAAGGGTGGGAAGGGGGGTGTTGCAGCGCCGAGTACTGCCGAAAGCAACCATCGCGCTCTATCGCCTCCGGCGATGCGCGCCTGTTGGGCGCGCTCCCCCATCCGGCTACGGCTAAGCTCGCTGACGCTCGCTAAGCCTCCGCTGCCTTCCCCCGCAAGGGGGGAAGGGTGAGGTTGTTAGCTGCCTTTGAACTCCGCGTACATCCGCTCCAACCTTCCGCGATAATCCGCGGTGTAGGCCGGATAATCGAAATCGAGCTCCGAGTGGATCTCCTGCACCATGCTCCACATGGTCTCGCGCAGGAGCGAGGCGCATTTCATCGCGCGGTAGCTGCGCCAGAGGCCTGAGGTGAGGGGCTTCTCGAAATAGTTCTCCAGCAGCCAGCGTTCGTCGGCTTCCTCCACCTCGTTGTTCGAGGCGAGGTTCGAGAGATCGAAGAGCGGCGAGTTGAAGCCGGCATAGTCCCAGTCGATGAGCCAGATGCGCTTGCCGTCGTCCATGAAGTTGCTCGGCAGCAGATCGTTGTGGCCGAAGACGATGTCGACCGGCCCGACCGCCATTTCGAGCTCCGCCGCCATGGCGAGCAAGGCGGGGATGTCGGCGAGGTGCCGGCTGTTGCCGGCCTTCAGCGTGTGGGCGTAGTCGCGCACGACATGAAAGACCCAGAAGATGAGCACCGGGCCGCGCACCTGCTTCGGCATCTCGCGGTGGCAGGTGCGGAGCAGCGGCAGGATGCGTTCCAGCATGGCGCGGGGCCGCACGTCCTCGGCGCCGAGGGTCTTCGCCTCGATGAAGCGGAAGACCAGGGCGCCCGGCGCCTGGTGCACCACCTCCGGCGACAGGCCGCAGGCGGCGGCGGCGCGGCTGGCGGCCATCTCGTTGAAGCGCATGACGCCGTGGATGGGGATGTCCTCGCCCACCCGCACGAAATACCGCCCGGTGCGGTCCTCGACCATGAAGTTGGCGTTGGTGATGCCGCCCTTGACCGGCTTGGGCTCGACCTTGCCCTGCCAGAACGCCAGATTTCGCGCCACGTCGATGGCTGCCATGCCGCCCCCCGGATCTCTTTTGCGCCGCCTGACGGTGATTTGCCCCCATGGCGGCCGCGGTTTTGGCGCGATCCTGTCATGCCCGGCGATTCAGGGCAATCGCCGCCAGAACCCCGAAATAAGGGTCGATCCGGCTGTTTTTGCGGCTTTTTTCACGCCGTCCGTGCATGATTGTTTGCGGGGGCGGGACGGTTGCGGTAATTGATTCCCAACGAGCCTGAGCAATTGCCCAGCGGGCTTGTATCCTTTGCCCGCTTTCGAGATCTGACATGGAAATGCCGTCCCCGACGACCCAGCGCACGACCCTGATCACCGAGCCATTCGACATGGTGGTGTTCGGCGGGCGGGGCGATCTGGCGCGGCGCAAGCTGCTGCCGGCGCTCTACGAGCTGGATCGCGACAATCGCCTGCCGCCGGACGGCCGCATCATCGCGGTGTCGCGCGGCGAGATGGCGGCAACGGATTTCCAGGCCCTGGTCGAGGAGGCCTGCAGGGAATTCTCCACCAAGGGCCAGCCGCTCAATCCGGAAGTGTGGGCGCGTTTTTCGCGCCGGCTGGCCTATGTCGGGCTGGATGCCACCAAGCCGGACGGCTATGCCGACCTGGTCGCTGCGCTGAAGGACCGCCAGGCGGTCATCCGGGTGTTCTATCTGGCGACGGCGCCCAACCTGTTCGGGCCGATCGCCGCCAATCTGGGGGCCAATGGCCTGGTGACCCCGCAGACCCGTCTGGTACTGGAAAAGCCGCTGGGCCACGATCTGGCCTCGTCGCAGGCGATCAACCGGGCGGTGGGCGAGGTCTTCGCCGAGCGGCAGATCTACCGCATCGACCACTACCTCGGCAAAGAGACGGTGCAGAACCTGATGGTACTGCGCTTCGCCAATTCGCTGTTCGAGCCGCTGTGGAACCGCACCCACATCGACCATGTGCAGATCACCGTGGCCGAGACGGTCGGCGTCGGCGGGCGGTGGGGCTATTACGACGGCTCCGGCGCGCTGCGCGACATGGTGCAGAACCACCTGCTGCAGGTGCTGTGCCTCACCGCGATGGAGCCCCCCATCGCCCTGGACGCGGATTCGGTGCGCGACGAGAAGGTGAAGGTGCTGAAATCGCTGAACCCGTTGACCGGCCAGGACGCGGCGAACGCCACCGTGCGCGGACAGTATCGCGCCGGCGCCATCGACGGGCAGCCGGTGCCGGGCTATCTCGAAGAGACCGATGCCAAGGGGACGAGCAACCGCGAAACCTATGTCGCCATCCGGGCCGAGATCGACAACTGGCGCTGGGCCGGCGTGCCGTTCTATCTGCGCACCGGCAAGCGCCTGCCGCAGCGCTGCTCAGAGATCGTGGTGCAGTTCAAGGCGCCGCCGCATTTCATCTATCCGACCTACGGCGCCATGCCGCCGGCCAACCGCCTGATCATGCGGCTGCAGCCGAACGAGGGCGTGCGCTTCCAGATGCTGAACAAGAAGCCTGGACCGGGCGAATTGCGGCTGCAACAGGCCGCGCTCAATCTCAGCTTCGCCGATACGTTCGGCACCGTCATTCCCGACGCCTATGAGCGCCTGCTGCTGGACGTGATCCGCGGCCGGCCGACCCTGTTCATGCGCGTCGACGAGGTCGAGGCGGCCTGGCGCTGGACCGATTCCATCCTGGAAAGCTGGCAGCAGCTGGGCGTGCCGACGCGCCCCTATACGGCGGGCTCCTGGGGACCCAGCGCCGCCATCGCGCTGATCGAGCGCGACGGCAGGACCTGGCACGAAGACGATGCTTGAGACCTCAACCCAGATGTCGCGGGTGCGCTGGCTCGACTATCCGGATCGGGCAACCTGGGCCGATGCCGCCGCCGATCGCATCGCCGAGCAGCTCGGCGAAGGCATCGCCCAGCGCAACGTCGCCAGCCTGATCGTGCCGGGCGGCACCACGCCGCAGCCGATCTTCGAGCGCCTGAACGCCATGCCGCTGAACTGGGAGCGCATCCAGGTCGGATTGACGGATGAGCGCTGGGTCGCCACCACCCATGTCGACAGCAACGAGCACCTGGTGCGCCAGACGCTGTTGCGCGGCCCGGCCAAGGCGGTGCAGTTCCATTCGCTGTACAACGGCGCGCGCAAGCCCAGCAGCGGGCTGAAGCAGGCGGAAGCTTCGATGGCCACCATGGCGCGGCCCTTCGACGTGGTGCTGCTGGGCATGGGAACCGACGGGCATTTCGCCTCGCTGTTTCCCGGCATCCCGCAGCTTGCCGCCGGGCTGGACGTCGGCAATCCGGCGCTGTGCCTCGCCATCGACGCGCCGCAAAGCGGCTATCCGCGCCTGTCGCTGACCCTGGCGGCGCTGCTCCACGCCAAGCTGCTGATGATCGCGATTTCCGGGCGGCTGAAGCGCACCGTGCTGTCCCAGGCCCTGGCGGGCAAGGCGACGACCCCGATCGCGGCGCTGCTGGCGGCGCGCAAGGATGACCTCGACATCCTGTGGACCGATTGAGCGTTCCGAACCCCTAGCGATCGGATAGGCCATGACCGGACTTCTCCCCGCCGTCAGAGACGTCACCGAGCGGATCAAGGAGCGCAGCCGCGACAGCCGCGCGGAGTACCTGGAGCGCATGGCGGCGGCGCGGGCGCAGAAGCCGCAGCGCACGCACCTGTCCTGCGGCAATCTCGCCCATGGCTTCGCCGCCTGCGCCGAGCCGCAGAAGCAGCTGCTGGCCGGCGACGCCGTCCCCAATATCGGCATCGTCTCCGCCTACAACGACATGCTTTCCGCCCATCAGCCCTATGGCGACTTCCCGCCGCTGATCAAGCAGGCGGCGGAATCCGTGGGCGCGGTGGCGCAGTTTGCCGGCGGCACCCCCGCCATGTGCGACGGCGTCACCCAGGGCCAGCCCGGCATGGAGCTGTCGCTGTTCAGCCGCGACGTGATCGCCCTGTCCACCGCGGTGGCGCTGACCCACGGCATGTTCGACGCCGCGTTGTGTCTCGGCATCTGCGACAAGATCGTGCCGGGCCTGTTCATGGGCGCGCTCGCCTTTGGCCATCTTCCGGTGGTTTTCGTGCCGGCGGGACCGATGCCGACCGGCATGTCCAACTCCGAGAAGGCGCGGGTGCGCCAGCTCTACGCCGAAGGCAAGGTCGGCCGGGCCGAGCTGCTGGCGGCGGAATCCGCCTCCTATCATTCGCCGGGCACCTGCACCTTCTACGGCACCGCCAACTCCAACCAGATGCTGATGGAGGCGATGGGCCTGCATCTGCCGGGCGCCGCCTTCGTGCATCCGAACACGCCGCTGCGCGACGCGCTGACCCGCGCCGCGACCCAGCGCGCGGCGGCGATCACCGCCCAGGGCAACGACTACCGTCCGATGTCGGAGATCGTCGACGAGCGCGCCATCGTCAACGCCATCGCCGCCCTGGTCGCGACCGGCGGGTCGACCAACCACACCATCCACCTGGTGGCCATGGCGGCGGTGGCGGGGATCAAGATCGACTGGACCGACATCGCCGACATGTCGCGGGTGACGCCGCTGCTGGCGCGGGTCTATCCCAACGGCCAGGCCGACGTGAACCACTTCCAGGCGGCGGGCGGCACCGGCTTCGTCATCCGCGAGCTGCTCGCCAGCGGCCACATGCACGGCGACACCGCGACGGTGATGGGCCGCGGCCTCGCGAGCTACGCGGGGGAGCCCTGGCTCAACGACGGCAAGCTCGACTGGCGCGACGCGCCGGCGCAAAGCGGCGATCGCGACGTGCTGCGCCCGGCCGCCGATCCCTTCGACGCCGAGGGGGGCATCCGCCTGCTGACCGGCAATCTCGGCCGCTCGATCATCAAGATCTCGGCGGTGAAGCCGCAGCATCGCCTGGTCCGGGCGCCGGCGGCGGTGTTCGACAACCAGGACCAAGTCCTGGCGGCCTTCAAGGCGGGCCAGCTGCATCGCGACGTGATCGTGGTGGTGCGCGGGCAGGGGCCGCGCGCCAACGGCATGCCGGAACTGCACAAGCTCACGCCCTCGCTGGGCGTGCTGCTCGACCTCGGCTACAAGGTGGCGCTGGTCACCGACGGCCGCATGTCGGGCGCCTCGGGCAAGGTGCCGGCGGCGATCCACCTGTCGCCCGAGGCGGCGAGCGACGGGCCGATCGGCAAGTTGCGTGACGGCGACGTGATCGCGCTGGATGCGGAGAGCGGCACCCTCGCCGCCGAAGTGCCGGCGGCGGAGTGGAACGCGCGGCAGCACTGGCACCCGGATCCGCGCGCCTCGGCCTTCGGCTTCGGCCGCGAACTGTTCGCCGGCATGCGCGCCAACGCGGCTCCGGCGGAACGCGGCGGCGTCACCCTGCTGGGAGCGGCCTGAATGCCGGCTGCGGACGGCGAACTGCTGGTTGCCGATATCGGCGGCACCAATGCGCGTTTCGCCATCGCCGACGCGGCGGGCGCGCTGCATGACGTGCAGGTGCTGAGCGCCGCCAAGTTCCCCAGCATCGCCGACGCCATCTCGACCTATCTCGCAGGGATTTCCCGCGCGCGCCCGGTCCAGGCCTGTTTCGCCGTCGCCTGTCCGACCCACGGCGCGGAGATCAAGCTCACGAATTCGCCCTGGCGCTTCCGCAAGGCGGAGATCGCGGCGCAGTTCGCCTTCGCGCGCTTCGCGGTGATCAACGATTTCGAGGCCCTGGCCGCCTCGGTGCCGTCGCTGACCGGCGACCGGCTGCAGGTGCTGCGCCCGGGCCGGGCCGACCCGCAGGCGATCTGCCTGGTGATCGGGCCGGGCACCGGGCTCGGCGTCGGCGGCTATGTGCCGGCGGGGTCGACCTGGGCGCTGATCTCGGGTGAGGGCGGCCACATCGGCTTCGCCCCGACCACCGACCGCGAGGTCCGGCTGTGGGAGCAGCTGCGCGCGAAATACGGACGCGTCTCGGCCGAGCGGGTGCTGAACGGCGCCGGGCTCGGCAACGTCCACCGCTTCCTGGCCGGCGAGGCGGGCTTGCCGGTCGAGGAGATCGACGGCCCGGAAGTGTCGCGCCGCGCGCTGGCGGGCGATGCCACCGCCATCGAGGCGGTGACGCTGTTCTTCGAGATTCTAGGCAGCGTGGCCGGCGACCTGGCGCTCGCCTTCGGCGCCCGGGGCGGGGTCTATGTCGGCGGCGGCATCACGCCCAAACTGCTCGACTTCGCCCGCCGCAGCCGGTTGATCGAGCGCTTCCTGGACAAGGGCCGCATCGCCGATCTGCTGGCCCCCGTGCCGATCTCTGTCATTATGGATGAACGCGCGGCGCTCTACGGCGCCTGGCGCACCTTCCACCGCGAGGCGACATGAAGAACCCGCTTTCCGCTTTCGATCTGCTGAAGGGCATCCGCGCCCTGCCGGTCATCGCCATCGATGACCTCGAGGACGCCGTGCCGCTGGCCGATGCGTTGGCCGAGGGCGGGCTCACCGCGCTGGAAGTGACGCTGCGGACGCCGGTGGCGCTGGAGGCCATCGCCAGGCTGCAGCGCGAGCGGCCGAAGCTGCTGATCGGCGCCGGCACCGTCACCACCGGCGCGCAGATGAAGCAATGCGCGGCTCTCGGCGTGAAATTCGTGATCTCGCCCGGCCTCACCGCCGCGCTGCTGGAGATCGCCCACGAGCTGCACATGTATTATCTGCCCGGCACCGCCACGGCGTCGGAGGTGATGCTCGGCATCCAGTACGGCTGGTCGGAGTTCAAGTTCTTCCCGGCCGAGGCGGCCGGTGGGCCGACGATGCTGAAATCCTGGCAAGGACCGTTCCCGGAGGTGCGCTTCTGCCCGACCGGGGGCATCAATGCGCAGAATGCCGACGGCTATCTCACGCTCGGCAATGTGGTCATGGTCGGCTCTTCCTCGATGCTCCCCGCCGATGCGCTGAAGCGCAAGGATTGGGCGGAGATCGCCCGGCGCACCCGCGCCTTCACCGACGCGCTGGCCGGCATCACCCGCGCCTGATCCGCCTGCCGCAAAAGAAAGGCGCCCGGAGGGGATGTCTCCGGGCGCTTACTTCAGACGATACCCGTTGGGGACGGATGGGTGTCGGGCATCGCCTGATGTCCAACACTTAAATCCCGCGGGGTGATTCCCGTCTGTGATGGCGGTCACACAGGACTTTACCATCACCGCTGCCATCAAGATGTCACGGCCGCGACCGCGGCTGAAACCATCCGGGCTTCCACTTTCTCTTATCTGGCAATGAGATGTGGGCCGATCTTCACGTAGAAAGACGGTCGCCCCAGCCGGGCTTGCGGGCGGCCTTGAACGCCGCCCCGTCGCGTCTGGCGACGCGTCGATCCGCCTGGGATCCGTCCGGCAGGCAGAGTTTGAGCCCGATGGCGGCCTTCGATTGCTGCGGCGGGGCGAGGATGCGCGCCGCGGCTTGCGCCCCGGCGGAGCGCGACGCCGCGAGATAGATGAATTTCTCGTCTTCCCAGGGCACGGAGCCGGCCTTGGCCTCGCGATGCAGACGCGACCGCGCGACGCGGGCGGAGAAATGGCACCAATCGGGCGGGGTGAGCGGACAGCGCGCCTGGTGCGGGCAAGGCGCCAGGACATGGGCGTCGAGGCGGATGAGCTGATCGCGCGCCACCAGGATGCGTTTCCAGCCCTCGGTCGTGCCCGGCTCGACCAGCAGCAGGACATCGCCGGTGAGCGCCCAGAGCCGCTCGATCAGCGGCGGCCGCGCCGCCGGGTCCAGTTCGTCGAGCACATAGGCCATGAGGACCAGGTCGGCCGGGCCGGTCCCCGTCAAGCCATCCGGCGCGCTGCCGGCGTGCCAGGCGACCCGGTCGAGGGCGAGCGCACCCCCGACCCGCGCTCCGATCTCGCGCATCGCAGCGCTGGCTTCGACCAGGTCGGCGATGGCCAGGCCCGGCCACAGCGCCGCCGCGGCCCAGGTCGCCGTGCCGGGCCCGGCGCCGATATCGAGCACGGAGGCCGGGGCAAAGCCGGGCAGGGCATCCGCCACGGCCCGTCCCGCCGCCGCGACCGCGGCGAAGGTGGCCGGCAGCCGCGTCGTCAGGTAGGCGCGGGCCGAAAGGGCGTCATCGACATGCAGGCGTCCGTCGCGGGTCTCGGCGCGATAGCGCCGCGAGAGCGTCGCGGCGGCACGCGCCAGATCGGCAAGCGCGATGCCTTCCAGCTCCCGGTCGATGGCCTGGCGCAGGGCGGGCGGCAGCTGCATGACGGCCCTTGGCTGCGCCTCAGCGCCGGCCGTCCAGCGTGAGGACCGGTCCGTAGAGGTCCGGCCGGCGATCGCGGAAGACGCCCCAGTTCTCGCGATAGCCGCGGATCTCGTTGAGGTCGAAGCTGGCGGTGATGACCGCCTCCTGGTCCTCGGGCGCCTCCGCCACCTTGGCGCCGAGATGGTCGGCGATGAAGGACGAGCCATAGAACCGCAGCCAGTTCCGCTCCGGGTCCTGGGTCGCGCGCTCGATGCCGATGCGGTTGGAGGCAACCAGCGGCATCACGTTGGCGGCGGCGTGGCCCTGCTGGGTGCGTTGCCAGTGCTCGCGCGAATGGACTTCCGGTGCCGGCGGCGGCTCGGTGCCGATGGCGGTCGGGAACAGCAGCAATTCCGCGCCCATCACCGCCATGGCGCGGGCCGTCTCCGGGAACCACTGGTCCCAGCAGATGCCGAGGCCGATGCGCCCGTGGCGCGTATCCCACACCTTGAAGCCGGTATCGCCGGGGCTGAAATACTGCTTCTCCTGGTAGCCGGGGCCGTTGGGGATGTGGCTCTTGCGGTAGAGGCCCATCACCTCGCCATCGGCGTCGATGATCGCCGTGGTGTTGAAGAAGACATGGCCGGCGCGCTCGAAGAAGCTGATCGGCAGCACGGCGCCGAGCATCTTGGCGATGCGGCGGAAATGCCGGATGGCGCGGTTGTCCTCCGGCGTGGTCGCCAGGGCGAAGTGCTTGGGGTCCTGCTCGATGCAGAAATAGGGCGTCTCGAACAGTTCCTGCAGCAGGATGACATTGGCGCCCTGTTCGGCCGCCTTGCCGACCAGGCGCTCGGCCCGGGCGATGTTGGCGTCGAAATCCCAGTCGCAGGCCATCTGCGTGGCCGCGACGGTCACCGGGCGCTTGCGGGTGCCGGACATGCGAACAACCTCAACGTGGTCAGGTCTGCGCCGCGATCGCCCGGATGGCCATCTGCTCGTCGCGCTGCCGCTGCGCCTCCTGCCGCCGCATCTGGATCGTGGCCGCGATCACGCCCAGCGAAACGATGGAGATGATGATGGTCGCCAGCGCGTTGATCTTCGGGTCGAGGCCCAGGCGCACCTTGGAGAACACCACCTGTGGCAGGGTCGTGGTGCCCGGACCGTTGGTGAAGGAGGTGATCACCAGGTCGTCGAGCGAGATGGTGAAGCCGAGCAGCCAGCCCGACACGATGGCCGGCGCCACGATGGGCAGGGTGATGACGAAGAACACCTTGAGCGGTTTGGCGCCCAGATCCTGCGCCGCTTCCTCCAACGACAGGTCGAGGGTCAGGAAGCGCGAGCGCATGACGACCGCGATATAGGACAGCGTGAAGGTCACGTGCGCGATGATCACGGTGGTGAGCCCGCGTCCCTGCGGCCAGCCGATGTTGTTCTCCATCGAAATGAACAGCAGCAGCATGGAAAGGCCGGTGATGACTTCCGGCATCACCAGCGGCGCGTTGACCATGCCGGAGAAGGCGGTGCGGCCGAGGAACTTCGGGAATCGCACCAGCACATAGCCGGCGATGGTGCCGATGATCGTCGCCAGGGTCGAGCTGATCGCCGCCACCAGCAGCGACAGCTTGGCGGCATCGATGATCTGCCGGTCGTTGGCCAGCGCGATGTACCAGCGGTCCAGGGTGAAGCCGCCCCAGACGGTGACCAGCTTCGAATCGTTGAAGGAATAGACCACGACGGAGACGATCGGCGCGTAGAGGAACGCGAAGACGACCAGCATCCAGACGATGACGACCCAGGAGAGGCGGTTGCTCATGATTCCTTCTCCAGCTCCTTGTCCTGGTATTTCTGGTAGATCATCAGCGGCACCACCAGGGCCACCAGGATGGCGACGGCGACGGCCGAGGCCGTCGGCCAGTCGCGGTTGCTGAAGAACTCGTTCACCAGCACGCGGCCGATCATCAGGCTCGACGGGCCGCCCAGCAGTTCCGGGATGACGTATTCGCCGACCGCGGGAATGAAGACCAGCATCGACCCGGCGACGATGCCCGGGAAGCTGAGCGGGACGGTGATCAGGAAGAACGCCTTGATCGGCTTGCAGCCCAGATCCGTCGCGGCCTCGATCAGCGACAGGTCCATCTTCTCCAGGTTGGCGTAGAGCGGCAGGATCATGAAGGGCAGGTAGGAATAGACGATGCCCAGATAGACCGCGAAATTGGTGTTCATCATGTTGATCGGCGTGTCGATGATGTGCAGCGACAGCAGGATGTCGTTGATCAGGCCGTTGTTCTTGAGCAGCCCGATCCAGGCATAGACGCGGATCAGGAACGAGGTCCAGAACGGCAGGATCACCAGCATCAGCAGGATGTTGCGGGTGGAGCGGCCGCAGCGCGCCATGCCGTAGGCCATCGGGTAGGCGATCACCAGGCAGAGCACGGTCGAGATCGCCGCCACCTGCAGCGAGTTGAGATAGGCCTTGATGTAGAGGGTGTCCGCGAACAGCCGGCCGAAGCTCTCGCTCATGTTGAGGCAGAAGCCACTGCCGCCGGGGCAGGCGTGCGAATAGGGCGGCTGGGCGATGACCACGAAGGCCGTGCTGACCCACAGCACGATGACGAACGGCACCAGGAAGAACAGCACCAGCCAGAGGAACGGGATGGCGATGACCAGCGTGCGGCCCCGGATTCCGAGGCTGATCAGGATGCCCTCCATCCAGCCGGATGCCGGCAGCCGGCTTGCGCTCTTGGCGACGTCGGTATGTGCCATGATCGCCTCAGCTCAACAGGGCGACGGGGCTGTTCGGGTGCCAGGTGACCGCGACGCGATCGTCCCAGTCGATCATCATTTCGGCGGCGCGGACCTGGTTCTGCATGGTGACCATGATCTGCTTGCCGTTGTCGAGCTGCACCAGGTAGATCGACAGGTTGCCCATATAGGCGATGCCCTTGACCACGCCCCGCACGCAGTTGTAGGGCTCGTCCAGCGCCTCCTTGGTGAGCTGGATCTTCTCCGGCCGGATGGCGACCCACGCCTTGGCGCCCGGGGCGCTGGAGATGCCGTGGTCGATGTAGATGTCGCAACCGGCCTCGTCCGACTTGATCAGCACGTGGTCGGATTCGTCCTCGACGATCTGGCCCTCGAACAGGTTGACCGAGCCGATGAAGTCGGCGACGAACTTGTTCTGCGGGTATTCGTAGATCTCCTGCGGCGTGCCGATCTGCACGATCTGGCCGGCGTTCATCACGCCGATGCGGGTCGACAGGGTCATCGCCTCTTCCTGGTCGTGGGTAACGACGATGAAGGTGATGCCGAGGCGATCCTGGATGTTCATGAGCTCGAACTGCGTGGCTTCGCGCAGCTTCTTGTCGAGCGCGCCGAGCGGCTCATCGAGCAGCAGCAGCTTCGGCTGCTTGACCAGCGAGCGGGCGAGGGCGACGCGCTGGCGCTGGCCGCCGGACAGCTGATGCGGCTTGCGCTTGGTGAAGGGCGCCAGCTGGACCATGTCCAGCATCTGCGCGACGCGCTGCTTGATCTCGGATTCCGGGAACTTGTCCTGCTTCAACCCGAAGGCGACGTTCTGTTCCACCGTCATGTGCGGGAACAGGGCGTAGGACTGGAACATCATGTTGGTTGGGCGGTCATAGGGCGGGATGCCCGCCATGTCGACGCCGTCAATGTAGATCTTGCCGCTCGTCGGCGCCTCGAACCCGGCCAGCATCCGCAGCAGCGTGGTCTTGCCGCAACCCGAGCCGCCGAGCAGCGAGAACAATTCGCCGCGGTAGATGTTGAGGGAGACGTTGTTGACGGCGACGAACTCACCGAACTTCTTGGTGACGTTCTCGATCCGGATGTAGGGTTCCGCCCTGGGATCTTTCCAGGGCGAGGTGACGTGCTTGTTGGGCGCTTGGCTGGTTCGTTCGGCGACGGCCATGATATCCCCTAGCTGATTGAACGCTTCCGGTCGCTGCGGCGCCACGCTTCCCGCGGGCGGCGCCTCATTGACCGGTCTTGATCCTGGTCCATTCCCGCGTGATCACGCGCTGCAGGTTCTCGTCGCGCACGACGCTCGGGAACATGCGCTTCCGCGTCTCCTCGTCCGGATAGATCGCCGGGTCGTCGAGGATGTCCTTGTTCACGAACTGCTTCGCGGCGAGGTTGCCGTTGGCATAGTAGGTGTAGTTGGTGCAGGCCGCGATCACCTCGGGGCGCATCATGTAGTTCAGGAACTTGTGCGCGTTGTCCGGGTGCGGCGCGTCCTTCGGGATCAGCATGGCATCGAACCAGATGTTGCTGCCTTCCTTCGGCACCGTATAGGAGAGTTCGATCTTCAGCCCGGCCTCCTCGGCGCGCGCGGCCGCCACGGCGTAGTCGCCCGACCAGGTCATGGCCAGGCAGATGTCGCCATTGGGCAGCGAGTTCAGGTACTGCTGCGAGTCGAACAGCTTCACGTAGGGCCGCACCTTCATCACCATGTCGGCCGCGGCGGTGATGTCGTCCGGATTCTGCGAGGTCGGGTCCTTGCCCATATAGGCGAGGGCCAGCGGGAACACGTCTTCCGGCGAATCCAGGAAGCTGACCCCGCAATCCTTGAACTTGGAGATGACGTCGGGGTCGAACACCATGCGCAGGCTGTCGAGCGGCGCATCGGGCATCCGCTGCTTGATCATCTCGACGTTGTAGGTGAAGCCGTTGGTGCCCCACATGTAGGGGACGGCGTATTCGTTGCCCGGGTCGTAGGCGGACTGGTTCTTCAGCGCGAAGGGATCGAGGTTCTTCCAGTTGTCGAGCTTCGATTTGTCGAGCTTCTGGTAGAGGCCACTCTTGATCTGGCGGGCGAAGAAGGAGGAGGAGGGGAAGACGATGTCGTAGCCGGTGTTGCCCACCACCAGCTTGGCTTCCAGCGTCTCGTTGCCGTCATAGGTGTCGTAGCGGACCTGGATCCCGGTCTCTTTCTCGAAATCGGCGATCGTGTTCTCGCCGATATAGTCCGTCCAGTTGTAGATGTTCAGCTCGCCGCCGGAGCCCGGGGCCGGGGCCGCGCTCTGCTCCGTCGCGGCCGTTTGTTCGGTGGTGGTGGCTTGCGCGGTCGTCGCCGCTTGCTCGGTCGTCGCGGCTTGGGTTTCGGTAGCCGCCGGCGCGGGCGCGGGCGCCGCGCCGCTCGCAGCCTGCGGCTGCTCCTGCGCGGCCGGTTGTTCGGTAGCCTGCTGTTCGGGTTTCTTCTCTTCGCCGCAGGCGCCTAGCAGCAGGGCGGCGGCGAGCATAGCCGCGATCGGTCGGAAAACCGCACGTGGGCGTCCAGCCATCTCCGTCTCCCTGTCGTTTGCCGGCGGGCGCCGGCAAGCCGTCCGGTGCCTTCTGGCAATCTTTTTGCTTATTTTCCGAAATAATGGCCGGGGTCGTACAGGGAAGTCAACGGCGGCCCGCCGCCGCCGGCCAGAATCTTGAATGGATATTCAATGCGAGGGCGTGCGAAGCCCCAAAACCGGCTCGGGCCCCGTCGCTGTGACGGGGCCCGGAATTCGCCGGTTCGGGCTGGTTCTGCCCGCTCAGCCGATTACTGGCCGGTCTTGATCGCGGTCCAGGTGCGGGTGCGCAGACGCTCCAGCTCCGGGCCGACCTGCATGTCGGGGAACAGGTTCTTCTTCACCTCGGGCGTCGGGTAGATCGAGGGATTATTCTTGATCTCCGGATCGACGAGGTCGAGCGCCGCCAGGTTCGGGCTGGCATAGCTCACATAGTTGACGCCGTTGGCCGCAACCTGCGGGTCGTTGAGATAGTCGATGAACTTGAGCGCGTTATCGACGTTCTTGGCGTCCTTCGGAATGGCCAGCGAGTCGACCCAGAGCAGGCTGCCTTCCTTCGGGATGCGGTAGTCGACATGGACGTTGTTGCCGGCTTCCTCGGCGCGCGATGCGGCGATGAAGACGTCACCCGACCAGCCGATCACGGCGCACAACTCGCCATTCGCCAGATCGTTGATGTACTGCGAGGAGTGGAAGTACTTCACGAACGGACGGATCGTCGCGAACAGCGCGGCCGCCTCGGCGTAGTCCGCCTCGCTGCTGGTATGCGGATCCTTGCCCATGTATTTCAGCACGGTCTGGAACATGTCCGACGGCGCATCCAGCATGGCGATGCCGCAATCCTGCAGCTTGGCCGCATTCTCCGGCTTGAACAGCAGGTCGAGGCTGTCGACCGGGGCGTTGTCGCCCAGGCGCTCCTTCACCTTGTCGACGTTGAAGCCGATGCCGACGGTGCCCCAGAAATACGGCACCGCATATTCGTTGCCCGGATCGAAGCCGGCCAGCGCCTCGAGGATCTGCGGATCGAGGTTCTTGTAGTTGGCGAGCTTCGACTTGTCGATTTTCTGGTAGATGCCCGCCTGGATCTGGCGGCCGAGGAACGATCCCGAGGGTACCACCACGTCGTAGCCGGTGTTGCCCGCCATCAACTTCGCTTCCAGCGTCTCGTTGGAGTCATAGACGTCGTAGCGCACGGTGATGCCGGTCGCCTTCTGGAAATCGTCGACGGTGGTCTCGCCGATGTAGTCCGACCAGTTGTAGACGTTGAGCTCGCCGCCCGAGCCAGCCGGAGCCGGAGCCGCCGCCTCTTGCGTGGCGGGTGCGGCCGCCGGAGCGGATTCGGTGGCAGCGGGCGCCGATTCCGTCGCGGCCGGGGCTGTTTCAGCGGCCGGCTGCTGCGCCTGCTCCTCGGCCTTCTTCTCTTCGCCGCAGGCGGTCAACAGCAATGCGGAAATGAATGCGACCGCGCCGAAACGTGCTGCCTTCACGATTACCTCCAGGTTGGATGTGATTCCGAGTCTCGTTGTACCGGGGCCCGAGCGGGCGCCGGAGTGTTCAAAAAACTTACTAAATAGTGTCATCGCCCGGTTGCATACTGTCAACTCCGACGCTGGACCTAATCACGTTTGCGCGACAGATCGGTCTCAGGCCGGGCGGGCGCCAAAGTTAACCTTTCGGGAAGTCGAACCGCATCGACCGGGCCGCGGTAAACGCGGCCTCGGAAATCTTCGTATAGCGCATCGCGTCCTGGCGGAACTTGAAATAGGACGTGGCGATGCGCCGGGTAATGTCGTCGCCGTTCGCAAAAAGCTCTTCCATGACCTCGCCGGACGCGGCGCCGAGCGCTGCCAGCACGTCGCGGGGGAACTGCTTGATCTCGACGCCATGCTCGTTGACCAGCGAGGCGAGGGCGGCGGGGGAGCGGCCGTTGAACTCCGCCAGCATCATGTCGTTCTCGGCGGCGCAGCAGGCGGCCACGATCTGGCGCAGCTCGTCGGGCAGGGACTCGAACTTGGATTTGTTGATCACGCATTGCAGGGCGCCGCCTGGCTCCTGGAAGCCCGGCCAGTAGTACAGTTTCGTGACCTTGTAGAAGCCCAGCGACAGGTCGTTGTAGGGGCCGACCCACTCGGCGCCGTCGATGGCGCCGGATTGCAGATTGGCGAAGATCTCGTTGCTCGGCAGCGGAATGATGGTGACGCCGAGCCGCGCAAGCACCTGCGCGCCGTGGCCGACGGTGCGGAACTTCAACCCCTTGAGGTCGCCGACCTTGTTGATCTCCTTGCGGAACCAGCCGCCCATCTGCGCGCCGGTGTTGCCGGCCAGGAACGGCTTGACGTTGAACGGCGCGTAGAGCTCGTCCCACAATTCCTGGCCGCCGCCGAAATAGACCCAGCCATTGAGCTCGCCCGCGGTCAGGCCCATTGGCACGGAGCAGAAGAATCCCGCCGCCGCCAGCCGGTCGATGTGATAGTTGGACGCGTCGTGACCCATCTCGGCGGTGCCCTGCGAGACGGCGTCAAAGCAGCCGGTCGCCGGCACCAGTTCGCCGGCGGCGAACACCTTGACGCTCAGGCGGCCGTCCGAGGCCTTGGTGATCCGCTCCGCCAGGCGTTCCGCGCCGGTGCCGAGGCCAGGCAACCCCTTCGGCCAGCTCGTCACCATTTTCCATTCCAGGCGGTCCTGGGCGATGGCGGGCTTCGCGACGCCGCCCGCAACTGCGGCAGCGCCAGCCGCCATTCCGGCGCCGGTCAGGAAGTTGCGACGTTTCATCGGGGAAGTCCTCATATTACCAGGAGCGGCGCGGGCGCTCCGAATGCCTCAAACTAGCAGGCCGTGTGCAACTGCAAAAGAGCCGCCGTGGGGTTTCGCGTTGGCGCTGCGTGCATTCCGTTCACGTCGTCGCCAACGGCGAAATCCGATTCCAGCCGTTGGGCCCGTATCCCTCGAGCGGCCTGAAGCCCGACTTGTAGGCCATCTTGCGGCTGTTCTCGACCCAATAGCCGAGATAGACGTATGGCAGGCTGCGCCGCCGCGCTTCTTCGATGAGCCAGAGCACAACATAAACGCCGAGGCTCAGATCCGTCCGATGTGGTTCATAGAAACTATAGACCGCGGAAATGCCATCCTTGTTCCAATCGGTGAGGCAGCAGGCGACCAAGGTTCCATCCAGCCGCCGCAACTCGATCATGCGCGTGTCGACCGGGGAATCGGCCACCATGCTGCTGTAGTCCTGTGGTCCCATGCCGACCATCTCGCCATCGGCATGGCGCGCTTCGAGATACTGCACGAACAGTTCGAACTGCTCCTGGGTCGGCACATTGTCGCGCACGCGCGCGACCAGCGCCGCATTGCGCCGGGCGATCCGTCGCTGCGTGCGGTTCGGCTCGAAATCGGCGACGGGGATGCGCACCGGCACGCAGGCCTGGCACCCCGAGCAGGCCGGCCGGTAGGCGATGGAGTGGCTGCGCCGGAAACCGGCGTGAGACAGCAACTCGAACAGCTCCGGGGCGTTGCCACCGGAGAGTTCGGTGATCACTTTGCGCTCCATCCGGTCCGGCAGATAGGGGCAGGGAACCTCTGTCGTGACCAGGAACGGGATGGGGAATCCGCGGCCGAGAACGCTCATGACGGATAAAATACCGCAATTCCAGGTCGTTAATCCAGCCTCTGGCGGGCTGTTTGCCCCGGAAAGGCGGCCTGGGGCAGCGGCTTAGGCGCCAAGCCGGCGGACGACCAGGGTGCCCGACAGGAAATCATGGACGCAGCGCCAGCGCGGATTCAGCAGCGCCACCGCGAGCGGCAGGATCGACCAGGACGAGATCACCCAGAACAACGCCGACATCAGCAGCGACTGCACATTGTCCGGCCTGCCGCCGGTCTGGGAGACGACTTTCAGGCCGGCGGCGCGCATGCCGGGCGTCGCGGCGGCCGGGCCGCCGATGGTCAGCACGTCGTAGAGAACGACAAAGGCGAGCGATCCCAGGCTCATCGGCAGCACGATCAGACCGAACGAGACGAAGGCCAGCACGATCGCCGCGGTCCAGGCGATGCCCAGCACCACCAGGATCACCGTCAGGTCCAGGCAAAACGCCAGGACCCGCCGCAGGGCCACGCCGTCGTAGAGCTCGGGATGCAAGAGCGGGTCAAAGGTCGGGTTGGCGTCGCCGCCGCCCAGGCCCGCGAGCGAAATGGCTGGAAGTTTCGGATCGGCCACGCCGGCGCCTCATGAAGAGGGGACAATCTCCCTCATATGAGAGGGGTTGGCCGATTTGCAAGGGGACCTGCGGCGCCGGCCACCGGCTATTGCGCCGGCGCGGCGGCGGGAGCTTCGGCGGGCGCCGCCTGCCCGGGCTCGGCGGGGGCGGCCTCGTTCGGCACCAGCTCGGGCGGCGTGCCGGTGCGCGGCGGCGGGGCACCGTCGCCCGGCTTGGGCTCGCGCAGCAGGACGATGCTAATGCGGCGGTTCTGCGGATCGAGCGGGTTGTCCTTGATCAGCGGGTCGGTGTCCGCCCGGCCTTCGACGGTCTTCAGCCGTCCGGTGTCGATGCCCGATTCCACCAGCACGCGGCGCGAGGCATTGGCGCGGTCGGTCGACAGTTCCCAGTTGGTGTAGTTGGCGTTGCCGCTATACGGCGTCGCGTCGGTATGACCCGAAATCTCGATCTTGTTCGGCAGGTCGCGGACGATCTGCGCCACCTTCTGCAGCAGTTCCTTGCTCTGCGGGTTCATCGAGGCGCTGCCGGAGGGGAACATCGACACCTTCTCCTGGTCCAGCAGCTGGATGCGGATGCCCTCCTCGGTCTTGTCGATCTTGAGGTTCTTCTCCATGCCCTTGAGGTCCGGCGTCTCGTCGATGACCTTCTTCACCTCGTCCTTGATCTGCTGCAGCTGCTTCTCCTCGGCCTGGGCGACGGTCGCCTGGGCTTCCTGCAGGTCGACTGGCTTGTTGCCCTCGCCGGTGGCGGGCTCCGGCTGGGTCGGGTCGGTCAGCTCGGGATTGTCGACGTCGCTCTGCGACGCGGCGCCGCCGCTCATGGTTTCCATCGGCTGGGCCTGGCCGGAGAGCACGGCGAAGGTGGCGGACGTGTTCTGGAAGGCGATGGTGGGGCGGAAATACTGCGCGATGCCCTGCTTCTGCTCCTCGGTCACCGCGTTCAGCAGCCAGAGCAGCAGGAAGAACGCCATCATCGCGGTGACGAAGTCGGCATAGGCCACCTTCCAGGCGCCGCCGTGATGGCCGCCCGCGACTTTCTTGATCCGCTTGATGATGACTGGGCGTTCGTCGGCCATGCCCGTGCGCTCCTATCGCATCAGACTGCGGGGAGCGAGCTGACCGCCTGCTCGACTTCGTAGAAGTTGGGCCGTTCGGTGGAGAGCAGGACCTTGCGGGCGAACTCGACGGAGACGGAGGGCGGATAGCCCTGCATGTGGGCGAGCAGCCCGGCCTTCATGCACTGGTAGTATTTTGCGTCGGCGTTGTCGACTGACGCGATCGCCGAAGCGATCGGCGCGAAAATGCCGTACGACATCAGCACGCCGAAGAAGGTGCCGACCAGGGCCGCGCCGATCAGGTGGCCGAGCACCTCGGGCGGTTCGGTGATCGAACCCATGGTGTGGATGACGCCCAGCACCGCGGCGACGATGCCGAGCGCGGGCATGCCGTCGGCCATGCCGGTCACCGCGTGCGATGCGCCGTGCAATTCCGCGTGATGGGTCTCCAGTTCGGCGTCGATGACGGTCTCGACCTCGTTGGGGTTCTCGGTGCCCAGGGTCATCATGCGCAGGTAGTCGCAGAGGAACTCCACCGCGTGGTGGTCCTTCTGGAATTTCGGGAACTGCGCGAAGAGGGTGCTTTCGTCCGGCTTTTCGACGTGCTGCTCCAGCGCCAGCATGCCTTTGGTCTTGGCCAGCTTGAACAGCTGATAGAGGACGCTCAGCAGTTCAACGTAATCCGCCTTCTTGTAGGTCGGCCCCTTGAAGGCGCGCTTCACGCCCTTCAGGGTCTGTTTGATGTTGGCCTTGGTGTTGGCGATGATAAAGGCGCCGGTCGCGGCGCCCAGGATGATCACGAACTCCGCCGGCTGCCACAACACGGCCATGTGGCCGCCATGCACGGCGTAAGCGCCGAACACGCAGCCCAGGACCACCACGGCGCCAACGATGATAAGCATGCCGAACGACCAACCGGAGCACAGATTTTCCTGTTGTCGACCATGGCGGGAATTTAGTTAAAACTTGGTTAGGCGGGGCCGCCGGTTATTCACCGTTTTTGTTCATTCCTGGTCCGAGTGGCTGCTCAGCCGCCGCGTGGAAAAGCCCGTCCGCTCAAGCATTTCAATGATCTCGCCCACATGCTTGGCATTGCGGGTCTCGACCAGGACGTCGACTTCGGCGCGTTTGACCGGCAGATCGACGAACAGGCGGTGGTGGGTGATGTCCATGATGTTGCCGCCGGCCTGGCCGATCACCTTGGTCAGGGTCGACATCACGCCCGGCTGATCGATGATCTCGATGCGAAGGGTGGCCATGCGACCGTCGAACACCAGGGTCCGCATCAGGATCTGCGACAGCAGGCGCGCATCGATGTTGCCGCCGCCGACGACGATGCCGACCCGGCAACCCTTGAAGGCGCCCGGATGCGTCATGATCGCCGCGAGGCCCGCCGCACCCGCGCCTTCGGCGACGATGCGCTGGGTCTCCACCAGGGTGCCGACCGCGCGCTCCACCGCCATTTCGTCCACCAGCAGGACCTCGCGCACGTTCTCCTCGACGATGGCGCGGGTCAGGGCGCCGGGCGATTTGACGGCGATGCCGTCGGCCAGGGTCTGGCCACCATTGGCCGGCGGGATCTGGTTGATGGCGTGGTGCATCGACGGGTAGAGGTCGGATTCGACGCCGTAGATCTCGATGCCGGGTTTCAGCGCCTTCACCGCCGTCGAGATGCCGCCGATGAGACCGCCGCCGCCGATCGGGATCACCAGGAAATCGAGTTCCGGATCGTCCTCGAGGATCTCGAGCCCGATGGTGCCCTGGCCGGCGACGATATAGGGATCGTCATAGGGGTGGACGAAGATCAGATTTTCCTTCGCCGCCAGTTCGCGGGCATAGACCGCGGCGGCGTCGATGCTGTCGCCGTTCAGGATCACGCGCGGCCCGAAGCTCGCGGTGCGCTCGATCTTGGTGAACGGCGTTCCCTCCGGCATGACGATGGTGGCCGGGATGCCCAGGCGCTGCGCGTGATAGGCGACGCCCTGGGCATGATTGCCGGCCGACATGGCGATCACGCCGCGCTTGGCTTCCTCCGGCGCCAGGTTGCGCAGCTTGTAGTAGCTGCCGCGATCCTTGAACGAGCCGGTGAATTGCTGGTTCTCGAGCTTGATCCGGAGCGAGGCAAGGCCAAGCTGCTTGGCCAGTCGCGGCGCCGAGACGAAAGGCGTGCGCACGACATGGCCCTTGATCGCCTCAGCGGCGCGGCGGATGTCGTCGAGTGTGGGCTTGGCAAGCTGGGTCATGGATTCGCCTTTTGCGCGGCCGGGCGCAGGGTCAGCACGTCGCGCGCCGGTTGGTCGAAGGGCCGATACAGTCCGTTCGCCCAGTCTAGCAGCAGATCGTCGTAATGGGAGGAGAGCGGATGGCCCGACTGGCCGCCCGCCAGGCTGAATTGCGGGTTTTCCGGGTGGCTCATGTCCACCAGCAGGCGCATGCCGGGCCCGTGGATGTCGGCGAATTGGGTGCCGTTCTCCCGGGCGAAGGACCCGCCGCGATTGACGGTGAACTGGTCGCCGGGCGCCGCCACCGTGCTGGTCAGCCAGTCGCCCACCCTCGGAATCCGGCCGAAGACGGGATGCCGGAAGGTCATGGAATGCGACGCGCCCCAGGACCAGTTTTTCCAGTCCGGGCCGTAGGCCTGGCGCAGGGCCTCGAGGGCCACCGGCAAGGCCAGGCGGACGGCATCCCGGCAGGTCTCGGCGCCGGGCGTCTGCGGGTCGTCGCACCAGCGGTCCTGGCGCAGCACCTGGTCGAGGATGTCGGTCTGCCAGAACCACCATTGCTCGAACCCCTCCGCGCCGAGCTCGTCGCCAAGCACGCCGCGCGCCGTCGCATAGAGCCACGCCGTGGCGATCAGCGGTTCGGGCCGGTCCGGCCGCATCCGCCCATCCCAGCCGGAAAGCGCCGCGGCGATGTCGAGCGGGATGGTCGGCACGATGGGCGGCAGGTTGGTGCGCACGAACGCGTGCAGGGGGCTGGAATAGTCGTCGGTCTGGATCGCCTTGAAGTCCTGCAGCGTGGCGATCGGCAGCGCCGTCAACAGCTGCTCGATGCGGTCATGCCGATAGGGGCGGTCGAAGCTGGCGCCGAGAAATGCCCGATAGCGTGGCGGCCGGATGTCGTTGTTGGCGGTGACGATGCGGCCCGCCGGCGGATCGTCCAGTTGCGGCAGATCGGCGAAGGCGAGGCCGCCCAGCCAGTCGTAGTCGGCGAACCAGCCGGGGGCCGGCAGCAGCGACTGGTTGGCGATGTTGCGCCGGACCGGAACGCGCCCGGCGGCGACGAAGCCGATATGTCCATCGGCATCGGCATAGACCACGTTCTGCTGCGGCGAATGGAAGTTGCGCAGCGCCGCCTTGAAAGCGGCGGCGTCGGCGGCCCGGTTCATCCCCAGGAAGGCGTCTGGCGTGTGGTCTTCCGGCGCGAAGCCGGTCCAGCTCAGGGCGAAAGTGCGATGCAGGTAGCGCTCGGGGTCGAGGTCGCTGATGATCGGGCCGTGCCGGGTGGTGCGGATGTCGAAGGCCTGGTCGGCCCCGTCCTTGACCTTGATGGTCTCGCGCCGCACCTGGATTTTCTGCCAGCCGCCGGGCGTCTGGTACATGCCCGGGTCGTCCGGCGAGATGCGCTCCTCGTAGAGATCCTGAGTGTCGCTATGCGTCGTGCTGAAGCCCCAGGCGACGTGGCCGTTGCTGCCGATCACCAGCAGCGGCAGGCCCGGCGCGGTAGCGCCAACGAGCAGTCCATCCGGTGTCACGATCCGCGTCATGTACCAGATCACCGGCGCGCTGAATCCGAGATGCGGGTCGTTGGCCAGCAGCGGCGCACCGCTGGCGCTCAATCGCCCGGCGATCACCCAGTTGTTCGAGGCGCTGCGGGTGGCGCCGAGACCGGTGAGGCCGGCGAGGCTGCCCTCGGTGCGCATCAGGATCCGCAGCAGGTCGGGATCGACCTTGCCGCGCAGGCCCTCGTTGACGATCTCCTGCCCGGCGTTGCCGGAAAGCTGCCAGGCCATGATGCGGCCCCAGAGCAGGCTGTCGGTGGCGCGCCACGGCTCGGGCCGGTAGCCGAGCAGCTGGAACTCCAACGGCAGCGGTCCGCCATGCTCGGCGAGGAAGGCGTTCACGCCGGCGCTGTAGGAATCCAGCGCCGCGCGCAGGTCCGGGCTGGCATCGGCATACTGGGCCTCGGCCTGTTGCGCCAGGCCGAGAGTGCGCATCAGCTTGTCCGATTTCACCGCCGGCTCGCCGACAATCTCGGCCAGGCGCCCGGCGCCGAGCCGGCGCATCGTATCCATCTGGAACAGGCGGTCCTGGGCATGGGCGAACCCAAGGGCGAAATAGCCGTCCGTCGCATTGGCCGCGGTGATGGTGACAATCCCCGCCGCGTCGCGGGCGATGGTGGCCGGGGCGGCGAGGCCCGCCGCGGCAAGCGTGATCTCGCCACGCGTCTTGGGCAGCGATCCGAAAGCCAGCCAGGCGGCAACCAGCACCGGCAGCGCGATCGCCAGCAGGACGATCCCGATGCCGATCAGCCAGCGCCGAAGGCGGGGTCGCCTCATGGCGGCGGAAAGTCCGCCAGGATGCGGGCGCGGTCGCCGTCGAGATCCGGCGCCGCCGGGCGGCTCAGCGCCTCGGGATAGGCGGACATCTTGATCGGCAGGCCCGCCAGCTTGATGCCGGGCAGGGCGTCGTCGAGCAGCGGCACGACCATGTTGCGCGCGACCACCTGCGGATCGGCGACGGCATGGGCGACGTCGTTGATCGGCGCGCAGGGAATGCCGGCGGCGCCGAGGATACCCAGCCAATGCTCGGTCGGTTGGTGCTGCAGCACCTCCTCGAGCGTCGCCTTCAAGGCCACGACGTTGTCGCTGCGGCGAGCGTTTTCCACGAAGCGCGGGTCGGCGGCGATGTCCGGCCGGCCCAGGGCCTGCGTCAGGCGACGGAACAACTCGTCATTGCCGCAGGCGATGACGACATGGCTGTCGGCCGTGCGGTAGGGCTCGAACGGTGCGATGGAGGGATGCCGGGCGCCAACCGGCTTGGGCGATTGGCCGGTGGCGTAGTAGCGGATGACCGCGTTCTCGAGCAGGGCGATCTGGCAATCCAGCATCGCCACGTCGATCTGCATGCCCCTGCCGGTCCGGGCGCGGTCGAACAGGGCGGAGGAAATCCCGAGGGCGGTGAACAATCCGGCGCCGAGATCGCCGATGGACGAGCCCACCCGGGTCGGGGGTCCGCCCTCGTGGCCGGTGACGCTCATCAATCCGCCCATCGCCTGGGCGATCACGTCATAGGCCGGGCGGTCGGCATAGGGGCCGGTCTGGCCGAAGCCGGAGGTGGCGGCGTAGATCAGCCGCGGGTAGCGTTCCTTCAAGGATTCCCAGCCGAGGCCGAGGCGCTCCATGGTGCCGGGCCGGAAATTCTCGATCAGCACGTCCGCCTTGGCCAGCAGCCGGTGCAGGATGGCGATGTCGGCATCCAGCTTGAGGTCCAGGGCGATGGATTCCTTGCCGCGGTTCTGCGCCACGAAATAGCCGGATTTGCCGTTGATGAACGGCCCGTAGGCGCGCGAATCGTCGCCCTTGCCGGTCTGCTCGACCTTGATCACCCGGGCGCCGAGATCGGCCAGGATCATGGTGCAGAACGGGCCGGCCAGAACGCGGGTCAGATCGATGATGGTGACGCCGGAAAGCGGTCCGAGAGGGGGCATGATCGGCAGGCACTCGCGAAGGGAAGGCGGCCCGTTTTCATATCGGAATCATGACCTTGAAACCAGCCCCCTTGCATCGACAAGCCAGCCGGCTTGCGCTAAAACGCGACAAATCCCCGCGATCAAGCGCCGCCAACGCGCTCTGCGCACACAAGGGTGACGGATGTCCAGAGAATTCGCCGATGTTCCGGCCATGCTGCGGGCGCTCTCGCCGAGCTACCCCGTGTTCTGCCTGCGGCCGCATGTGATCGCGGCGACGGCGAAACGGTTCCTCGATCTGTTTCCCGGCCGCGTGCTCTATGCGGTGAAATGCAATCCGCATCCGCTGGTGCTGGCGGCGCTCTACAAGGCCGGCATCCGGCATTTCGACACCGCGTCGCTTCCGGAGATCGCCCAGGTGCGCGAGAGCCTGCCCGATGCCGCCTGCTATTTCATGCATCCGGTGAAAGGCCGCGCCGTCATCGGCACCGCGTCGCGCGTCTACAACATCGACCAGTACGTGATCGATCACCCGAAGGAGCTGGAGAAGATCCTGGACGAGACCGACGGCGGCGAGGGGCTCACCATCTTCGTGCGCATCACCACGCCGCCGGCCCAGGGCACGCTCTATCACCTGGCGGCGAAGTTCGGCGCCAGCGTGGACGCGGCGGCGGCGATGCTGCGCGAGGCGAAGTCGCGCGGCTGCCAGGTCGGCATCGCCTTCCATGTCGGCTCGCAATGCCTCGACCCTGATGCCTATCGCGTCGCGATCGATCTCGCCGCCCAGGCGGTGGAAAGGGCCCAGGTCGAGCTGCATGCCCTCGATGTCGGCGGCGGGTTTCCGGCGCAGTATCTCGGCACCAACATGCCGCCGCTGGAAGAGTACATGCGGACCATCGAAGACGCCGCCAAGAGCATCCATCTCCGCCGCGACTGTGTCCTGATGTGCGAGCCCGGCCGCGCCCTGGTGGCCGACGGCGCCTCGCTGGTGACCCAGGTGCAGCTGCGCAAGGAGGACAAGCTCTATATCAACGACGGCATCTATGGCGCGCTGTCCGAGACCGTGCAGGGCGGCATCAAGCTGCCGGCGCGGATGTGGCGGCTGAAGGGCGAGCATGCGCGGGAGTATATGGACTTCACCGTGTCGGGCCCGACCTGCGATTCCCTCGACGTGCTGCCGTACAAGATTCCGCTCCCCGCCGACATCGACGAAGGCGACTGGATCGAGATCGACCGGCTCGGCGCCTATTCCAACGCCAATGCGACGCGCTTCAACGGCTTCTATCCGGAGACCTGGATCACCGTGCACGACGATCCGATCGGCCACGTGAAATGATACGTGTGACGTGACGCGCGGGCCTCGATGATCACCCCGTCAGAACATTTCTTCCTCGGCCTCAGCCGCAGCGGCTTCCACCGCATCCGCTACTTCGACTGGGGCGATCCGAGAGCCGCGGAAACGGTCGTCTGCGTCCACGGCCTGACCCGCAACGCGCATGACTTCGACCGCCTCGCGGAGCGCCTCGCGTCACGCTACCGCGTGGTCACCGTCGACGTCGTGGGGCGCGGCGGCAGCGCATGGCTGCGCGACCCGGCCGACTATTCCTATAGCCAGTACCAGATCGACATGACGGCGCTGCTCGCCCGCCTCGATGTCGACCGGGTGCATTGGATCGGCACCTCGATGGGCGGGTTTCTCGGCATGCTGCTGGCGGCGCAGGCGGGCACGCCGCTGCGCTCCCTGCTGGTCAACGACGTCGGCCCCTTCATTCCGAAGGCGGCCCTGCAGCGCATCGCCGACTATGTCGGCCTCGACAACCGTTTCTCCTCGCTCGAGGCGGTCGAGCGCCACATGCGCAAGGTCCATGCGCCCTTCGGGCCGCTGACCGATCGCGACTGGTACGAGATGGCGCGGCACGGCCATCGCCGGCTGCCGGATGGTTCCTATGGCCTGGCCTACGATCCCACCATCGTCAACAACGTCCGGGAGCGCATCGAGGATGTCGATCTCTGGCCGGTCTGGGATCGCATCGCCTGCCCGGTGCTGGCGCTGCGCGGCGCGGAGTCCGATCTCCTGAAGGCGGAGACCGCGCGGGAGATGACCCAGCGCGGGCCGCAGGCGAAGCTGGTGGAACTGCCCGGCATCGGCCATGCGCCGGCCTTGATGTCCGGCGATCAGATCGACCTGGTCGAAGATTGGCTGCGGAACCAGGCATGATTGCGGTGCCGGGTTTCGTGCCGCGCCTTCCCTGGATCGGCGGCGATCTGCAGACTTTGCGCAATTTCCTGCGCCCGCCCGGCGACGTGCTGGCGCCGTGGCCGGGCGAGCGCATGACCTTCGCCATGAAGGACGGCACCGGCGACGAATTGCTGGGCATGCTGCATCGCCCGACCGAGGAACGCGGCAAGCCGCTGGTCCTGCTGCTGCACGGACTGACCGGCTGCGAGGAAAGTTCCTACGTGCGCGTCACCGGCAGCGAGCTGCTGAAGGCCGGCTACCCGATCCTGCGGCTGAACTGGCGCGGGGCCGGGCCGAGCCAGGGCAGGACCAAGGCCTTCTACCACGCCGGACGCAGCGAGGATCTGCTCGCCGTGCTCGGCAGCATGGGCGGCGACCTGGCGAAGGACGGCCTTGCCGCCATCGGCTATTCGCTCGGCGCGAATGTGCTGCTGAAATACCTGGCGGAGCGGGGCAGCCTGGCGCATCTGCGCGCCGCCATCGCCGTGTCGCCGCCGATCGATCTGCATGCGGCGCAGCGGCGCATCGCGATGCGGCGCAACCGCCGCTATCACGACTACCTGCTGACCCGCATGCGGGAGGAGCGCCCGAGCGATCCCGACATCGCCACCATCCTGGAGTTCGACGACCGCGTGGTGGCGCCGGCCAACGGTTTCAGGGATGCGCTGGACTACTATGCCCAATGCTCCGCCGGGCCGCGCCTGGGCGCCATCCGCACGCCGACCCTGGTCATCCATGCCAAGGACGATCCCTGGATCCCGGTGGCTTCGTTCCGCGTCATCGATTGGGGCAAGGCGAAAGCCGTGCGGCTGCTCATGCCCTGGTCCGGCGGCCATGTCGGGTTCCATGCCCTCGGCCTCTCCCGGCCATGGCATGACGAAGTGGCGCTCCGCTTCCTGGCGACGCGCTTCTAGACGGCGACGCTCTTCTAGACGGCGACGCGGGCGTCCTTCGGCTGCCGCAGGTCCTGCGCGCCCTGCAACGCCAGTTCGCCGGCATAGTGGCAGGCGGCAAACTGCCCCGGCGTCACCTCGCGCAGCGGCGGCGGCGCCGCGGAGCAGATCTCGGTCGCATAGCGGCAGCGGGTGTGGAAGCGGCAGCCGGCCGGCGGGTTCGACGGGTCCGGCCGCTCTCCCTGCAGCAGGATCGGATGCAGCCGCGCCTCCGGGTCCGGCTCCGGCACCGCCGACATCAGCGCCTCGGTATAGGGATGCTTGGGCGTGAAATAGACGCTGCGGGTCGGGCCGATCTCGACGATCTGGCCGAGATACATGACGGCGACGCGGTCGCAGACATAGGCCACCGCCGCCAGGTCATGGGCGATGAACAGGTAGGTGAGGCCCAGGCTCTGCTGCAATTCGCCCAGCAGGTTGAGGATCTGCGCCCGGATCGAGACGTCGAGCGCGGAGATCGGCTCGTCGCAGACCACCAGATCGGGCTTCAGCACCAGGGCGCGGGCGATGGCGATGCGCTGGCGCTGGCCGCCGCTGAAAGCGTGCGGGAAGCGGCGCAGCTGCTCGCGGCTGAGGCCGCAGCGTTGCGCGGTATCGAGCACGCGGGCATCGATCTCCTTGCGGTCCAGCCTTTCGCCCAGGCCGCGCTGGGCGATGAGCGGCTCGGAGATGATGTCGCGCACCGTCATGCGCGGGTTGAGCGAGGCGTAGGGGTCCTGGAAGATCATCTGGAAATGCCGCCGGGCGCGGCGCAGTTCCTTCGCGCCCAGCGCGGTGATGTCCAGTGTCTTGTCCGCCAGGGTCATCTCCACGCGCCCGGAGGTCGGTCGCACGCCGCGCAGCACCGAGAGCCCGAGGGTGGTCTTGCCCGACCCGCTTTCGCCGACCAGGCCCAGCGTCTCGCCCCGGGAGATCGAGAAGGAAACCCGGTCGACCGCCGAGACGAAAGTCTTCGGCTTGCCCCATCCGGTCTTGGCCCGGCCGGGGAAACGGACCGAAAGGTCGGTGACTTTCAGCAGTTCGCTCATCGCGCCAGCTCCGCTTCGCCGTGGATGCAGGCGACCGAATGCCGGCCGGATGCGAAGACCGGCGGCGGCGCCTCGGCGCAGATCGGCTGCACCGCCCGCGGACAGCGCGGATGGAACCGGCAGCCGCGCGACATATCGAAAATGTTCGGGATGCTGCCCGAGATCGGATGGATCTTGCGGCCGCGATCGATGTCGCCCAGCCGCGGCACCGCATCCAGCAGCGCCCGGGTGTAGGGATGCGCCGGGGCGCGGAAGATGTCGCCGACGGGCCCGCTCTCGACGATGCGGCCGGCATACATGATGGCGACCCGGTCGGCCATCTGGGCCACGATGCCGAGGTCGTGGGTGATGAACAGGATCGCCATGCCCAGTTCGCCCTTGATCTTGCGCATCAGGTCGAGGATCTGGCTCTGGATGGTGACGTCGAGGGCGGTGGTCGGCTCGTCGGCGATGAGCAGGCTGGGGCCGCAGATGAGCGCGCGGGCGATCATCGCCCGTTGCCGCATGCCGCCGGAGAATTCCTGCGGATAGCGGTCCAGCGCGCCCTTCGGGTCGGGAATGCCGACCTTCTCCAGGAGATCGGCCGCCCGCGCACGCGCCTCGCGCATGGTCACCTTCTCGTGGATCAGCACCACCTCGGTGATCTGCGCCCCGATCGTGTGAATGGGAGAGAAGGAGCTCATTGGCTCCTGGAAGATCATGCCCATGCGCTGGCCACGGATCGCTTCGATGGCGCGGCCGGCGGCGCCGAGCTTGACGATGTCGGTTTCCCCGCCGTTCTCGCCATGCAGCAGAATGCGGCCCCTGGTAATGGCCAGCTCCCGGCTCAGCAGCTGCATGAGCGACAGCGCCGTGACGCTCTTGCCCGAACCGCTTTCGCCGACCAGGGCCAGGACTTCGCCGCGGCCGAGGGTGAAGGAGATGTCCTCGACGATCGGCACGACGGCGTCATCCTGGCGCAGCGCGATCGCCAGGTCGCTGACTTCGAGGACGGGCTTTGGGCTGTGCATCATCGGCGCTACTTCGAGTAGGGGTCGGCGGCATCGCGCAGGCCGTCGCCGAGGAAATTGAAGGCGAGGACCGCGACGATGACGAAAATGCCGGGAATCATCAGCCACGGCGCCTGGTCGACCGAACGGATGCTCTGCGCGGCATAGAGCAGCACGCCCCAGCTCTCCACCGGCTCGCGCAGACCGAGGCCGAGGAAGGAGAGCGAGGTCTCCGCCAGCAGGATCTCCGGGAAGGCGATCGAGGTGTCGACGATCAGGTAGCTCATGAAGGACGGCAGCAGGTGCCGCCGGATGATGCGGAAATCCGAGCACCCGGAAAGCCGCGCCGCCAGCACGAAATCCTCGTGCCGCGTCGCCAGCAGCTTGCTGCGCACCGTGCGAGCCAGCCAGGTCCAGCCCAGCAGGGCGAGAATGGCGGTGACGGCGAGATAGGTCGGCAGCGGCCCCCAATCCCGCGGCAGGGCCGCCGCCAAGGCGAGCCAGAGCGGCAGGGTCGGGATCGAGCGGATGAATTCGATCACCCGCATGACGATGTTGTCGAACTGGCCGCCGAAATAGCCGGCGGCGCCACCGATCGCCGCGCCGAGGACGAACGACACGAGCACGCCGACGAACCCGACGCTGAGCGACACGCGACAGGCGTAGATGGTGCGCGAGAAGATGTCGAGCCCGGTGAAATCCGTGCCGAAAAGATGGATGAATCCCTCGGGCGTGCCGAACAGATGGACGTCCAGCGGGATGCCGAACAGGCTGTAGGCATCGCCGCGCACGAAGAACTCGATCTCCCAGATCTTGCTCTCGTCCTTGGAGTAGCGCAGCTTCAGCGTCACGGGATCGCGGTCGCTCTTCACGCCGTAGACGAAGGGGCGCAGGTGGAACGTCCCGTCGGACTCGAAGAAGTGCGGCATCATCGGCGCGCCGGCAACGTATTTCGCATTCCGTTCGCCGGGCGCATAGGGGCTGATCGGCCCCGGGAACACGACGCACAGGCCAAGAATGCCCAGCAGCACCATGCCGACCATCGCCATGCGATGCTTGCGGAAGCGCCACCACATCAACTGCCACTGGCTGGCGAGGTCGGTGCGGCGGATCGCCCCGGGGCGGGCGCGGAGAATTCGGAAGGTGTCGATCAGGCTCACGGCGCGCCCTATTCCAGTTTGATGCGCGGGTCGAGGGCGACCAGCAGGAGATCGGAGATCAGCGTGCCGATGATGGTCAGGGCGCAATAGATGAAGATCATCGCCCCGGCCAGCAGCATGTCCTGGTTCAGCAACGAATGCAGGAACAGCGGCCCGGTGTCGGGCAGGGCCAGCACGAAGCCGACGATCGGCGCGCCGGAGATGACGTAGGTCAGCCGCCAGCCGAGCGTCGCCGCGATCGGGTTGAGCGCCATGCGCACCGGATAGCGGATCAGCAGCTTCAGCGGCGACAGGCCGCTCGCCCTGGCCGCAAGCACATACATGCGATTGAGCTCGTCCAGCACCGCCGCGCGCATGGCGCGGATGAGGAAGGCGGTGCCGCCGGTGCCCAGCACGATCACCGGCACGACGAGATGCGCCAGCATGTCCTTGAACTTGGCCCAGCTCATCGGCGCATTCTCGAATGCGGGCGAGAACAGGCCGCCGACGCTCTGCCCGAAATAGTGCTGCGAAAGGTACATGAGCACGAGGGCGAGCAGGAAATTGGGAGTCGCCAGGCCGATATAGCCCAGCAGCGAAACGGCGTGGTCGCCGAAGGAATAGCGATGCACCGCCGAGTAGATGCCGACCGGGATCGAGACGAAATACATGAAGATGAGGGTGAAGAAGGCGATGGAAAGGGTGAGGGGCATGCGCTCCCAGATCACCTCGCCCACCGGGCGCTTCCATTCCCAGCTCATGCCCCAGTCGTTGTGCAGCATGATGTTGCCGACCCAGCGCCCGTACTGGATGTACCAGGGCTGGTCGAGGCCCAGCTGGTGCCGGACGTTCTCGATCTCGGCCTGGCTGATGATGGCGCCGGCATTGGCCTTGCGGGCAGCGTAGATCTCCGCGTAGTCCCCGGGCGCGCTTTGCACGATCAGGAACGACACGAAGGACACCAACGCCAGCGTGATCGCCATGTAGCCGAGGCGACGGGCGAGGAAGGTGATCATTTCGCGGGCTCGCGGTTCGGACGGAGTTCAGGCGAGGGCGGCAGGGCGGGCGAGGCCCGGAGGCCCCGCCCGCATCGCCGGCCTATTCCTTGATGAACCACTGATCCGCGCGATAGGCGTAGGAGTAGCCGAAGTTGAAGTGCGCCGTGTTCATCTCCGGGATGACGTTGTGCAGGCGCTTGGAGACGATCATCGGCTTCGGCACCTCGCCAATGGTGCCGATGATGGTCATGTTCTCCAGGTTCAGCTTCACCAGCTCCTTGCCGAGCTCGATGTAGCGGTCGGAGCCCGGGACCACCGTCTTCCATTCCTTGGCGATCTCGAACATCCGCTTGGCCCAGGCCGGCGGCTCCTCGCCCTCGGCGCCGTTGGTCTCGGACCATTGCCGCCACTTCACGCCGAACAGCGGGCTGATCTCCGAGTAGTACGGGGTATAGAGGTTGATGTCGGCGACGAGCGTTGGCTCGAAGGGGATGTCCCACTCCATGTTGATGTCGGAGGTCTCCGCCTTGGCGTTCTCGCGGGTGGCGGCGCTGGTCAGCTCCTTGACGTTGACGTTGAGGCCGACCGCCTTGAAATAGTCGCTCACCAGCTTGACGAATTCCGGCAAGGCCATCTGCGTGGAGTACTCCCACAGGATGGTGAAGGGCGAGCCGTCGGGATAGGTCCGCATCCCGTCGGAGCCGCGCTTCATGCCCATCTCGTCGAGCAGGGCGTTCGCCTTGTCGACGTTGTAGTCGATCATGTAGTTGTGGTCGTCGTCGGTGACGAAGGAAAGCTGCGCCGGCAGGCCCTGGCTCGGCTTGCCGAGACCGAAATACATCACCTCGTTGATCTCGTCGCGATTGATGGCATGCGAGATCGCCTGGCGGAAGCGCAGATCCGCGTAGATCGCGCGGAGCTTCGGGTTGTTGTGGGTGATGTTGAAGCTCAGCGTCGGGCCGAACGAGCCGGGCACCAGGCGAACCTCGTATTTGCCCTTGGCCTCGCCTTCCTTCAGCGTCGGGTATTCCGGCAGGGACGGGCCCTGCGCCTTGTAGTCGACCTCGCCGTTCAGGATCGCCAGGGTCTGCAGGTCGGAGTTCAAGAAGCGCTCGAAGTGGTGGTCGATATAGGGCAGTTGCTGGCCCGACGAGTCGACCTTGAAGTAGTACGGATTGGCCTTGAACATGCGGCGCTGGGTGTCGGGATCGACCTCGATGATGTGGCTTTCCAGCGTCGGCACCGTGAGCGCGTGCGGGGTCAGGGTCTCGGCATCCTTCCACACGTTGTAGAAGGTGTTGAACTCCTTCACCCAGCTCTCGAAGCCGGCGGCCTTCGCCTCCTCATCCGCCTTCGGATTGTAGGTGAGGTGGTATTTTGCGAAGTGGTGCTTCGGCGCGAAGGGCGCGAAATACGAGCCGCTGGTCGCCATGTAGGTGAGCAGGCCCGGGAAGGGCTCGTCGAAGCTCAGCTTCACATGGGTGTCGTCGATCTTCTCCGCCTTCGGGTTGATGCCCCATTCGGTGGTGATGTCCGGGTGCAGGTCCTTGTTGCCGACGATGTCGTTGAAGAAGAACACCACGTCATCGGCGGTGAAGGGCTCGCCGTCCGACCACTTGTGGCCCTTGCGCAGGGTGAACTCGATCGACTTGTAGTCGTCGGCCCATTTCCAGGCCTTGGCGACGCTGGGCACGATGGTCTTCAGGTCGTCGGAGATGCGCACCAGGCTCACCTGGCGCCAGCTGAGGATGTCGGAGGTGCCCGATTCGGGCGCGCGGGCGAGGCCGTTCAGGGTGCCGCCATAGACGCCGCACTCGCTGTAGGGCAGCTCGATCAGCGGCTCCTCCGGCAGGCGCTGGGCCACCGGCGGCAATTTGCCGGCCTTCACGTCGGCGGCAAAGATCGGGTTGTCGGTGTAGGTCAGCTTGACGTCCGCGGCTGCGGCCTCTTCCACCTCGACCTGCTCGGGATACGCACCTTTAAGGTTCTGCGGGTCTGCCACTGTGGGACATTGCGCATAAACGCTGGTTGCGCCGAAGGTTCCAAGAAACGCGGCGACTGCGAGAAACGCCGCCGGACGACGTGTAATCTTTGATTTCCCTGTAGTTTGCACGGTTTTCCCTCCCCTGTTGTGCGGCGTCGAGCGACGCCTTTCCCTCTGTTCGAGGAGCATAAGATGACTAAGTGGTCACATAGTCAACGCATAAATGACCGTTCATGCAACTTTAATGTTGGTAAACCCACACCAAGTCGAGTTCCGCTAGGCGCGACGGGCAATTTCCCGGGGATGGCTGTCAGCCGTCAGTATCTCGACGCCCGCCGCCCGCAGCGCCTCGGCCAGCGGGCCTGCCGGCAGCTGGTCGGTCACCAGGCGCTGGATCTGCTTGGCATCGCAGACCTCGAACAAGGCGTGCCGGCCGAGCTTGGAGGAATCGGCGAGGATGGTGGTCTGCCGCGCGCTCGCCAGCATGGCGCGGGCGATGTAGGTCTCGTCGGCATTGAAATCCATGCAGCGGCCGGCCGGGTCGATGGCGCCGATGGTGAGCACCGCGTGGTCGACGCGCAGGCGCTGGATCTCCTCGATCGCCAGCGGGCCGAGCGTCTCGTGCCCCTCGCCGAAGAAGCGGCCGCCGAGGAGGTAGATATCGCTGCGGATCGGGGCTTTCCACAGCTCGTTCGCCACCAGCAGGGAATTGGTGATGACCGAGAAGTGGCCTGCCTTGCCGAGCGCCTCGGCGAAGGCGGCGGTGGTCGAGCCGGAATCGATGAAGATGCTGTCGCCCGGCTGAAACAGCTGCGCCGCGCGGCGGCCGATCGCCACCTTCTCGTTGCGCGCCGTCATGGTGCGGTCGCCGAACGAGCTTTCCAGCGCGGTCTGCGCATGGACCGCGCCGCCGTGCACCTTGCGCACCAGCCCGCGCTCCGACAGCAGGGCCAGGTCGCGTCGCACCGTCTCGTGCGACGTGCCCAGGAGTTCCGCCAATTCCTCGACGCTGACCCGAGTGGTTTCCCGCACCAGGGTCGCGATGCGCTCACGCCGTTCTTGTGGTTTCATTGCCCGAACCGCCAGTGACCATTCGGTCAACCAGTGGCACTTTCGTGATGCTTCAGTCAAGAGACGTGGGAAGTATCACAAAAATATCGACGATTCGGCATCAATCCGCCTTCGATTGCGGGCGGCGGCGGCCGCAGGATCGGGAAAGTGTGGAATCCGCAGCGGCGCCACCGAGGCGCCGCGGCTCCGGGCCAGGGCCCCCGAGCGCAGCCCTGGGGTTCAGCCCCGCCGCAGCAGGGTGGCGGCCTCGATGGCGAAATAGGTCAGCACGCCGTCGGCGCCGGCCCGCTTGAAGCATTGCAGGCTTTCGATCACGGCGCGGTCGTTGTCGAGCCAGCCGTTCTGCACCGCCGCCTTGATCATCGAGTATTCGCCGCTCACCTGGTAGGCGCAGGTCGGCAGGTGGAAGGCCTGCTTCACGCGGTGCAGGATGTCCAGATAGGGCATGCCGGGCTTGACCATCAGCAGATCGGCGCCCTCGGCGACGTCGAGCGCGCATTCGCGGATCGCCTCGTCGCCATTGGCCGGGTCCATCTGGTAGGTGCGCTTGTCGCCCTTGCCCAGCGCCGATTTGGAACCCACCGCCTCGCGGAACGGGCCATAGAAGGCGGAGGCGTATTTGGCGGCATAGGACATGATCTTGACGCCCTGGTGCCCCTCGGCATCCAGCGCGTCGCGCAGGCGGCCGACGCGGCCATCCATCATGTCGGAGGGCGCCACGACGTCGACGCCGGCCTCGGCCTGGGCCAGGGCCTGCTTGCACAGGACGTCGAGCGTCTCGTCATTGAGGATCCGCGAACCCTCCATCAGCCCGTCATGGCCGTGCGAGGTATAGGGGTCGAGCGCCACGTCGCAGATCACGCCGATTTCGGGCACCGCCTGTTTCAGCGCCTTGACCGCCCGGTTGCACAGGTTGTCGCCGCGGAAGGCCTCTTCGGCGCCTTCGCTCTTCCTCGCCCTGGGGACCACGGGGAAGAGGGCGAGCGCCGGGATGCCGAGCTTCGCCGCCTGTTCGGCCGCCTCGAGCAGGCCCGGTATGGTCAGCCGGTGCACGCCCGGCATGGCGGGAATGGCTTCCCGCTTGGCGCCGCCTTCCTTGACGAAGACGGGCCAGATCAGGTCGTCGACCGTCAGCGTCGTCTCGCGCACCAGGCGGCGCGACCAGTCGTCGGCCCGGTTGCGGCGCAGGCGCACGCGCGGAAACTGGCCATGCGGTGCCGGACCGAACAGGTCCAGCGCAGCAGCGGTCTTGCCCTTGGGCGCGGCATTGCCCTTGGGGGCGGGGACGCGGTGTTTCATGGCACGGAATCCTGCACGGGGGCGGTTAAAGGGACTGTAACAAATCGGGCCAGACAAGCAAAAGGCCCGACCGGGCGGGCCGGGCAAGCAAAAGGCCCGACCTTTCGGGCCGGGCCTTTCGCCGCAGACGAAGCGGGCAGGGATGACCGCGGGTGCTATTCGGCGGCCTTCTTGCCGGCGACCGCCTGGAACGCCTGGTCGAGGTCGGCCAGGATGTCGTCGATGTGCTCCAGGCCGATCGACAGCCGCACATAGGAATCGCTGACGCCGGTCGCCAGCTGCTCCTCGGGCGAGAGCTGCGAATGCGTGGTGGTCGCCGGATGGATCGCCAGGCTGCGCGCGTCGCCGATATTCGCGACATGATAGAACAGCTGCAGCGCGTCGATGAACTTGCGCCCAGCCTCCTTGCCGCCCTTGATCTCGAAGCCGACCAGGGCGCCATAGCCGCCCTTCAGATAGGCGTCGGCGCGGCGCTTCGGCTCGCCGCTCATCGCGCCGGGGAAGATCACCTTGGTGACCGCCGGGTTCTTGCCGAGATATTCCGCGACCGCATTGGCATTGCGGCAATGCTCGCGCATGCGCAGCGGCAGGGTCTCCAGGCCCTGGATGAACATGAAGGCGTTGAACGGGCTCATCGCCGCGCCCAGGTCGCGCAGCAACGTCACCCGCGCCTTGATGATGTAGGCGATCGGGCCGAGCGGCTTCACCGCCTGGGTCCACACCGCGCCGTGATAGGAAGGGTCCGGCTGGTTCAGGCCGGGGAAGCGATCGGCATGCTTCTCCCAGTCGAAATTGCCGCCGTCGATGAGCGCGCCGCCGATCGAGGTGCCGTGGCCGCCGATATACTTGGTGGTCGAATAGACGATGATCGCCGCGCCATGCTCGAAGGGCCGGCAGAGGACCGGCGCCGCGGTGTTGTCCATGATCAGCGGCACGCCCAGCTTGCGGCCGATCTCGGCCACTTCCTTGATCGGGAAGACGCGCAGCTTCGGGTTGGGCAGGGTCTCGGCGTAATAGGCGCGGGTCTTCGCGTCGGTCGCCTTGGCGAAGGCCTGCGGGTCCTCGGGATCGACGAAGCGTACCTCGATGCCCATGTCCTTGAAGGTGTTCGCGAACAGGTTCCAGGTGCCGCCGTAAAGATCGGTCGAGCTCACGATGTTGTCGCCGGCCTTGGCGATGTTCTGCACGGCGAAGGCCGAGGCCGCCTGGCCCGAGCTCAGCGCCAGCGCCGCGACGCCGCCTTCGAGAGCCGCCAGGCGCTGCTCCAGCACGTCGGTCGTCGGGTTCATGATGCGGGTATAGATGTTGCCGAAGCGCTTCAACGCGAAGAGATCGGCGGCATGGGCGCTGTCGTCGAACTGGTAGGACGTGGTCTGGTAGATCGGCACCGCCACGGCGTTCGTCGCGGCGTCGCGGCGATGGCCGGCATGCAGCACGATGGTCTCGGGGTGCTTGCTGGAAAGAGCCATGATCGTTTCTCCTGTCTGATCTGGTGTTCTGTTCGTCACGCCGCTTCGGGCGCGGTTTCCTTGTGGGTCAGGACCAGCTCGATCCTGACCGGGGTCGGGTTCCGGACCAGGTCCAGAACCGGGGAATGGCGCTCCACAGTAACGCGCAAACGCTCGATCTCATAGATGTCCGCCGGCGAGGAAATCTCGACGGTTGCGGCAAGCTGGCCGAAACCGGCGCGCACCCGGTCGGCCGCGGCATAGAGGCCGCGCAGGTCCATTGCCGCCTGCAGGCGGACCTGCACGGCATCCAACGGGATGCCCAGCGCTTCGGCATAGAGGCGATAGGTCTGCTCATGGCACTGGGCCAGCGCCTGCAGCACCTTCAGCGCCGGCAGCAGCTCGGGATTGTCAGTGGCCGGCAGCTGTCCGGCGGTGGCGCTGAGCACGGTCCGGCCGCTCTCCGGCCGCGCGGACAGCGCTCGCTGCTGCTCGGCGACCCGGCACGCCTCTGGCGCGATCTTCTGCAACGTCTGCATCGCTCTGGGCCCTCCTCTTGCCCGAAATGGGGCAGAGGGCTTTCGCCTTCAGCGCTTTAGCATTGGTGACGCGGTGCAAGCTGCCCCTCAAATCCCGCGGGCGTGCCGCCAACCACACTGGCCGGCCACGCCAAAACAAAAAATCCGCCACAGCGTGAGCCGGGGCGGACATCGACCCGCGCTTTAGCTGCATTTGTAGGGCGCCCGCAAGCTGAGGCTCAAATCGGCGCCGAAATCGTGGGCGTATGTTGCAGAGCCCGGAGGACCTGTCAAGCCACCCGCGCGGCAGCCGGTCACGTCGCGCCGTCGTGCCGCGGCAAACGATACAGATATGGGACTTCCGCAGCTTGACGCTGGCCCGATTTACGGCTCAAACACACCCACCGATTTTATTCCGCCGGAGGGTCCGCGTCTTGTTCACCGATGTGCTGTTTTCCGTCGCCGATGGTGTCGGCAAGGCGACGCTCAACCGCCCGGCCCAACTCAATGCCTTGACCCTCGACATGGTGCGGGCGCTCGACGACAAGCTGGCCGAGTGGGCGAAGGACAAGTCGATCCGCGCGGTGATGATCTACGGCGCCGGCGACAAGGCGTTCTGCGCCGGCGGCGACGTGCGCGCGCTCTACGAGGCGGGCAAGGCCGGCAACCGCGCCTTGCTGCGCGATTTCTTCTGGCACGAATACCGGATGAACTACCGCATCGCCACGTACCCCAAGCAGCTGATCGCGGTGATGGACGGGCTGGTGATGGGCGGGGGCGCCGGCATCGGCCTCAACGCGCCCGTGCGCGTGGCGACCGAGCGCGCGATCTTCTCCATGCCGGAATGCTCGATCGGGCTCTACCCGGATGTCGGCGCGGGTCATTTCCTGCAGCGTTGCCCGGGCGAAATCGGCGTGTTCCTGGCGCTGACCGGCCTGCGCCTGCGCACCGCCGGGCTGTCCTATTGCGGGCTGGTCACCGATACGATCCCGTCGGACAAGCTCGCCGATCTGACGCCGGAGAACCTGTCGATCTCCAACCAGGTCACGCGCACGGCCGACATCGCCAAGCTGCAGCCGGCGATCGACATCTGTTTTTCGCTGAACTCGATCGACGCCATCATCACGGCGCTGAAGAACCGCGGCGACGCCGGCTCCAAGGACAGCCTGAACTTGCTCGACCGCTGCTCGCCGACCAGCCTGCGGGTGACCTTCGAGCATATGCGCCGGATGCGCGGCAAGAGCATCGCCGATGTGCTGAAGGAGGACTGGCGCATCAGCCAGCACATGATGGGCGGCAACGAGTTCTTCGAGGGCGTGCGGGCGCTGTTGATCGATCGCGACAACAAGCCCGACTGGCAGCCGTCGCATCTGTCGCGGGTGACCGGCGACGCGGTGAAACAGTTTTTCGACAAGCTGCCGGATCAGCCCGACCTCGACCTCAATCTGAAATAGGCCACGTTCAAACCTGGGAGGCCAGCCATGTCCAAGATCGGTTTCATCGGTGTCGGAAACATGGGCGGCCCGATGGCGCGCAACCTGCTGCGGGCCGGCCACCAGGTGGCGGTCAGCGATCCGAGCGCGGCGAACGTGGCGCAGTTGACATCGCTCGGCGCCACCCAGGCCGCCGATGCCGGAACCCTCGCGGCCGACAGCGAGATCGTCGTCAGCATGCTGCCCTCGGGCAAGGAACTGCGCGCGGTGTATCTGGGCCACAACGGTGTCGTGGCGCGGGCGAAGGCCAACACGGTGCTGATCGATTGCTCGACCACCGATGTGGAGAGCGCCCGCGCAGTGGCCATGGAAGCGGGCGAGCGCGGCCTGCGCTTCATCGACGCACCGGTGTCCGGCGGCGTGGCGGGGGCGGAGGCGGCAACGCTCACCTTCATGGCCGGCGGCGACGAAGGCGCCTTGAGCGCGGCGCGGCCGATCCTGATGGCGATGGGCAAGAACGTCGTGCACACCGGCGGCAGCGGCTCCGGCCAGGCGGCGAAGATCTGCAACAACCTGATCCTCGGCATCACCATGATCGGCGTCTCCGAGGCCTTCGTGCTGGGCGAGCAATTGGGCCTCACGGCGGAGAAGCTGTTCGCCGTCGCCTCGACCTCATCCGGACAGTGCTGGTCGCTCACCTCCTATTGCCCGGCGCCGGGACCGGTGCCGTCGGCGCCCTCAAACCGCGGCTACGCCCCCGGTTTCGCCGCCAAGATGATGCTGAAGGATCTGCGCCTGGCGGTGGACGCGGCCGAGCATGTGAAGCAGGACGTGGCGCTGGGCGAACTGGCCAAGCGGCTCTACGAGCGCTTCGTCCAGGAGGGGCATGGCGAGCTCGATTTTTCCGCCATCATCCAGGACATTCGCCAGCGATAGGAACGCCTCGGATTGAATTCCTTGGCGTTTTTCATCTTTTTCGTAACACGCCATTTACCATTCTTTTACAGCAAATGCCTACGGTTGGGGCGAGGCGTTCATTTCGAGCGCTAGAGACGACGTTGCATAGCCGCGAAGGGGGCCCCTGTGAAAAAGGCCTATTTGGAGACGATTGCGCTGGTCGAGCGCCTGCACCGCGAGTGCCTTGAAGTGATCAAGGCCGATCTCGACCGGCAGGGCATCCGCGACCTCAACAACGTGCAGGCGATGATCCTGTTCAACATCGGCGACGACGTGCTTTCCGTCGGCGAACTCACCAATCGCGGCTACTATCTGGGCTCCAACGTCTCCTACAACGTGAAGAAGATGGTGGAGAACGGCTACCTGGCCCAGGAGCGCTCGCCACATGACCGGCGCGCGGTGCACGTGAAGCTCTCGCCCAAGGCCCAGGCCGTCTGCCAGAAGATGCACGAGATGTACGACCGCCACGTCCGCGGCATGACCGAAGTCGCCAGCGAATCCGACCTCGACACCGCCAACGGCACCCTGCGCCGCCTGGAGCGGTTCTGGGGCACCTCGATGAACTACGTGGCGCGGTAAGGAAACACTTCTCGCTCTCACTCGTCATGCCAGGGCTTGGCCCTGGCATCCACGAGTTTCAAAGGGCAATTCTCAGCAGATGTCGACTAACTCGTGGATGGTCGGGCCAAGCCCGACCATGACGAACGAGTTTTGTCTGGTGAGCGGAGTGAACTCCGCTACACCTCTCACATAAACGCCTGCAACCCCGTCTGCGCGCGGCCGAGGATCAAAGCGTGGATGTCGTGCGTGCCCTCGTAGGTGTTGACCGCCTCGAGGTTCATCACATGGCGGATGACGTGGTATTCGTCGGAGACGCCGTTGCCGCCGTGCATGTCGCGGGCCATGCGGGCGATGTCCAGTGACTTGCCGCAGGAATTGCGCTTGAGCATCGAGATCGCCTCGGGCGCCGCGCGGTTCTCGTCCTTCAGGCGGCCGAGGCGCAGGCAGGCGTGCAGGCCGAGCGTGATCTCGGTCTGCATGTCGGCAAGCTTCTTCTGGATCAGCTGGTTGGCGGCGAGCGGCTTGCCGAACTGCTTGCGGTCCATGGTGTATTGCCGCGCCGCGTGCCAGCAGAACTCGGCGGCACCCAGGGCGCCCCAGGCGATGCCGTAGCGCGCGTTGTTGAGGCAGCCGAAGGGACCCTTGAGCCCGCTCACGTTCGGCAGCAGATTCTCCTCCGGCACGAAGACGTCTTCCAGCACAATCTCGCCGGTGATCGAGGCGCGCAGGCTGAACTTGCCCTCGATCTTCGGCGTCGAGAATCCCTTCATGCCGCGCTCGACAATGAAGCCGCGGATCACGTCATCCTCGGTCTTCGCCCACACCACCGCGATGTCGGCGATGGGCGAGTTGGTGATCCACATCTTGGCGCCGGTCAGCACGTAGCCGCCGGAGGCCTTCTTGGCGCGGGTCTTCATGCCGCCCGGATCGGAGCCGTGATCCGGCTCGGTCAGGCCGAAGCAGCCGACCAGCTCGCCGGTCGCCAGGCGCGGCAGGAACTTCTCGCGCTGCGCCTCGGTGCCGTAGGCGTTGATCGGGTGCATGACCAGGCTCGACTGCACCGACATGGCCGAGCGGTAGCCGGAATCGACGCGCTCCACTTCGCGCGCGATGAGGCCGTAGGAGACGTAGTTGGTCCCGGCGCAGCCATAGCCGTCGATGGTGGAGCCGAGCAGGCCGAGCGCGCCCAGCTCGTTCATGATCTCGCGGTCGAAATGCTCGTGCCGGTTGGCTTCCTTCACCCGGCTCATCAGCTTGTCCTGGGCGTAGTTGCGCGCGGTGTCGCGCACCATGCGCTCCTCTTCGGTGAGCTGATCCTCGAGGAGGAGCGGATCTTCCCAGTTGAATTCGGCCTTCTTGGTCTTGGCGTCCATGACGGGATTCCTTGTTCGTCGCGCCGGCCGGTCTTGTCGCGGGAGGCGGCTTCGGTCGCGGGTGGTCAAGATTCGGCGCGGCGTATAGCATGCGCCGAGAGGTCGAGGCAGTAGCCGGGCATCATAGCCCTATGTCGGGGACGGATAACTACATCATCGAGTTCACCCAGATCGGCGGCAGCGTCAAGGTGACCGCCGTCGACCCCAGGACCTTGACCGAGGTTTCGATCGTCGGCGCGGCCGGCTACACCCGCGACTACCTGACCCGGCAGGCGGTCAAGAAGCTTGAATTCGTGCTGGCGAAGAAAGCCGGCGAGGACCGCTAGGTCACCCGGCTAAGTCCCTGAGGCAATATCGTTTTAGTGTTCCGCGTCGGCGTGCCGGTGACGGTAGCGGCGCATCTTGGCCCGGCTGCCGCAGACCTCCATCTCGCACCAGCGCCGCTTGCCGTTGCGAGTCTCGTCGAGGAACAGCCAGCCGCAATGGATTCCGGCGCAGGTTTTCAAACGTTCCAAGGGCGCCGACAGCAGGACATCGCCGGCCGAGCGCAGGATCGGCCAGAGCGGCCGCTCCAGCCGCAGCGGATGGGTGACCAGCTCCCAGACGAAGGCGCTGCCGTTCCAGCTGAGCCGGCCGGCCTGGGTCGCTTCCGACATGGCGCGGTCGAGATCGGCCACCGCCTCGGCCGGCGGCGCGGCATGGGCGGCGATCGCCGTGCCGATCGCGTGCAGCGATTCCCGGAGTGCGACCGCGCGCCGCAGGACCTTTTTCGCCGCCGCCGGCTCGCGCCGGGCCAGCCGCGCCAGTTCCACCGCCTCGTCGACGGGCAGGGCGCCCGCGTGCAGCGACCAGGCCAGCAGGTCGTTGTAGTGCTTCAGGTGGTCCTGGTGGGTGTCGGAGCCCCGGCCGCTCGCGGTGTTGGCGAAATTCAGGCACAGCGGCCCGGCGACCAGCGGCAGCTTGCCGGCGCGGCCCGGGCTCAATTCGGCGATCAGCTCCGAGATCTGTTCGGGGGCTTCTTGTTTCAAGGCAAATTACCGTCTAAGGTAGTTTTGATGGTAACTCAATTTCGCCCGCCCCGGAACCGCTTTCTTGCCGCAGCCTCCCGCCTGGCTTGGCGGTTTCTTCTCGCCATGGCGTTGGCGGGCGGCCTGCTGGCCGGGGCGGCACGGGCCGAGGACTATAGTGGCGCGATCAAGCGCTGCACCGACCTGCTGCCGGAATTCGACGGCCATCCCACCGATATCCAGCACGAGGTGCGCGCCGCGACCGAAACATTGCCGGTGGCGGTCAGGATCACCTGGACGCGCAGCGACGTGCCGGCGGGCGCCGATCCGCAAGGCTGGATCGTCTGCTTCTTCCTGCCGCGCAGCGAGACCGGCGGCGCCTGGCAGATCGACGGCATGGACACGCAGAAATACGGCAAGCTGCGGCGCTACGACGTGCAGCAGCTCTACAAGCTGCGCTGGATCAACGAGAACGCCATCCCGAAGCTGCAGCCCGGCGCCACGCCGCTACAGATGACGCCGCTGGTGCAGGGGCTCTACATCCTGCAGCAGACGCTGAACGTGATCACCCTCGGCTGCCTCTATGCGCTGCTCGCCGTCGCCTTCACCGTCGTCTACAACGTCACCCGCATCATCAACCTGGCCTTCGGCGATCTCTACATGATCGGGGCCTTCGTCACCTATGTCAGCTACGTGCTGGTCGCCACCGGCGGCGGCAATTTCTCCTTGCCGGTGGTGGCGGTGGCCCTGCTGGTGACCGTCGTGACCTGCGCCCTGGCGAGCTGGACGACCAACCGCGTGGCCTTCAGCCATATGCGCAGGGGGCCGACCACGGTGCCCATGGTGGCCTCGATCGGGCTTGCCATGATCTTCCGCGAGATCGTGCGGCTGAGCCAGGGGGCCAAGACGCGCTGGATGCCGCCGACCAAGGGCACCGTCTGGCAGCTGACCGAGGGGCTGGGCTACGACGTCTACCTCCGCAAGGGCCACCTGATCATCGGGCTGGTCACCGCCCTGGTGGCCGGCGCCCTGTGGTGGGCCGGGCGGCACACCAGGTTCGGCCGCGGCTACCGCGCGACGGCGCAGGACCCGCGCATGGCGGCGCTGCTGGGCGTCGACGTCAACCGCACAATCGGCTTTGCCTTCCTGGTGGCCGGCGGGATGACCGGGATCGCCGGCATCTTCGCCGCCCTGCAATACCAGATCGTCGATTTCTACATGGGCTATGTGATCGGGTTCAAAGCCCTGGCGGCGGCGCTGCTGGGCGGGATCGGGTCGCTGGAGGGGGCCTTCCTGGGCGGTATCCTGATCGCCGCCATCGAGATCTATGGCGGCATGATCTTCGGCGACGAATGGCGCGAGATCGCCGTATTCGGGCTGATGGCCCTGGTGCTGATCTTCCGCCCCGCCGGCTTGTTCGGCACCCTGCGCAATACCCCGGCGGATGAACGGGTATGACCAGGGGGCCGGGGCGAAGCGCCGGGGGAAACTTGACCAAGCGTGGGGCTTGCCGTTCGGCGAGTCGTTCATTAGGGTCGCGCTTGTTGCAAGCAGGTTGCCGAGGAACGGCGCTGCGCCAAGAAACGGTCAAGCAGGAAGCGTTTTACGGGATGTCCCGGCGTCGCAGCCGGGCGCTCAATCCAGAGATCGGCGGACGCGCGCTCGCGGTCCTGCCTTGCTGCCGTGGCGGGGCCGATCTGGGGTAGGGGGAAACGGTGGAAGTCTTTCTACAGCAATTGATCAACGGGCTGACGCTCGGCGCCATCTATGGCCTGATCGCGATCGGCTACACGATGGTGTACGGCATCATCGGCATGATCAATTTCGCCCATGGCGATATCTACATGATCGGCGCCTTCAACGCGCTGATCGGCTTCCTGATTCTGTTCGGATTGGGCGTCAGCTGGGTGCCGCTCACCATTGTCGTCGTCCTGCTGCTGACCGTCGCCATAACCGCGGCTTATGGCTGGACGGTTGAGCGCGTCGCCTATCGGCCGTTGCGCAACTCGACCCGCCTGGCGCCGCTCATCTCCGCCATCGGCATGTCGATCATCCTGCAGAACTACGTCCAGCTGCTGCAGGGCGCCCGCAACAAGCCGCTGCAGAACCTGATTCCCGGCGGCATCACGATCTTCGAGCAGGAAGGCTTCGCGGTGACGGTGCGCTACCTGCAGATGGGCATCGTCGCCGTCACGTTGCTGCTGATGATCGGGTTCACGCTGCTGATCACGCGCACCGCCCTCGGCCGCGCCCAGCGCGCGACGGAGCAGGACAAGAAGATGGCTGCGCTGCTCGGCGTCAACGTCGACCGCACCATCTCGCTCACCTTCGTCATCGGCGCCGCATTGGCCGCCGTGGCCGGCATGATGGTGCTGCTCTACTACGGGCAGATCGATTTCTACATCGGCTTCCTCGCCGGCATCAAAGCCTTCACCGCGGCGGTTCTGGGCGGCGTCGGATCGCTGCCGGGCGCCATGCTGGGCGGGCTCCTGATCGGCCTGATCGAGGTGTTCTGGTCCGGCTATTTCTCGGTCGAGTACAAGGACGTCGCCGCCTTCTCGATCCTGGTGCTGGTTCTGATCTTCCGTCCCACCGGATTGCTCGGCCGCCCCGACCTGGAGAAAGTCTAGACCATGGCGGCAGCCGCCCTGCATCCCGTCGACTATCCGAAACTCGCCAAGGGCGCCGTCGGCGCCGGCGTGCTGACCCTGGTCCTGGCCAGCCTCGTGGTGGGCATCGAGACCATCAGCAGCCCCACCGGCATCACCTACGAGACGCGCTTCCGCGCGGTGATCTGCGCCGCCATCGGCGTCGCCATCGTCTATTTCCTGGCGCAGCTGATCAAGGCTGGCCGGCCGATGATTCCGCTCGTGGCCGGCGGCGCCTTGCTCGCCCTCACCGTGATCCTGGCGCTGGCCCAGACCGAGGGCTGGGCGTTCGCCGACCTGGTGGCGTTCAACTCCCCGGTGGTCAACTGGGCGGTCGTTCTGGTGCCGGCCTCCATCGTCGCGCGCGCCGCAATCGTCGCCTATTCCGGCGTCGGCCGCGAAGGCCAGGGCAGCGCGCGCGAAGCCAGCTTCGGCACCTTCTACCGCCGCATCAACAAGCAGTTCGCCATCCTGCTGATCGCGGTCGCGGTGCTCCTTCCGTTCATGCCCTTCGCCGACCGCCGGCTGGTCGACGTGGCGACGCTGGTGCTCACCTACGTCATGCTGGGCTGGGGCCTCAACATCGTCGTCGGCCTCGCCGGCCTGCTCGACCTCGGCTACGTCGCGTTCTACGCCGTCGGCGCCTATGCCTATGCCATGCTGTCGGTGAACTACGGCGTCAGTTTCTGGTTCGCGCTGCCGATCGCCGGCACGATGGCGGCGTTGTTCGGTGTCATCCTGGGTTTCCCGGTCCTGCGGCTGCGCGGCGACTACCTCGCCATCGTGACCCTCGGCTTCGGCGAGATGATCCGCGTCATCATCGTGAACTGGTGGTGGTTCACCGGTGGCCCCAACGGCATCAACAAGGTGGCGCGCCCGTCCTTCTTCGGCCTCGACTTCAAGAACAACCCGGCGCCGGACGAGACCACGTTCCACACCTTCTTCGGCCTCGACTATTCGCCGAACCAGCGCGTCTTCTTCCTCTATTTCGTCATCCTCGCCTTCGCGCTCATCACCAATTTCTTCACGCTGCGCATCCGCAAGCTGCCGATCGGCCGCGCCTGGGAGGCGCTGCGCGAGGATGAGACCGCCTGCCGCGCCCTCGGCATCAATCCGCGCAACACGAAGCTCACCGCCTTCGCCATCGGCGCCATGTTCGCCGGCATGGCGGGATCCTTCTTCGCCGCGCGCCAGGGCTTCGTCAGCCCGGAGAGCTTCGTCTTCATCGAATCCGCCATCATCCTGGCGATCGTCGTGCTGGGCGGCCTCGGCAGCCAGATCGGCATCGTGCTCGCCGCCACGGTCCTGATCGGCATTCCGGAATTCTTCCGCGACCTGCAGGACTACCGCATGCTGGCCTTCGGCATCGGCATGGTGCTCATCATGATCTGGCGTCCGGGCGGGCTGCTGGCGCATCGCGACCCGACGATCTACTTGAACAAGGGCAAGGCGCATGGCGGCGCCGCGGCCGAGGCGGGGGCGCAATCGTGAGCCAGCCCGCACCCGGAGCCCCGCTGCTTTCCGTCGAGCACCTGACCATGCGCTTCGGCGGTCTGATCGCCGTCGACGACGTCTCCTTCACCGCGATGAACGAGCAGATCACCGGCGTCATCGGCCCCAACGGCGCCGGCAAGACCACGGTGTTCAACTGCCTGACCGGCTTCTACAAGCCGACCGTCGGCCGGCTGGCCCTGACCGGCGCCCGCGGCGACTTCCTGCTCGAGCAGATGGACGGCTATCTGATCGGGCAGCGCGCCGGCGTCGCGCGCACCTTCCAGAACATCCGGTTGTTCTCGGGCATGTCGGTGCTGGAGAATCTGATCGTCGCCCAGCACAACAAGCTGATGCATGCCTCGCGCTGGACCATCGGCGGGCTGCTCGGCTTCCCGGGCTATCGCCATGCCGAGAAGGCGGCGATTGAGAAGGCCAAATACTGGCTCGAGCGTGTGCGCCTGACCGACATGGCCGATTGGGACGCCGGCAACCTGCCTTATGGCGGCCAGCGCCGGCTGGAGATCGCCCGCGCCATGTGCACCGAGCCGGTGCTGCTCTGCCTCGACGAGCCCGCCGCCGGTCTCAACGCCCGCGAATCCGCCGAGCTCAACCAGCTGCTGCTGTCGATCCGCACCGAGCAGAAGATCGGCATCCTGCTGATCGAGCACGACATGTCGGTGGTCATGGGAATCAGCGATCACATCGTGGTGCTGGAATACGGCCGCAAGATCGCCGACGGCACGCCGAAACAGGTGCGCGAGGATCCGGCGGTCATCCGCGCCTATCTCGGCGAGGCGGACGACGACGACATGCCGGTCAAGGGCGCGCGGAGCTAGATGCCATGACCGCGATGTTGGAAATCTCCGGCGTTCACACCTTCTACGGGCACATCGAGGCGCTGCGCGGCGTCGACATCCACGTGCAGGAAGGCGAGATCGTCACCCTGATCGGCGCCAACGGCGCCGGCAAGTCGACGCTGCTGATGACCATCTGCGGCACGCCGCAGGCGCGCCAGGGCAGCATCCGCTTCGAGGGCCAGGACATCACCCGCCTGCCGACCTTCGAGATCATGCGCAAGGGCATCGCCCAGTCGCCCGAAGGGCGCCGGATCTTCCCCCGCATGACGGTGATGGAGAACCTGCAGATGGGCGCCGTCACCGGCGACCAGGCGCATTTCGCCGGCGACCTGGAAAAGGTGATGACGCTGTTCCCGATCCTCAAGCAGCGCGCGACGCAGCGCGGCGGCACGCTTTCCGGCGGCGAGCAGCAGATGCTCGCCATCGGCCGCGCGCTGATGAGCCGGCCGCGGCTGCTGCTGCTCGACGAGCCGTCGCTCGGCCTGGCCCCGCTGATCGTGAAGCAGATCTTCGAGGTGATCCGTGAGATCAACCAGCAGCAGGGCGTGACGGTCTTCCTGGTGGAGCAGAACGCCCACCATGCGCTCAAGCTCGCCCATCGCGGCTATGTGATGGTGAACGGTTTGATCACACTGAGCGGCACGGGCCGGGACCTGCTCGCCAATCCCGAGGTGCGGGCGGCCTACCTCGAGGGCGGCCACGGATGATCGGAGACGCCGGATGAGCTTTTCCCTCGTAGCCTTGACCCTGGTCCTGTTCGGCGGCGCCGCGGCGCTGATGGGCAACGCGATCGGCGATACCTGGCGGCCCTGGTGGCAGAACCTCGTCTATGGCGCCTTGTTGGCCGTGGTGAACGAGTTCCTGGGCTTTGCGCTGTTCGACGGGCCGTTCTTCATCGACAGCCTGGTGTCCAGCAATGCCAAGCCCTTCGGCGAGGCGTTCCTGGCCTATCTCTTCGACGCCATTGTGATTTCGGCCATTTCCCTGTTCGTCTATCGGGTGACTTTGGCGCGCAAGATGGTGTCCCAGTATCCCTGGCTCTATGAACGTTCCAGCCTGCTCGGCTGGCGCGAAAAGGGCCGGGTTTGATCCAATCCTTCCACCGGTCGACGGCCCGATCAGAAGTCCGTTATTCGGGGCGCTTAGCGCGGGCGAGCTATTGTGCGGCCAAGGGCGCATGTTACAATGATGTCACGTCAGTTGAGCGACGTATCAAAGGTCCTATCTGGGATGGCCGCCGTCCGGCGGCATGGTTAAGGCTCACCACAGGGAGTGTTCCACATGCGTAAATTTACTCTACCGCTGATTGCCGCGGCCGCGTTGGCCGTGACCTTCGGCGCGTCTACCGCGATGGCCGACATCACGATCGCGACTGCGGGCCCGATCACCGGCGATCTCGCCGAGTTCGGCGCGCAGATGAAGGCGGGCGCCGAAGCGGCGGTCGCCGACATCAACGCGGCGGGCGGCGTCCTCGGCCAGCAGCTGAAACTGGAAGTCGGCGACGACCAGTGCGATCCGAAGCAGGCTGTCGCCGTCGCGAACGACCTCGTCTCCAAGGGCGTGGTGTTCGTGGCCGGCCACTTCTGCTCGGGCTCCTCGATCCCGGCCTCGGCCGTGTATCACGAGGAAGGCGTCCTGCAGATCACGCCGGCGTCGACCAATCCGAAGTTCACCGAGGATCCGGCCGCGGCCGGCTGGGGCACCGTGTTCCGCACCTGCGGCCGCGACGACCAGCAGGGCGCGTTCGCCGGTCCGTGGATCGCCGAGCACTACAAGGGCAAGAATGTCGCCATCGTCGACGACAAGTCGGCGTACGGCAAGGGCCTGGCCGACCTGACCAAGGCGGCGATGAACGCTGCCGGCCTCAACGAGGTCGTGCATGAGTCCATCACCGCCGGCGAGCAGGACTACACCGCGCTCGTCAGCAAGCTGAAGGCCGCGAAGGTCGACGTGATCTACTTCGGCGGCTACCACCCGGAAGCCGCGCTCATCGTGAAGCAGTCCCGCGAGCAGGGCCTCAGCGCCCCGCTGCTGTCGGGTGACTCGCTGAACACCCAGGAGTTCGCGACCCTGGCGGGTCCGGCTGCTGACGGCACGATGTTCACCAACGCGGCGGAAGCCCGCAACCTGCCTTCGGCGAAGGCGGTCGTGGACAAGATGCGCGCTGGCGGCTTCGAGCCGGAAGGCTACACGCTGGCCACCTATGCCGCGGTCCAGGCTTGGGCGGCGGCGGTGACCAAGGCTGGCAAGACCGACGCGGCGGATGTCGCGGCGGCGCTGCGCAGTGGCCCGATCGACACCGTGATCGGCAGCCTGGCCTGGGACGCCAAGGGCGACCTGACCTCGTCCACCTATGTGTGGTACGAGTTCAAGAACGGCACCTACGCCGAAGCCGGCAAGTAAGCTCGGCTGAAAGCTGATCTTCCAGAGAGCCCGGGCGGCGACGCCCGGGCTCTTTTTCTTACCTCAGATTGTGGTTGGCGGGGGCGGAGGCGGGCTATATTGTATGCCGCCTTCGCAACCGGGTAGCCCGCATGTCGCAGCCGAGAGAGACCGTCGCGATCGCCAGCGATCACGCCGGCTTCAACCTGAAAACCGAGTTGAAACAGGAACTTCAGACGCTGGGCTACGACGCGCTCGACCTCGGGCCGGACGGCACCGCCTCGGTCGACTATCCGGATTTCGCCAACCGGCTGGCCGAGGCCATCCAGTCGGGCAAGGCCAGGCGCGGCGTGCTCATCTGCGGCACCGGGATCGGAATTTCCATGGCGGCCAACCGCCATCGCCACCTGCGCGCGGCGGTCGTCCATGACGCCACCACGGCGCGGCTGACCCGGCTGCACAACGACGCCAACGTCCTTTGCCTCGGCGCGCGGATCACCGGCGCCGATGTCGCAAAGGATTGCCTGCGGGTGTTTTTGACGACAGATTTCGAAGGGGGGCGTCACCAAAATCGCGTCGCCAAACTGGGCTGATGCAGCCGCCTGCATCGGCCGCGAACGACTGCGACGGAGGGATTTCCGCATGACCAGCCAGACCTACACCCCGATGCCCGGCTTCTTCACCGCCGGCCTTGCCGAGCGCGATCCGGAGGTCTTCGGTTCCGTCGACAAGGAGCTGTTCCGCCAGCAGGACCAGATCGAGCTGATCGCGTCGGAGAACATCGTCTCGCGCGCGGTGCTGGAAGCCCAGGGCTCAGTCCTCACCAACAAATACGCCGAGGGCTATCCGGGTCGCCGCTATTACGGCGGCTGCGAGTTCGTCGACATCGCCGAGCAGATCGCCATCGATCGCGCCAAGAAACTGTTCAACTGCGCCTTCGCCAATGTGCAGCCGCATTCCGGCGCCACGGCGAACCAGGCGGTGTTCTTCGCGCTGCTGCAGCCGGGCGACACCTATCTCGGCCTCAACCTCGCCGCGGGCGGTCACCTGACCCATGGCTCGCCGGTCAACCAGTCGGGCAAGTGGTTCAAGCCGGTGCCCTACACGGTGCGCCAGCAGGACATGCAGATCGACATGGACCAGGTGGCGGACCTGGCGAAGGAGCACAAGCCGAAGCTGATCCTGGCCGGCGGCTCCGCCTATCCGCGTTTCTGGGACTTCAAGCGCTTCCGCGAGATCGCGGATTCGGTCGGCGCCTATCTGTTCGTCGACATGGCGCATTTCGCCGGCCTGGTCGCCGGCGGCGTGCATCCGAGCCCGCTGCCCTACGCGCATGTGGTCTCGACCACCACGCACAAGACCCTGCGCGGCCCGCGCGGCGGCATGATCCTCAGCAACGACGAGGATCTCGGCAAGAAGATCAACTCGGCGGTGTTCCCCGGCCTGCAGGGCGGCCCGCTGATGCATGTCATCGCGGCCAAGGCGGTGGCCTTCGGCGAGGCGCTGCGGCCGGAATTCAAGGTCTACGCGCAGACTGTCGTCGAGAACGCGAAGGTTCTCGCCGAAACCCTCGTCAAGGGCGGCCTCGCCATCACCACGGGCGGCACCGACAACCACCTGATGCTGGTGGACCTGCGGCCGAAGGGGCTGACCGGCAAGGATTCCGAACACAGCCTGGAAGAGGCGGGCATCACCTGCAACAAGAACGGCATTCCGTTCGACCCGGAGAAGCCGGCGATCACCTCGGGCATCCGCCTCGGCTCGCCGGCGGCGACCAGCCGCGGCTTCGGGCCGAAGGAGTTCCGCCAGGTGGGCGAGATGATCGTGCGCGTGCTCGACGGCCTCGCCGCCAACCGCGCCGACAACAGCGCGGTGGAAAAGCAGGTCCGCGAGGAAGTACGCCAGTTGTGCAAGCGTTTCCCGATTTACGGGGGCTGACCGGCGCGACGCCGGCATGAGTTTGGGGAGTAGTGGATGCGCTGTCCGTTTTGCGGAAACGAGGATACCCAGGTCAAGGATTCCCGGCCGACCGACGACAACTCGGCCATCCGCAGACGGCGGCAGTGCACCAATTGCGGCGCCCGCTTCACCACCTTCGAGCGCGTGCAGCTGCGCGAGCTCGTGGTGGTGAAGAGCAACGGCCAGCGCGAGCCCTTCGAGCGCGAGAAGCTGCTGCGTTCCATGCAGGTCTCGCTGCGCAAGCGCCCGGTGGACCAGGACCGGCTGGAGCGCGTCGTCAACGGCATCGTCCGCCGCCTGGAAAGCTCGGGCGAGAACGAGATTCCGACCTCGGCCATCGGCGAGGCGGTGATGGACGCGCTGGCCAGTCTCGACAAGGTCGCCTATGTGCGCTTCGCCTCGGTCTATCGCAATTTCCGCGAGGCCAAGGATTTCGAGACCTTCATCGGCAAACTCGGCAGTGACGAAGACTGACGGAAAGGCCTTCTCGGCCGCCGATCAGGAGCATATGCGCGCCGCCCTGTCGCTGGCGGCGCGCCACCTCGGACAGACCTGGCCCAACCCTGCTGTCGGCTGCGTCATCGTCGATGCGGCGGGCTGCGTCGTCGGCTGCGGCAGCACGCAGCCCGGCGGACGCCCGCATGCGGAGACCCAGGCGCTGGGAATGGCCGGCGCGCGGGCCAAGGGCGGCACCGCCTATGTGACGCTGGAGCCCTGCGCCCATCACGGCAAGACGCCGCCCTGCGCCGCGGCGCTGATGGCCGCCGGGATCAAGCGCGTGGTCAGCGCCGTCGAGGATCCCGATCCGCGGGTTTCCGGCGGCGGGCACGCGATGCTGCAGGCAGCTGGCGTCACGGTGCAGCTTGGCCTGCTGGAAGCGGAGGCGCGGGCGGCCAATGCCGGCTTCCTGACGCGGGTGGGCGAGGGGTTGCCGCTGGTGGCCCTGAAGCTCGCCACCTCCGCCGACGGCCGCACCGCCACCCGCGCCGGCGAGAGCAAATGGATCACCGGCGAGGCGGCGCGGGCCTTCGGCCACCGGCTGCGGGCGACCCACGACGCCATCGCGGTCGGGTCCGGCACGGTCCTGGCGGACGATCCGGAACTGACCTGCCGCCTGCCGGGCCTGGGACATCGCTCGCCCCAGCGCGTGGTATTCGACCGCCGGGGCCGCACCCCGCCAAACGCCGCCGTCCTGCGGGGCGCGCGGCCGACCTGGCTGGTGACGGCGCCAGGCATGTTGAAAGGCCGGATTCAGCAACCGCACGAAGCCCTTGAAATCGAAGAGAATGGCGGCCCGGAGGCGTGGTTGCGGCTGGCCTGCCGGGCGCTCGCCGCGCGGGGCATCACCCGGCTGCTGGTCGAGGGCGGGGCAACCCTGGCGACGGCCTTCCTGCAGGCCGACCTGGTGGACCGGATCTATTGGTTCCGGGCGCCCCTGGTGATCGGCGGCGACGGCACGGCCGGCATCGGGCCGCTCAACGCCGACCGGTTGACCCAGGCCCTCGGATTCCGCCGGGCTGGTCTGCGGCCGCTCGAAAATGATGTGCTGGAACTCTACGAGCGCCCTGCCTAGATTGGCGCCCGTTCCGGGGTGTTAACTTTTCGGCTCTCCATGTTCACAGGCATCATCACCGATCTTGGCCGCGTCCGCGCCATCGCCTTCGGCCCGACCACGCGGCTGGAGATCGCGACGGCCTACGACACCGGCGGCATCGCGCTCGGCGCCTCGGTAGCCTGCAGCGGCTGTTGCCTGTCGGTGGTGGAGAAGGGGCCGGGCTGGCTCGCTTTCGAGGCCAGCCGGGAGACGCTCGACAAGACCAATCTCGGCGACTGGCAGGTCGGCCGCCCGGTCAACCTGGAGCGCGCCCTGAAGCTCGGCGACGAGCTCGGCGGCCATCTGGTCTCCGGGCATGTCGACGGGGTGGGCCGCATCCTGTCGATCACGCCCGACGGCGGCAGCCTGCGCATCGAGGTCGAGGCGCCGATGGACCTCGCCCGCATGATCGCGCCCAAGGGCTCGATCGTACTGGACGGCATCTCGCTGACGGTGAACGAGGTCGCCGGCAACCGCTTCGGGGTCAACATCATCCCGATCACCCAGACCGCGACCAATCTGGGCCAGGCCAAGGCCGGCGACCGGGTCAACCTGGAAATCGATTTGATCGCCCGATATGTTGCGCGCCTGCTGGCGCCGACGCTGTAGGAGCTGTTTCGTGGGGTTCGAGGAAGTCATTTCGCCGACGCCGGAGATCATCGAGGACGCCAAGCGCGGCCGCATGATCATCCTGGTCGATGACGAGGATCGCGAGAACGAGGGCGACCTGGTCATCCCTGCCGAGCACGCCTCGCCCGAGGCGATCAATTTCATGGCCCGGCATGGGCGCGGCCTGATCTGCCTCGCCATGGAGCGCAGCCGGGTCGAGCAGCTCGGGCTGCCGCTGATGTCGCAACGCAACGGCACGCGGCACCAGACGGCCTTCACCGTCTCGATCGAGGCGCGCGAGGGCGTCACCACCGGGATCTCCGCCCATGACCGCGCCAGGACCGTCGCGGTGGCGATCGACCCGAAGCGCGGCGCGCAGGACATCGTGACGCCGGGCCACATCTTTCCGCTGGTGGCGCGCGACGGCGGCGTGCTGGTGCGCACCGGCCATACCGAGGCCTCCGTCGACATCGCGCGGCTCGCCGGATTGAACCCCGCCGGCGTGATCTGCGAGATCATGAACGAAGACGGCACCATGGCGCGGCGCGACGACCTGATCCGTTTCGCGCAGCTGCACGGGCTGAAGATCGGCACCATCCGCGACCTGATCGCCTATCGCCGGCGCTACGACCGCATCGTCGAGCGGACGCTGGAGACTGATTTCAGCAGCCGCTTCGGCGGCGATTTCAGGCTCTACGTCTATACCAACCGCGTCGCCCATGCCGAGCATGTCGCATTGGTGAAGGGCGACCTGCATGGCGACGAGCCGGTGCTGGTGCGCATGCACGCGATGAACGTGCTGGATGACGTGCTGCATGACGCCAAGTCCGGCCGCGGCGCGGAGCTGCACGCGGCGATGCGCGAGATCGGCCGGGTCGGTCGCGGCGTCGTGGTGCTGATCCGCGAGCCGCTGCCGACCAGCCTCAGCGATTCGGTGCAGCGGCGCATCGCCGCCGCCCAGCCGCAGGGCAAGAGCGGCGCGCCCACCGAGCTGCGCGACTATGGCGTCGGGGCGCAGATCCTGCTTGATCTCGGCGTCCGGCGCATGATCCTGCTCACCAACCGCAAGAAAATCGTCATCGGGCTCGACGGTTACGGCCTCTCCATCGACGGCCAGCAACCGATCCCGCTCGACGGCCTCTGAAGACAAGGGTACCAAGGCATATCATGAGTGACGCACCGCATATCCTGATCGTCGAGGCGCGCTTCTACGACGATCTGCTCGACGCGATGCTGGACGGCGCCAAGCGCGCTTTGCAGAAGGCCGGCGCGACGTTCGAGGTGGTGACCGTGCCAGGCGCGCTGGAGATCCCCGGCGCGATCAAATCCGCCCACAGTGCCGCGCGGCAGGGCAAGCTGCCGAAGCGCTTCGACGGCTATGTCGCGATCGGCTGCGTCATCCGCGGCGAGACCACGCATTACGACACCGTCTGCACCGAAAGCGCCCGCGGCCTGATGGACCTGACGATCCAATTCGATCTCGCCATCGGCAACGGCATCATCACGGTGGAGAACGAGGACCAGGCCTGGGTGCGCGCCAAGCCGGACCAGCTGGACAAGGGCGGGGGTGCTGCGGTCGCCTGCCTGACCATGATCCACCTCAAGCGCCGCTGGGGTATCGGCTGATGGCCGGCAAGCCGACCGAGGAGGATCGCGTCGAACGCGGCAAGCGACTGGCGCTGACGCGCAGCAATGCGCGGCTGGCGGCGGTGCAGGCGCTCTACCAATGGGAAGCGACCGGCATCGCGCCGGCCCAAGTGATCAAGGAATTCACCGATCATCGCCTGGGCGAGGTGGTGGACGACGTGGCGCTGCCGCCCGCCGATCTGAAGCTCTTCACCCTGATCGTCGCGGGAGCGGCGGCGAACGTCGCCGAGCTCGACGACATGATCGCCGCGGTGCTGACCGAGGATTGGACGACCGAACGCCTCGAGGCCACGTTGCGCGCCATCCTGCGCTGCGGCGCCTTCGAGCTGGCGCATCGCGAGGAGGTGCCGCCGCGCGTGGTGATCGCCGAATATGTCGGCGTCTGCGACGCCTTCTTCGGCGCCAAGGAAACCGGGCTGGTGAACGGCATCCTGGATCAGCTGGCGCGGCAGTTGCGGCCCGACGAAATGGGCGCTGGAAAATCGGGAGAGGGCGGTGGCCCGACTGCCCGGTGAGTTCGAGCTGATCCGGCGCTATTTCGCGCCGCTTGCCGCGCAGGCCTCCGGCGCGCTCGGTCTCCAGGACGACGTCTGCACCATCGCGCCGCCGCCGGGCGAGGAACTGGTGCTGACCGTCGACGCGTTGACCGCCGGGGTGCATTTCCTGCGCGACGACCCGCCCGACCTGATCGCCCGCAAGATGCTGCGGGTCAACCTCTCCGACCTCGCCGGCAAGGGCGCCAGGCCGCTCGGCTACCTGATGACGACGGCCTTCGATCCGGCGACCGACGAGGCCTGGGTGGCGCGCTTCTGCCAGGGGCTGGCGCAGGACCAGGCGGAGTTCGGCCTCGCGCTGCCCGGCGGCGACACGACGGCGACCCCGGGGCCGCTGTCGCTGACCGCGACCCTGATCGGGGCCGTGCCGAGCGGCCGGGCGCTGCGACGCACCGGCGCGCGGCCGGGCGACCGCGTCCTGGTGACCGGCACGATCGGCGACGGCTATTTCGGCCTCGGCGCCAGCCGCAACGAGCTGGGGCACCTGCCGTTCGAGCATCTCGATTTCCTGACCCGCCGCTACCGCCTGCCGGAGCCGCGCGTCGCCTTCGGCCGCGGCCTGATCGAGCAGGGCCTGGGGCGGGCGGGGATGGATGTCTCGGATGGCCTGGTGGCCGATCTGCGCCACATGTGCGAGGCCTCGGGCTGCGGCGCCGAGGTGGCGACACCCATGGTGCCGCTCTCCGCAGCCGTGGCCGAATTGCTGGCCGATACACCGAATCTGTTGCTGACGGCCATCAGCGGCGGTGATGACTACGAAGTACTGATTGCCGCACCGGCGGAGCAGGTGCCGGCGATCCTGGACCTGGGCCGGCGCAGCGCCACGCCGGTTGCGGAAATCGGCGTCTTTACAACGGGTCAGGATGTTTTGTTCCTGGATGCCGATAACCGGCCGATCCACCTGCCCAAGGCCGGCTTCACCCACTTTTAACCATTCCGCGCGCAATCTTTCCTAAATTTTGCCGGTCTTGGGTTCCACTTGTTTTGCCGGCGCGCGGGCGGCCGCAACCAGTCCGCCCAGATGGTGCGATGAAGAAGCTTCTGATCGTCCTTGTACTCCTGCTCGTGCTGGGCGGCGGTGGCGCCGCGGCTGGCTGGTGGTTCTATTTCCGCACGCCCGACGACGTGGCGGAGATGCCGCCGCCGGTGCAGATCAGCCAGACCGAGCTCGATTCCATCCCGATCACCGTGCTGCGCAACGGCAAGGCCGCCTATCTGTTCAACTTCCGCATCGTGCTCATGTTCGACGATCCGATCAAAAAGGAGATGGTCGACAGTCGCCTGCCGGAGGTCTACGACGCCGTCGCCACCGAGCTGCACCAGCTGATGTCGCGCAAGCAGCTTGAGCAGGGCGGCTTCGAGGAGGCGCTGATCCGCCAGCGCCTGGAGAAGGTGGTCAAGAAACGCATCGGCGACGAGAACATCTACCGCGTCTCGATCCGCGCCATGGAAAAGTTCGACCTCAAGTAGTTGCGCGCCGCACGGCGTTCCGGCACGGTGCGCGCCCATGATCAGATTCGGCCGGCAGCACCGCACCGTCTTCATCCTCGCCGTCGCCCAGGCGCTGGCGAATTCCTGCATGTCGATCTTCGGCACCATCTCGGCCCTCACCGGCAAGATGCTGGCCGCCGATCCCCACCTCGCCACCCTGCCGCTCGGCCTGCAGTTCATCCTGACCATGGCGGCGACCATCCCGGCCTCGCACCTGATGCGCCATCTCGGCCGGCGCAACGCGTTTTTCGTCGGCGCCGCAATCGGCGTCATGGGCGGGAGCGTCGGCATGGGCGCGACCTATCTCGGCAGCTTCGCGCTGTTCTGCGTCGGTAACGCGATCATGGGCGCTTCCAACGCCTTCCTGCTGCATTTCCGTTTCGCCGCCGCGGAGGCGGCCGATGACGCCTTTCGGCCCAAGGCCATCTCGCTGGTGCTGGCCGGCGGCGTGGTGGCGGCGGTGATCGGGCCGAGCCTGGCCAGCATCGGCACCGACCTGTTCGCGCCCTATACCTTCATGGGGTCGTACCTGTTCGTGGCCCTGCTGTGCCTGGCGATGTATCCGGTGCTGTGGCCGATCCACGCCCCGCCGCCGGCCGAAGCCGAGATCGCCGGCCCGCAGAGACCCCTGTCAGAGATCGCGCGCCAGCCTGTCTTCATCGCCGCCCTGCTGGCGGCGACCTTCGGCTACGGCACCATGTCCTTCGTTATGACCGCGACGCCGTTGGCCATGGTCGCCTGCGGCTTCCCCATCGGCAGCGTGGCGCATGTCATCTCGTGGCACATCCTCGGCATGTTCGCGCCCAGCTTCGTCACCGGCCACCTGATCCGCCGCTTCGGCGACCGCAACGTGTTGCTGGCGGGCGCTGCCTGTTACGGCGGCACGATCGTCTTCGGCCTGCTCGGCGTCGACATCCAGAACTTCTGGGGCGCGCTGGTGCTGCTGGGGCTGGGGTGGAATTTCCTCTTCGTCGGCGGCACCGCCCTGCTGACCAAGTGCTACCGGCCGAGCGAGCGGGCCAAGGTCCAGGGCTTCAACGACTGCCTGATCTTCTCCGGGGTCGCGCTGTGCTCGCTCACCGCCGGCATCATCGAGCAGAGCTGGGGCTGGGATTCGGTGATCTGGGCCGCCCTGGTGCCGACCCTCGTGATCCTGGCGGCGGTGGTCTGGGGCGCTCCGGGGCGGCAGCCCGCCAGATCGGCCACGGTCTAGACGCCCGCGCCAGACGCTCGCCGGGCGGGGGAAACCCAACCGTTGCGCCGCTGTAACCTTTTCCCTATGCTGCCGCGCGAAATCCGGCCGGGCCTGGGGATTTTCTTTCTGTTTCAGGGCCTTGCGGCTGGCCAATGCGACTCAATCGACGGGGATGACCTGACAATGGACCAGATGTACTACTGGCTCGTACTTGTGTGCGGCGCGCTGGCGCTGCTCTACGGGCTTTGGGCGACCAGATCGGTGCTGGCCGCCTCCGCCGGCAATCCGCGGATGCAGGAGATTGCCGCCGCCATCCAGGAAGGCGCCAAGGCCTATCTGAACAAGCAATACACCACGATCGCCATCGTCGGCGTGGTCGTGGCGGTGATCCTGTTCTTCGGCCTGTCGAGCCTTTCGGCGGTCGGATTTGTGATCGGCGCCGTCCTGTCGGGCCTCACCGGCTACATCGGCATGAACGTTTCGGTTCGCGCCAATGTCCGCACGGCTGAAGCCGCGCGGCACGGCATGGCGCAGGCTCTGGCCATCGCCGCGAAATCCGGCGCCATCACCGGCCTCCTGGTGGTCGGCCTCGGCCTGCTCGGCGTCGCCGGCTACTACATCTTCCTGCGCAACACCGGCGCCGAGATGCGCCCGATGCTGGAGGCGCTGGTCGGCCTCTCCTTCGGCGCTTCGCTGATCTCCATCTTCGCCCGCCTTGGCGGCGGCATCTTCACCAAGGGCGCCGATGTCGGCGCCGACCTGGTGGGCAAGGTCGAAGCCGGCATCCCCGAGGATGACCCGCGCAACCCGGCCGTGATCGCCGACAATGTTGGCGACAATGTCGGCGATTGCGCCGGCATGGCCGCCGACCTGTTCGAGACCTTCGCGGTCACCGTGGTCGCCACCATGCTGCTGGGCAGCATCTTCTTCACCGACCTGCTGCAGCAGGAACAGCTGATGCTCTATCCGCTGCTGATCTGCGGCGTGGGCGTGGTCAGCTCGGTCATCGGCATGTTCTTCGTGCGCCTCGGCGCCAGCCAGAACATCATGGGCGCGCTGTACAAGGGCCTGATCGCCACCGGCGTGATCTCGATTGGGCTGATCGCGGTCGTCACGCACCTGGTGTTCGGCTTCGACGCCGTCTTCACCGGGACCGCCGTGACGCTGACCGGCGCCAGCCTGTTCTGGTGCGCGGCCATCGGCCTGGCGGTGACCGGCCTGCTGGTGTGGATCACCGAATACTACACCTCCACCGCCTATCGCCCGGTGCGCAGCGTCGCCCAGGCCTCGACCACAGGCCACGGCACCAACATCATCCAGGGCCTCGCCGTCTCGATGGAAGCGACCGCCTTGCCGGTGATCGTGATCTGTGTCGCCATCATCGCGGCCTACACCCTGGCCGGCCTCTACGGCATCGCCATCTCGGCCACCAGCATGCTGTCGCTGGCCGGCATCGTGGTGGCGCTAGACGCCTACGGCCCGGTCACCGACAACGCTGGCGGCATCGCCGAGATGTCGGGCCTGCCCAAGGAGGTCCGCAAGGTGACCGACGCGCTCGACGCCGTCGGCAACACCACCAAGGCGGTGACCAAGGGCTACGCCATCGGCTCCGCGGCGCTGGCTTCCCTGGTGCTGTTCGCGGCCTATACCGAGGACTTGAAGCACTACTTCACGGACCTCAGCAGCACCATCTCGTTCCAGCTGAACAATCCGTATGTCGTGGTCGGCTTGTTCATCGGCGGCGCGTTGCCGTTCCTGTTCGGCGCGCTGGGCATGATGGCGGTCGGCCGCGCGGCCGGCGCGGTGGTGATCGAGGTCCGGCGCCAGTTCAAGGAGATCAAGGGCATCATGGAAGGCACGGCCAAGCCGGAATACGGCAAGGCGGTCGCCATGCTGACCACGGCGGCGATCAAGGAGATGATCGTGCCGTCGCTGCTGCCGATCCTGGCGCCGATCCTGCTCTATGTCGTCGTCAACATCGCCGCGGGCCAGGCGGAAGCCTTCACCGCGCTCGGCGCCATGCTGCTCGGCACCATCGTCACCGGCCTGTTCGTCGCCATCCAGATGACCTCGGGCGGCGGCGCCTGGGACAACGCCAAGAAGTACATCGAGGACGGCCACCACGGCGGCAAGGGCTCCGACGCCCATAAGGCCGCGGTGACCGGCGACACGGTCGGCGATCCCTACAAGGACACCGCCGGCCCGGCGATCAACCCGATGATCAAGATCGCCAACATCGTGGCGCTCCTGCTGCTCGCCGCCCTCGCGGCCTAGGCAAGGCGATCCTCGCGAAACGGGAAACCCCCGGCCGCAAGGCCGGGGGTTTTTCGTTGGCGGTGATGCATGGCGGGCCGGCGCGCCGGCTCGGGGCACGGCCGGCGGAGAACACGCCGGATGCGCCGGTCGCCGCCCCGCTGCTCATCGGCCAGGGCGAGGCGGAAGATCTGGTGCCGGTGCGGGCCCAGGCCAGCTGTCTTGCCATCCGTCGCACCGCCGGCCGGACTTGCGGCGGTTTCGGGCTGCCCGTCTTCCCAGGCACGACCAGCCCGCCTGCAACGCATCGTCGCAGCCCTCAGCCGTTTGCACGACTTGCGAAGGGGCGGGTTTCGTTCAATCGTCACGCAACGGTCTCACGACCTGACGATCGCCGCCGGAATCGTGGGCCGAAATGCGCTTGCCGGCGCCGAGGAGGGATCACCATGGCCGGAACCGACAAGAAGAGCGACCTGAACCGCCGGATCGATGCGGAGATCGCCGACAGCTTCGACGAGGAGCTGGAGATGGAGATCGACGACGACCGCCTGGCCAAGGTGCTGAAAGGCCTCGCCGAGAAGCCCGAGGCGGCCCTCGACCGGCACGTCTATTTCGAGGAGCTGTTCCGCCTGCAGCGCGAGCTGGTGAAGCTGCAGGACTGGGTGATCGACAAGGGCCTGAAGATCGTCGTCCTGTTCGAGGGGCGCGACGCAGCCGGCAAGGGCGGCGTCATCAAGCGCATCACGCAGCGGCTCAATCCGCGCGTCTGCCGCGTCGTCGCCTTGCCGGCGCCGACCGAGCGCGAGCGCTCGCAATGGTATTTCCAGCGCTACGTGGCGCATCTGCCGGCGGCCGGCGAGATCGTGCTGTTCGACCGCTCCTGGTACAACCGGGCGGGAGTCGAGCGGGTCATGGGCTTCTGTTCCGCCGCCGAGGTCGAGGATTTCTTCGCCACGGTGCCGGAGTTCGAGCGGATGATCGTGCGCTCCGGCATCGTCCTGATCAAATACTGGATGTCGATCACCGACGAAGAGCAGCACCTGCGGTTCCAGATGCGCATCCACGATCCGATCAAGCAATGGAAGCTGAGCCCGATGGACCTGGAATCACGGCGCCGCTGGGAAGACTACACCAAGGCGAAGGAAGCCATGCTCGAGCGCACGCACATCGCCGAAGCGCCGTGGTGGGTGGTCGAGGCGGTGGACAAGAAGCGCGCGCGCCTCAACTGCATCCACCATTTCCTTGCCCAGATTCCCTATGGCGAGGTCGAGCATACCCCGGTGGTGCTGCCGAGGCGCGTGCGGCACGCGGACTATATCCGCGGCCCGATCCCGAAGGAGATGCATGTGCCGGCGATCTATTGACCGCGGGCCAGGGCGGAAAGCGTGGCTGGCGCCGGCGGGAGTGACCTGGGCGCCGCTAGTTGCGCGGCGCGTCGTCGTTCTCGGGATTGAAGCGGCCGAGATTGCCGAACAGCTGCTGGATGATGGTGAGTTCCTTGCCCTCGGTCGGCGTGATGCGATCGACATAGGCGATGGTGCGGCCGTCTTCCTGGCCGTAGAGGCGCATGCTCTCGACGATGCCGTCCTCGTTGAAATTGACCGCCAGGACCTCCTGGTCCTTCACGTCGGGATCGAAGAACGCGGTCGTCTCGGTGCGCTTGGAGATGTAGTACCAGGTGCGGTCGTCGAAGGTGGAGATGGTCGAGGGCGTGCCGATCAGCTCCGCCACGCGGTTCTTGTCGTCGACGCCGGGATTGATCTGGACCACCTGGTCCTCGTCCGGCTTGTTGCCGCGCTGGTCGATGCGCGCGGCGCAGCCGGCCACCGTCGCAAGAATGCCCAATGCCAGACCGGCACTGAGCAGCCGGCGCCAGGATCGAATCGCACGCTCAGACATCGCTTACCGTCCCCGCCTCAGCCATGCCGGCACTTGATCTCGCCGCCTGCTGGCCTTATGCCCCAGAGATACTCCGGTCCGGGAAATTCCGGTCCGGGAAATGCCGGCATGGGATGTACCGGTCATCGGCGCGGACCATCGCACTCCCCGGCGCGTGCTGTCAAGCCGAGCGGAACCATCGAGGCTTCATATCTTGTTGTTTTTAAAGCGCTTATTCATGAATCCGCCGATGCGCGCGGAGGCCGGCCTGCTCTATGGCCAGCTCGCCGGCCAGGCGCGGCTGGCGACGTTCTATACCAGCCTCGGCGTGCCGGATTCGATCGACGGCCGTTTCGAGATGCTCTGCATCCATGCCCACGCGCTGTTCCACCAGCTGCGCGGCCAGGGCGCCGCGGCCGATCAACTGGCGCAGGCGGTCTATGACGCGATGTTCCTCGACCTGGACGGATCGCTGCGCGAACTGGGCGTCGCCGATCTGGGCGTCGGCCGCCGGATCAAGGTGATGACCGAGGCGCTGAAGGGCCGGATCCAGGCCTATGACGCCGCCCTGGCGGCGACCGGGCCGGAGGCGGAGGAGCAGCTCCGCGACGCCATTCGCCGCAATGTCTATGGCACGGTCGATCCCGCGCCGGACCAGGTGGCGGCCATGGCCGGCTATCTGCGCGCCCTGCGCACTGCCCTGGCGGGCGCCGGTTTCGCCGATTTGGCCGCCGGCCGGCTCCGCTTCCCGCAGCCGCCGGAGGAAAGTCGCGATGCACCCAGCTGAGCCGGTCGAATTCTCCCGCCCGCTGGCGGTCGATCGCATCGCCGGCAGTCCGTCCCAGGTGGAGATCGAAGCCGACGCCGCGGAGCGGGCTGCCCTGGCCGAACGCTTCGGACTGATGAGCCTGGACCGTTTCAGCGCGCGGTTTTCGGTCCGCCGCCTGCGCAAGGACTTGATCCGGGTGAAGGGCCGCATCACGGCCGGGGTGGTCCAGGCCTGCGTCGTCAGCCTGGAGCCGGTCCCGGGCGAAATCGACGAGGAATTCGAGCTCGATTTCCTCGAGGGCCACGGCGGCCGGCCGGAAGACGATGCCGGGGAAATCGAGCTGGACGCCGAGGCGGCGGACGGGCCGGAGCCCTTGGCCGGGCCGGAAATCGACCTGGGCGAGGTGGCGGCCGAGCAGCTCGGCCTGGCCATCGATCCCTATCCACGCCGGGCGGGGGCCGAAGTCCCGGCCGAATGGGCCGGCGAGCCGGCCCCGGAGCCCAGTCCCCCGGAAAAGGTTAACCCCTTTGCCGCATTAGGGAAATTGAAGAAGGACGGGGACGGGGTCTGAGCCGGGCGCAGGGCCGTCCATCCGACACACGGCTTGCGCCGGAAGGCGATTTTGGCTAATAACCCGCCAATCCTTGGCAGCGCTTGGCTGCCTTTTATTTTGCAGTGAGATTGGATCATGGCAGTTCCGAAAAAGAAGGTCTCCGGCTCGCGTCAGGGCATGCGCCGCGCCCACCATGCGCTGACGGTGCAGAAGTCGACCGAATGCCCGAATTGCGGCGAGCTGAAGCGCCCGCACCACGTGTGCGGTTCCTGCGGCTACTACGACGGCCGGGAAGTCGCGGCGACCAGCGCCTCCTAAGCGCGCGGCGCCGACCTGTTCGGTAGCCGGGAAGGAGATGGGGTGTGAGCGCCAGCCTGGCTATTTCTCTGGATGCGATGGGTGGAGACAACGCCCCGGACATGGTGATCCGGGGCGCTGACATTGCGCGTCAGCGTTTCCCCAATGTGCATTTCCTGTTCTTCGGCGACGAGAGGCGGATCCAGCCGATGATCGACAAGCTGCCGGCCCTGAAGGCCGTCAGCTCCATCCGCCACGCCGAGACCGAAGTGAAGATGGACGACAAGCCGAGCCAGGCGCTGCGCGCCGGCCGCGGCTCCTCCATGCGGCTTGCCATCGACGCCGTGCAGAACGGCGACGCAGCGGCGATCGTGTCCGCCGGCAATACCGGCGCGCTGATGGCGATGGCCAAGTTCGTGCTGAAGACGCTGCCGGGAATCGACCGTCCGGCCATTGCGTCGTTCTTCCCCACCATCCGCTCCGAGAGCGTGATGCTCGACCTCGGCGCCAACGTGCAATGCGACGCCAGCAACCTGGTGCAGTTCGCGGTCATGGGCAACGTCTTCGCCCGCACCGTGCTGGGCGTGCGCGAGCCCAGCACCGGCCTGCTGAACGTCGGCACCGAGGAGATGAAGGGGCATGAGGAAGTGCGCGTTGCCGCGCAGATCCTGCGCGAGGCGCAGCTGCCCGGCAGCTTCCACGGCTTCATCGAAGGCGACGACATCGCCCGCGGCACCGTCGACGTGGTGGTGACCGACGGCTTCACCGGCAACATCGCGCTGAAGACGATCGAGGGCACGGTGAAGCTCTACGGCGCCTTCCTGCGCCAGAGCTTCAAGAGCTCGTGGCTGGCCGGCCTCGGCTATCTGCTGGCGCGCCCGGCGCTCAATGCCCTGCGCGCGCGGGTCGATCCCCGGCGCTATAACGGCGCCATCTTCATGGGTCTCAACGGCATCTGCATCAAGAGTCATGGCGGCACCGACGCCTTCGGCTTTGCCAACGCCATCGGTGTCGCGGTAGATATGGTCGCCAACGGCGCCATCGAAAAGATGAAGCAGGATTTCGCGCAGGTCATGGCGACGCCGGGCGCCTCCGAGACCGCCGCCTCGCTATAGGGTATTCTCACCGATGGTCACACGGTCACGCGTCCTGAGCGCTGGTTCCTATCTTCCGGCGCGCATCGTCACCAATGACGAGTTGGCCAAGACCATCGACACCAGCGACGAATGGATCCGCCAGCGCACCGGCATCCGCCAGCGCCACATCGCCGCCGAAGGCGAGTTGACCTCGGATCTGGCGATTGCCGCCGCCAGCCAGGCGCTGGCCAATGCCGGCCTGACCGGCGCCGACATCGACTGCATTATTCTCGGCACCTGCACGCCCGACCACACCTTTCCGGCGACCGCCACCAAGGTGCAGTACCGCCTGGGCGCCAAGGGCTTCGCGCTGGATGTGCAGGCGGTGTGCTCCGGCTTCGTCTTTGCCCTGGCGGCGGCGGACAATTTCATCCGCCTGGGGCAGGTGAAGAGGGCCCTGGTGATCGGCGCGGAGACCTTCTCCCGCATCCTCGACTGGACCGACCGCAATACCTGCGTGCTGTTCGGCGACGGCGCCGGCGCGGTGGTGCTGGAGGCGGGCGAGGGCAAGGGCGACAAGTTCGACCAGGGCATCCTGTCGACGCACCTGTTCTCCGACGGCGCCCACTACGAGCGTCTCTATGTCGATGGCGGGCCTTCGGCGACGCAGACCACCGGGCACGTGAAGATGGACGGCCGCGAGGTGTTCCGCCACGCCGTGGTCAACCTGGCGGCGGCCATCGACACCGCGCTGCACGCCAACCACATCTCCGCCGACGAGGTCGACTGGCTGGTGCCGCATCAGGCGAATCGGCGCATCATCGACAGCATGGGCCATCGCCTGAAGCTGGCCGAGGATCGTGCGGTGATCACCGTCGACCGCCATGCCAACACCTCGGCCGCGTCGATTCCCCTGGCGCTCGCCGAAGCGGTGAATGACGGGCGCATCCAGCGCGGCCACCTTGTGCTGATGGAAGCGATGGGCGGCGGCTTCACCTGGGGCTCCGCCCTGGTGCGCTGGTGACGCGTTTACCATAGCGTCCCGCAAAGCGACCGGCGCGCGTCTTAAGATCGTTCCTTAATTGACTGATTTAGCGTGACTCGTTAGGGTTGTTTCGAACCTGTCACGGAAGACTCGCAGCCGTTCAACGCGACGGCGTGGTGGAGCACCAGGGGGACGAGGCGCATGACCGGAAAAACGATCACCCGTGCCGATCTCAGCGAATCGGTCTACCAGGAGGTAGGCCTGTCGCGGAACGAATCGGCCGAGCTGGTGGACACCGTCCTGGAAGAGATTTCCGCGGCGCTGACCCGCGGCGAGAGCGTGAAGATTTCCTCCTTCGGCTCGTTCCTGGTCCGCATGAAGGGCGAGCGCATCGGCCGCAACCCGAAGACGGGCGAAGAGGTGCCGATCAAGCCGCGCCGCGTCCTCGTCTTCCGCGCCTCGCATGTGCTGAAGGATCGGGTCAATAAGGGCAGCGCATCATGAGCGGTGCGAAGCAAGTCGTTCACAGCGACGTCGACGCCGCCCAGGCGAGCGCCCAGGCAAATGCCAGGGCACGCCGGGTGGAGAAGTCCGCCGATGCCTTCCGCACCATTTCCGAGGTCGCCGACGAACTCGAGGTGCCGCAGCACGTCCTGCGCTTCTGGGAAACCAAGTTCGCCCAGATCCGCCCGCTGAAGCGGGGCGGCGGCCGGCGCTATTACCGGCCCGAGGATATCGACCTGCTGCGGGCGATCCGCGGCCTGCTCTATGACAAGGGCTACACCATCAAGGGTGTGCAGAAGCTGATCCGCGAAGGCGGACTGAAGCTGGCCGATGGTGCCGTCCCGGTGGATTTCGCCCCGGCCCCGGCCGAGGAGGCCGACAGCGCCCCGCCGCAGGCCCGCAACCCGATGGCCGATCTGCCGCTGTTTCGCGCCACCCTGACCGACGGCCAGGTGCGCGAGGTCAAGGCGATTGCCGGCGAGCTGGGCGATATCCGCGACCGCCTGCGCCGCGCCCTGGAGGGCGTGAAGCCGCCCCGCCGCTAGGCATCCGCTGGCGGGGGCGCCCGCCGAGCGCTTTCATTGCCTTGGAAACCTTGCCCGGGAAACCTTGCCCGCGTCGGTCCCGGCCGCTATATAACCCCCGCCGGCTGGCCACCCCCGAGATTGGGCCACCCGGTTTGGCTTTCGGGCCATATCACGCGATGTCGGAGCGTAGCGCAGCCTGGTAGCGCATCAGACTGGGGGTCTGGGGGTCGCTGGTTCAAATCCAGTCGCTCCGACCATCTTTCCTGGGATAGGCAAACTCCTTTCGGAACCCGCGAGGATCGCAAGGTCACGCCAGGGAGGCAGGGTTTCATGCTCAGCGTCTACATCGTGCAGTTGAATGTCGTCGGACTCCAGGCCGGCATCGATTGGTACACGGACGTGCTCGGCTTCAAAGTCAGCCCGGAAAACAACTTCCTGCATCACGGCACGACCGTTCAGCTCGAGCACGACAAGGGCTTCCGCCTCATCCTCCACAACGCGAAGAACCCAGTCCACATCGACTATCCGGACGATGTGCAGACCATGGTTGTCTGGCAAACGCCGGATCTCGCCACGACGATGGAACACATGAAGTCAAAGGGCGTGGACTTCATCTTCTCGGACCCGCAGAAGATCAATGTCGGGAGCTTCGTGGCCTTTCGCGACCCGTTCGGAAACGTGCACGAACTGATCGAGCTGAAGAAATAAGCCGATCCAGTCCGGAACTTTCGGCCGGCCGCCCTGCGATCGGCGCGTTGGCACCCTATTGGCTCTCCGGCCGATAGAGGAACAGGCCGATGACGAACTGGTCGATGTCGCTGCCGTTGCTGGTGCAAGGCATCACCAGCCGGCGCACCGGAAGGCGCGTGCCCTCGAGGCCGAGAAACTGGTCGGGCAACACATCGTCTTCCACCGGGGCGCGCGTCTCGATCGCTTTCAGATACGGGGCGATGGTGACCGGATACAGCCTTGGCGTGGTCACTTCGTCCAGAAAGGACCCGGTCAGATCGCGGCCGGCGAAGGACACCGCCGCGGTGCCGGCAAGCCGCACACGAAAGCGCGGAGCGCCAGCGCCGCCCGGGACAGCTTCGACGATGGCGATGTTGGGCAGCCAAGGCCGCAGGACCTCCGGCGGCAAGTCGCTGCGTTTGGGCACCCCCGAGTCGCCGGCACCGCGCGTCCGCGCCCCGTGCCAAAGGGCCCGCAACGCACCGACCGCCTTGTCCAATTCGACGACGGCGAGTTCTCCCAGAACGGACAAACGGCCTTCCCCCAAGGTGTTCGACAAGAATACATTAAGATTTATTATGGAGTCCGGGCAAGGGCCATGGCGTGGCCGGTGGGACCCGCGATGCAAAAGCGGCATCGTCTGCGCTGTTGGCCCCGGCATGCGCCGCCTCTACCATGCGGCCGCGCAAGGAGCCGTCATTGGAACTGCACGATCACCCTCATCACCACGCGCATGGCCATTCGCATGACCATGCGGACGTCCCCTCCGATCCCGCCTTGCGCGTCAAGGCGCTGGAAAGCCTGCTCGCCGAGCGCGGCCTGGTGGATTCCGCAGCCGTCGATGCCTGGATCGATGTCTATGAGCGCCAGATCGGCCCCCGCCGCGGCGCGGCCATCGTCGCCCGCGCCTGGGTCGATCCGGATTTCAAGCAAGCACTGCTGAGCGACGCCACGGCGGCGATCGCGCCCTTCGGCTTCCTGGGGCGCGAGGCGCAGCACATCGTCGTGCTGGAGAACACGCCGGCCATTCACAACATGGTCGTCTGTACGCTGTGTTCCTGCTACCCCTGGGGCCTGCTCGGCCTGCCGCCGCGCTGGTACAAGGCGGCACCCTATCGCGCCCGGTCGGTGATCGACCCGCGCGGCGTGCTGCGCGAGTTCGGCGTGGAAATCTCCGACGACGTCGAAGTGCGGGTCTGGGATTCCACCGCGGAAATCCGATATATGGTGTTGCCGGAGCGGCCGGCCGGCTCGGAGCATATGACCGAGCACGAGTTGGCCGGTCTCGTCACCCGCGACGCCATGATCGGCGTCGCCAAAGTCCGATTGTAAGGTCCAATTTTTCGGGATTGCCCACAATGAACGGAATCCACGATCTCGGCGGCATGCATGGCCACGGGCCGATCGCGCCGGAGGCGGAACAGGACGAGCCGCTGTGGCACGCGCCCTGGGAGGCGCGCATGTTCGGCATCCGCCGCGGCGGCCTGCTGCCGCCCGGCTACAACATCGACCGCTGGCGCCATGTGCGCGAGCTGATCCCGCCGGCGCTCTACCTGGAGCGCTCGTACTACGATCACTGGTACATGAGCTATGTCGCCGCCTTGCTGGATGGCGGCTGGGCCACCGAGGCGGAGATCATCAGCGGCCGCGCCGCGCCCGGCACCGCCAAGCGCAACGACGCCATGCGTCCCGAGCAGGTGTGGAACGCGCAGAAGACGCAGGGCGTCTTCACCCGCAAGGTCGAGACGCCGCCGCTTTTCGCGGTGGGACAGAAGGTGCGGGCGCGCAACATCAACCCGACCGGCCACACGAGGCTGCCCCGCTATGCCCGCGGCAAGGTCGGCATCGTGCAGCTGCATCATGGCGGGCACGTCTTCCCCGACAGCAACGCGCACAAGGCGGGCGAGGCGCCGCAGCATCTCTACACCGTCGCCTTTTCCTTCCGCGAGCTCTGGGGGCCCGACGCCTCGGCGCGCGACGAAACCTGCGTTGACCTCTGGGAGAGCTATCTTGACGCCGCATGACCACGCGCACAGCCATCCGCACGACCACGGCGAACCCGGGCTGGCGCATCACCACGACATTCATTCCAAGCTGCCCTCCGACCCGGCCTTGCGGGTGAAGGCGCTGGAAAGCCTGCTGAACGAGAAGGGGCTGGTGGATTCCGCCGCCATCGACGCCTGGGTCGACGTCTACGAGAACAAGATCGGCCCGCGCAACGGCGCCAAGGTGGTGGCGCGGGCCTGGGTCGATCCCGCCTATCGCCAGCGGCTGTTCGCCGATTCCACGAAGGCGATCGGCGAGATGGATTTCCTCGGCGTGCAGGGCCAGCACATCGTCGCCGTGGAGAACACGCCGGATGTCCACAACATGGTCGTGTGCACGCTCTGCTCCTGCTATCCGCTCTCGGTGCTGGGCCTGCCGCCGGCCTGGTACAAATCGGCGCCCTACCGCTCGCGCGTGGTGATCGACCCGCGCGGGGTGCTGAAGGAATTCGGCGTCACCCTGCCGGAGACGACCAGGATCCGCGTCTGGGATTCGACCGCGGAGGTGCGCTATCTCGTGGTGCCGCAGCGGCCCAAGGGCAGCGAGGGCATGAGCGAGGAGCAGCTCGCCGCGCTGGTCACGCGCGATTCCATGATCGGCACCGGCGTGGTGACGCTCAAGTGAACGGGGTCCACGACCTCGGCGGCATGCACGGTTTCGGCGCGGTCGTCGCCGAGCGGAACGAGCCGCCGTTCCACGAGGCGTGGGAGGGCAGGGCGGCCGGCATCCTGGAAGTGATGACCTTCCCGGCCGGTTTCACCGTCGACCGGTTCCGCTATCTGCGCGAGACCTTGCGACCGGACCTCTATCTGACCCAGAACTACTACGAGCAATGGGTCTACATCGCCGAGCAGGCGCTGCTCGAAGCTGGCATGATTTCGCCGCAAGAGCTTGCCGCCGGCCGCGCGGCCGCCGGCGCGGCCAGGCGCGATGACGCGATGAAGGCCGGCGCGGTCTGGGATTTCCTGCACGACCGGACGCATAGCGGCCGCGCCCCGGCGCAGGCGCCGGTCTTCGCGGTGGGACAGGCCGTGCGTGCGCGCAACACGCAGCCGGAGGGTCACACCCGCCTGCCGCGCTATGCCCGCGGCAAGACCGGCCAGATCGTGCGCCTGCATGGCGGCCATGTGCTGCCCGATGCCAGCGCCCATGGCGGCGGCGAGCAGCCCCGGCACCTCTACACCGTCGCCTTCACGGCGCGCGCGCTGTGGGGCGAGGCGGCGAATGCCCGGGACAAAGTGCATCTCGATCTCTGGGAGAACTATCTTGAGCCAGCCTGAATCCGCGAAGGCCTGCGGCGATGCCGCGCTGCAGCCGATCCGCCGCGCCGAGGGCGAACCGCTCTTCGCCGAGCCCTGGGAAGCCCAGGCCCTGGCGCTCGCCGTCGCCCTGCAGCAGGCCGGCGCCTACACCGCCCAGGAATGGGCCGAGGCGCTGGGCGCCGCGATCAAGCGCGCCCAGGCGGCCGGCGATCCCGATGACGGCTCGACTTATTATCAGCACGTGCTGAGCGCGCTTGAGCATCTGGTGCAGGAGAAGAACATCGCCAGCGCCGAGCTGCTCGCCGCGCGCAAGGCGGCCTGGGTCGAGGCCTACGAGCACACGCCGCACGGCAAGCCGGTCGAGCTGGGCGCCTAGCCGTCAGTCGAGCAAGCGCGCTTCTGTCGCCGTGTCGCCGATCCAGCAATAGAGCGCCAGCAGCGTGCCGGCGCCGGCGCGGGTTTCATGGACGATCATCGGCGGGTGATGGATGGCCGAACCCGCCGGCACCACGCGCCACGGCCCGTCGCCGCGACGCCATTCACCGCCTTCGGTCAGCGGGTGATAGACCTCCTCCGCCGGATGCGCGTGCGGCGGATAGTGCAGGCCCGCGCCCAGCACCAGCAGCCCGACGCGCACATCCGCCGCGTGGAACAGCGCTTCTTTGGGCCCGACGAACTCGACATAGCCGTACCCGGCCATGAAGGCCGCGCCCATGTTGCCGGCGTTGTAGTTCGGATTCTGCCGCCAGCGGAACCCGGGTGCCGCCGCGGCAATGGCGAGCGCCAGCGGGACCGGGCAGGCGGGCAGGGCGTCCGGCAGCAAGCCCGCGACCGGCAGCGCGCGCGGCTCCACGTCCATCCGGGTGGCCGATGGCAGCGCCGCCACGGCACGGTGCAGGACGGTAGACGCGCCCGGGTCTCCGATGCGGCCGGGGCCGGCAAAGTACTCGGTGATGCGCGCCAGCAAGGTTTGGGCCGGCGTCATGGATTCAGCGTCAGGAATTGCCGCGCCCGGCGGCGGCGAAGCGGATCGCTTCCTGCGCCGCGCGCACCAGCGCACGGGCCTTGTGCTGGCATTCCTGGTGCTCGCTCTCGGGCACGCTGTCGGCGACGATGCCGGCGCCGGCCTGGACGTACATCACGCCATCCTTCACGACCGTGGTGCGCAGCGCGATGCAGGTGTCCATGCTGCCATTGGCGGCGAAATAGCCGACGGCGCCGCCATAGATGCCGCGCTTCTCCGGCTCCAGCTCCTCGATGATCTCCATCGCGCGCACCTTGGGCGCGCCGGAGACGGTGCCGGCGGGGAAACCGCCCATCAGCGCGTCCATGGCGTCATGCTTCGCTTCGATCGTGCCCTCGACATTGGAGACGATGTGCATGACGTGCGAATAGAGCTCGATCTTGTTGCGCTCGGTCACTTTCACGCTGCCGACCTTGGCGACCCGGCCGACATCGTTGCGCCCCAGGTCGAGCAGCATCAGATGCTCGGCCAGCTCCTTCTGGTCGGCCAGCAGGTCCTCCGCCAGCGCGCGGTCCTCGTCCGGCGTCTTGCCGCGCGGCCTGGTGCCGGCGATGGGGCGGATGGTGACCACGTCGTCGCGCAGCCGCACCAGGATCTCCGGGCTGGAGCCGATCACCGAGAAGCCGCCGAAATCGAGATAGAACAGGAACGGCGACGGGTTGAGCCGGCGCAGCGACCGGTAGAGCGCCAGCGGCGGCAGCTGGAAGGGCAGGCTGAAGCGCTGCGACAGCACCACCTGGAAAATGTCGCCGGCCAGGATGTAGTCCTTGGCCCGGTCGACCATGGCCTTGTAGGCCTCCGGCGCCATGTTCGATTTCGGCTCCGGCAGGTCGGGCAGCGCGCCGTTGTTGGAGCGCTGCTGCGGCAGCGAGCGGTCGAGGTCCGCGACGATGTCGGACAGCCGCTCCAGCGCCTGGTTGTACGCGGCACGCGCGTTGCCGGCGGAGCCGCCCCCACCTTGAACACTGGGCCAGACCGGCGTCACCACCGTGATCATATCCTCGACGCTGTCGAAGATCGCCATCACCGTGGGCCGCAGGAAAATGCTGTGCGGCAGCTTGAGATTGTCGGGCGAGACATCCGGCAGCTTCTCGACCAGCCGGATCATGTCGTACGACATGTAGCCGAACAGGCCCGAGGCCATCGGCGGCAGGCTGGCCGGCAGGGCGATGCGGGATTCGGCGATCAGCGCGCGCAGGGAGGCGAGGGCGCCCTTCGCCTCCGGCTCGAAGCTGTCGGGCTGGAAGCGGGCGTTGCGGTTGATCTCGGCCTTGTCGCCGCGGCAGCGCCAGATCAGGTCCGGCTTCAGCCCGATCAGCGAATAGCGCCCGCGCGAGCGGCCGCCCTCGACCGATTCCAGAAGGAAGGAATTGGGCCGCCCATCGGCCAGCTTCATCAGCGCGGAGACCGGTGTCTCCAGATCGGCGATCAGGCGGGTCCAGACGACCTGCGGCTTGCCGGACTCGTAGGTCGCGGCGAAGCTCTCGAAAGCCGGCTCGACATTCATTGTTCCGCCGCGATCATCTGGTTAATGACATCCTCGTTCCGCTCGATCTTGATCTGCTGGCTGAGCGCCGCCGAGAACTGCGACGACAGGTCGTTGCGCATCGTGCCGGCGAGCTGCTTCGACAGTTCCTCCAGCCGGTCCTTGTTCTCGTCCGGCTTGGCCGGCGTGACGGTGGTGAGCCGTGCCACGATCGCCTTGTCGCTGCCGCGCCCGGTGACCGCCTCGCCGATCTTCACGTTGAACAGGGCCTGGGCCATGGTGGCGTCGACGCCGTTGTCGGGATCACCCTTGTCGCGGGTGAAGGCCGCGCTCGACGTCACCGTGAGGCCGAGCTCGGTGCCGAGCGCCGCGAGATCGCCGCCCGCCTTCAGCTTCTCGACGATCTCCTTGGCCTTGGCGTCGGCGGCGTCGCGGTGCGCCTGCGCCAGCCACGCCGCCTTCACCTGCTCGCTGACCTCGGTCAGCGGCTTCGGCTCGGCCGCCGTCACGCTGGTAACCTGCACCACCGCGTAGCTGCCGTCGCTGAGCGTCGAGACCAGGCTGGTGCCGCCGGCATCGGTCTGCTGCGCCAGCGCCAGGATCTCCGGCGAGATGCCAAGGTCCTTGCCGTCGCGATCCTTGCCATCGGCATCGACGGCGTCGACCTTCTGCGCCGTCAGGCCCAGCTTTGCTGCCGCATCCTCGACCGAGGCGCCGCTGGCCAGCGTGTCGTCCAGCTGGTTGACCGCCGAGGCCATGGTATCGCCGGCCTGGGCCAAGGCGAGTTCGCCGCGCAACTGCTCCTTCACCTCGTCGAAGCTCTTGGTGCTGGCCGCGGCGATCGACTTGACGTGAACCACATGGAACCCGAAGGCGCTTTTCAGCGGCTCCGAGGTCGCGTCGGCGGCGAGCGCGAAGGTCTGCTCGGCGATGTCGGCCGGCAGCTTGTCCTTGCTCACATCGCCGAGGTCGACCGGCGCCCCGCCGGTGGCTTCCTGCACCGCGTCGGCGAAGCTCTTGCCGGATTTCACCGCGGCGACGATGGCATCGGCCTTGGCCTGGTCCTGGACCACGACCTGCTCGACGGCGCGCATCTCCGGCGTCTCGAACTCCGCCTTGCGGGTCTCGTAGTCGGATTTCAGCTGGTCGTCGGCGATGGTGACCTGCTTGGCGAATTCCTCCGCCGTCAGGTGCAGGATGACCACGGCGCGGTATTCCGGCCGCTGATAGTGCCCGACGTTGTCCGTGTAGTATTTCTCGAGCACCGCCTGGTCCGGATCGGCCACGCCGGTCATGCTGGCATCGGGAATGGCCAGCAGGTCGGCGCTCCGGGTCTCGCCCTCATAGGCGTAGATCGTGTCCACCAGGGGCTTCGGCGCCACCACGGTGGCGAAGCTCGGCCCGATCAGCTGCTGCCGGCGCAGATCCTCCTGCACCATTGCGACGAAGCCGGCTTCGCTGAGGCCGTTCTGCTGCAGGACGGCGAGGAAGCGGTCGCGGTCGAATTTGCCGCCGGCGCCCTGGAAGGCGGGATTGGCCTGCACCTCGGCGATCGCCACGCTCTGCGGAATGGTCAGGCCCAGGCGGTCGGAATACTGCTCGAGCAGCAGCCGGTTGGTGGCGGTGGAGAGAATCTGCTCGATCCCGCCCAGTGCCGCGAATTGCTGGGCATTGATGGTGAGGCCCTGCTGCTGGAACTGCTTCAGCCGGTCCTGCAGGTCGCGGGCGAATTCTTGACGCGTATATTGCTGGCTGCCGACCTTGAGCACCGGCTTGCCCACGCTGCGATTGGCGAATATGTCGCCGATGCCCCACGCGGCGAACGCGAGGATGAGGAACACGAACAGGATCTTGACGATCCAGGATTTGGCCTTGCCGCGGATGGTGCTGAGCATGATGCGCCGATTGTTGAAAAATCGGCGCGCATCATAGGGATGCGGCCCCCCAGCAGCAAGTACGGGCAGCGGGTCCGGGGAGCCGCTGCGCCGGCCCGCCCGCGATTCCCCGGCAAGGCCATGCGACGGCGGCGGAATGCGGGCATCTGGCAGGTCCGCCGGGCCTATGCTACCAAGCCTTCCGCGCCCGCCCGGGACGCCCTAAGCCGCCCATTCTGCACAGGATTTCCCGACCCATGACGACGACCCGCCTGCGCCCGCTGATCGCCGGAAACTGGAAAATGAATGGCAGCCGGGCGATGACGACCGATCTGATCAAGGGGCTGGCTGGCCTGCGGGCGGCCCGGCCCGGCCTGGCGGTGGACCTGCTGGTCTGCCCGCCGGCGCCCTACCTGACCCTGGCGGGCCAGTTGCTGCAGGGCACGGGCATCGCCCTGGGCGCGCAGGATTGCCATGTGAAGGCCTCTGGCGCCCATACCGGTGACGTGGCGGCGGCCATGCTGGCCGATTGCGGTTGCCAGGCGGTGATCCTCGGCCATTCCGAGCGCCGCGCCGATCATGGCGAGAGCAGCGAGCTGGTGGCGGCGAAGGCGCGGGCGGCCCTGGATGCCGGCCTCAGCGCCATCGTCTGCGTCGGCGAGACCGAGGCGGAGCGCGACCGCGGCGCCACCCTGGAAGTGGTTTCCGCCCAGCTCGAGGGGTCCATCCCGGCCGATGCGACGGCGGCTCACCTGGTCGTCGCCTATGAGCCGGTCTGGGCCATCGGCACTGGAAAGACGCCGACCCCCGATGACGTGGCCGCCGTCCATGGCCATATCCGAAGCCTGCTCGTGGGCTGGTTCAAGGACGGGGCGGAAATGCGGGTGCTCTATGGCGGTTCGGTCAAGGCGACCAATGCGGCCGTCCTGATGCATGTCCCCGAGGTCAATGGGGCGCTGGTCGGGGGCGCCAGCCTCAAGGCGGAGGATTTCTGGGGCATCGCCCTGGGCGCCGCCTAGCGGGGGCGGTCAACAGGCCGTGAGGGGGCGGCCCTAGGTCAAAATTCCGCACCTCAATCGGGCACATCCGGCAAATCCGTCTGGCGATCCCCGCCAAAAGCGGCTAGAAACCCGGCCGAAATCCGGTTCACTGGAAAGCACTTATGGTCATTATCCTCGTCGTTCACCTGCTGATCGCCATCGCCCTGGTGGGTGCGATCCTGCTGCAGAAAAAAGAAGGTGGCATGGGCGGCCTCGGCGGCGGCGGCAGCGGCGGCATGGGCGGCATGATGTCGGGCCGGGCGAAGTCCGATCTGCTGAGCCGGACCACCGGCATCCTGGCGGCGGCCTTCTTCATCACCAGCCTGGCGCTGGCCGTGATCGGCACGCGCGGCGCGCAGCAGGGACCGCTGGTTCCGGGATCGGAGTCCGGGGTCGAAACACCGGCCTTGCCGGCCTCCGGCGCGGCTGAAGGCGGCGCGCCAGCAGAGACCGCGCCGGCCGAATCGGCTCCAACTCAACCGACGACTCCGACCGTTCCGGCGGGGCAATAAACCTCGCCCGCCGGGCCACCTGCGTCAATCCGTTCCGGGTCAACCGGCAGGCGATTGTTTGCTTGCTGGGGCCGCCCGACTCGTTCCATAAAGTCGGCCCATGTCACGATTCATTTTTATCACCGGTGGCGTGGTTTCTTCCCTCGGGAAGGGTCTCTCATCGGCGGCTCTCGGCGCGCTTCTGCAGGCCCGGGGCTTCAAGGTCCGCCTCCGCAAACTCGATCCCTACCTCAACGTCGATCCGGGAACGATGAGCCCGTATCAGCACGGCGAAGTGTATGTGACCGATGACGGGGCGGAGACCGATCTCGACCTCGGCCATTACGAGCGCTTCACCGGCGTGTCGTGCCGCAAGACCGACAGCGTCACCACCGGCAAGATCTATTCCAACGTGATCGCCAAGGAGCGCCGCGGCGACTATCTCGGCGCCACCATCCAGGTCATTCCGCACGTCACCGACGCGATCAAGGAATGGATCAAGGCCGATCTCGGCGACGAGGATTTCGTGCTCTGCGAAATCGGCGGCACGGTGGGCGACATCGAGAGCCTGCCGTTCCTCGAAGCGATCCGCCAGCTCGGCAACGAGCTGGGCAAGGAGCGCGCGATGTTCGTGCACCTGACCCTGGTGCCTTATATCCCCGCCGCCGGCGAGCTGAAGACCAAGCCGACGCAGCATTCGGTGAAGGAATTGCAGGCGGTCGGCATCCAGCCCGATCTGCTGCTCTGCCGCTCCGACCGCGAGATCCCGGCCGACAGCCGGCGCAAGATCGCGCAGTTCTGCAACGTGCGGCCCAGCGCGGTCATCCAGGCGCTCGACGTCGACACCATCTATGCCGTGCCGCTGGCCTATCACGCCGAGGGCTATGACGGCGAGGTGTGCCGCCATTTCGGCATCGAGGCGAAGGAACCGGATCTCGCCAAGTGGCAGAACGTGGTCGACCGCATCCGCCAGCCCGAGGGCGAGGTCAACATCGCCATCGTCGGCAAATACACCTCGCTGCTCGACGCGTACAAATCTTTGGCGGAAGCCCTCCGGCACGGCGGCATCGCCAACAACGTGAAGGTCAACCTGAACTGGATCGATTCCGAGATCTTCGAGCGCGAAGACACGGTCCAGCACCTGGAGGGCGTGCACGGCATCCTGGTGCCCGGCGGCTTCGGCGAGCGCGGCGCCGAGGGCAAGATCAACTCGGCCCGTTTCGCGCGCGAGCGCAAGGTGCCCTATTTCGGCATCTGCTTCGGCATGCAGATGGCCGTGATCGAGGCGACCCGCAACCTGGTCGGCGTGAAGGAGGCGAGCTCGACCGAGTTCGGCCCCTGCAAGGAGCCGGTGGTCGGCTTGATGACCGAATGGGTGCGCGGCAATGCGCTGGAGAAGCGCACCGCCGGCGGCGATCTGGGCGGCACCATGCGCCTCGGCGCCTATGAGGCGCACCTGCAGAAGGGCAGCGCGGTGGCGGAGATCTATGGCAGCCAGACGATCTACGAACGCCACCGTCATCGCTATGAAGTGAATATCAACTACAAGGACCGGCTGGAGAAGGTCGGATTGCGCTTCTCCGGCATGTCGCCGGACGGCATCCTGCCCGAGATCGTGGAGATTCCCGATCACCCATGGTTCATTGGCGTTCAGTATCATCCGGAGCTAAAATCGCGCCTGTTCGAGCCGCACCCGCTGTTCGTGTCGTTCATCGGCGCGGCGGTGACACAGGCCCGGCTGGTGTAGTTTGTCGCGTGCGGGGTGAAGCAGCCCTCTTTTCGTCATGGTCGGGCTTGGCCCGACCACCCACGAGTTGGCGCGGGCAAAGCTTGACTGTTGCAAGCAAACTCGTGGGTCCTCGTGCCAAGCACGAGGATGACGAAAATGCTGAATGAGTGAAGCAATCCATGCCCAGGACAGACAAATGACCGCACCGCGCCACGTCAAGATCCACAACATCGAGGTCGGCAACGACCTGCCCTTCGCCTTGATCGCGGGGCCGTGCCAGCTCGAGAGCCGCATCCACGCGCATGAGATGTGCCACGCGCTGACCGAGATCACCCGCGACCTGGGTATCGGCCTGATCTACAAGACCAGCTTCGACAAGGCCAACCGCACCAGCGCCAGCGCGGCGCGCGGCCTCGGCATGGAGAAGAGCCTGCCGATCCTGGCCGAGCTGCGCGAGACCTTCGACGTGCCGGTGCTGACCGATGTTCATGCGCCGGAGCAATGCGCGCCGGTGGCCGAGGCCGTCGACGTGCTGCAGATCCCGGCCTTCCTGTGCCGGCAGACCGACCTGGTCGTCGCCGCGGCGAAGACCGGTCGCGCCATCAACATCAAGAAGGGCCAGTTCCTGGCGCCCTGGGACATGAAAAACGTCGCCGCCAAGTGCTCGGCGGTGGGCAACGACAACGTGCTGCTCTGCGAGCGCGGCGTCAGCTTCGGCTACAACACGCTGATCTCCGACATGCGCGCGCTGCCCATCCTGGCCGATACCGGCTATCCGGTGGTGTTCGACGCCACCCATTCGGTGCAGCAGCCGGGCGGGCAGGGCACCACCAGCGGCGGACAGCGCGAATTCGTCCCAGTCCTGGCCCGCGCGGCCATCGCCGTCGGCGTCGCCCTGGTCTTCATGGAGACGCACCAGGACCCCGACCATGCGCCCTCCGACGGCCCCAACATGGTGCCGATCAAGCACCTGCGGAAAGTGCTGGAGACGCTGCGGGCCTTCGACGAGATCGCCAAGGTCCGGCCGATCGAGAACATCGCTCCCTGAACCTCGAGACCCCGCCGATGTCTGCGCGTTGCATCGGGATGATCGTCTTCGCCGCAATCCTGTCCGGCTCGGCCGGACGGAGCGATGCCTACGAGATCTGTCCAACCGCCACGGATTGCCTGGCCCTCGGCCAGGCGGCGGTCGAGAGCGGCCAATTCGAGCAGGCCACCGATCCGCTGGTCGCCGCCGCCGATCTGGCCACCGGCGCCGCTGACGACCAGACCTTGCTGGCGGCGCTCGGTCTGCTGGTCACCGTTAACCTGCAACTCGGCAAGCCGCTGATGGCGCATGCCTGGGCGCAGGCCGAGACGGGCGCCTTTCCGGACAATGCGACGGCGCAGGCGGATTTGGCGCGCGCACGCCAGGCCCTGCCGGCGGTCGATGCCGCCGCCAGCATCAGCGGCACCTACCAGAGCTATGCCGGCCACGGCTATTGGAGCGAGCTCCGCATCACCGAGCGCCCCGACGGCGCGGCGCTCATCGACTGGTCGCTGCTGCGTTTCGGCGCGGTGGCCTCGGCCTATGACGATGGGCCGGCCGCCATGTGGGACATGTCGGCCGATGCGCAGTACAAGAACGGGCAGCTGGTGATCACCTATCAGGGCTCCGACGACAGCCCCTGCGAACTCACCTTTGCCAGAACGGGCCTGGCCCTCGAGTGGGTTGCGCCGAAGCCCGAAGACCTCTCGCAGGTGTGCCAGATCGGCGGCGCCGGCGCCCTGCCGACGGGCGATTTCTGGCTGGTCGACCAGACCGACCCGCAGCTGGATGACGCCGAGGATTGAGCGATCCAGGGGTGGATTTGACCGGCCCGCCGGGCCGTCCTAGGGTCGCGGGCATGGAAGGCGCAACGCAGCAATCGCCCGCATCGCCCCAGCAGCCGTCCGAAACGCCGCCGGACGGCGAACGCAGCGCGCTGGCGCAGATGCAGAACATCCTGCGCGAACTGCCGAAATACCGGGCGAGCACGCTGGTCGCCTATGTGGTGCGCCGGTTCAGCCGCGATTCCTGCCCCTCGGTCGCCTCGGCGCTGAGCTACACCTCGCTGCTGGCGATGGTGCCGATGATGGCGATCGGTCTGGCCATGTTCGCGGCCTTCCCGGCGTTCTCCGGGATGCGCGACGACATGATCCGGGCGGTGCTGGAAAACACCGCGCCGAGCCTCGCCATGATGGTCGAGGATCACCTGCAGTCCTTCATCCGCAACGCGGGCGAGACCACCGGCGCCGGCATCCTGGGCCTCGCGGTGACCGCGATCCTCCTGATCAACACCATCCAGACGGCCTTCGACCGCATCTGGGGCGGCGGCAAGGGCTTCAAGCTGCACCGCATGCCGGTCTACTGGGCGCTGATCACCCTGGGCCCGATGCTGTTCGGCGTCGCCTTTTCGGTCTCCGGCTGGGCCTTCGCCATGGCGCAATCCTCGAATTTCACCGGCGTCTCCGGCGTCGTGCGGACGCTGTCTGCGGTGACGCCCTTCCTGTTCGAGGCGATGGGCTTCGCGCTGTTCTATCGCCTGATCCCGACCAAGCCGGTGCGCCTCTCCGACGCCGTCGTGGGCGCCCTGGTCGCCGCGCTGCTGTTCGAGATCCTGAAGCGGGGCTTCGGCATCTATCTGTCCTTCCTCGGTTCCTACCAGACGCTCTATGGCGCGCTGGCGACGCTGCCGATCTTCCTCATCTGGATGTACATGGCCTGGCTCACGGTGCTGTTCGGCGCCGAGGTGGCGGCCGCGCTGCCAGAATGGCGGTCCGGCCGGCGCGACCCCGACGACCGGCCGCGCCGCGGCGACGTGCTCGGCCTCGCCCTTGGCGTGCTGGCGGTGCTGCGCGCGGCGCAGGCGGCCCCGGTCGGCCGCGAGAAATTCGAGCGCATCGCCGCCGAACTGGGCGCCGAAGCCGGCAAGCTCACCCAGGTGATGGAGGCGCTGCGCGGCGCCCGGTTCATCGTCCGCACCGATGCCAGCCGCTGGGTCCTGGCGCGCGACCTCGGCACCGTGCAAATGGGCGAACTGGTCGGCGCGCTGCAGCTCAGCCTGGGCGATGCGACCGACGCGCCGAAGCAGTCGGCGGAGCTGATGGCCGGCCTGGCCAAGGCGGAGCGCAACCTGCTTTCCCGCTCGGTGGAGGAGGCGTTGAAATCCAATCCCTGGGCCGAGACGCCGCCGGCCGCCTCCGTCTAGATTTCCGCTGGACCCTCCGTCGGCCTGCGATATAACGGGCCGCCCGGCGGTTTCCGGGCCGCCGCAGCGGCGCTTTTCATCGTCGTGTCATATACCGGGGGATTTCATGAGTGGCATCGTCGACGTCCATGCGCGGCAGATTCTCGACAGTCGCGGCAACCCGACCGTCGAGGTCGACGTCACCCTGGAAAGCGGCGCCTTCGGCCGCGCCGCGGTGCCCTCGGGCGCCTCGACCGGCGCGCATGAGGCGGTGGAGCTGCGCGACGGCGACAAGAAGGTCTATCTCGGCAAGGGCGTGCTGAACGCCGTCGAGGCGGCGAATGGCGAGATCCAGGACGCCATCGGCGGGCTCGACGGCGCCGACCAGGCCCGCATCGACCAGATCATGATCGAGCTGGACGGCACGCCCAACAAGGCGCGGCTCGGCGCCAACGCCATCCTGGGAGTGAGCCTCGCGGTGGCCAAGGCCGCGGCGGCGGAAGCCGGTCTGCCGCTCTACCGCTATGTCGGCGGCACCCAGGCGCGGCTGCTGCCGGTGCCGATGATGAACATCATCAATGGCGGCGCCCACGCCGACAACCCGATCGATTTCCAGGAATTCATGATCCTCCCGGTGGCGGCGGCCAGCGGCTCCGAGGCGCTCCGCTGGGGCGCCGAGATCTTCCACGCCCTGAAGGCGCAGCTGAAGGCGGCCGGCCACAACACCAATGTCGGCGACGAGGGCGGCTTCGCCCCGAACCTGAAGAGCGCCGAGGACGCCCTCGACTTCATCATGAAGGCGATCGAGAAGGCGGGCTTCAAGCCGGGCGCCGAGATCGGCCTCGGCCTCGACAGCGCCTCGACCGAGTTCTTCAAGAACGGCCAGTATCACCTGGAAGGCGAGGGCAAGGTCCTGGACCCCGCCGGCATGGTGGCGCTCTATTCCAAGCTGACCGCGGCCTATCCCATCCTCTCCATCGAGGACGGCATGGCGGAGGACGATTGGGACGGCTGGAAGGCGCTGACCCGCGCCATCGGCGACCGGGTGCAGCTGGTCGGCGACGACCTCTTCGTCACCAATCCGGAGCGCCTGGCCACCGGCATCGAGCGCGGCATCGCCAACGCCATCCTGATCAAGGTCAACCAGATCGGCACGCTCACGGAGACACTGACCGCGGTGGAGATGGCGCACAAGGCGGGCTACCGGGCGGTGATGTCCCACCGCTCGGGCGAGACCGAGGATTCGACCATCGCCGACCTCGCCGTGGCGACGAATTGCGGCCAGATCAAAACAGGCTCGCTGTCGCGCTCCGACCGTATCGCCAAATACAACCAGCTGCTGCGCATCGAGGAGCAACTCGGCTCCGCCGCGCTCTACGGCGGCCGCGCCGCCCTGGCGCGGAAAGCGCGATAAGTCTGGGCGCGGAAGGCGCGATAAGACTGGGGCGCGAAAGGGCCGGCAGAACTCCGCCCGCACAACGTACTCCGTCATCCTCGTGCTTGGCACGAGGACCCACGAGTTTGCCTGCGACTTCAGTGTCCGCGCCTTGAAACTCGTGGGTGGTCGGGCCAAGCCCGACCATGACGATTGAGTATCCATCCAGATTCAGTGGGGCAACCCGTTATCCTGTTGACGAGTGGAATCACTCTGTGATTCGGTAAACTATGCAGTTCCGGCGCGAAATGACTCGGCGTTTCAAGTCTTTGGCGGCCCAGTTGGTGGGCGCCTGCATCGCCGGCTATTTCATCTATCACGCGGTCCAGGGCGACCGCGGCATCCTGGCCTGGTTCCGCGTCAACCAGCAGCTCGAGCAGTCGCACCAGGATCTCGCCGCCACCACGGCGCAGCGCGAGGCGCTGGAGCAGCGCGTGGCGCTGCTCAGTAATTCCTCGCTCGATCTCGACATGCTCGAGGAACGGGCGCGGGTGATGCTGAATTTCAGCCATCCCGACGATGTCGTGGTGTTCCTGAACGGCGCAACGAATGCCACTTCCGGGGCATCCAAGGCGCAGCAATAATGCGTGTTAACTGAATTCCAGTTAACTCTAAATTCCATAATTGTAACAAGGCGTTAACCTTCTTGCTTTTTGCTGGAGGTGCACGGATAATCCGCGCGAGACGCCCCGGTCACAAGGCGCAAAGCCGGTTCCGGGCGGTGATCAGATCCACCCAACGCGCCACTCCAGCCAGTCAGGGGACCCTTTCATGGCGAAACCCGCGCAGAGCCGCTCGGCCAAATCCGCCGCCGAGATCAGCCCGCAAGAGATTCTCACCCACTACCGCGACATGCTGCTGATCCGCCGCTTCGAGGAAAAGGCCGGCCAACTCTACGGCATGGGCCTGATCGGCGGCTTCTGCCACCTCTATATCGGCCAGGAGGCCGTGGTGGTCGGCATGCAGGCGGCGTCCGAGCCGGGCGACACCGTCATCACCTCCTACCGCGACCACGGCCACATGCTGGCCTGCGGCATGGACGCCAAGGGCGTCATGGCCGAGCTGACCGGCCGGCGCGGCGGCTATTCGCGCGGCAAGGGCGGCTCGATGCACATGTTCAGCCGCGAGAAGGGCTTCTACGGCGGCCACGGCATCGTCGGCGGCCAGGTGCCGCTGGGCACCGGCCTCGCCTTCGCCCACAAGTACCGCAACGATGGCAAGGTCACCATGTGCTACCTGGGCGACGGCGCCATCAACCAGGGCCAAGTCTATGAATCCCTGAACATGGCGGCTTTGTGGAAGCTGCCCATCGTCTACATCATCGAGAACAACAAATACGCCATGGGCACCAGCGTGCACCGGGCCTCGGCCGGCACCGAGCTCTACAAGCGCGGCGTCGCCTACGGCATCCCGGGCGAGCGCGTCGACGGCATGGACGTGATGAACGTGCGCAAGGCGGGCGCCGCGGCGCTGGCCCATGCGCGCGAGGGCAATGGGCCCTTCATCCTGGAGATGATGACCTATCGCTATCGCGGCCATTCGATGTCCGATCCGGCGAAATACCGGACCAAGGAAGAGGTCGCCAAGATGCGCCAGGAGCACGACCCGATCGACCGGCTGCGCGACCACCTGCTGAAGAACAAGATCGCCGACGAGGCGAAGCTCAAGGACTTCGACCGCGAGATCAAGGAGATCGTCTCCGCCGCCACCGAATTCGCCCAGCAATCGCCCGAGCCGGATCCGTCCGAGCTGTGGACCGATGTGCTGGTCAGCGCCTGAACCGGGGAGGGAAGAATGGCCGTTGAAGTCCTGATGCCCGCCCTGTCGCCCACCATGACCGAGGGCAAGCTGTCCAAGTGGAGCAAGTCGGTCGGCGATGCCGTGAAGCCGGGCGATATCCTGGCCGAGATCGAGACCGACAAGGCGACGATGGAAGTCGAAGCGGTCGAGGAAGGCATCCTCGACAAGATCCTGGTCGAGGCCGGCACCGAGGGCGTCGCCGTCAACACGCCGATCGCCATCGTGCGCAGCGAAGGCGAGGCCGCGGGCGCGGCGCCAAAGTCGGCGCCGAAATCCGCCGCCAAAGCCGAAGCACCCGCGCCTGTTCCGGTGCCCGCCCAGGCGAAGGCACCCGAGGCGGCCCCGGCCCCCAGGGCCGCGGCACCGGTCGAGGCCGACTACAAGGGCGAGACGCACACCCAGACCGTGCGCGAGGCGCTCCGCGACGCCATGGCGGAGGAGATGCGCCGCGACGACAAGGTCTTCCTGATGGGCGAGGAAGTCGCCGAATACCAGGGCGCCTACAAGGTCAGCCAGGGCCTGCTCGAGGAATTCGGCGCCAAGCGCGTCATTGACACGCCGATCACCGAATACGGCTTCGCCGGCCTCGGCACCGGCGCGGCGATGGCGGGCCTGCGCCCCATCGTCGAGTTCATGACCTTCAATTTCGCCATGCAGGCGATCGATCACATCATCAACTCGGCGGCCAAGACGCTCTATATGGCCGGTGGCCAGATGGGCTGCCCGATCGTGTTCCGCGGCCCCAACGGTGCTGCCGCGCGCGTCGCCGCGCAGCACTCGCAATGCTACGCCAGCTGGTACGCGCATTGCCCGGGCCTGAAGGTCGTGTCGCCCTGGTCGGCGGCGGACGCCAAGGGGCTGCTGAAGGCCGCGATCCGCGATCCGAACCCGGTCATCTTCCTCGAGAACGAGGTGATGTACGGCCAGAGCTTCGCGGTGCCGACCGATCCAGACTGGATCGTGCCGATCGGCAAGGCGAAGATCGTGCGCCCCGGCCAGCATGTGACCATCACCGCCTTCTCGCGCATGGTCGGCGTGGCGCTGGCCGCCGCGGAGGAACTGGCGAAGCAGGGGATCGAGGCGGAAGTCATCGACCTCAGAACCATCCGCCCGCTCGACACCGACACCATCGTTGACTCGGTGAAGCGCACCAATCGCCTGGTTTCGGTGGAGGAGGGCTGGCCCTTCGCCGGCATCGGCTCGGAGCTCGCCGCCGTGGCGATGGAGCAGGCCTTCGACTGGCTCGATGCGCCGGTGGTGCGGGTGCACGGCGCCGACGTGCCGATGCCCTATGCCGCCAATCTGGAAAAACTGGCCCTGCCGCAGGTCGAGCAGGTCGTCGACGCCGTCCGGCGCGTCACCTATCGCTGAGGGGAGGGGATCATGCCCATCAACATCCTGATGCCCGCCCTGTCGCCGACCATGACCGAGGGCAACCTGGCCCGCTGGTTGAAGAAGGAAGGCGACGCGGTGAAGCCCGGCGACGTGATCGCCGAGATCGAGACCGACAAGGCGACCATGGAGGTCGAGGCCGCCGACGAGGGCAAGCTGGGCAAGATCCTGGTCGCCGCGGGCAGTCAGGGCGTCAAGGTCAACGACGTGATCGCCGTGCTGCTGGAAGAGGGCGAGAGCGCCACGGATATCAAACGGGGTGAGATCAAGGCAGGTGACGCGCCGAAAGCCGCCGCGGCTCCCGCGCCGGCGAAAGCGGACGCGCCAAAGGCCGCCCCGCCGCAGGCTTCCGCGCCCGTGGCGACATCTGGCGCCCGCGTCATTGCCTCGCCGCTCGCCAAGCGCCTGGCGCAGCAGCATGGCCTCGATCTGTCGCGTGTCGTGGGCTCCGGTCCGCATGGCCGCATCGTGAAGACCGACATCGAGAAGGCGGCCGCCGGCGGCGGCGCGAAAGCAGCACCCGCTCCGGCCGCGGCCAAGGCGATGCCGAGCGCCCCCGGCGTGCCCGGAACCCCGGCCTTCGGCGAGCCGCAATTCGACCTGGTCGCCCACACCTCGATGCGCAAGACCATCGCGCGGCGGCTGCAGGAATCGAAGCAGTTCGTGCCGCACTTCTACCTGACCATCGATTGCGAGATCGACCGGCTGCTGAAGGCGCGCGAGGAGATCAACAACGCCGCGCCGAAAGAGGGCAAGGGCGCCTTCAAGCTCTCGGTCAACGACTTCGTCATCAAGGCCAGCGCCGTGGCCCTGAAGCAGGTACCGGCGGCCAATGCGTCGTGGAGCGATGACGGCGTGAAGATGTACAAGAGCGCCGACATCTCGGTGGCCGTCGCCATCCCCAACGGCCTGATCACGCCGATCATCCGCAACGCGGAGGACAAGCGGCTGTCGGAGATCTCCAACGAGATGAAGGCGCTGGCGGCGCGCGCCAAGGACGGCAAGCTGAAGCCGGAGGACTACACCGGCGGCAGCTTCTCGGTCTCCAATCTCGGCATGTTCGGCATCAAGGACTTCGCCGCCATCATCAACCCGCCGCAGGGCTGCATCCTGTCGGTCGGCGCCGGCGAGCAGCGCGCGGTGGTCAAGAACGGCCAGCTCGCCATCGCCACGGTGATGAGCTGCACGCTCTCGGTCGATCACCGCGTGGTGGACGGCGCCATCGGCGCGGAGTTCATGGCGGCGTTCAAGAAGCTGATCGAGAACCCGCTCTCGATGCTGGTGTAGCTCGGTGCGCCTCGGCATATGCACATCCGCCTGCACCGTCATGCCAAGGCTTGGCCTTGGCATCCACGAGTTCTCGTGAGCAGGGCGGTGGCATCGCAAGCAAAATCGTGGACCCGCCGTGGGACTCCAGGGGGGCCAAGCCTTGGGGTGACGGCATTTGGATTGTTGCTGATCCTGGCAGCGGCCGATGCGGCATCGCCAGCCTCCGCCGCCGAGCCCCTTGAGAAGCAGTTCTTCGACTATTTCACCGCCTCCTGCGAGAAAGCCATGCAGGAGGAATGGAAGGCGCAGAACCTCGACCCGGACAATCCGGCGGCGCATGCGGTGATGGTCAAATACTGCTCCTGCACCAGCCAGGCGGTCGTCAGCGATCTGACGGCGGAAGAGATCATCGCCTTCGCCGTCAATCCGGAAGCCGAGCCGGCGGCCGGCAAGATGAAACCGTACTTTGTCGAGTGCCAGGAACGCGCCCGGAAGGTCGGCTCGAACCTGACCGGCGGCGGTTGAGGTCCACCTTATGGCCGCATTCCGCCCTGCCCATGTTAAGTTCCTCGCCATGCTGGCGGCGACCGGCTTCGTCGCGACCGGCGCCATGGCGCAGGAGGTCGATACCGGCAATCCGGAGAGCGTGAAAAGCTATCGCGCGGGGTTCCGCAACGGCGCCTATGAGCGCTGCATGGCGGATGTCGAGTTGCGGCTGGAATCCGAGGGCAAGACCTTCGGCGCGCGCGAGCAGGCGGTTTCCGAGAAATTCTGCGGCTGCTCCGTCGACGGCATCATCGCCTTGATCAGCGACGACCAGATCGCCGCGTTGAAGACCGTGATGACGGACCCTGCGCTGCGACCGCAGCGCCAGAAGATCGTCACCGACTGCGCCAGGTCGACCGACCAGAATGCCAATTGATTTGCCGCCAACTGACTTGCCAGGGGGACCACGATCATGACCGACACGAATTTCGATCTCATTGTGGTGGGCGGCGGGCCGGGCGGCTATGTCGCGGCGATCCGCGCGGCGCAGCTGGGCCTGAAGACGGCCTGTGTCGAGCGCGAGCATCTGGGCGGCATCTGCCTCAACTGGGGCTGCATCCCGACCAAGGCGCTGCTGCGCTCGGCCGAGGTGGGCCACCTGATGAAGCATGCCGACGCTTATGGCTGGAGCGCCAGCAACGTCACCTTCGACCTCGCCAAGGTGGTCGAGCGCTCGCGCAAGGTGTCGAAGCAGCTGTCCAACGGCGTCGCGCACCTGTTGAAGAAGAACAAGGTGACGGTGTTCGACGGCCAGGCGAAGCTCAACGGCGCCGGCAAGCTCAAGGTCGAGAAGGACGGCAAGCCCGTCGCCGATCTGACCGCCAAGAACATCATCCTGGCGACAGGCGCCCGGGCGCGCACGCTGCCGGGCCTGGAGCCGGACGGCAAGCTGGTCTGGACCTACAAGGAAGCGATGGTGCCGACCATGATGCCGAAATCGCTGCTGGTGGTCGGCAGCGGCGCCATCGGCATCGAGTTCGCCAGCTTCTACCGCACCCTCGGCGCCGAGGTGACGGTGGTCGAGGTGATGGACCGCGTGTTGCCGGTCGAGGATGCCGAAATCTCCGCCTTCGCCAAGAAGGCGTTCGAGAAGCAGGGCATGAAGATCCTCACCTCCGCCACGGTGAAGGCGCTGAAAAAGGGCGCCAACAGCGTGACCGCGACGATCGAGGCCGGCGGCAAGTCCCAGGAGATCACCGTCGACCGCGTCATCCTGGCCGTCGGCATCGTCGGCAACGTGGAGAATTTGGGCCTCGAAGGCACCAAGGTGAAGGTCGAGAAGACCCATGTCGTGATCGACGGCTACGGCGCCACGGGCGAGCCGGGTGTCTATGCCATCGGCGATTTGGCCGGGCCGCCCTGGCTGGCCCACAAGGCGATGCACGAAGGCGTCATCTGCGTCGAGAAGATCGCCGGGGTCAAAGGCGTCCATCCGATGGATACCCGCAACATCCCGGGGTGCACCTATTGCATGCCCCAGGTGGCGAGCGTCGGCCTGACCGAGCAGGCGGCCAAGGACAAGGGTTACCAGGTGAAGGTGGGAAAATTCCCCTTCATCGGCAACGGCAAGGCCATCGCCCTCGGCGAGCCGGAGGGCCTGATCAAGACCGTGTTCGACGGCAAGACCGGCGAATTGCTCGGGGCACATATGATCGGGGCGGAGGTGACGGAACTGATCCAGGGCTATACCATTGCCAAGACCATGGAGACGACCGAGGCCGAGCTGATGCACACCGTCTTCCCGCATCCGACCCTGTCGGAAATGATGCACGAGGCGGTGTTGGCGGCCTACGGCCAGACGCTGCATATGTGAGCGGGGATCGACGACGATGGGGCCCGAAGACGGACTTTCACTAGGCGAGTTGATTGGCGGCTTGATCGCGCTGCTGGTCGTCATCGTTCCCTACGTCAAGATCATCCGGAAAGCGGGCTATTCGGGCTGGTGGTTCCTGACCGCTTTCGTGCCGCTGCTCAATCTCGTGATGCTCTGGGTGTTCGCCTTCGCCGACTGGCCCAATTTGAGACGAACCGATCCGCTATGACCGACAAGACCGCTCTTCGTCACCCCGAGAAGGCGCATCGCCCGGACAATCCGATGGCGATGCGCAAGCCGGACTGGATTCGCGTCAAGGCGCCGACCAGCGCGGAATACGCCGAGACCAAGGCGCTGGTGCGCAAGCACAACCTGCATACGGTCTGCGAAGAAGCCGCCTGCCCGAACATCGGCGAATGCTGGCAGCAGAAGCACGCCACCTTCATGATCCTGGGCTCGGTCTGCACGCGGGGCTGCGCCTTCTGCAACGTGGCGACCGGACGGCCGGACCAGCTCGATCCGCATGAGCCGGACAATCTGGCCGAGGCCTGCGCCACGCTCGGCCTGCACCACGTCGTGGTCACCTCGGTCGACCGCGACGACCTGGAGGATGGCGGGGCCGGGCATTTCGCCCAGGTGATCCGCCGCATCCGCGCGGTGTCGCCGGAGACGACCATCGAGGTTCTGACGCCGGACTTCCTCAACAAGCCGGGCGCGGTGGCCACGGTGGTCGAGGCCCGGCCGGACGTGTTCAACCACAATCTGGAGACCGTGCCACGGCTCTATCGCTCGGTGCGGCCGGGCGCGCGCTACTTCACCTCGCTGCGCCTGCTGCAATCGGTGAAGGAGATCGACCCGACGATGTTCACCAAGTCCGGGTTGATGGTTGGATTGGGTGAAACGAATGAGGAAGTCTTCCAGGTCATGGACGACCTGCGCGCCGCCGACGTCGATTTCCTCACCATCGGCCAGTACCTGCAGCCGACCAAGAAGCATCACGCGGTCGAGCGCTTCGTGCCGCCGGATGAGTTCGAGATGTTCAAGCGCCAGGGGCAGGGCAAGGGGTTCCTGCTGGTGGCCGCCTCGCCGCTGACCCGGTCCTCGCACCACGCCGGCGACGATTTCCGCCGCCTGAAGGCCGCGCGCGAGGCGCAGACGACGAAAGCTCCGGAGCTTAGGGTCACTGGCGCCGAATGAAGGTCCACAGCGAGCGTCGGGTGCTGCCCTTCCGGCCGGAGCAGATCTTCGCCCTGGTGGGCGATGTCGCGAAATACCCGGAATTCCTGCCCTGGTGCACCGGCGCCCGCATCCGCGAGCGCCAGGAGACGCCGACCGGCGAGACGATGATTGCCGACCTGATGATCGGCTTCAAGATGGTGCGCGAGCGCTTCACCAGCCGCGTCACCCTGGACCGGCCGAAACTGCGCATCGATGTCGACTACATCAACGGCCCGTTCAAGCAGCTCACCAACAACTGGACCTTCTCGCCCACCGCCGAGGGCAAGTGCCAGATCGACTTCCACCTCGAATTCGAGTTCAGCTCGATCGTGCTGCAGAAGCTGATCGGCGTGCTGTTCCACGAGGCGGTGCGACGCATGGTGGCGGCCTTCGAGGCGCGCGCGTATCAGCTCTATCAGCCGATTTCGTAGTAGACGCGACCTTCCAGGCGCTGCAGGGCATCCGGCGGCCCGGACAGGTCGGCTTGCGCGGTCGCGACGGCGGCGATCGCGGCATCGAGCGCGTCGCCACCCTCGTTGTCGAGCAGCAGCTTGCGCAGGGATGCCGGCGGTGCCGCGAGCGCGCCGCGCGCAATAAGGCCGTCCAGGATGCGCTGGCGCGCCCGGCGCGGAGCGGCGCCGCGCCCCTTGTAGGAGGGATAGAGCCCGATCGACTTCAGGGTCGAGGCCGGGCAGACCTCGATCAAGGCGGGTTTGCCGGCGCGCAGATCCTGCTGCGGATAGACGGTCGCCGCGCCTTTGCGCACCAGCGGCGCCAGCACGCCGGCGATGCCCCACCAGGTCTGGCGATAGAGGCGCAGATTGTGGGCGTTGAACGGCGTCCTGGCCTCCCGGTCGGTCAGGCGCTTGAACGCGGCCGCTTCCGGCTGTGAGCGGAATGCCGCGCGAAAGGTATCGGCGGTGGCGTATCGCCCCGCATAGCCGAGAACGAAGCCGCGCCAGGTCCGCGCCTCGAGCTGGCCGCGCGGCAGGCTGAAGGGAAAGTCGCATCCGACCCGCGCGGCGCGCCCCGGAATTCCACCGAGGCCGGCAATATGGCGGACGAGAGCGGGGATGGCCTCGGCTGGGGCCGCGCCGCTCGAGGGCAGGTCAATCGCCGGGATGCAGGAGACGAGCGCGAAAGCGCCCTTGGCGTTGTGGCGGCCTTCGGCGATCCAGATCTTCCGCCCCGCGTCGCTCGCGCCACTGAAATCGACGCCGAGGATGCGCGTCACCGCACCGCCTCGGCCAGCAGTTCGAGCGCACGCGCAACGGTGGCCCGGCGGATCGCCGCCCGGTCGCCGGGAAAGAGCTTGCGCTCGCAGCGCGTCTCGCCGCCCTTGCGGGAGGTGGCGAGATAGACCAGGCCGACCGGCTTTTCCTTCGACCCGCCGCCCGGGCCGGCGATGCCGGTCACCGCGACCGCGACATCGACATGCGCGTGGCGCAGCGCGCCCTGGGCCATCTCCCGCGCCACCTGTTCGCTGACCGCGCCGAACTTGGCGATGAGGTCCGCCGGCACGCCCAGCATCTCGGTCTTCGCCTCGTTGGAGTAGGTGACGAAGCCCCGCTCGACCACGTCCGACGACCCGGCGATGTCGGTCAACGCCGCCGCGATCATCCCGCCCGTGCAGGACTCCGCCGTGGCGAGGCGCAGATGCCTGGCGCGATAGAGATCGAGGAGGGCGGTGGGGGTCATCGTGCCACACGCTCGGTGCGCCCCTTCCCCCCTTGCGGGGGAAGGTGGGGAAGGGGGGTGTTGCAACGCCAAGTGTTGACGAGCAGAGCCATCGCTCAGTATCGCCTCCGGCGATGCACGCCCGCAGGTCGCGCTACCCCCCATCCGCCCCCGGGCTCTATCGACCCGGGGGTCGCTGCGCTCGCTAAGCCTACGCTGCCTTCCCCCGCAAGGGGGGAAGGGAGTTTGAATTGGATGAAAGCACTCATCCCGGCAGCGCCACCGTCGCCGTCGCTTGCGCGGCGATGCCTTCGCCGCGGCCGGTGAAGCCGAGCTTTTCGGTCGTCGTCGCCTTCACGCTGACGCGGTCGGCGGCGATGCCGAGGATCTCCGCCACCCGCGCCACCATGGCGTCGCGATGCGGGCCGACCTTGGGCTTCTCGCAGATGATGGTGACGTCGCAATGGGCGATGCGGCCGCCGCGCGCGGCGACCAGCTTGGCGGCATGGTCGAGGAACTTCCAGGAGGCGGCGCCGCGCCATTTCGGGTCGGTGGGCGGGAAATGCGCGCCGATGTCCTTCGCCCCGATGGCGCCGAGCACCGCGTCGGTCAAGGCGTGCAGCGCCACGTCGGCATCCGAGTGCCCCTCCAGCGCGAATTCGCAAGGGATGCGCACGCCGCACAGGGTGACGCCGTCGCCCTTGATCAGCTTGTGCACGTCGAAGCCGTTGCCGGTGCGAAACTCCATCTGCCCGCCGATCATCCGCTCCGCCCGTTCCATGTCTTCCTGCGTCGTCACTTTGAAATTGCGCTCCGAACCTTGCACGAACATGACCGGGATGCCGGCCGCCTCGGCCAAGGCCGCGTCATCGGTCAGCTCGCGCCCCGCGAAGCGGCGATGCGCCGCCAGTATATCCTGGAAATGGAAGGCTTGCGGCGTCTGCGCCCGCCACAGGTCGCGGCGGTCGACGGTGTCGCCGACATGGCCGTTCTTCTCCCGCTTGATGGTGTCGAAGACCGGCACCGCGACCAGCACGGCGCGCTGCTTCTGCAGCGCCGCGATGGTGCGGGAGATGATGTCGGCGTCGATCAGCGGCCGCGCGGCGTCGTGGATCAGCACCAGGTCCGGCTGTTCCGCCGCCAGGCGCTCCAGGCCGTTCAGCACCGAATCCTGGCGCGACGCGCCGCCGGGAATGGGGGCGAGCAGGCGGGGCAGGCCCTGGGTCGCCTGGTCGTAGAGATCGCGATGGTCGGGATTGATCGCGACCTGGATGCCGGTGACACCCGGATGCGCCGCGAAAGTTTCCAGGCAATGGCGCAGCAGCGGCTTGCCGGCCAGGGTTTGGTACTGCTTCGGCAAGGCGCCGCCGAAACGCTGGCCGCTGCCGGCGGCGACGATGAGGACGAAGGTGCGGGGAGCGGTCATATGACGTGATGCGTGAGGCGTGTTTGCCAAGGCCGGGCAGTTTAATGATAATGCGCGCCATGTCGACCATCCCGAGCGCCGAAATCGCGGCCATCCTCACGCTGCTTCCCATTTCCATCCTGGCCGGAATCGGCCGGCTGGAGCGCAACACGCTCGGCTGGATGCTGCTGGCCGCCGCCGTGCTCGGCGGCAGTGTTCCCGCCCTGGCCGAATTGCAGGGCGGCTGGCGCACCGGCTTGGCGGCCAGCCTGCACGTCACCGCGTCCGCCTGCCTGATCGTCTTTGCCGCCACCTCGGTGCTGAATGCCGCAACCCTGCGACTGGCGGCTCTGGTGTGTCCGTACATGATCCTGCTGGTCGTGCTCGGCGCCATCGCGTCGATCCTGCAGACCGAGCCGCCCTTGACCGTGCCGCCGGGCGCCTGGTTCGCCGGCCATGTGCTGCTGGCGATCGGCGCCTATGCGGCGCTGACCCTCTCGGCGCTCGCCGCCTGCGGCGTGCTGCTGCTGGAGCGGGCCTTCAAGGCGCGGGTGGAAAGCTGGGCCACCCGGGTCCTGCCGCCGCTCTCGGAGACCGAGGCGCTGCAGAACCTGCTGCTGAAGCTGGCCGCCATCCTGCTGCTGCTCGCCCTGGCGACCGGGGCGGCCAACGAGTTGCTGGACGAGGGGCAGGCGCTCGCCTTCACCCATAAGATCCTGCTGTCGTTCCTCGCCTTCGCCGTGGTGCTGATCCTGCTGGTCCTGCACCACCGCACCGGGCTCAGGGGGCGGCGGGCGGCGCGCTGGCTGCTGGGCGGCTACCTGCTGCTGACCCTGGCCTATCCGGGGGTCAAGTTCGTGCGGGAAATCCTCATGGGATAGGCCGGAATCCGGCCATTTCGGTGTCGATTTTCCCTCTTTGCTGCACCGCGAAATCATCCTATAACTGCCCAGATTTTGGGCAGTGGAATTCGGTGATCAAAAAGTGAGCATTCAGATCGGGCCGGTGAAGATCGAGGATCCGGTGATCCTGGCGCCCATGTCGGGCGTCACCGACCTGCCGTTCCGCAAACTGGTCAAGCGCAGCGGCGCCGGCCTCGTCGTCTCCGAGATGATCGCCAGCGAGGCGATGATCCGCATGAGCCGCCAGTCGCTGAAGATGGCGGAGAACGTGCCGGAGGAGGCGCCGATGGCGGTGCAGCTCGCCGGCTGCGAGCCCCAGGTCATGGCCGAGGCGGCGAAGCTCAACGAGGATCGCGGCGCCGCGCTCATCGACATCAATTTCGGCTGCCCGGTGAAGAAAGTGGTCAACGGCCATGCCGGCTCGGCGCTGATGAAGGACGAGGCCAAGGCGGCGAAGATCCTGGAAGCGACGGTGAAGGCCGTGAAGCTTCCCGTCACCTTGAAGATGCGCAAGGGCTGGGACGAGGCGAACCAGAACGCCCCGCGCCTGGCGAAGATCGCCGAGGAGTGCGGCATCCGCATGATCACGGTGCATGGCCGCACCCGCGCCCAGCTCTACAACGGCACCGCAGATTGGGACTTCATCCGCCAGGTGAAGGAGGCGGTGACGCTGCCGGTCGTGGTCAATGGCGACATCGTGACCGTGGAAGGCGCGAAGACCGCGCTGGAGAAATCCGGCGCCGACGGGGTGATGGTCGGTCGCGGCGCCTATGGCCGGCCGTGGTTTTTGAAGCAGGTGATCGCTTACTTGCGCGACGGCGAGCGGTTGCCGAGCCCGGCCATCGAGGCGCAGATGGAAACCGTGCTGGAGCACTACCAGGCGATGCTGAGCCATTACGGCACCGACACCGGCCTCAAGATCGCGCGCAAGCATCTCGGCTGGTATTCCAAGGGCCTGCCCGGCTCGGCCGAGTTCCGCACCCGGATCAACCAGATCGCCGACCCGAAGACGGTCATGGAAACCGTGCAGGCCTTCTACGAGCCGCTGGTCGGCCAGATCCTGCCCGAGCGCGAAGCGCCGGGCGCTGGCGAGCGCGAAGCGGCGTGAGGGCCCCATGACCGGCACCGTCACACCGCTGCGCCCGCGCGATGAAACGGTCGAGCCTGGTTCCGGCGAAAGCGACGTCACGACGGTCGACGCCCTGCCGCAGATGATCATCGAGGCGCTGCCGGCGGCGATCCTGGTGGTCGACGCAGAGGGACTGTGCCGGGCGATGAACGGCGCCGCGGAGAACATGCTCCATGTCGGACGCAAGAACCTGGTCGGGCGCAAGCTGGCCGAGATCGTCTTCGCGGATTGCCCGCTGTTCACCCTGATCGAGCAATGCGGCCATGGCGGCTCGGCGGTCAGCGACGCCGAAATGACCATCGGCGGGCCGCGGCTGCACCTCGAGCACATCTCGGTGGAAGTGGCGCCGCTCGACGATTCCACCGGCATGGTGGTGGTTTCCATCCGCGACCGGCAGCTGGAGCACCGCATGGCGCGGCAGAGCGCCGCCGCCGAAGCCGCGCAATCGGTGCGCGCCATGGCCGGCATGCTGGCGCATGAGATCAAGAATCCCCTGGCCGGCATCCGCGGCGCCGCGCAGCTGCTGGAATCCAAGGTGGCGCCGGCCGAGGCCGCCCTGGCAGCACTCATCCGCGAGGAATCAGACCGCATCGTCGGCCTGGTCAACGGCGTCGAGACCTTCGCCGACGACCGCGTGCCAGCGCTCGACGCGGTCAACGTGCACGAGGTGCTGGATCACGTCTGCAAGCTGGCGCGGGTTTCCTTCGCCCGCGACGCGGTGCTGCGCGAGTTGTACGATCCGTCCCTGCCGGCGGTGCGCGGCAATCGCGATCTGTTGATCCAGATTTTCCTGAACCTGATCAAGAATGCGGCCGAAGCCTTCCACCGCCCCGAAGAGCCGATGAGCGACAAGACCGCGCAGAAGCCAGGCGAGATCACCGTGACCACCGCCTACCAGGCGGGGTTCCGCATCGGCGAGCGCAACAAGGCGCATCGCCAGATCCGCCGCATCGCGGTGACCGTCGCCGACGACGGCCCCGGCGTGCCGGAGGCGCTGCTCGGCAACCTGTTCGACCCCTTCGTCAGCAGCAAGCCCGGCGGCCGCGGCCTCGGCCTGCCGCTGGTGGCCAAGCTGGTGCGGGCGCATGACGGCGTCATCGAGTTCTCCAGCCGCCCGGGGCAGACCCGCTTCACCGTGCTGCTGCCGATTTCCGACGACAGCGATGGAGCGCGCCCATGACCGCCACCATCCTGGTCGCCGACGACGACCGCGCCATCCGGCTGGTGGTGAGCCAGGCCCTGACCCAGCGCGGCCACGCCGTGCGCGCCGCCGCCGATGCGCGCACGCTCTGGCAATGGGTCGATGCGGGCGAGGGCGACCTGGTGGTGACCGATGTGCTGATGCCGGACGGCAACGGCCTCGACCTGGTGCCGCGGATCAAGCAGCGCCGCCCGGACCTGCCGGTCATCGTCATGAGCGCGCAAAACACCATCCTGACCGCGATCCGCGCCAACGAACGCGGCGCCTTCGAATACCTGCCCAAGCCCTTCGATCTCGACGTGCTGGTCTCCGCCGTCGATCGCGCGCTCAGCCAGGACGGCGCGACGGCGCCGGGCGTCCCCGAGCCGGAGGAGGCGCTGCCCATCGTCGGCCGGTCGCCGGCGATGCAGGAGGTGTTCCGGGTCATCGGCCGCCTGGTCAACACCGACATGACCGCCCTCATCAACGGCGAGTCCGGCACCGGCAAGGAGCTGGTCGCCCGCGCGCTGCACGATTTCGGCAAGCGCAAGGACAAGCCCTTCGTCGCCATCAACATGGCGGCGATCCCGCGCGAGCTGATCGAGAGCGAGCTGTTCGGCCACGAGAAGGGCGCCTTCACCGGCGCCATTTCGCGCGGCGTGGGCAAGTTCGAGCTGGCCCAGGGCGGCACCCTGTTCCTCGACGAGATCGGCGACATGCCGATGGAGGCGCAGACGCGGCTGTTGCGCGTGCTGCAGACCGGCGAGTTCACCAGCGTCGGCGGCCGCACGCCGCAGAAGGCGGATGTCCGCATCGTCGCCGCCACGCACCGCGACCTGCGCCAGCTGATCGCCCAGGGGCGGTTCCGCGAGGACCTGTTCTATCGCCTGAACGTGGTGCCGATCCATCTGCCGCCGCTGCGCGACCGCCGCGGCGACATTCCCGACCTGGCGCGCTTCTTCCTGGCCGGCGCGGCGCGCGACGGCCTGGCGGCCAAGAGCCTGTCCGGCGCCGCGATCGAGGAGATGCAGCGCTACGACTGGCCGGGCAATGTGCGCGAGCTCGAGAACCTGATGCGGCGCATCGCGGTGCTCTACAGCGAAGCCACCATCGACGCGCGCATGGTGACGGAATCGCTCGCCGCCGGGACGACGCATCGCGAGAGCCGCGACGGCAACGGCCGGGCCGATGAGACCCTGGGCCAATCCGTCGACCGGCATCTGCGCGCCTATTTCGCCGCGCACCAGGGACGATTGCCGGCGCACGGACTCTATGACCGCATCCTGCAGGAGATCGAGCGGCCCCTGCTGTCGATCTGCCTGGAGGCGACCCGGGGCAACCAGATCAAGGCCGCCGAACTGCTCGGCCTCAACCGCAACACCCTGCGCAAGAAACTGCGCGAGTTGGAGATCCAGGCGCGCCGCTCCGGAGCCGGCGGATGAGCGACGCGGCCCTGCCGGCCAAGCGCGACCCATTGAGCCGCCGCCTGTTCGACTGGTCGCGGCGGGTCAATCTCGAGCGCCGCGTCGCCATCGTGCTGCTGATCGTCGCGCTGATTTCCGGCGGGCTCACCTATCTGGTGCTGACCGGCGGCTGGGAGACCCAGAACCCGGCCCGCGCCATCACCTGGCTGCTGCTGGTCGATCTGATCGTGGTGCTGTCGCTCGGCACCCTGATCGCCAAGCGCTTCGTCGGGCTGTGGCTCGAGCGCCGGCGCGGCCTGGTCGGCGCCCGGCTGCATGCGCGGCTGGTCCTGCTGTTCGGCCTGATCGCGCTGATCCCCGCGATCGTGGTGTCCGTGTTCTCGACCTCCTTCCTGAATTACGGCCTCGACATCTGGTTCGGCGACAAGATCAAGGAGGCGGTGGAAAGCTCGCTCAACGTCTCGCAATCCTATCTCCAGGATCACCAGCAGCGCGTCATCAACGATACCCTTTCGATCGCCAACGAGATGCGCGACCAGGATTGGGACGGCTATATCGACCTGCAGCGCCTCGACGCCTTCCTCGACCGCCAGGTCGATCTGCGCGATCTGTCCGAAGCCGTGGTGATCGACCGCCGCAAGCAGATCCTGGCCAGCGGCGGCTTCAGCCTGATGATGGAGTTCGACCTGGAGCTGCCGCCCGACGCCCTGGTGCGCGCGGATTCCGGGGACACGGTCATCCTGCATTCGCAGACCGGCGACCGGGTGCGCGCCCTGGTCTCGGTCGATCCGGTGAACGGTTTCTACCTCTATGCCGGCCGGGTGATCGACGAGAAGGTGCTGAGCGCCATCCGCGGCAACGAAAACGCGGTCTCGCTCTACCGCCAGCTGGAGGGCGCGCGCTCGCAATGGCAGATCACCGTCGGCCTGATCTTCGCCATCCTGGCGCTGCTGCTGCTGCTGGCGGCGGTCTGGATCGCCATCGTCTCCGCCACCAACCTGGTCAAGCCGATCACCCGCCTGGTCGAGGCGGCGCAGCGGCTGGGCGGCGGCAATCTGAGCGCCCGCGTGAAGATCGGCCGCCGCGACGACGAGCTGGGCGAGCTCAGCCGCACCTTCAACACCATGGCGATCCGCCTGCAGACCCAGCAGGCCGAACTGGTCACCACCAACCAGCAGCTCGATGACCGCCGGCGGTTCACCGAGCTGGTGCTCGCCGGCGTCTCGGCCGGCGTGATCGGCCTGAACGAGCGCGGCGAGATCGAGCTGCCCAATCGTTCCGCCTCCGAATTGCTGGGCCGCAACGTGGCCGAGCATCTCGGCGAGCCCCTGCGGCAATTGGTCCCGGAGATGGGCGAGCTGGTCGCCCTGGCGCAGTCCCGCGCCACGGGGGCCGCCGAGGGCCAGATCCACATGTCGCACGGGCCGGTGACCCGCACCCTGCATGTGCGCGTGGTCTCCGAGCGCGGCGAGGGCGACCATACCCGGATCGTCGTCACCTTCGACGACGTCACCGAATTGCTCTCGGCGCAGCGCAAGGCGGCGTGGTCGGACATCGCCCGCCGCATCGCCCATGAGATCAAGAACCCGCTGACCCCGATCCAGCTCTCGGCCGAGCGGCTCAAGCGCAAGTACCTCAAGCAGATCGACAACGATCCCGAGACGTTCGCTGTCTGTACCGATACGATCATCCGTCAGGTTGGCGATATCGGCCGCCTGGTCGACGAGTTCTCGTCCTTCGCCCGCATGCCGGCGCCGGTCCTGCAGCCCGAGGACATCGTCGAGCTGGCGCGCCAGGCCGCCTTCCTGCAGCAGAACGGCAACCCGTCCATCGCCTATGCGGTGGATCTGCCCGCCGAGCCGATCTGGGTCAGCTGCGACGCGTCGCAGATCACCCGCGCCCTGACCAACCTGATGCAGAACGCGGCCGATGCCATCGAAGCCCGGCTGGAGCAGGAACGGGCCGCGCCGGAACCCGCGGATGCCAGCCCTGCGGCTCAGAATCGCTTGACGCCCGGGCGTATCCATCTATGGATTCGCCGAGGCGGCAACGGCCTGGTCCTCGGCGTCGACGACAACGGCCGAGGCTTGCCGCAGCAGGGCCGGGAACGGCTGACCGAACCCTATGTGACGACGCGCACGAAAGGCACCGGCTTAGGGCTGGCGATCGTTAAGAAGATCATGGAAGATCACGGCGGCAATCTGCAGCTTCTGGATGGCGAGACGGGCGGCGCTTCGGTGCAGCTCCTGTTCCCGGCGGAACTGCTGCTGACCGATCCGGCATTGCGGACGGCGCAGGCATGAGCCACGCTGCGGGTATGTCGGAAGTGTTTTCGCCAAATGGGTTTACGCCAGTTGGATCTTTCCCGGGCGGTCGAGGCTGAGCATGGCGCGCGATATCCTGATCGTCGATGACGAAGCCGATATCCGCATGCTGATCGCCGGCGTGCTGGGCGACGAGGGCTTCACCACGCGCGAGGCCGCGAACAGCGACGAGGCGCTCAGCCATCTGCGCCAACGCTGCCCCAATCTCATCGTCCTCGACATCTGGCTGCAGAACAGCGCGCTCGACGGCATGCAGCTGCTGGAGCCGATCCAGGAAAGCTATCCGGACGTGCCGGTGGTCATGATCAGCGGTCACGGCAACATCGAGACCGCCGTCAACGCCATCAAGAAGGGCGCCTTCGATTTCATCGAGAAGCCGTTCAAGGCCGACCGCCTGCTGGTCACCATCGAGCGCGCGCTGGAGAACGCCCGGCTGCGGCGCGAGAACGAGGAATTGCGCGCCCGCATCGGCAGCCAGGCCGACCTGATCGGCCGGTCGGCGGTCATGACCCAACTGCGCCAGGCGATCGAGCGGGTCGCCCCCACCGGAAGCCGGGTGCTGTTCTCCGGCCCGCCGGGCAGCGGCAAGGAAGTGGCGGCCCGGTTACTGCACCGCAAGTCGAAGCGGGCGGAAATGCCGTTCGTCGTGCTGAATTGCGCCACCATGCACCCCGACCGGCTGGAAATCGAGCTGTTCGGGACGGAGCGCAACGGCGACGGCCGCGAGACGGTGTCCAAGGTCGGATTTCTCGAGCAGGCCCATGGCGGAACGCTGCTGCTGGACGAGGTGGCCGATATGCCGCTCGAGACCCAGGGCAAGATCGTCCGCGTCCTTCAGGAGCAGACCTTCGAGCGGGTCGGCGGCAAGACCAAGGTCGAGGTCGACGTGCGGGTCATCGCCTCGACCAGCCGCGACCTGCAGTCGGAAATGTCCGCCGGCCGCTTCCGCCAGGACCTGTTCTACCGCTTGAACGTGGTGCCGATGCGGGTGCCCGGCCTGCGCGAGCGCCGCGACGACATCCCCGAGCTGCTCGAGCATTTCATGCGGCTGGCCTCCGACCAGACCGGCCTGCCGCCGCGCAGCTTCGGCGAGGACACGCTGGCCCTGCTGCAGGCCTATGACTGGCCCGGCAACGTGCGTCAGCTGCGCAACGTGGTGGACTGGCTGCTGATCATGGTGCCCGGCGAGGCCAGCGAGCCGATCCGCGCCGACATGCTGCCGCCGGACATCGGCACCGCCAACGCCGCCGGGGTCTCGAGCGCCGACGGCACGGAGGTGCTGTCGCTGCCGCTGCGCGAGGCGCGCGAGATCTTCGAGCGCCGCTACCTCGAATCCCAGGTCTCCCGCTTCGGCGGCAACATCTCGCGCACCGCCAGCTTCGTCGGCATGGAGCGATCGGCGTTGCACCGCAAGCTGCGCTCGCTGGGGATCACCGGCTCCGAGCGCGGCGACAAGGTGGAGTAGAGCGGCTCCCCGCCGCGATCGTCAGGAATGGAACAGCGATCATGAAGGTCGTGATCTGCGGCGCCGGTCAGGTCGGCGCCAACATCGCCAAATACCTGGCGCATGAAGGCAACGACGTGACCGTCGTCGACCTCGACCCGAACCTGGTGCGCGACATCACCGACCAGCTCGACGTGCAGGGCGTCGCCGGCCATGCCTCGCACCCGACCGTGCTCGAGCAGGCAGGGCTGAAGGACGCCGATCTGCTGATCGCCGTCACCCATTCCGACGAAGTGAACATGACGGCCTGCATGATCGCCCATGCGGTGTTCGACGTGCCGACCAAGATCGCCCGCGTGCGCGAGCAATCCTACCTGCAGTCAAAATGGTCGGCGATCTTCGGCTCCGACCACCTCGGCATCGACGCGGTGATCTCGCCCGAGGTGGAGGTGGCCGAGGCCATTCACCGCCGGCTGGAAGTGCCCGGCGCCTTCGATGCCGTCACCCTGGCCGACGGGCTCGTTACCCTGGTCGGCGTTCATTGCGGGGCGAACTGCCCGGTCATCAACACGCCGCTGCGGCACCTGACGACCCTGTTCCCGGATTTGAACGCCACCGTGGTCGGCATCGTGCGCGGCGACCAGAAGATCGTGCCGGACGACGCCGAGAGCATGCTGGTGGGCGACGACGTCTATTTCATCGCCGAGACGGCGCACCTGAAGCGCGCGCTCAGCGCCTTCGGCCACGAGGAGCAGGAGGCGCGGCGCCTGATCGTGGTCGGCGGCGGCAATATCGGCCTGGGCCTCTGCGAGATGATCGCCGAGCGCAATCCCGGCATCGACGTGAAGCTGATCGAGATCGATCGCCGCCGCGCCGCCCTGGCCGCCGCGCGGCTGCCCAACTGGGTAGTGATCCAGGGCGACGCGCTCGACCCGCGCATCCTGGAGGAGGCCAACGTCAAGGGCACCGAGACCATCATCGCGGTCACCAACGACGACGAAGTCAACATCCTGGCCTCGCTGCTGGCCAAGCGGGCAGGGTGCCAGCGCAGCATCACCCTGGTGAATTCCAGCAATTATGCCCCGCTGATCGGCTCCCTCGGCATCGACGCGGTGGTCAGCCCGCGCGCCACCACCGTCTCCAACGTGCTGCAGCACGTGCGCCGCGGCCGCGTGCGCGCGGTGCATTCGCTGGGCGACGATTTCGGCGAAGTGATGGAGATCGAGGTGCTGGAGACCGCCCGCATCGTCGGCACGCCGATCCGCGAGGCGAAGCTGCCGGAAGGCGTCATCGTCGGCGCCATGGTGCGCGAGGGCCAGGTGGTGATCGCCACCGGCGATACAGTGGTCGAGCAGAACGACCACGTGGTGCTGTTCTCCGCCAGCAGGGACGTGCGCGAAGTCGAGCGGCTGTTCTCCGTGCGACTGGAGTATTTCTGAGCATGGCGCAGATCGCCTATATCAACGGCCGCTACGTGCCGCGCGCCGACGCCACCGTCCGGGTGGAAGATCGCGGCTACATGTTCGGCGACGGGGTCTACGAGGCCATCGCGGTGCATGACGGCCGGCTGGTGGCCGCCGACCGCCATTTCGAGCGGCTGGGCCGCTCGCTCGGCGAGTTGCGCATAGCCTGGCCGATGCCGCGCGCGGCGCTGGAAGTCGTGGTGCGCGAGGTCATGGCCCGCAACACGCTGCGCAACGGCGGAATCTACATCCAGGTGACGCGCGGCGTGGCGCCGCGCGACCACAAGTTCCCCAAGGACGCCGTCCCCAGCCTGCTGGTGATCGCCAAGCGATCGAAGCCGGCGCCGGCGGCGCTGCTGCGCGACGGCGCCGCGATCATCACCCGGCCGGATCTGCGCTGGGGCCGCTGCGACATCAAATCGCTGAACCTGCTGCCCAACGTGCTGGCGAAACAGGCGGCCGCGGAGCAGAACGCGCACGAAACCTGGCTGATCGACGCGGCCGGCAACGTCACCGAGGGCTCCTCGACCAGCGCCTGGATCGTGACCGAGGGCGGCGCGCTGGCGACGCGGCCGAACGGGGTCGAGATCCTGCCCGGCGTCACCCGCGCCATCGTCGTCGACGTGGCGCGCGAGCTCGGCCTGACGCTGGAGCTGCGCGCGTTTTCGCTGGCGGAGGCGCACCGCGCGCGCGAGGCGTTCCTGACCAGCACCAACAACCAGGTCCTGCCGATCACCCGCATCGACGGCAAGCCGGTGGGCGACGGCAGGCCCGGGCCGATGGCGTTGCGTCTGCGCGCGGCCTTCCTCGAAGCCACCGGCAGGCCGGTATCGTGACCCAATTGCCGCGCGCCATCCTGTTCGATTGGGACAACACCCTGGTGGAGAGCTGGGGCGTCATCCACGAGGCGATGAACCTCACCCTCGACGCCATGGGCCATCCGAAATGGACCCGCGAGGAGACCGAGACGCGGGTGCGCGCCTCGCTGCGGGATTCCTTCCCGCATCTGTTCGGCGAGCGCTGGAAGGAGGCCGAGAAGGTCTTCTACGAGAGCTTCGAGGCGATCCACTTGCAGCATTTGCGTCCGCTCTCCGGCGCCGAGGACCTGCTGGCTTACCTTTCCGGCCCGCTCGGCCTCTATGTCGGTGTCGTCAGCAACAAGCGCGGGCCGTTCCTGCGCAAGGAGGCCGAGCATCTCGGCTGGTCGCGCTATTTCCGCAAGCTGGCCGGTGCGGGGGATGCGGCCCGCGACAAGCCGGCCCTCGAGCACGTGCAACTGGCCCTGGGCGAAATTGCCGCGGGCCCGGATGTCTGGTTCGCGGGCGATGCCGATATCGATCTGAAATGCGCCCGCAATGCCGGCTGCACGCCGATCCTGGTGCGACCGCGGGCGCCCGGCGAAGCAGAGTTCCCGGGCCACGAACCCAGCCTGTATTTTCCGGATTGCGCCGGATTTTTGGCGTATTTGCGACAGGGCTAGTTTCCAAAGCCGGACGACCTATGTTAAGTCTGACCATAAGCGCCACGCCCGGCCCCGCCGGGCGTGAGTTGTTTGGGTGTGCGCTGCCCCAAGAACAAAGGACGAAGACATGGCCAACGAAAAATCGCAAAGCGTCCAGGACGTATTTCTCAACAGCATTCGCAAGGCGAAGATGCCGGTCACCGTGTTCCTGGTGAACGGCGTGAAGCTGCAGGGCATTATCACGTGGTTCGATAATTTTTCGGTCTTGTTGCGCCGCGACGCCCATTCGCAGCTGGTCTACAAGCACGCGATCTCGACCATCATGCCGGCCGGACCGCTGCAGCTCTTCGAAGGGGCGAAGGAAGGCGAAGAGGCTTGAGCCTGCTTCGCCACAGTTTTTACGACGCGAGGTTGAAGCGTGGCTGACCAGGCACCGGCCGACCGCCGGGAGCCCCGGATCGACATCGACGGCATCCGTCATGGCGACCGCGCGCTGGTGATCTTTCCGGACTTGCAGCGCGGCGCCAAGGCGGGCGCCGGCGTGCATTATCGCACGCCCGCTTCGCGGCTGGCGGAGGCCTGCGGCCTGGCGCTCGCCATCGACCTGGAAATCACCGCGGCCGAGGTGGTGCGCGTCTCCGAGCCGAAGCCGGCGACTCTCATCGGCAGCGGCGCCGTCGAGCGGCTGAAGGCGCTGATCGAGGCGCAGGAGATCGCCCTGGTCGTTGTCGACACCGCGCTGACCCCGGTGCAGCAGCGCAACCTGGAGCAGGCCTGGAAGTGCAAGGTCATCGACCGCACCGGCCTGATCCTGGAGATCTTCGGCGAGCGCGCGCGCACAGCGGAAGGCAAGCTGCAGGTCGAACTGGCGGCGCTCTCCTACCAGCGCTCGCGGCTGGTGAAGTCCTGGACCCACCTGGAACGGCAACGCGGCGGCTTCGGCTTCATCGGCGGTCCCGGCGAATCCCAGATCGAGATCGACCGCCGGCTGATCGACGAGCGCATCGTGCGCATCAAGCGCGACCTCGACGACGTGAAGCGCACCCGCGCCCTGCATCGCCGGGCCCGCAAGCGCGTGCCGTATCCCGTGGTGGCCCTGGTCGGCTACACCAATGCCGGCAAGTCGACCCTGTTCAACCGCCTGACCAAGGCCGACGTGATGGCCAAGGACCTGCTGTTCGCGACCCTCGACCCGACCATGCGTCGGGTCAGCCTGCAGGGCGGGCGGGAGATCATCCTGTCCGACACCGTCGGCTTCATCTCCGATCTGCCGACCGAATTGGTCGCCGCTTTCCGCGCCACGCTGGAAGAGGTGCTGGAGGCGGACCTGATCCTGCACGTGCGCGACATCGCCCATGCGGAGACCGAGGCGCAGAAGGCCGATGTCGAGGCGGTGCTGCGCGGCCTCGGCCTCGACGTCGAGACCATGGACAGCATGATCGAGGTGCTGAACAAGCTCGACGCGCTGCCGGCGGAGGAGATCGGCCGGATCGAGGACATGGCGCGGCGCGACCCGCGCGTCATCGCCGTCTCGGCGCTGACCGGGGCGGGATGCGAGCGGCTGCTGATGGAGATCGAGGCGCGCCTGGCGCGCGGCCGGGTGGTCGCCACCTATCGCCTCGGCCATGATCGCGGCAGCGACATCGCCTGGCTCTACGAGCACGGCGAGGTGCTCGAGCGCACCGATGACGAGGAGGGCGCCAACCTCACCGTCCGCCTGTCGCCCGACGATCGCAACCGCTTCGAGCAGGGCCGCTACGATCCGGCGCGGGCCGGGCGGGACCAGCCCGGCACCACGCATTGAAGGTTTTCCAAGGATGACGCGGGTCAATATCGAAGCCGTGGCGGCGATCATCGCCGAAGTCGCCGCCCGCGAGATCCAGCCGCGCTTCCGCAGCCTCGCCGCCCATGAGATGCGCGAGAAGGGGCCGGGCGACATCGTCACCATCGCCGACGAACAGGCCGAGCTGGCGCTGACGCCCTTGCTGCTGGACCAGGTGCCCGGCTCCATCGTCATCGGCGAGGAGGCCGCGGCGAAGGACCCCGACATCCTGTCGAAGCTGACCCACGGGCAAGTCGCCTGGGTGGTGGACCCGGTCGACGGCACCGCCAATTTCGCCGAGGGCAAGGCGGATTTCTGCTCCATGGTCGCCCTGCTGCGCGGCGACGAGCTGCTGGCGAGCTGGATCCATTTGCCGACCACCGGCGAGACGGCGATGGCCGAGCATGGCGGCGGCGCCAGCTTTTCCGGGCGGACGCTGCCGAAGCTGGGCCCAGCGGGCGACACCCCCGTCGGCGTCGTCGCGGTCGGCAAGTTGAGCAAGCCCGCCCTGCATCCGCGCGCCGAGGCGTTGCGCCGCCAGATCCGCCAGGTGAAGAGCCTGCGCTGCGCCGGGCTCGACTATCTGCGCCTGGCCCGGGGCGAAATGGATTTCATCCTGTTCGGCCGCGCCTGGCCGTGGGATCACGCGCCCGGCGCCTTGCTGGTGCGGGAAGTCGGCGGCATCGTCGGCGATCCGGACGGCGCCGGCTATCGCCCGAGCATCGCCACGGCGGCGCCCGGCGTGCTGTCGGCGCGCAATGACGAGATTTGGCGCTACATTCTCGCGCGGCTCCGCGCGGCAGCTTAACGGGGAGGGGTCAATGAAAACGGCATTCCTGGGTCTGGGCGTCATGGGTTTCCCGATGGCCGGCCATCTGAAGAAGAACGGCCACGAGGTGACGGCCTACAACCGGACCAAGGCCAAGGCCGAGAAATGGGCCGCGACCCACGGCGGCAAGGCGGCGGCCACCCCGGCCGAGGCCGCCAGGGGCGCCGAAATCGTCTTCGCCTGCGTCGGCAATGACGACGATTTGCGCAGCATCGTCCTGGGCGGCGAGGGCGCCTTCGCCGGCATGGCCAAGGGCGCCATCTTCGTCGACCACACCACCGCCTCCGCCGATGTCGCCCGCGAGCTCGGCGCGGTGGCGCAGGAGAAGGGGCTGCGCTTCCTGGACGCGCCGGTCTCCGGCGGCCAGGCCGGCGCCGAGAACGGCAAGCTCACCGTCATGGTCGGCGGCGCGCAGGCGGATTTCGACATCGCCAAGCCGGTGATCGATTCCTATGCCCGCGCCTGCGTCCTGCTCGGCGCGGTCGGCAGCGGCCAGCTTGCCAAGATGGTCAACCAGATCTGCATCGCCGGCCTGGTCCAGGGACTGGCCGAGGGCATGAATTTCGCCATGAAGGCCGGCCTCGACCCGGTGAAGCTGGTCGAGACCATTTCGAAAGGGGCGGCGCAGTCCTGGCAGATGGAGAACCGCGCCCTGACCATGGTCCAGGACAAGTTCGACTTCGGTTTCGCCGTCGACTGGATGCGCAAGGACCTCGGCATCTGCCTCGACGAGGCCAAGCGCAATGGCGCGCGCCTGCCGGTCACCGCGCTGGTCGACCAGTTCTACGCCCAGGTCCAGCAGCGCGGCGGCAAGCGCTGGGACACCTCCAGCCTGATCCACCTGCTGGCGCATTCTTAACATTAAGAACAGCCTATAAGACATTGTAGCTATGTCATTTACAAGGTGGCGTAGATGGCGGATTTGACAATTGCATGCGGCATGCATATAAAGTCCTGCAGCAAGCGGGGGGACGCGCATGCCATGGGATCTGGCTGGAATCGCCATCGACAGCGCCGGCATCACCGGCGGGACCGAATTGACGCCCGGCGTCTTGCGCCGATACAGCGAACTCAGCCGCCTGGCCGCGCGCGACCTGGGCGACCTTGCCGCACCCATCCATGACGCCAGGCGCGACCCGGCGAGCGGGCTGGTCGGCCACGCCGAAATGGTCGCCGCCACGGAAAAGATCCGCAGCCAGTTCGCCGCCTGGCTGGCACCGGACCGCCGCATGGCGGTGCTCGGCGGCTGCTGCACCCTGATGATCGGCCTGGGTGCGGCGACGCGGGATCGCATCGGCGATTTCGGCGTCGCGTATATCGACGGCCACCTCGATCTCTATGACGGCCAGTCTTCGCCCAGCGGCGAGGGCGCCGATTTGCCGCTGGCGACCATGCTGGGCCACGGCGACAAGCAGGTGCTGGACGCCGCCGGCGGGGCCTCCCTGGCGCCGGACCGGGTCTATCTGCTCGGCTATCGCGATGCCCTGCAGGCCAAGGGCCACGGCTCCCTGATGCCGGAGGATTTCGGCCCGGGCTTCTGCCATGCCGACACGCTGGCAATCCGGGCGCGCGGCGCGGTGCGGATGGGCGAGGCGGCGCGGTGGCATTTCGAGGCCCGCGGCCTGCCGTTCTGGCTGTTCCTCGACGTCGACGCCCTCGATCCGGCCGCGTTCCCGGCGACCGATGCGCTGATCGGCGACGGGCTCGACTGGGGCGAGATCGAGGAGCTCTGCGGCCCGCTGGCGCGTTCGCCCCGGCTGCTCGGCGTGGTGACGACCTGCTACAACCCGGAGAAGGACCCGGACGGCGCCTGTGGCCGCCGGCTGGGCCGGTTCCTGGAGGGCGTCATGAGGGCCAACCCATGAAAGCGGAAGAGTTGCGCGATCTCAATGTGATCGGCGCCTTTGCCCTGGCGCTGGCGGATGATTTCCGCGGCGCCATGCAGGAGCTTGCGGAGGGCAACGACAGCGCCTGCGCTGCCCTCATCGTGATCGGGCAGGAGAGCGGGCTGTCGGTCGACCGCCTGTCGAAGATCCTGGGGCTGTCGCAGCCGGGCACCGTGCGCCTGGTCGACCGGCTGGCCGCCGACCATCTGGTCGAGCGCAAAGCGGGCGCCGATCGCCGCTCGGTCGCCTTGCGCCTCACCGAGGCCGGGAAGCGGCAGGTCAAGTCGCTGCTGATCGGCCGGCGCCACGCCTTGGCCGAGGCCCTGCGCCAGCTCGACCCCGGCGAGCGCCAGGTCCTGGCCGCCATCGCCGACAAGGTGTTGCGCGGCCTCGGCCACAGCGAGGTCGAGTGCGACCGGCGCTGCCGGCTCTGCGACGCCGACACCTGCCCTGACGAATCCTGTCCCATGGCGGTCGCATAACCTATCCTCCGCAGCCGGGAGGAAGCGTCATGGACCAGCGTCTCAGCCTCGTCACCCTCGGCGTGCGCGACCTCGCCGCGTCGCGCGCCTTCTACCGGCGCCTCGGCTGGAGCGAATCGCCGCCCAGTAACGAGCATGTCGCCTTCTTCCAGTGCGGCGGCATGATCCTCGGTTTGTGGAACCGGGATTCCCTCGCCGAGGACGCCAAGGCGGGATCTCCCGGAAGCGGCTTCGCCAACATCTCCTTGGCGCAAAACGTGCGCAGCAAAGCGGAGGTCGACCGGCTCCTGGCGGAGGCTGAGAAGGCGGGCGCCAGGATCCTGAAACCCGCCGGCGACGTGTTCTGGGGCGGCTACACCGGCTATTTCGCCGATCCCGATGGCTTCGCCTGGGAGATCGCCTGGAATCCAGGCTTCACCATCCTGGATGATGGCAGCGTCCAATTGCCCAAAGCGTGAGGTCGGACCTCGGCGCATGCCGCAAAATTGCTGCGCAACAATGCTTTAAAAACAGCTTATTGGAAGCGTCTAACGCTCTTCTTGTTTCGCTTGAACCCAGGCCGCTCCCATCTCGTCGAGGGTGCTGCCCGCCGGCTCCTTGCCTTGCGCGTGGAGGATGTCCTCGACCCTCCGGAAGCGGCGCTCGAACTTGCGGTTGGCGGCGCGCAGGGCGCCCTCGCTGTCGATCTGCAGGTGCCGGGCGAGGTTGACCACGGCGAAGAGCAGATCGCCGATTTCCTCGGCGACGGAGTCCCTTGGCAGCTTTTCTTCGAGCGCCGCGCGAATCTCCTGCGTCTCCTCGGCGATCTTGTCGAGCACCTGGGCCGGCTCCGGCCAGTCGAAGCCGACCCGGGCGGCGCGCTTCTGCAGCTTCTCGGCGCGGGTGAGGGCGGGCAGGCCGGGGATGACGCCGTCGATGGCGCTCGGCTTCAGCCCCTTGGCGGCGGCCTGCGCCGCGCGCTCCTCGGCCTTCTGCTTTTCCCAGGCATGGGTCTGCTGCTCGGCATCGGCGATGGAAACCTGGCCGAAGACGTGCGGGTGGCGCTTGATCATCTTGTCGTTGAGGCCGCGGATCACGTCGGCCATGTCGAAGCTGCCGGCCTCGCGCGCCATCTGGGCGTAGAACACGGTCTGGAACAGCAGGTCGCCGAGCTCGCTTTTCAGGCTCTCCAGGTCGTCCTGCTCGATGGCGTCGGCGACCTCGTAGGCTTCCTCGATGGTGTGCTGGACGATGGTGCGGAAGCTCTGTTCGAGGTCCCAGGGGCAGCCGCCCTGGGGGTCGCGCAGCTTTGCCATGATCTCCAGAAGCTTGAGGAAAGCCTCTGCGGCGGGCGTTTGTTGCTCGTCCTTAAGCATTTGATCGGCCATCGTTTCCTGGTTCCATTATTCGCATAATCTATATTATGGAAAATATAATCTGCGATTGGGCGGATCGGCCCGGATCCGGTCGCCGCCTGATTATCACGCGCGCCGGCTTTGACAAAGGCCGCCGCGTCGTGATCTTTCACGCCGCCATGGATGTCGTCATTCGCCCATACGCCGAGGCTGACCGCGCGGCCGTCATCGACGCCCTGAATGCCCTGCAGGAGCATGAGATCGCCCTGCACGATACCCGGCTGCCCGCCGCCGGTGCGACCGAGCCCTATCTCGCGGAACTGCTCCAGGAAATGCCCGCCAAGTCAGGCGCCATGTTCGTGGCGGAGCAAGCCGGCGCCCTGGTCGGCCTTGTCGCCGGCTACATCGTCGACGACCCCTCGGTCATCGAGACCCCGGATTCGAACGTCTACGGCTATTGCTCGGAGCTCTACGTGGCGCCCGGCCAGCGCGGCACCGGCCTGGCCCAGCGCCTGCTGGACCTGCTGGAGCGCCACTTGGCGGCCCAGGCGCCGATCCGGCGGTTCCGGGTCAATGTCCTGGCCGCCAACCGGATGGCCTGCCGGGCCTACGAGAAGGCCGGCTTCACGCCCTATGAGGTCATGTACGAGCGGCTGATCCGGCGCGACTGAGCGGACCTAGGCGTCCGGCACCTCGATGTCGAGGCCGTCATAGCCGGGTACGATTCCCGGCGGACATTGCAGTCGGATGACATCGTAATCGACCATGTGGTTCATGTGCGTCAGCACCGTCTGGCGCGGCTGCAGCTCCGCCGCCCATTCGAGCGCCCGGCCGAAATGCGCATGGGTCGGGTGCGGCTCGAAGCGCAGGCAATCGACCACGAACAGATCGAGACCCTGCAGGACTTCCATCGCCGTCTCGGACAATTCCACCACGTCGGTGCAATAGGCCACGTTGCCGATGCGGTAGCCGGTGCTGACCGAGCCGAAGCCGTGGTCCTGCTCGAAGGCGACCACCGGGATGCCGTCGATCGCGAAGGGCCCGGCAACCTCCTCGGCGCGCAGGAACGGCTTGTAGAGGTGGCCGGACCCGTCGGTGTTCTGGCGGAAGATGTAGTCGAAGCGGCTGGTCAGGGTGCGCAGGGTCTCGCGCGTGCCATAGGCGGGTATGGTCGCCTGCCCCGCCGGCTTCTTCAGGAACCGTGCGTCGTCGATGCCCTGGGTGTGGTCGGCGTGGTCATGGGTATAGAGGATCGCGCTGACCTGGGCGATGCCGGCATCCAGGCATTGCGCGCGCAGATCGGGCGAGGTGTCGACCAGGATGGTGGTGTCGCCCGCGGCCGTCCGCTGGCGCACAGCGATGGAGACGCGCCGGCGCCGGTTCTTCGGATTGTCCGGGTTGCAGTCGCCCCAGCCCGGCCCGAGCAAAGGCACGCCGCCGGAGCCGCCGCAGCCGAGGATGGTCACTTTCATGCGGCGGCTTTCGCGGCCGTCTTGTCGAACAGCCGCTCGAAGTTCCGCGTCGTCCGCTGTGCCAGATCGTCCGGACCAAGTCCGAACATCCCGGCGACATAGGCGGCGGTGTGCGTGACGAAGCTAGGCTCGTTGCGCTTGCCGCGCATCGGCATCGGCGCGAGGTAGGGCGCGTCGGTCTCGACCAGCAGGCGATCGAGCGGCACCGTTTTCGCCACCTGGCGCAGCGCCTCGGCGTTCTTGAAGGTGACGATGCCGGACAGCGAGATATAAAACCCCATCTCCAGCGCCGCGTCGGCCAGGTATTGCGTCGACGTGAAGCAGTGGATGACGCCGCGCAGATTGCCCTTGGCCGCGCCGTCCCGCAGCAGCCGCACGGTGTCCTCGTCGGCGTCGCGGCTGTGCACGATGATCGGCAGGCCGCTCTGCCGCGCCGCCTCGATGTGCAGGGCGAAGACCTCCTGCTGCTTTTCGCGCGGGCTCTTGTCGTAGTAGTAGTCGAGCCCCGCCTCGCCGATGCCGACGACCTTCGGATGCTGCGCCAGCTCCAGGATGCGCGGCAGGGCCACGCCCGCCTCGTTCGCCGCCTCGTGCGGATGCACGCCGACCGAGCAGAACATGCGATCGAAGCGCTCGGCCACCGCCAGCACCTGGTCGAACTTGGAGAGCCGCGTGCAGATGGTCAGCATCCGCCCCACCCCCGCCGCGCGCGCCCGCGCCACCACGGCATCGAGCTCCGGCGCGAATTCCGGGAAGTCGAGATGGCAGTGGGAGTCGATGAGCTCTGTCATTTGTTCGCAGGCTCGCACCTCCCTCCCCCAAGCTGGGGGAGGGTCGGGGTGGGGGTTGTTCTCTCAGGCGAAGACTGAGCCAAGCGGAAGCGCCGCCGCCCCCACCCTATCCCTCCCCCGCCTCGGGGGAGGGAATTGAAGCGAGCTTGAACGATCACTGCGCCGCCTCTTCGACGTAGCGCGGGAAGACACCTTCGGGCTTCGGCAGCTGCGTGCCGGGCTTCAACGCCCCGCTTTCGCCGAGGGCGGCAAAGCTCCGCGCGTCAGCCGGCAAGGCCAGCTGGTCGAGCAGCCTTCCCGTCGATTGCGGCATGACAGGCTGCAGCAGGATCCCCAGATGGCGCACCGTCTCCGCCACCACGTAGAGCACCGTCGCCATGCGCGCCGGGTCGGTCTTCTTCAGCGTCCAGGGCGCCTGCTCGTCGATATAGCGGTCGCCCTCGCCGATCACGTGCCAGATGGCGTCGAGCGCGCGATGGAAGGCCTGCTCCGCCATCAGCGGCCGCAGCTTCGCCAGCAGCCCGTGCGCCGAGGCCAGCAAGGCCCTGTCCGCGTCGGTGAACGGACCCGGCTGCGGCACCTGCTCGCCGCAATTCTTGTTGATCATCGACAGCGAGCGCTGCGCCAGGTTGCCGAGGCCGTTGGCGAGGTCGCTGTTGATCCGCTGCACCATCGAGCGGTGCGAGAAATCGCCGTCATTGCCGAACGGGATCTCGCGCAGCAGGAAATAGCGCACCTGGTCGAGGCCGTATTTGGCCACCATCGCATGCGGCTCCAGCGCGTTGCCCAGCGACTTGGACATCTTCTGGCCTTCGTTGGTCCACCAGCCGTGCGCGAAGACCCGGCGCGGCGGCTCGAGCCCCGCGGCCATCAGGAAGGCCGGCCAGTAGATGGTGTGGAAGCGCACGATGTCCTTGCCGACCATGTGCAGATCGGCCGGCCAGAACTGCTTGTACTTGGCCGCGTTCTCGTCCGGGAAGCCGACGGCGGTGATGTAGTTGGTGAGCGCGTCCAGCCACACATACATCACGTGCGCCGGGTCGTCCGGCACCGGCACGCCCCAGTTGAAGGTGGTGCGCGAGACCGACAGGTCGCGCAGGCCGGACTTCACGAAGCTGATCACCTCGTTGCGCCGGCTCTCGGGCGCGAGGAAGTCCGGGTTGTCGGCATAGAACTTCAGCAGCTTGTCGCCCCATTCCGACAGCTTGAAGAAATAGCTCGGCTCCTCCACCCACTCCACCTCGGCGCCGGACGGCGCGATCTTCTTGCCGTTGGGCGCGGTAGTCAGCTCATCCTCGCCGTAATAGGCCTCGTCGCGCACCGCGTACCAGCCGGCATAGGAGCCGAGATAGATCTCGCCGCGATCCTTCAACCGGCGCCAGATCTCCTGGCACGACTTGATGTGCCGCTCCTCGGTGGTGCGGATGAAATCGTCGTTGGAGAAGTTCATCGCCTTGGCGAGGTCGCGGAAGTTCTGCGACACCTTGTCGGTGAAAGCCTTCGGGTCCATGCCCGCGGCCTTGGCGGATTTCTCGACTTTTTGTCCGTGCTCGTCGGTGCCGGTCAGGAAATGCACCTTCCGCCCGTCCAGCCGCATGAACCGCGCCAGGGCATCGCAGGCCAGCGTGGTATACGCGTGCCCGATATGCGGCGCATCGTTCACATAGTAGATCGGCGTGGTGACATAGTAGCGGTCGGCCTCGGCCATCGCTCAGAACTCCGGCTTCGTTCGGTGGTTGTCGGCCCAGACGGGCTCCCGGAAGGCTAGCGTCCCGCGCCCTCGATGGCCAGGAAGCCCGCGACCCAGGCCTGTTTCCGATCCAGGTTGACGCTTTGCACCCGGTCGAACAGGCGGCTGACCTTTTCCCATAGAGCCAGCCAGCGATCAAGGCTGGCGGCGGCCCGCATCCGCCCGATCAGGGCGGCTTCGCCCTGAAAAACCTCGGGATTCGGCAGGATGTCGGTCGCCGCCGCCCGCGCCATGCGGGCGAACCACCAGCCCAGCAGCTCCACGGCGAGGTCGAATTGCGGTCCCTGGTCGCGCCCGGCCAGCTTGTCGCCCAGCTTGTGCAGCAGGCCGGCATCCAGCTTCGGCCAGCCGCTGAGCAGGCCGCCGATCTCGCGCAGCAGCCCTACCCCATCCGCCTCGACCATGCGGATCGCCTGGCCCAGGCTGCCCCCGGCCGTCAAAGCCGCCACCTGCCGGTCGGCGGCCGAGGTCTTGGGGAAGCGCGCGCCGATCTCGCGCGCCAGGACCGCGTCGTCCAGCGGCTGCAGCGGCAGCTTGCGGCAGCGCGAGCGGATGGTCGGCAGCAGCGCTTGCGGCGCGTGGCTCAGCAGCAGCAGCACCGTGTTGGGCGCCGGCTCCTCCAGGATCTTCAGCAGCGCGTTGGCCGAATTGCGGTTGAGGTCGTCGGCGCTGTCGACGATGACCACGCGCCACCGGCTGGCCGAGGGCTTCAGATGCAGGAACTCGATCACCGCGCGCACGTCGTCGATGCCGATGTCGTTGCGCAGCTTGCCGGTCTTCGGATTGACCATGCGCTCCAGCAGGCGGAAATCCGGGTGCGCCTTCTGCGCCACCTGGCGGAACACCCGGGCCTCGGCCGGCATCTGCAGCGAAGCCGCCGCCGGCTCGAGATCGCCGAACATGCCGCCGCCCGCCTCCTCCGCCGGCTGCGCCAGCAGGAAGCGCGCCATGCGATAGGCGAGCGTTGCCTTGCCGACGCCCTTGGGCCCGGAGATCAGCCAGGCATGCGGCATGCGGCCCGAGCCATGCGCCTTGAGGAACGCCTGCTCGGCGGCCTCGTGCCCGATCAGCCGGCTTTCCCAGGCCGGGCCGGTTTCCTCCGGCGCTTCCATCGGTTTCGCGCGCAGAGCCATTACAGCGTCAGCCCATAGGTGACGTGCACGGTCGCCGCCACGTCGCGCGCGACCTCGTCCACCGTGCCGGCGGCGTCGATGACCACGCGGTGGCGGCCATCGCGCGCCTGGGCGATCTCCTGGAACGCGGCGCGCAGGGTCTCGTGGAAGGCGCGGCCCATGCGCTCGTAGCGCTGGCTGGCGACCGCGCGCGACAGGCCGATCTCGACCGGCAGGTCGAAAACCAGGGTCAGGCCCGGCTCATCCTCGCCGACGACGCGATGGCGCAGGTCCTCCAGCCAGGCGCGCTCCAGGCCCATGCCATAGCCCTGATAGGCCATGGTGGAATCGGCGAAGCGGTCGCAGATCACCCATTCGCCGCGCGCCAGGGCGGGACGGATGACGCGGTCGAGGTGATCGGTCCGCGCCGCGTTGATCAGCAGCGCCTCGGTCAGCGGCGACCAGCGCGCGGTCTCGCCATCGACCAGCAGCTTGCGGATCGCCTCGGCGCCCGCCGACCCGCCGGGCTCGCGCGTCGTGGTCACGGTCTCGCCGGCCTGGCGCAGAGCCTCGGCCAGGCGCTTCACCTGCGTCGACTTGCCGGCGCCCTCGCCGCCTTCGAAGACGATGAATCGCCGCGGCGCTGGCCCGCTCGGCATCGAACTATTGTTGCTGCTCGCCGAAGACCAGGCGGTTGAGGTTGGCGGCGATCTTGCCGCCAATGCCCATTTTCGGCACGTCCTGGCCGGCGACCAGGCTCATGGTGAAGTCCGGCATGTTGGGCGCCGAAACGACCAGCTTGCCGATCTCCTGCCCGGCCGCCACCGGCGCCATGATCGGCGTCGGCACCACGGCCTTGGCCGTCACCTTCTGCCGGTCGGCGCGCGGCAGGGTCAGCAGCAAATCCTGCGCCACGGTCAGCGGCACGGTCTTGGTCTCGCCATACTGCACCGGCGCCTCGGCCAGCACCGCGCCCTTGGAGGCGACGGTGAAATTGCCGGTCTCGCGATAGGCCCAGTCGAGCAGCTGCCCGGCCTCGTCGGCGCGCTCCTGCATGCCGGTCAGTCCGTGCACGACCATGATGATGCGGCGGCCGTCGCGGATCGCCGAGGCGGTCAGGCCAAAGCCCGCCTCTTCCGTGTGGCCGGTCTTGAGGCCGTCGACGCCGGACCCGGCGCGATAGAGCAGCGGGTTGCGGTTGCCCTGCTTGATGCCGTGCCAGGTGAACTCCTTCTCCGAATAGAAATGGTAGTATTCGGGAAAGTCGTTGATCAGGTGCGTGGCCAGCGTCGCCAGGTCATGCGCCGTCATGTAGTGATTGGGGTCCGGCCAGCCGGTCGCGTTGGTGAAATGGCTGCCGGTCAGGCCGATCTCCTTGGCCTTGGCGTTCATCCGCTCGGCAAAGGCCTCCTCCGATCCGGCCAGGCCCTCGGCGATCACGATGCAGGCGTCGTTGCCCGACTGGATCACCATGCCGCGGATCAAGTCTTCGATCTTCACGTCGGAATCGATGTCGACGAACATCTTCGAGCCTTGGATGGCCCAGGCCTTCTGGCTGACATGGAAAGTGTCGGTCAGCTTCACGTCGCCCCGCTTCAGCGCGTCGAACAGCATATAGGCTGTCATCAGCTTGCTCATCGAGGCGGGGAACAGCTGCTCGTCGCCCATCTTGTCGAAGATCACCGCTCCGGTCTGGTAGTCGACGATGTAGACGTGCTTGGCGTTGGTGACGAGCGGCTCCGCCGTGGCGGCAAGCGGCGCCGCAAGGGCGGCGAAAGCGAGGGCCAGGGCGGTCAGAAGGCGGCGCGGTGTCATGGCGTTCATCCAGTTCGACACATCAAGTTGGCGAGAGCATTTGCGCGGAACGTGAGACAATTCACAGCAAGCGTCAAGCAGTTGGCAGCATCAAGCAGCTGGCCTCGTTCGAGACGGGCTTCCCGCATCGGCGGCTCAATCGACCACGATGCGCGATTCCGGATGGCCCTCGGTGATCATCCGTTTCAGCGTCTTGTCCGCCTCCTCCACCGAGGCGAGCGGCCCGATGCGGACCCGATAGTAGCGCTGCGCGCCGACGGTGACGGGCGCCACGCGCACGGCGCCGTATTTCTTCAGCTGCCCGCTCAGCTGGTTGGCGTTGGCCTGGCGCAGGAACGCGCCGGCCTGGATGTAGATGTTGGTCGGTTTCACGGCAACCTGCGTGACCTTGCCGTCGGGCTGCGGCAGCACCATCTCGCCGACCGCGCTGCCGCCGGCCGGCGCCGCGCTGGGGGCCGCCTGCGGCTGGTTGCCGGGGCTGACCTTGGACCCGGCGATCGGCTCCAGCCCGCCGGCGGTCACCTCGCCCGCGGGTGCCGCCTTGGGCGGCGGCGGCAGGGTGTCGCCGCCGGATTTCGACGCCGCCGCGGCCAGCACCTGGCTCTCCTCGGCCATGATCTCGACCCGCACCCGCGCGGTGCCCTTGTCGATGAAGCCGAGCAGCTGGGCGCCGCGGCGGCTGAGATCGATGACCCGCCCGGCCTCGAACGGTCCGCGGTCATTCACCCGCACGGCGATCGAGCGTCCGTTCTCCAGGTTGGTGACGCGCACCATGGACGGCATCGGCAGGGTCTTGTGCGCGGCGGTCAGGCCGTTGGTATCGAAGATCTCGCCGCTGGCGGTGCGCTTGCCGTCGAAGCCGGGCCCATACCAGGACGCGATGCCGGTCTCGTCATACTCGTAATCGGCCTTGGGGTAGTACCAGACCCCGCCCACCTGGTAGGGCTTGCCGATCTTGTATGGCGCGGGCTTTCCCGGGCCGGGATTGGTGATGACCTTGGCCTGGTCCACCAGCACCTTGGATTCGGTGCAGCCGGACACGAGGGCGGCGAGGGCACAAAAGATCAGCGCTTGGCGTCGGCTATTCCACATGGCGTCAGGCGTTGGGTCAGATTGCAGTCCGCGGCAGCCGGTTATGCGACCCCGGCGACTCAATTCCCGGGCAGGCTAAAGCCCGCAGGTTCCCCTGGCAACTCACCCGCGCGGAGCGGCCGGCGGGCCGCGGAAAACCGCCAAATCCACAGGCGGCACCGCGACTTATCCGGCCACCTTGATGCGGAATTGCGGCGACTCGGAGACCAGGTTGCGACGGTCCCCTTGCTTGACCAGTCCCGCCCCGCTGGCCTAATGGAACCCGTCCCGGGATGCCGCGCCAAGGGACCCGCGGGATGGGTGGCCGAGTGGTTTAAGGCAGCGGTCTTGAAAACCGCCGTGGGGGCAACCCCACCGTGAGTTCGAATCTCACCCCATCCGCCAGCGTCCCAAGCCCACGACACACCCCCTGGAATCCGGGGCCGAATTGCCGGATTCACGTTGAACTCGGCGCAAAGCTGGTTTGGAATCGACCGGACCGTCGGCCACTGCCCGGTCCCTCGCCAACGCCCGGCCGCGAAAGGACTCCCTTGCCCGTCTGGACCGATCCCGCCAAATGCGAGTCCCGATTGGTGCTGGCTCTGTATAGCTGGTGGTGTCGCAAGGGCGGCCCGGACCGGGTTCCGGACCGCAGCGAGGTCGACCCGGCGGAGCTGAAGGCGCTGCTGCCCAATATCCTGATCGCCGAGGTGGAGCATGAGCCCTTCCGAATCAAATATCGCCTGTCCGGCACCAAGGTCACCGAGATAACCGGCCTCGACATCTCCGGTCACTACCTCGACGAGCTGCTCAGCGCGGAGCCCGACCAGCCGTGGCGCGAGCACTATCTGACCGTCTATCGGTCGCGGCGGCCGCTTTTCGGCCTGACCACGGTCCCGATCGCCAGCGGCGGCACGGTCGACTACGAGTTCGGCATCTTCCCGCTCCGCAACGGCGGCGACCGGATCGAACAGTTCATCGCCCTCGAGGACTATTTCCGCTTCCAGGGAACGCTCGAGCAGATCGCGCCCTGGCGCATGAAGCCCCGCCCCTGATCGCGCGCAACGGGCCGCACGCACGGCCACAGCCGTGCCGGCGTTCGACGGAAGAGAACCGGCCAGGGAACACCCGCCAGGATCGCGCGTTATCTTCTTGCGACACGGACAGGCCGGGCCGCGGGCCGCGCGATTCCATATCCGGATCCCGCCCGCTTCCCGCCGTCCGGCGCTCCCGCAAACCGACATGATTCGGCAACCCGAAAGGGCCGCGCATGAAGACGACTCTCGACAAGCAGCTGGTGGAGCTGCTGCAGCAGATGCTGGAAACCGAACGCGGCGGCGTGAAGATCTACGAGACCGCGCTGCAATGCCTGCAGAACAAGGTCCTCCGGAAGGAATTCGAGGAGTACCACGAGCAGACGCAGAAGCACGTGACGATCATGCGCGAGCTGTTCGGCAAGCTCGGCCTCGCCGAGGAGGAGACGCCGGGAACCAAGGTCGTCGGCCATATCGGCGAATCGCTGGTCCTGGTCAATCCCGTGTGGGGTGCGATCGGCGACCTGCGCATGTGCTGGCTGGCGCTGCGCGGCCGCCTCGCCGTCGAACTGCGCCGCAACCAAGCTCTCGACGACCCGCGGGGCGTCAAACAGGGAAGCGCCGCGCCAGCCCGGCGATAGGATCAATGTCAGCCAGCGCCTTCACGTCCAGTTAACGTTCCCATCCGATCATCCCGCCGTTACACCCGTTGCGGCGGGTTGCAGGGAACCGTGACATCCGTGGGCATCTACAACGACATCGAGCTGGTGCAGTCATCCATGGTGCGTCGCCTCCAGGCGTGGTGGATGGCGCACCGGCGCGGCGACGTGCCGGACCGTGCCGACTTCGACCCCATAGTGTTCAAGGACGTGCTGCCCAATATCCTGCTCTGCGACGTCGAACCGGACCCCTTCCGCATCCGCTACCGCCTGGCGGGAACCCGGGTCGCGGAAGCCACGGGCTTCAACATCATCGGCCGCTATCTCGATGAGATGTTGCCGACGGAGCCCGAGGCGCCGTGGCAGGACCTCTACCGCTTGTCCTACGACCGGCGCGCGCCGGTGCTGGGCGTCAGCGAATGCACGACCACCGCGGGCGGGCTCTTCGCCTACGAATACGCATTGTTCCCGCTGCGCAAGGGTGGCCGCGAGATCGTCCAGTTCCTGGCCATCGAGGATTACGGCGATCTCGCCTCGACCTTGACCGACCTGGTGGAGTGGCGCGAGCGCGATGACGCGGGCAAGCGCTGAGCCTCAGCCGGCCAGCAGCGACTTGACCGTCGCCACGATCTGTTCGGGCGGAAACGGCTTGGCGATCACCGGCGCGCCGGGGTCTGGCCCGGATGCATCCCCCGGCCCATAGCCGGTCATGCACGCAAACGGAACACCGCGTTCCTTGAGCGCCAGGATCGCGCTGTCGACCGACACCCCGGCAACATTGAGATCCAGGAGGGCGGCATGCAGGTCGGACGGCCATTGCGCCAGGAGCGCATGCGCCTGTTCGACGGTGTTCGCCGGACCGATCAACTCCGCGCCCGCCTCTTCAAGGAGCGCGGCGATTCCCAGGGCGATCAACACTTCGTCCTCAACCACGAGAATGGATCTGCCGCCGAGTTGCGCCGGTGTCGTCGTCAATGTCGGGCACTTTCGCAGTGAATGGGCGGATGACGGCCGCGCGGCTTGCGCCGCTTCGGCCGGTTGGCCGGGACTTCTGCAGTATAATGAATGATATGCCTTGTCCGTTCCCAATGAGCATTCGGACAAATGAATGGGAATCGGCCCATGCACATCATCGTGTGCGGCGCGCGTCGACGGTGCCGCCGTCACAAATGCCTTCTCTTGGACGGCGGCGACTGGGCATAGTCTTGGGCAGAGTCCGCGGTGTTGCGTGGAACGCCGGAACGCAAGGGGATAAATGACCGGCCAGTACGTCTCGATCTTCCTCGATACCCTGATCATCCTGACCGCCGCCGTCATCGGCGCGTCCCTGGCCGAACGCCTGAAGCTCGGCTCCATCGTCGGCTACCTTGCCGCGGGCCTGCTCATCGGCCCGGCCATCCTGAACGTCATCCGCGACGTGCACGCGCCGCAGGCCCTGGCCGAACTCGGCATCGTGTTCCTGATGTTCACCGTGGGGCTCGAACTGCCGGTGGAGCGGTTGCGCCAGTTGCCGAAGACGATGTTCGTCCTGGGCGGCCTGCAGATGGCGGTCACCACGGCGCTCCTGGCCGGCGGCGGCTTGCTGCTGGGCATGGGCGGCCCGACGGCGGTGGCGCTGGGGGCCGCGCTCTCGCTTTCCTCGACCGCCATCGCGCTGCGGCTGCTGGCGGAGCGGCGCGAGTTGCCGTCGCGGCTCGGGCGCGGCGCGCTCGGCATCCTGATGACCCAGGACCTCGCCGTCGGCCCGCTGCTGGTGCTCGTCCCCGCCTTGCGCGGCACGCCGCTGGAGATGTCGCAGGCGATCGGCATCAGCCTCCTGAAGGCGGCGGCGGTGACCATGCTGATCCTCGGCATCGGCCGCATCGCGCTGCGCCCGCTGATGAACGCCGTCGCCGCCATCCATTCGCGGGAGATCTTCGCCGCCCTGACCCTGCTGCTGGTGCTGGCCGCCGCCGCGGTCACCCATGCCGCCGGACTGTCGATGGCCTTCGGCGCGCTGCTCGCCGGCATGCTGCTGGCGGACACCGCCTATCGCCACCAGGTGGCGGCGGAGATCGAGCCGTTCCGCGGCCTGTTGCTCGGCCTGTTCTTCATGACCGTCGGCATGCTGCTCGACACCGACCTGCTGCCGCTGCACGGGCCGGAGATCCTGGCGCTGCTGCTCGGCGTCGTCGTCATCAAGGGCGCGGTGGTGTTCGTCCTGGCCTGGCGCCTGTTCCTGCCGGTCGCCGGCGCCATGCGCCTCGCGCTGCTGCTGTTCCAGGGCGGCGAATTCGCCTTCGTGCTGTTCGCGCTGGCCGGGCGGGAGAAGCTGGTCTCGCCGCTGCTGCAGCAGGAACTGACCATCGTGGTCGTGCTGTCGATGATCGCGACGCCATTCCTGGCGATGCTGGGTCGGCGCCTCGCCCCAGGCATCGCCCGGCGCACCGAGATCGAGACGGATTCCCTGCCCCGCCTGTCGGACGACGTGCACGACCATGTCATCATCGCCGGCTTCGGCCGCATCGGCCGCGCCGTCGCCGAACGTCTGGACGCCGCCGGCATCCGCTGGGTGGCGTCGGATACCGACCCCAACAACGTCAACCACGCCCGCCGGCAGGGCCGGCCGGTCTTCTATGGCGATGCCGGGCGGATCGAGGTCATCGAAGCGCTCGGCCTGGCCGAGGCCAAGGCGCTGGTCATCGCCATCAACGACGCGGAAAAGGCGGTGCAGCTCGTCGCCCTGGTGCATTACGTGCTGCCGGAGACGCTGATCCTGACCCGCGCCTATGACGAGGACCACGCCGCCGAATTGCGCGCGGCGGGCGCGCATCTGACGGTGCCGGAGCCGGCCTCGATCGGCGACACCATGGCCGAGACGCTGCAAAAGGCCCTGCGGCCATCCGGCCCCCCCGCGGCGACATAGCCCGGCTGGCATTCGGGCGTCGCCTGCCGTAGACTTGCCGCGAAAGGCTCGGCTCCGATGCAGCTGGAAATCTTCTCCGACACGGTCTGCCCCTGGTGCTATATCGGCAAGCGCCGGCTGGAGCGCGCGTTGCGCATGCGGCCGCAGCCCGAGCTGAAGCTGCGCTGGCGGGCGTTCCAGCTCAATCCCGGCCTGCCGCCGGGCGGCATGGACCGCCGGCAATACATGGGGGCCAAGTTCGGCAGCCTGGACCGGGCGCAGCGCCTGTATGACGCCGTCGCCCGCGTCGGCGCGCAGGAAGGCATCAAGTTCGATTTCGAGCGCATCGCCCGCACACCCAACACGCTCCGCTCGCACCGCCTGCTCTATGCCGCGGCCGAGGAAGGCCGGCAGTCCGACCTGCTCGACCTCATCTTCGCCGCCTATTTCACGCAAGGGTTGGATATCGGCGATGCCGACGTGCTCTCCGCCCTCGCTTTCGAGGCCGGCATGTCGGCCGGGCTCATCAACGAGGCGATGACCGACGGCAGCCGCATGGACCTCGCCATCAACGAGGACCTGCAGTCGCGCCGCATCGGCATCAACGGCGTGCCGTTCATGGTCTTCAACGGCCGCTTCGGCCTCTCCGGCGCGCAGGAGCCGGAAGCGCTGCTCAACATGCTCGACCTCGCGCGCGAGGAAGACGCGCAGCGCAGCTTGTCGGGCGTCGCCTGAGGACTGCATGAGCGCGGCTGAAGCTGCTGACCGGCCGCGCCGCGGCGCACGACCACTCCGGCGCATTCGAAGATCGGTGAGCCGCTGGGGCAGGTATCTCGGCCTGCTGCCCCGTCTCGCGGATCGCGGCTACGTCATCTGCGCCACGCCCAGGAGCGGGAGCAACTATCTCTGCCAGCTCCTCGCCAGCACCGGGCAACTGGGCAAGCCGACCGAGTATTTCAACACGGCGGCCCGGCAGAGGCACACCGACCCGGCATATCCAAAGGACCGGCACGCACAGATCGACATCGTCAGGTCGATGGGCGCCACCCCGAACGGCATCTATGCGGCCAAGATCCTGCCGATCCAATACGAGCGCGTGACAAGAAAGGTCGATCTGTTCCACGCATTGCCCAAGCTGAGCTTCGTGCGGCTCCACCGGCGCGACCTGCTCGGCCAGGCGCTTTCGCTGTCGCGCGTGCGGCAGACCGGACAGATCATGGCCTCCAGGCAGGCGAGCGCGCAGCCCGTCTACGATGCCGGGGAAATCGCGACCTGCATCCGCGACCTGCAAGCCAGGGAAGCGATCTGGGACCAGGTGATGCGGGAATTCGGCGCGCGGCCGCTGACCCTCGCCTACGAGGATGTCATGCGCGACCCGCAGGCCGCCGTCGATCAGGTAGCCGCCTTGATGGGCCTCGCGCCGATGCCGGTCAATCCAGCGCTGGTCCGCGTCACCGTGCAGCGCGATCGCGACACCGCGCTCTGGCGGCAGCGGTTCCTCGCCGATACCGGCGACGAATTCCGCCACCTCGCCGCCAGCGCCGGCTAGGCCGCCATCGCCGCCAGGTTCTGCATCAGCTTCTTGACGCCGTTCAGCCGCGCCTTGGTCTCGGCCCAGTCCTGGCGATAGACCAGGCGGTGATCGGTGCGCAGCGTCACCAGGTTGGGCCGCTTGGTGATGAACTCGACCAGCTTCTCCGGCCGGGCGAAGCGGTTGTCCTTGAAGGCGATGACCGCGCCCTTCGGTCCGATCTCCAGGCGTTCGACGCCGGAGGATTTGCACAGGTTCTTCAGCGCCACCACCTGCAACAGGTTCTCCGCCTCCACCGGAAGCGGCCCGAAGCGATCGATGAGCTCGGCGGCGAAGGCCTCGATTTCCTGGTCGCTGGTGAGCTCCGCCAGGCGGCGGTAGAGGCCGAGGCGGACGTTGAGGTCCTGAACGTAGTTCTCCGGCATCAGCACCGGCATGCCGATATTGATCTGCGGCTGCCATTCGGCCGCGGCCACCTTCTCGCTGCCGCGCGCCTCGCGCACCGCTTCCTCCAGCAGGTGCTGGTAGAGCTCGACACCGACCTCGCGCACATGGCCGGATTGCTCGTCGCCCAGCAGGTTGCCGGCGCCGCGGATGTCGAGATCGTGGCTGGCCAGGCTGAACCCGGCGCCCAATTGGTCGAGGGTCTGCATGACCTCGAGCCGGCGCTGCGCCGTCTCGGTCAGCACCTTGCCCGCCGGCGTGGTGAGATACGCGTAGCCGCGCAGCTTCGACCGCCCGATGCGCCCGCGCAGCTGGTAGAGCTGCGCCAGGCCGAATAGATCGGCGCGGTGGATGATCATGGTATTGGCGGTCGGGATGTCGAGGCCGGATTCGATGATGTTGGTGGCGAGCAGCAGTTGGTAGGTGCCGTCGTAGAAGGCGGTCATCGCCTTTTCCAGCGCCGTTGCCGACATGCGGCCATGGGCGGTGACGAACTTGATCTCCGGCACCAGGCTGCGCAGCCGCGCGGTCAGCGCCTCCATGTCCTCGATCCGCGGACAGACATAGAAGATCTGCCCGCCGCGGAAATGCTCGCGCATGATCGCCTCGCGCACGATCACCGGGTCATAGGGCAGCACGAAGGTGCGCACCGCCAGGCGATCGACCGGCGGCGTGGTGATCAGGCTCATTTCCCGGATGCCCGACAGCGCCAGTTGCAGGGTGCGCGGGATCGGCGTCGCGGTCAGGGTCAGGACATGCACGTCGCCGCGCAGCTCCTTCAGCCGCTCCTTCTGGACCACGCCGAAATGCTGCTCCTCGTCCACGATCAGCAGGCCCAGATTGGCGAACTCGATCGATTTGGAGAGCAGCGCATGGGTGCCGATCACGATATCGACGCGGCCGGCCTTCAACGCCTCCTTGGTCTCCGCCATCTCCTTGTTGGTGACCAGGCGCGACATCTGCCGCACCTTGACCGGGAAGCCGTGGAAGCGCTCGTTGAAGGTCTTGAAATGCTGCCGGCAGAGCAGCGTCGTCGGCGTCACCACCGCCACCTGCTTGCCCGACATGGCGGCGACGAAGGCGGCGCGCAAGGCGACCTCGGTCTTGCCGAAGCCGACATCGCCGCAGACCAGCCGGTCCATCGGCTTGCCGCTGCCGAGGTCGGTCAGCACCTCGGCGATGGCGCGCTGCTGGTCCTCGGTCTCGGCGTAGGGAAATCGGGCGCAGAATTCGTCGAACAGCCCCTCGCCCGCCACCAGCGGATCGGCGGACCGGATCACCCGCTTGGCCGCCGTCTTCATCAGCTGCTCGGCGATGTCGCGGATGCGCTGCTTGACCCGCGCCTTGCGCGCCTGCCAGGCGGCGCCGCCCAGCTTGTCGAGGGCGACGATGGCATCCTCGCCCCCATAGCGGCTGAGCACGTCGATGTTCTCGACCGGCACGAACAGCTTGTCGTTGCCGTCATAGACCACGCGCAGGCAGTCATGCGGCGCGCCGCCGACATCGAGCGCCACCAGCCCCTCATAGCGGCCGATGCCGTGGTCGACATGCACCACGTAGTCGCCGGCGTTGAAATTCGCCAGCTCGGCCAGGAAGGCGTCGGCGCGCTTCTTCTTCGCCACGGTGCGGATCAGGCGGTCGCCGAGGATATCCTGCTCGGTCAGCACCAGCGCCGCGTCGGTGGCGAAGCCGATTTCGAGCGGCAGGATGGCGCGGCCCAGGGTCGCCGCCGGCAAGGCGGCAAAGTCGGCCCAGTTGTCCACCGTTTGCTGCTGGCCCAGGCCATGCTCGCCGAGCAGGTGGCCAAGACGCTCCAGGGCGCCGGGCGACCCGGCGGCCAGCATCACGCGGCGGCCCTGGCCCTGTTCCTCGCGCGCCAGCCTGGCGACGGCTTCGTAGAGGTTGACGTCCGGGTTGGCGCGCGCCTCGGCAAAGCCCTTGCCGAAACGCCCCACGCCGCTGAGCCAGCCGCCCTCGTCCGGCGCCTGGAACGGGTGCAGCGCCAGGGTCACGCGCTTGTCCAGCAGGTTGCGCCAGGCGTTCTCGGTCAGATACAGGCGCCCGACCGGCAGCGGCCGGTAGATCGCGGCGCCGCTCTCGCGGTCGGCCGCCTGCAGGTCGCGCCGCGCCTGGTAGAAGTCCGTGATGGTCTCGTAGCGCGCCTTGGCCGCCTCGTCGCCCTGGTGATCCAGCGTGACGACGGCGCGCGGCAGGTAATCGGCGAAGGAGACCAGCTCCGTGCCGAACAGCGGCAACCAGTGCTCCATGCCCGGATATTGCCGCCCGGCGCTGATCGCCTCGTAGAGCGGATCGTCGGCGCCGGACGTGCCGAACTCGCTGCGGTAGTTGGTGCGGAACCGCTCGATGGCTTCCGGCGTCAGCTCGATCTCGTTGATCGGCTTCAGCGCGAATTCCTCGACCTTGCCCAGGCTGCGCTGCGACAAAGGATCGAACAGCCGCAGATCCTCGACCTCGTCGCCGAAGAAATCGACCCGCAGGGGCATCTGGGTTCCCGGCGGGAACAAATCGACGATGCCGCCGCGCACGGCGAACTCGCCCGCCTCGCCCACGGTGCCGCTGCGGGCATAGCCCTTGCCGACCAGGTAGTCGATCAGGCGGCCCTGCTCCAGCTGCCCGCCGCGCTTGATGACCAGGCCGGCGAGGGCGAAGCTCGCCGGCTCCGGCACGCGCTGCAGGATGGCGGAGACGGTGGTGACCACGACCAGCTTGCCGCGCGCATCCTCCGGCAGCGCGGCCAGCCGGGTCAGCGCGTCGATGCGCCGCGCCAGGATGTCGCGATGCGGCGAAGCGCGGTCATAGGGCAGGCAGTCCCAGGCCGGGAACTCGATGACGTTCAGCTCCGGCGCCACGAAGCGCAGGATCTCCGTCATCCGCACCATGTGCAACTCGTCGCGCGCGATGTGCAGCACGCCGCCCGGCGTGCTCATCGCCAGGGCCGCGATCAGCAGGGCATCGGCGCCTTCGGGCGCGCCGCCGACCTGGTGGCGCCCCGGGACCGGTATCGCGAATGGCAGCGTCAGCACGATTTGCTTGCTTCGTTGTGGAACTTGGCCAGCGCCTCCAGCGCCGGCAGGAACGGGCCTTCCGGCGGCGCGCCGCGGCCGCAGACCCAGTCGTAGATGTCGGGGTCATTCTCCTCCAGCAGCGCGGCATAGGCCGTCAGCAGCGCCGGGTCGCAGGAATCCAAATGTCGGTCGGCAAAACGGCCGAGCAGCAGGTCCATTTCCCGCGTGCCGCGATGCCAGGAGCGGAATTTCAGCCGCTTGCGCGTTGCCGTTAGGTCGTCCACTCCGCCTGTCATCGCCGATCCGTCATCGCCCTTTTCCGCCGGGTGCCGCCGCGTTAGCTTGGCCGACCGAACCCAGCGTCTTCCGCGAGTCCGAACGGTGCGACCGAATATCCTGAATCCCTTGTTCGCGCCAATAACCAGTTTGCCCGGCATCGGTCAACGGCTGGCGAAGGCGGTGGAGAAGCTGGCCGGCCCGCTGGTGGTGGACCTGCTCTGGCACCTGCCGACCGGGCTGATCGACCGCCGGAACCAGCCGCATCTGTCGGCCGCCGCCGATGGCAGCATCGTCACCGTCGTGGTGCGGGTCGAGCGCCACGCCAAGCCGCACAATCCGCGGGCGCCCTACAAGGTGCGCTGCTCCGACCCCACCGGCTTCCTCGACCTGGTCTTCTTCAATGCCCGCGGCGACTACCTGGAAAAGACCCTGCCGGTCGGTTCGATGCGCGCCATCAGCGGCCGGGTCGAGCGCTATGACGGGATGCTCAACATGGTGCATCCCGACCACATGGTGCCGGCCGAGGAGCTGGCGCAGATCCAGATCGTCGAGCCGGTCTATCCGATGACCGCCGGCCTGCCGCCCAAGGTGCTGCGCAAGGCGATCGAGGCCGCCATCGCCCGGGCGCCGCAGCTCGCCGAATGGCTCGACCCGAGCCTGCTCGCGCAACGGAAATGGCCCGGCTGGAACCAGGCGCTGGCCGAGGCGCATCATCCCGCCGACGAGGGGGCGCTCACCGCCCTCGCCCCCGCGCGGCAACGCCTCGCCTATGACGAGCTGCTGAGCAATCAGCTGGCGCTCGCCATCGTGCGGGCGCGCAACAAGCGCAAGGCTGGGCGCGGCAGCAAGGGCGACGGCAGCCTGCGCAAGAAGATTGTCGGGGCCCTGCCCTACCAGCTGACCGGGTCGCAGAAGACGGCGCTGGACGAGATCCTGGCCGACATGGCGTCGCCGACGCGCATGCTGCGCCTGCTGCAGGGCGATGTCGGCAGCGGCAAGACCGTGGTGGCGCTGCTCGCGATGGCCAACGCCATCGAGGCCGGCGGCCAGGCGGCCTTGCTGGCGCCGACCGACATCCTGGCGCGGCAGCATTTCGCCACGCTCGAGCCGCTCTGCGCCAAGGCCGGCATCGAGCTCGCGCTGCTCACCGGTCGCGACAAGGGCAAGGCGCGCGAGGCGATCCTGTCCCGGCTCGGCAGCGGCGACCTCAAGCTCATCGTCGGCACCCATGCGCTTGTGCAGGAAGGCGTCGATTTCGCCGATCTGCGCCTGGCCATCGTCGACGAGCAGCACCGCTTCGGCGTCAAGCAGCGCCAGGCCCTGGCCGACAAGGGCGCCGGCGTCGATCTGCTGGTGATGACGGCGACGCCGATCCCGCGCACCCTGATGCTGACCGCCTATGGCGACATCGACGTGTCGAAGCTGACCGAGAAGCCGGCGGGGCGCCAGCCGATCGACACCCGCACCCTGCCGCTGGAGCGGCTGCACGAGGTCGCCGACGGATTGCGGCGCGCCATTGCCGGCGGCGCCCGCATCTACTGGATCTGCCCGCTGGTCGACGAATCCGAACAGGTCGACCTCGCCGCCGCGACCGATCGGCATCGCATGCTGGCGCAGATGTTCGGCGACCGCGTCGGACTGGTGCACGGCCAGCAGAAGGCCGCCGAGCGCGATGCGGCGATGGCCGCCTTCGCCAAGGGCGATCTCGACATCCTGGTGGCGACGACGGTGATCGAGGTCGGCGTCAACGTGCCCGAAGCCACTATCATGGTGATCGAGCATGCCGAGCGCTTCGGCCTCGCCCAGCTGCATCAATTGCGCGGCCGGGTCGGGCGCGGCAGCGCCAAGTCAAGCTGCCTGCTGCTCTACCAGGCGCCGCTCGGCGAGACCGCCAAGGCGCGGCTGCAGATCCTGCGCGATACCGAGGACGGCTTCCGCATCGCCGAGGAGGATCTGCGCCTGCGCGGCGGCGGCGAGGTCCTTGGCACGCGGCAGAGCGGCCTGCCGGAATTCCGCGTCGCCGACCTGGCGGTGCACGGCGATCTGCTGGCGATGGCGCGCGATGATGCCCAGCTGGTGATCGACCGCGACCTGACGCTGAAGACCGCGCGCGGCGAGGCGCTGCGCCTGATGCTCTACCTCTTCCACCAGGACGAGGCGATCAAGCTTCTGGGGTCGGGCTAGCGGACGCTTCCAGCTGCGCCTTGGGGCCGGGCGGCGTCACGATGCCGCCGGAGATGACCAGCTTCAGCCCGTCCTCGATCGGCATCTTCAGCCGGATGATGTCCTGGTCGGGCACGAAGAGCAGGAAGCCGGAGGTCGGATTCGGCGTGGTCGGCACGAAGACATTGACCAGCAATTCGCTCGTCACCTCCTGCACTTCGCCCTTCGACGTGCCGGTGATGAAGCCCAGGGTCCAAATTCCCTTGCGTGGATATTCAATCAATACGCATTCCCGGAAGGCGGAGGACTTGTTCGCCAGCACCGTCTCCATGATCTGCGTGATCGCGCTGTAGAGCGAGCGGATGACCGGCAGCCGATTGAGGATGCCGTCGATCAACTGCCGCGCCGCCCGCCCCAGGAAGCCCGCGGTCAGCGCCCCGATCAGGGTCAGGCCGACCAGGACCACGAGCAGGCCCAGGCCCGGGATGAAGAACGGCATGTAGGATTCCGGATTGTATTCCGGCGGTAGCAGGCTGAAGACCCGCTCGTCGACAAAGGAGATGAACAGCCAGGCCAAATAGATGGTCAGGCTGACCGGTGCCGTGATCAGGATGCCGGCGAAGAAATACGTGCGCAGCCTTGCCCACAGGCTGAAACCGGCGCCCTTCCCGTGTCCCTCGGTCATGGTTCCCGTAGCCTCCGCAGACTCCGAAACGTCATCGCATATTGAATTGGGCTGGTTGTCCAGGCGCAAGCCCCTATACTTCGGACAACTGAGGGGCGGCAGGTCGAATGGCGGAACGGGAGTGGTTTGGCGGACAGATCTGCTTCCTGGATAGAAGCGAGATCACCTCGCGCCTGATTCCGGGCATCGAGGCGCATTGGCACCGGCTGCGCGGCGACCGGCCGATGCCGCGGCGCGACGAGATCGACCCCGTCGATTTGGTTCCCTGGCTGCCCTACATCTCGATCGTCGAGCTGCACTACGACCCGTTTCGCGTGCGCTACCGTCTGGTCGGCACCGAGGTGGTCCGCATCATCGGCGAGGACTTCTCCAACCGCTGGCTGGAAGATACCGGCTGGACCGGCGAAGTCATCGCCCTCAACCGCATGCTCTATGAGCGGGTCGTCGAAAGCCGCGCCCCGCTCTACGGCCTGTCGACCGTGGGGTTCGACAACCGCGAGGACCTGGTCTTCGAATGGATTCTGCTGCCGCTGTCGAATGACGGCGTGCGGGTCAGCCATTGCCTGAGCCTGGACGATCTTTCCACCATCGCGCCGCGCAGCCGCCTGCTGCCGATGGGCTGACGGCGCCGGTCAATACACCGCGCCGCCGCGCGCCGCCTGCAGGTTGCTCAAGGTCTCCTTGACCGGAAGCTGCGCCGCGTCATCGGGGTCGCGGGTCTTCAGCAGGACGACCGTGAGTGTGGTCGTCACCCGCCCCGCCGCGCGGCGCACCGGCTGGTAGTAGAACGGGTCGTCGTAGAACCAGTTCGGACGGCCGTAATAGCCGTAGTGATTCCAATACGGCCCATAGCCGAACGGTGCCGGGCTCGGCACCAGCTGGCGCGTCACCTGCACATCGGTGTCGCGGGTCTCCTTGTCGATCTTGATCGCCGCCATGCCGCGCTGGTCGGCGATTTGTGCTGCACGCCACAGCGCCAGGTCATGGGTCTTGGCGAGCTCCGCCTGCACCTTGGCGTCGTTTCGCGTGGCGCCCACGGACACGCGCACCGCCGCACCGGTATAGGTCACCTCGATGCGGTCATTGCCGAGGTCGCGCTCGGAATAGCCGAAATCGCCGGTCTGGCCGAGCGGCACCATCGCCGGCTTGGGCGGCGCCGGGCTGGCGCAACCGGCCAGGATCGCCCCCGCCGCGAGCGCGGCGATGATCCAGCCGGGAATGGAAGACAGACCGCGCAAATGCATCATGTCCAGGCCATTGGCAGCATCCCCGCGGCAAACGTGGGGGACGGCGGCCGGACCTGCAAGTCACGAATGCGCGTGCGCCTTTCGGCCGCGCTCAGCGCCAGACCATGTCCGGGTTGCCGAGCACCTCGGGGCTGAGCGCCAGGCAATAGGCGTTCTGCGCCCACATCGCCTTGCACGCCTTGCCGGCCTCGCCCTGCTCGAAACCGACCAGCATGGCGCTGTATTTGGCGCTGCCCTCATAGGCCTTCTGGACGATGGCCTGCCGGGTGCCCTTGGCGAGAAGGCCGAGATTCTTCTTTGCGTCCGCGAGCACCTGCTGGGCCTTGGCCTTGTCCGGATAGGCGCCGAACACGATGCCCCAGCCCGAGAGCCGCGCGGCGGAGGTGATCACCGTGTCCTCGCCGCCGGCAAGCTGCGCCGCGCTGCAGGCACCGCCGTTGAGGATGGTGGGCGGCGCGCCTTCGTCGCCCGGCTGCGCCGCCAGCTCGGCCAGGGACGCGCCGGCGGCCTTGTCGCCGGCAAAGGCCTTGTTCAGCAGCTTGGTCATCTCGGCGACGCGCTCGCCGCGGCTCTTGCTGCCGAGGACGACGCCGATCACCCGGTGCCCGTCGCGCTCGACCGAGGCCACGAGGTTGTAGCCGGAGCCGCAGGTGAAGCCGGTCTTGAAGCCGTCGGCGCCCTGGTAGCTGCCGAGGATGGAGTTCACCGTGCCGCGGCTGCGCTTGCCGATGGTCACAGTGCGCTGGTTGAACAGCGGATAATGCTCCGGATAGTCCCGCAGCAGCGCCATGGCCAGCACCGCCATGTCGCGCGCCGTGGTGACCTGGCCGTCATCCGGCAGGCCGGTGGCGTTGCGGAACACCGTGCGCGGCATGCCGATCGAGCGCGCCATCGCGGTCATCTTCTCGGCGAAGGCGGCCTCGCTGCCGCCGATCTTCTCGGCCAGGGCGGTGGCGGCGTCGTTGCCGGAGGCGACGATGGTGGCGTTGATCGCCTCGCGCACCGTGATCACCTGCCCCGCCTTCAGGCCGAACCGCACCGGCGACACGTTGGCGGCGGCGTCCGAGATCTTGATCTTGTCGTCGAAGCGGAGGCGGCCGGCGTCGATCTCGCTCAGCGCCACATAGACGGTCATCATCTTGGTGAGCGAGGCCGGATACCAGAGATGATTGGGCGCATCGGCGCTCAGCACCGTGCCGGTGGCCGCGTCGATCACCAGGCTGGCGGCGCCGGCGCCACGCGCATCGAGTCCCGCGCCGCCCGCGATCAGGGCGCACGCAAGGACCACACGCAGCCCTCTGCTGACGAGCCTCGACACCATCATCTTCCCCGGACGCCGATATCCCTGCTACATAGCAGGGCCAAGCCGCAGGCATTATGGCAGGTTCGGAGAGGTTACGTGAAGCCGTTTGCTAAAATTCTTGTGACATTAGTCACATTGACCCTCATCGCTTCCGTTAACCCTGCACGGGCGGATTATCAAGCTGGTGTAGACGCTTACCAGGCAGGCGACTTCCGCAAGGCGATGGCGGAATGGTTACCGCTCGCCGAGGGCGGCGACGCGGTGTCGCAGAACAGCGTCGGCGCCCTCTACGACCACGGTTTGGGCGTCGACGAGGACGATTCCGAGGCCGCGCGCTGGTACCAGAGGGCGGCCGATCAGGGCCTGCCCCTGGCCATGCGCAACCTCGCCAGCATGTATGCCGGCGGTCACGGCCTGCCCTACGACAAGGACCAGGCGGAATACTGGTACGAAAAGGCCGCCCAGGCCGGCGACGAGAAAGCCGCGCAACGCCTGGCTGCGCTAAATCCGGCGCGCGCCGCGGCGATTGCCCCCGCGCCGGTCGAATCCGCCGCGACTGAACCCGCGACGGGGGATGCCGCTCCGGCGGCGCCGATGACCGTCGCCGGCGGCGACGATGCGAGCGCAATGACCGACGGTGGCGCCGCGGCGGAAGTACCGCAGACCGCGACGGCGGAAGCTGCGCCGGCCGAGCCGGCCGCAGCGGCCCCCGCATCCACCGACGGCAGCTCGGGCGACCTGCAATATGGCGAGGGCGCCGCCGGCGCGACCGCCGCCGCGCCGGCCGAGCCGGCCGGGACGCAGCAGGCCAGCCTGGTGACGCCGGCGCCGGTGGCCGGCAATTGGCTGATTGGCCAATGGCAGGGCCCCTCGCTGGGTTGCCCGCCGGGCGGCGGCCTGGAGTTCGCGCCGGCGGAGACGCGCAGCTATTTCGGCGGCAAGGTCGCGGCCACGCTGCCCGCCACCTATCAGGCTGCCGGTGACCTCATCACCGTCGTCACCACCGGGGTCGACGGCGTCGGCCATACCTACCAGTATCGCCGCAGCGCCGACGACCGCTTCGTCATCGCCGCGGTGCCGCCGGAAATGCCGGCCAACATGGTCGGCGTGGAGTATCGCCGTTGCGGCGCAGCCCCGCTGCAGAGCGCGGCCACGCCCGCCGCCCCCGCTCCCACCGAGCAACCGCAGGCCGCCGCGCCCAGCGGAGCCAAGCCGTTCGTGCCTTCGGCCGATGCGACGACGACGGCAATTCCGCCGCCGGCGCCCCCGTCGACGCCGCCCACCGCCAGCGCCACCGTGCCGACGACACCGACCGCCGCGGCGCCGCAGGTTGCCAAGCTGCCCACCGCGCCCGGCGCCGGTGGCGATGCGGCGCAGGCCGGCTGGGACGCCTTCGGCCGCGGCGACTACCAGGGCGCGCTCGCCGTCTGGACGCCGCTGGCCGAGGCCGGCGACGTCAACATGCAGCTGCTGGTCGGCTCGATCTACGATTTCGGCCAGGGCGTGCCCCAGGACGACGGCGAAGCGGCCAAGTGGTACCAGATGGCGGCCGAGCGCGGCTCGGCCAAGGCGCAGTACCAGCTCGGCGCGCTCTACACCCGCAGCCCGCAGGTGAAGGATCCGGTCAAGGGCTATGAGTGGCTGACCATCGCCGCCAAGACCATCGGCGACGGCAACGTCTCGGGCATCACCGCCGACCAGGCGACGACCTTGCGCGCGCTGGCCGCGATGGGCATGACCAAGGAAGACGTCACCGCCGCGGAAGCCGCCGCCGCGGCCTTCAAGGCGAAGCAATAGGCGCTATTTGATCCAGACCGAGGCGGTCGCGCTGCGGCCGTCGCGGTCGATCACCGTCACCCGCACGGCGCCCCGCCCGTCCGGCAGCCATTCCGCCTGCCGCCGATAGGGCAACGAGGCGATCGGCTGCCCATTCACCAGCCAGCGCAGCGGCATCGCGCCGCCATCGGCCTGCAGGATCAGCGACGGCAAGGGCTGGTCCTCCGGCGCCAGTTCCAGCAGCGCGCCGTCCACCGGGAACGCCACCTTGATCGCGGCAGCCTTGCCCGCCCCCGTCGCGGCCCCCGGGCGGATGCGGAATTGCTGCAGGTTGGCGGGCAGGTCGAGCGTGCCGGCGAGGATGGCGCCCTCCGGCGCCTTGGCGGGCAGCGCCGAGGGCCCGACCGGCAACAGGTCGAAGGCCTCGAACAGGATCGGCGCCGCGGTGTCGCGGCCCATGCGACCCGCCGAAAAGGTGCCGTCCGGCCGGCCGACCCAGACGCCGATCGTGTAGTCGCGCGTGTAGCCGATGGCCCAGGCGTCGCGGAAGCCGAAGGACGTCCCGGTCTTGTAGGCGATCGGCTGCGCGTTGCGCCGGTTGCCGGGGCTGAGGAAATTCGGCGGCGGCGGCGTGTCGAGCAGGATGCTGGTGAGGTAATAGGCGGCGACCGGATCGACCAGCGCCGGGCGCTCCGGGCCGACCGCTTGCGCGACGCCGTAATCCAGCGGCGCCGCCTTGCCCTGGTCGGCCAGCGCCGAGAACAAAGTCACCAGCCCTTCGAGGTCGATGCCGACGCCGCCCAAGGCGATGGGCAGGCCGGGCGCGGTCGCCTTTTCCGGGAAGGCCAGCTCCACGCCGGCCTCCTTCAGCCGCTGCACGAAACGCTGCGGGCCGATGCGGTCGAGCAGCGCCACGGCGGGAATGTTGAGCGAGGATTGCAGCGCCTCCCGCGCGGTGATGCTGCCGCGGAAATGGCCGTCGAAATTCCGCGGCGCGTAGTCGCCGAAACGCATGGCGACATCCGGCATCATCGTCTCCGGATGCGCGATCAGCGCCTCGAAGGCCATGCCGTAGATGAAGGGCTTCAGCGCCGAGCCCGGCGAGCGCAGGGCGGTCACCATGTCGTTCTGGCCGAAGCGCCGGTCGGCGAAGAAATCGCTAGAGCCGACATAGGCCCGCACCTTGCGCCCGCTGTTCTCCACCGCGAGCACGGCGATGCTGGCGCTGGGCTCCAGCGACGCCTGGTGCCGGCGCACGATCTCCTGGATGGCGCGCTGCAGGTCGTCGTCGAGCGCCGTCGCGATCAGCGTCGCGGCGGGATCGGCGCGGCGCAACCGCTCGGCCAGGTGCGGCGCGCTCATCGGGAAGGGCTGGCGCGCCTCCGGCACCGGCTCGGCCAGGGCGCCGGCCAAAGCGGGCGCGTCGATGATTCCGCGCGCGGCCAGCAGCCGCAGCACCTTGTCCCGCGCCGCGC